>CAZSWO010000001.1:0-106481 GCA_964611115.1 uncultured Gammaproteobacteria bacterium
GCTTTGCTGATAGAGCGTTTTACCGCTGATTTCATTTCTGACGAATTTTTAAGATGGACTGCACCATCTTTACCTTCGCGCATGAAAAAGCGTAAACGGCATTGAAACTCCTGAAGAATAAAATTCCTACTATTGTAGAATAAATTGAAATCTTCTACGTTATCAATTTTATAGGCCGGGATTTTCTTTCCGTTATAATGTATCTTCTCTATTTCCAAAGGAAATGATAAGACGGTACTTTGAGCAGTTTTTTGAAGAGAGTTTCCTGCAGCTGCATTTACAGGATCGATGAAAAATTGCCAATCAATTTTTTTTGACACAATAATTCCTTTCTAAAGGTACATGTAAGTTTAAGTTTAATGTTACTTATTATACGTAGTTATTGAAATTTAGTCAATCCCCTCTTTCCTTTGACAAATTTTAGATGAGCAGGCACTATTACTATAATTATTAAGTTCCTAAATATATCGTATGATAAAAGTTCTACTTACGAGCGTTGCGTTTGCGGTTTTATTTTCATTGTCAGCCGTAGTTATTCTGGCTGATGAAGAGAGTGGTTCAAACGGATATATTTCTCCGTTTAGTCCGTATTGCACAAAAGACGTTGAATACACTGAGTGGTCCCCCTGTGATCCGCGTTTTGGTAAAACCGGATATCAGTATCGAGAAATCGTAATGCCTACCTACAACGGCTGTATCCCAACGGTCGCACAACGAGTAGCTCAGCAACGTGATTGCTTGAAATAAGTATTTTAAAAAACCGGCCAGATTACTGGTCGGTTTTTTTATTTGAGAAAAATTCGGAAACCGTATCTAATTTATTTTTCAGAATCGGAGGTATACCCTCTTGCTGCAAAAGCATCTGAGCTTGTTGTTGAATTGCTAGAGAGAATTTATTGTACAAATTATCATTATTTTCAGAATCCAAAGCGTCGTCAAGTTCTTCAATCGTCAGGAGTAGATAAAAATTAGGGACGTTCACCAGTGACTTCCTCACTACTCTCCCCTTTTCTATGCCTAAACCGTATTTAACCTTAGCGCCGCCTTGCTGAGCCTGCTTAATAATTTTCTTTTCTTTCTCGGCTGTACGGTCTCCGTTTTTACGATCATGCACTTCATCGAATGTACCAATAACTTCCCCGTTTATTTTGTTGATAATAAGAAGGTCCACTCCGTTTTTATAGTCATCATAGTCACAGGTCCGAGCAACAATATAGTTTGGTCCGAGTTTCTCGGCGAACACATTGGCTGTACGCATTTCATGCAAACCAGACTTTGTTTTTCTTTTTTTCTTATTCCAATCCTCGAGCATCCACTGAGAAACTTCAACATCTTCTTTATCTTCTATTTTATATTCATTAATAAATCTCTTACGTTCAATTGGGTCGTCAATTTTAGCAAAAGAGTTTTCACGCCGCTCAACGAAACTCTTATCTTCTTTATCCATCTCACCAAAAGCCTCTGGGTTAATGCAACCATTCTCATCAAGTAACTCAAAACCTACTTCTTGATTTGTGTTATCGGCATGTCGCTTCATTAAACACTCAAGACGTTGGAAACGAAGCTCATTCTTAGTGAGCGGAGCATCTTTCTTAGAAAATACTTCTACTGAATTCATAATTTTTGTATATGTCATTATCATACCTTTTTTATGTGTTTTTGCAACCTTGACTCATATTTCTCAGTATAGTAACATATACCAACGGCCATAGGCCCGCCGCTAAAAGCTTTGCTTTAGTCGGCCTATTAATAAAGATAATATTATGTCCGACGAAATCACTCTAGAAGACGGCGTAGCGAACGATGACGCCGCAGAAGAAGAGGAAGAAGGCGGAGCTGTTGTCGGCGATGAGGCTGGCGACGACGAAGCTGAAGAAGGTGACGAAGCTGCTATCTAGTTTCCTCCTTTCAATAAAACGACCCCGTATGGGTCGTTTTATGTTATACTAATGCTATGTTTGATTTAATTCCACTCATCAAAACCGCCGGATACCTTGGTTTATTCGGTATTATATTTGCCGAGTCCGGTTTATTAATCGGTTTTTTCTTACCCGGTGACAGCCTTATTTTTACCGCTGGTTTCTTAGCTTCACAGGGTTTTCTAAATATCTATGTACTAGCCGGACTGTTGTTTGTTGCCGCCGTTGTTGGTGATAGTGTTGGCTATACCTTTGGTTATCGTCTTGGTCCGAAAATTTTTAAAAAAGAAGATTCATTTTTTTTCAACAAAGAAAATCTAATTAAAGCACAGGAGTTTTTTATTAAGCATGGCGGTAAGACTATTATCTTAGCTCGCTTCATTCCGGTCGTACGCACCTTCGCTCCAATTCTGGCGGGAGTTGGCAGAATGCATTACAAAACATTTATTGCTTATAATATCGTTGGAGGATTTTTGTGGACCGTTGGCTTAAGTTTTCTAGGTTACTTTTTAGGAAAAACAATTCCCGGAGTTGATAAGTATCTCTTACCTATCATTCTTCTGATTATTTTTATTTCAATTTTACCAAACATCATTCATATTATACGCGATGAAAAGTTGCGTACTAAAATAATCTCTAAACTATTTAGAATACGAAGCTAGGCACTCATTATACGCATCGGCTTGCTCATTATATTTCTCAACTGATTTTTTTACATCGCTAACGAGGGCATTATACTGGTTAATTAAGTTATTATAGTTCTCTACTTTAGCCTGATATTCGGGACCTCGTTTTGGTTCATAAGCCTCAACCTCGGCCTTCCGTTGCTCTAAAATTGGCTCTAGACGAGCTAATTCAGCCTTACCTTGATCAATCGATGTTTCCAGCTTTGTGTCCGGCACAGGACAGCTGCTAGCCGGCGTACCGAACTCTTGAACTGCCAGCCAAGTCATCTTACCTTCAAACATCCCTCGCTTTACGGCGACGCCTATTTCTGAATACGCCGGACGCATAATATTTTCTCGATGACCCGGACTATTCATCCAACCCGTGACTAAGACGGCGTCATTCTCAAAATTCCCTAAAGCAAGATTTTCACCAACTATAATATAGTCATAGTTAGCCTGCTTGGCGAGATCTGCCGGGCCCTCGCCCGTCGGAGATTCATGCGCGAAATAACCGCGAGCAAACATATCATCAACTTTCAATTCAGCCGCCTTACGCAATTCGGCTGACTCTTTCAATTCACTAAGATTTTCCGCCCTACGCTCTTGGTTAGTTTCTAAAATCACTCCGGCGACGGTCAAGAAACTGCGAGTACTCGAATTCTCCATTCGAAGCGGCTCGGTCGTAAAAACTTTATTCTTAATATCCGTTACGTCACGTTGAATCGCTCCGATACCCGGATCATTTACAATATCATCTTTAAAAATCAGGACCGTTATTGCAACGGCCCCAATAATTAATAGCGCTAGTAGAATCTTTTTTGACATCTGAGTTAGACTTGTTCTTGTTTAAATTGCTTCATCCATTGACCGTAAATATGGAATAAGGCCAATAGCAAACTAACCGCGAGAGGGCCGGCCAAGAAACCGATTGGACCAAAGAATTGAATACCGCCCAATACTGAAATAAGAATCAGCACCGGATGAATTCGAGCCTTTGAACCGATTAATTTAGGACCGAGCAGATTATCAACCAATCCAACGGCTGTTCCCGCCCAAATCAATAATCCAATGGCCTGAGGCGTTGAGCCCGACACAAAGAGGAAGATAATTGCAGGAATTGCCACTAGCGAAGTTCCGACAGCGGGAATAAGCGCTGCAACGGCCGCAATACTGCCCCACAACACAGCATTAGGAACACCGAAAATAGCAAAACCAACGCCGGTTAGAACACCTTGAATAATAGCAACAACGAGCGAACCCCTGATTATTGAGTTAACCGTTTGGCTTAATCGGCTGATAATTTCTTCATCGTAGTGATTTGGCAAAGGACTTAAGCGCAAGAGAATTCCTCGGAAGCGGTGACCGTCCTTAAAAATGTAATACAAAATAATAACGCTTAAAAAGGTACCAAGTACAACATTACTCGCCGTTGTTATAGTTGCACCGGCATTCTGTACAATCCAACCAAGGCCTTGTCTTACATAGGTTTGCAGGTCAATGTTAAGATGCGGAGCAAAGGATCGAATTTGCGCTTCAAGATTACGAATGCCGAAATTGTCAAAGATATCCCCGCCTCGAGCTAAGGAAACATAAAGGTCTTTAGCTTCAGCAAAGATTTTAGTTCCTATAAAGGCGACCGGACCGAGCAACACCGCGAAAGCAATAATCGTTGAAATAATGGCTGCTAGGGCGCTGCGACCGCCGAAAGCGGTTCGAAGTTTAAGAAACATCGGTCGGAACATTACCGATAACACCAAACAAACGATAAAAACATTAAGATAAGGATAAAAAATAAGCCCGACCATAATAACAACCGCAAGCAAAAGAACGCCGAAGAAATAGCTTGCTAGAGGATTTTGTTGATTTGTCATAGATTTTTATATATACGTTCATTTTATCATATATGCTATACTATTCCTATATGAAGAAATCTATAATTCTTAGCACAATTGTGCTCCTTATCGCCCTGGCTTACTTCTTTGTTTTGCCACTATTTAAAGAAAAACCAGTAGCTCACATCACAAGCTTCGAAGAATGTGTCTCTGCCGGACTGCCGGTTATGGAAAGTTATCCGCGCCAATGTCGCTCTAATAGCGGTCAGCTTTTTTCTGAAAATATCGGCAATGAGCTTGAGAAAAGCGATTTAATTATTATCGACTCCCCTCGCCCGAATCAAACGATCTCCGGTGAAACGGAAATCTCCGGCCGAGCGCGCGGTCCTTGGTATTTTGAAGCTTCATTCCCGGTTTATTTGCTTGATGAAAATAACAAGGAAATTGCCGTTGCCGTCGCACAAGCCGAGGGAGAATGGATGACCGAAGCCTTTGTCCCCTTTCTAGCGACTCTAAAAATTCCAGCATCATTTACCGGCAAAGCGACATTGGTTCTTAAGAAAGACAATCCTTCCGGCGAACCGCAATTCGATGACGAGTTAATCGTCCCGATTATTGTTAACTAAATGAGCAAAAAGATTAAAATCATAACAGCTAGTATTGGATTAGCTGTTATTTTTATTATTTACTGGGCGATACAATACTTTGCAGTTTTTTCGGAAAATGAAATTATTGTTCAGCAAGAAGTTTCCCCTGCTTCCGGTTATACGATTGAAGAGTTTGCCTCCAATCTCTTTGTCCCCTGGAGTATTGTTTTTACTTCAGCCGATCGGATATTGCTGTCTGAAAGAGACGGAGACGTCAGAGTTATAGAAAAAGGTGTTCTGCAAAAAGAGCCGCTTGCCTCATTTGATGTTTCAACTCGCAGCGAAGAAGGTTTGATGGGAATGGCTATTGCCTCTAATTACGACGAAACAAAGGATGTTTACGCCTGCCTAGCGTATCAAAATGACAAGGGCGGGCTAGTCGACAAAGTAATTCGCTTTAATGGAGAGAGCGGTGTTGAGTTATCAACTGTTATTGATAAACTGCCTGCGGCTCAGTATCATGCCGGTTGCCGTTTATTAATTCAAGATACTTATCTCTATATCAGCGTTGGCGACGCAACGGATAAAAATCTTGCTCAAAATAACTCTTCTTTGGGCGGAAAGATCTTACGCTTGAACCTAGACGGATCAATTCCTTCGGACAACCCTTTTCCTAATTCCCCAATTTGGTCTCTGGGACACAGAAATCCACAGGGTTTAACGTGGGACTCCGATCATCAGGTCCTATGGTCTTCGGAGCACGGTCCTTCTGTCTTTGACGGACCGGCCGGCGGCGATGAAATTAATGTTATTGAGAAAGGGAAAAATTACGGCTGGCCGATTATTTCTCATGACAAAACAAAGACTGGCTTAGAAAATCCGATCATCCAATTTACTCCCGCCCTTGCTCCGGGCTCCCTTCTCTATTATTCAGGCGATGCTCTCCCCTTCTTTAAAGGTAATTTGTTCTTCGGCGGACTTGTCGGTAAAGGTTTGTATCGAGTTATTTTAAAAGACGATATACGGCAAAAACCTCAGGTTGAGAAAGTTAGCGAAGTTAACTTCGGTCGTATTCGGGATGTTGTCCAAGGACCCGATGGCTTTATCTATTTTACAACCTCAAATCGCGATAGCCGCGGCAAACCGTCAACTAACGACGATAAAATGTATCGGATAGTTCCGAAGTATTAAAAAACCCCATTCTAGTACATAGAAGGGGTTTAAGAATGAAGCGGTTTAGATAAGCTTGGATCCAGCTATTAAAATTGCTTCAGAGTTCATTCCTAGCTTTACGGCAATTTTCTCGGCTTCATCGGAAGCAACGAGGGATTCCTTTTCCTTGCCGTCATTTTTTAGGCGTGTTGCCTCAGAAATCTTTCGCACAAATTCTAAAATCAGGGCGTCAGTGTTGTTAGTTTTTTCCATTGCTCTTTTCTTTTAAAAATTTTTGTATTTCCTGATAACAGGCCGTAATCGCAAATCGGGCATACTGGGAACGATCATTCGGATTAAAATCCTTTGCCCAGCTGACATCTTTGTTTCTTTTTTGCATGTTCCGAGCAAGAATTTTAATACTATCCATGGTCGAATCATGAAGCCGCTTTCTGGCCTCATCAATTGAGGCTCGTTCTACGCGAAGTTCCCGCGAATTATCTTCCTCTATTTGAATATCAAGTTCTGCCAATAAGCAGACATCTTCCAAATATCGTCCGCAGTGATCTATCATCTCCGTATACAACATCAATAGATCTTCATCTCCTTCGCATTCTTTTTTTATTGATTCAATTGAGAAAGAGCTTGTAAGCAGCTCATTATTTCCAAGACTATCATCCAAGCTTTTATACATGTTTGGATGTTCCTCTGAAAATGTTTCTAATGAAAAAGACATGACTTTCCTTTTATTTTAGTTTATTTTAATTGAATATACTATATAACATTATCTAAAATTTGTCAAGATATCGTAAAACCCATGAAATATACCGGCGAGGTGAAGAGTAGGATTATTCGAATAATCACAAAAAAGACGCCGATTGAGATGAGCGAGTATAGTAGAACTCCGAAAAAGAATAACAGCTTAAAGGCTCCTTCCATATAGTTATTTTATTTATAGTATATCTTATCTTTAAAACGTAAATCAATATAGTGCAATTTTTCGTAACGATCTTTAAGCTCGGAGTTCAATAAAATACCAAGTCGATCCAACTGAGCCCTTAAAGAGTCGTCGGTTGAGAAAAATATCATCGCTCCTTTCTTCGGAACGAACTTAATAGTATTAATATCATTATCAATTGAAAGCTGCTTTAATGCAATAGAAGAAAAGCGTAAAGAAAATTCAGGCATGAAGTCTCGAGCAAAAGCGATGGTCTTTTCCATTCCTTCAACTCTCTTGCCATTAATTTTCGGAGATCCAATATTAAAAATCGTCGGGTAGCCCTCAATAGAACCTTCTGCAAAAGCTAGTAGCCAACCTTCTGAATCTACTTGATAATAAACATCGCCCTCAAACCAAACGGCAGCCGCTGATTTTTCTTCTAAGGAGATAATAATCGTTGATGGCAGTCGCTTAATAATTCGCAGATTATTGAGCGGGTAACGATCTTGAATATCCTTACTTAATCCATCACTATGAAAGACGGCTAATTTCTCCTCGGAGAAAACAAAGGCCCGGCGTCGTTCAAGTCTATCGTAGGCCATTGTTTCAAGCGCCGATGACGGAATGAGCGAAGCTCCCCTTACCTCAATATTCTTAATGATAAATACATTAGAAAAAAATAAAAGCCAAGCCGTCCCGCCGATTAGTACTAAAAAAATAAAAAACCATAACCAAAAACGCGGCGGAAGTTTTGCTAAGAGGTTTTTTATAGGCGATGAACTGATTCTATCGGCCCGACGATCATTGAAGTATGGATTCCCCCGCCGACGCAGAGAAGTCGGAGCTTGGTAGCTACGATGGCGGATAGGAAGCGCGGTCATGAGGAGATTTTTTTAAAAGGAAGATAGGGTCGTAATTTTTTAGGAATTTCAATCGAACCGTCTTTTGTTTGAAAATTCTCCATAAGTGCTATCAATGCCCGCGGTCCCGGATTGGCCGTTCCATTAAGCGTATGAACGAGTTTTTTCTCATTATCACTATTAAGATATTTGATATTGAGTGCTCGCGCTTGATAATCGGTACAATTCGAAGTTGAGGTTATTTCCGCCCAATCTCCGAGTCCGCCCTCGGCGTTCGGCTTTCCCGGCATCCAGGCTTCTAAATCAAAGGTTCGGTAGGCCGGAGTTCCGAGATCGGCAGTTGAATGGTCAATGACTCTAAAAGGAATGCCGAGGCTTGAAAAAATTTCTTTTTCAAGCGCGAGTAATTCATAGTGCATTTTCTCGGATTCCTCGGGTTTGCAAAAAATAAAGAGTTCAAGTTTTTCAAATTGATGAACGCGGAAAATTCCTTTTGAAAATTTAGAGTAGGCTCCGGCTTCAGTTCTAAAGCAGTGCGAGAGTCCGGCATACTTCAACGGCTTGTCGAGATTGAGAACTTCATCAGCATGATATCCGCCCAAGGTTATTTCGGCGGTTCCGATTAAATTTAAATCACTCTCTTCAATTCGATAAATCTGACTTGATTCTCCGCGCGGATTAAAGCCAAGACTTTCAACAATCGACGTCTTTGCCATATCCGGCGTCAACATCGGAACAAAGCCTCGCTTAAGGGCCACATCAAGCGCATAACGGTTCAAGGCTAAACTTAGCAAAGCAAGCTCATTCTTCAAATAATAAAATTTTGCACCAGCGACTTTAGCGCCGCGTTCTAAATCTATAAGATCCAAATTCTCGGCAAGCTGAACATGATCTTTTGGTTCAAAATTAAATTTTGGAATTTTTCCAACTGTCTCTAAAACCGGATTTTCATTTTCATCAGCACTGACAACAACATCATGATGCGTTAGATTCGGCACTGCCATCAGTAAATCCTTGAACTCGGCGCCAATCTTCTCTTCAGTAGCTTCGAGTTTAGCGATCGCATCACCAACCTTGCGCATAGAAGCAATTTCTTCCTCGGAAGGTTTTGACTTCGAACTTTTATTTCTAGTTGAACGCAATTCTTGAATCTCACCCTGAATCGTACGGCGAGCCTCGTCCAGCTCAAAGAGACGGTCAATATCGACCTTAGCTAAACGATTAGCGGTGTTTTGAGCCACTAATTCTCTATTCTCTCGGATATATTTGATATCTAACATATCTACAATAATAGCTAAAATCAAAGGTTTTGACAACTATCTTTGGAAATGATTTAATAGGTTCAAGTAGTTATTTCCAAATTAAATCCAAGAGCCATGGAGTACGACATTGAGTATGAAAAATGGTCCATACAAACTTTACTCGAAAATTTCGTAGACGCTTTAATTGATGATATTCTATTGCTTAAAAATAAAGAATATGTCTGCAATCTAATCAAAGAGGATTGGATAGTACTTGGTGAAAACTTTCGACATGAGCATCCGTCAATTAAGATGATTGTAAGTAAGCTTAATCGCTATGAAGTTGAAAGAAATATGCCGGCTGTTTTATTCTTTTCTAAAACAGAAAAAGAGTTTCTCCATGACTACACGGATACGGCAATTAAGTATTTAATCACATGGGGAGAGCTCCAAGATGCAAAAGCGTTACTCGACCTTGTCCCAGTGTTGTCAGTTTCCAGCTATCCGGAATTAGCCGGAAACTAAAACCCCGTCTTTATAAAGACGGGGTTTATGATTTATAACAATTAAGCAATTTTTACAATCTTGTAGTGGATTTCTCCTTTTGGTGTTTGGACCGAAACTTTGTCCCCTACTTTCTTATCTAAAAAGGCATGTCCCATCGGAGATTCGTTAGAAACTTTTCCCGCCATCGGATCAGCCTCGTTAAAACTAACAATCGTAAATTCTTTTTTCGTTCCGTTCGCTTCAACCGTAATCTTTGAACCCATTCCAACTTCGCCCTTACCATGTCCCTTTACAACCGTTAAATTCTTTAATAAGGCGGTTACCTCGGCAACGCGACCTTCGTTAAAGGCCTGGGCTTCTTTAGCTTCGGAATATTCAGCATTCTCGCTTAAGTCACCAAGCTCTTTTGCACGTTCAATGCGATCGGCAATCTCACGTCTTTTTGTCGTCGAAAGCTCGTGCAACTCGTCTTCGAGTTTCTTAAAGCCTTCTTCGGAAATAATTTGCTGTTCTCCCATAGTTTTGTAAATAAGGTTTAGACTCACGTATATGTTCAAAACAAATATACACGAGAATTAAAGTTTAATCAAGCCCCTTAGAGGCAATTATTAAAAGCGCCAGATATCCGAAACCCAAGGGATGGTTTAGATACGGCGTGAATACATGAACAACCACTACGGCAAGTAAGGCGGCGCTAATGACGGGACTAACATTTTTAGCAATTGTCAGTAAGAACCATACATACGCTGCGATGCCAAGCAAACCAAGTTTTAGAATAATATCAAGCCAGCCCCATTCAAAAGCATTGGTTGTATATAAGCCATCAGGTGAATGCTCTAAAACCCTTGGGTCGCTTGTTGTGTAGGTTAATGTCTTTCCCAAACCATAAGTGATAATCGGATTGTCTTTTATCGTATCAGTCATTACCGGCAACAAGGCCCAGCGCGAAGCGGCCGCCGCCTCAAAACCGGTGGCCCGATCTTTAAACAATGAAACACTAATATCGCTGACTGGGGTTGGTAAAGGAAAACGCACTACGACAATCAATAATATAATCGCGCCCAGAAGAGTTAAGGCACTCAGGCCAAGCGATTTGAATATTGATTTAAAATTAGGACGGAATTTATAAAGTACCATGACGGACAATAGAAAAAGTCCAACTAAAGTTCCAAGCCAAAAGCTTCGTGATAGACTAGTTAAAATAACTGACAGGAAAAGAGAGGCCGCAATGCCTTGGTAAATTTTATTTTCACGAACGAAGAACCACAGAGAAACAAAAAATGCCGGAATGGCGAAAATCTGAGATTGTAAAAAGACGCGCGAAAAACCGTTGGTCAGCGGAGTTATTTCTCCAAGTAAGTTATAACGAGTCCATTGATAAAATACTTCGATAATGTCAAAGCCATGAGAAAAAAGATACACCGTAATCAAGGTTTTAGAAGCAATCCAAAGACAGGCGGCGCCGATCACCGGCCATAATAATTTCCGGTTTTCTTTTCCTTTAAATACCAGAGCGAGAGGAATCAAAGTTATAAGATAAAGCCAACGCTTGGCTTCGTCAATTATCAAAGCTACATCATTGCCCCGAAGATAGCCAATCAGTCCTGCTATAGCAATCGAAAGCAGCAGAACCAACAGGGGCCAGCGATACGGCAGTTCTTTTACCTTGGAAACAATATTTTTCTCTTTAATAAACCAGACCAACATTACAATCACCCACAAAGCGATACGTAAGGAAACCCGACTCTCCCCTTCTCCTAGCCATAATAAATAACCCTGCGAGCCGATAATAAGCTCGGCGAGCAATATAGCAAATCCGTAAGCCGGATTTTTAATAGTTAGCATTAAGACAAATGCTAAAACGAGCGCCGCAATGAGCGATGTCATTAGAGCATTTTGAAAAAATACAAAAGAAAGAGCCTCAATCGCAAAGAGGCTGATGAAAGCTGTGTATACTAATTTTTTATTTTCTAAAATTTGTTGCATATGAAAATGAATCACCAATTGAAATATTATTTCTTTCTACAAAACCGGCCGGAACTTCTAATACCCTGTCAGCCGCAACAATAGATTTGTGTGCTGTGTAATTCGGACCGGCTTCGGGTTTTACTTTTTCTACAAAACCAACAACCTTAGTATCGTTCAGCCAAATCATATCTAGGGCAAAATTCATTTCTCTCATGACAAAAGTTCTTGCTTGACTGTCTTCAAAGACAAATAACATGCCGCATTGATTACATAATGACTCGCGATTACTTAAACCCCTATAACGTTCGCTTTCAGAATCCGCAATTTCTACAACCAACTTTGTTTCATTAATTGTTAGCAGCGCAAAATCTTTTTCGCTACCGGCCTGTCTTATTGTAACAAGCGACAAAAGAAAAAGCGATACAATAATTGTTGAGATTTTTAAAAACATTTATTCAAGATGATGTTTTGTTTTTATAATTTGAACCGCGGTTTTATATTTTTTTACTGAAGGTAGAAAAGGCATCAGTTTATATATAAAGGACGGTAACCAGTTGCTGATATGACCGTTGCCTAGTTGCGTCATAAACAATACTTCATCGATCCAAATCCCCTTCTTACCAGCCTCTAACATAGTCAGCCACAAATCCCAATCCTGCAATCGTTTTATTGCCGGATCGAAATCGGGAAAATCATTACGTCGAATTAAGGAAGTCGTATGAATATACGGCATTGAGCGAAGACGATTTTCGTCATAGGGAAAGAGACGAAATAGTTTAGGTCCATAATTAAATGAACTGAAGGCAAAACTGACCTGCGGATTTTGTTCTAAGGTTTCTTTCATGGTCTCAAGCATCTGCGGTTGCATTATTACGTCGGCATCACAGAATAATAGATATTCACCGCTTGAATGAGTAAAACCAAAATTTCTTGTTGGATTTGAACCTTCGTTTGTTTTGGAAAAGAATTTAAACTTTAGCGGGTCGATTTTAGTTTTATACTTTTCGACAACTTTTTTAATATCGTCTGTCGAGCCGTCATCAACCAGAATTATCTCCCAGTTCTCTTCGCTTTGGGCAATAATACTATCGAGGCAGGCTTCGACTTTATCGGCTTGATTGTGAATGGGAATAATAATTGAAATCATATTCACTAGCTTAGAAGTATGGAATGGATTCGCTTGATCACCTCCGGCCACGTAAAATCTTTCAAGACCCGTTCACGACCCTGCTCTCCTAGTTTAGCAGTGAGCTCGGGGTCCTCTACAACCTTCGTAATAGCCTCAAAAAGGGCCCTAGAATCGTTTTCTGCTATTAATAGCCCATTTATACCGTTAATTACCGCATCGCCCACACCGCCGCTTTGGGCAGCGATTACCGGTTTCCCGGCTAAATTAGCTTCGAGATAGACAATACCGAAACCTTCGTAATCGTCTTTAATCTGATGAGTCGGCATAACAAAGGCATCGCAGATTTCAAGCCAGGTCCATTTTTCATCGTCAGGTACGTCGGTTAATAAAAATACCTTACCCGACAAACTCGGATCGCTAATCAATTGTTTAAGATGAGCTTCCTCGGGACCGCGGCCGATGATGACGTAACGAACGTTAGCATGCATTTCAATAACCGATGGCAGAACTGACAAAACCTGTTCAATACCCTTGCGCGCTACCAGTCGAGCAATTGTTAGCAGTACAAAATTTTGTTCTAAGCCGTAGTTAGCGCGCAGACCGGCAACCCGTTCCGGTCTAATCATATGTGGAGTAGAATCGGCGCCGGGATTCGTAATATATATTTTACTATCATCAGAAAGAAAGTGTTTTACAATTTCGGCGGTCTTACTGTTAACACAAAGGATTTTACTCGAACGGGTTAATATCTTTTTAGAAAGACGCTTCTTCCAACTCGAACGAGTCGCCAGTGAAAAATCCAAACCATGCAGAAAGACAGCATACTTAAAATTAATTAAGTGTGACAAGATCCAAGCAACGGTTCCGAGCGGTAGAATCTCGCCAATGATCACCCAATCAGCTCGAGCGCCGCGAATTGCTTTATATAAACTTCTTAAGGCTGGCAACCATTTTAAAAACGGCAGACGAGGATTAAGCAGCTGATTATTTTTATTATCAACCACGATCAACTCATCGGGCCAATATTTTTCAAGATTGCCGTAATAGGTTTCAACTCCGCCGAGCGCCGGAGGAAATTCTAGGGCTGCTAAAATTGTTTTCATACGTCGCGAAATGATCCAATAACAGACTTAATTTGATCCTGCTTTATTCCACCGACGGCAAACAAGGCTAGCGCATATACAATCGCCGCCGAGGCAATCGTCACAATCGGATGAAATACGGATTTTAGGGCGAAGGCAAAAATACCCATCATAGCTCCCGCAACAATAATGCGCGCAGTCGAAGCGAGCAGAGGTTGCCAGTGAATTTTAGTAATCTGCGGAATAACCTTCCAGCCAAGAACAAGCATTAATGCGCTTGAAACCAAGGTTGTAATACAGGCGCCTAGAACGCCGAATCTCGGAATTAACATAATATTTATCAAAGCACTAAGTGCGGCCGTAATCCCCATATTAATTGTGTTTCGTTTTTGTCGATCACAGGCGTTAAGCAAGGCTCCAACCGGGAAACCAAGAAACATAAATGGAACCGCCAGCATTGAAACTTTGAGGAGTACTGCCGATTCGCTAAACTCATCTTTAAACAGCAGTACGATTTTTTCAGCCATAACTATCGTACCGATACTGACCGGAATCGCAATCATTAAACAGTAATTAATCGCTCGCTCGAATATTGAAGCCAAGCGATCACGGTTGGAATGCCAATAGGAACTAAGGGCCGGATAAAGCGATGCTACAAAAGCCATTGGCAAAAATTGCAAAGCAATAATTATTTTAAAGGGAATTTGATATAATCCGACCGCTCTATCCCCCGCTAACTTAAACAATAATACTGAATCAAAGTAGGTATAAAAACGCTGAACAATCACAAAGAGTCCAAAGGGCAGGGCGACTGCGAATAATTCTTTAATAAGTGCTTTGTCCCAATGCGGCCAACCGCTGATTTTCCAAACCGAACGAACTACTATCAGCGCGTAGAAAAAATTAAAGAGACTGGCGGCAACGAGCGTCGCCATTAACCAGGTAATCGGCCACTGTTGTTGCAAGACAAGCAAGCTTAGAATCAAAACAATAAGTTGGAAGATAACCGAGGAAATGCTTTCAAATTTTAAATTATGAAAACCGCGGGCAATCGCGTAAAATACGCCCGTGAAACTGTCGAGGACCATCGCCGCGATAGAAATGTAAATAAGCTGTTGGGTTACGCCGTCATAATCCCAAGCCAACGACCAGCCCATTACCGCGAGAATTGTTATAAGAGTCAAGGGCAATTTAACAGCGACAACGCTCGAGAGGATCGCGCGCGCTTTTTCCGGATACTTCGCAACTTCTCTAGTTACAACATTGCCTAAACCAAAGTCAATGATAATAGAAAAAATCGATGTGACCGAAATTGCAAAATAATATTGTCCAAGATCGGCCGGACCCAAGGCTCGAGCATAAATTGTAAAGTAACTTAAGGAAATGATTTTTTGCAAAATCAGCGCAAGAGTAAAGTATGAGGTGTTTTTGGCAATTGTCGCCATAGAATCATTCTATTGTAGCATAAAACACCCCTTGCGAGGTGTTTTAAGATAATCAAATGATTAACGCTTGCTCCATTGCGGGGCGCGGCGGGCGCGCTTCAATCCCGGCTTCTTACGTTCTTTCTGACGGGCATCGCGAGTCAACCAATGCTGTGTCTTTAGAACCGGACGCAAGTCTTTATCAAATTCCAAAAGAGTACGGGCAATACCGTGACGAACCGCCTCGGCCTGACCCTGTTTTCCGCCGCCGTTTACCTTAACGGTAAAATCAAAGGCAGTTTCCATTGAAACGCCCTTTAAAGGTTCAACAATAACCATCTGCATTAAAGGGGTCGCAAAATACTTGTTCATCGGCATATCGTTAACGGTAATTTCACCTGTGCCGTTTTTAAACATTCGAACGCGGGCGGATGAAGTCTTACGTTTTCCAACGCATTCAATATAGGTTCCGCTTTTCTTTTCCGTCTTCTTAGCAGCGACAGTTTTTGCTTTTGCTTCAGTCATAGTCTTTATTTGATAATCAAACGCTTCATCATTCCGGTTCGCAAACGAGTGTCAGGCAGCATTTCGCGAACAGCGCGGCGCAATACATCGTCCGGCTTATTTTTAAAAATGTCAGCTAACTTTTTTGTTTTCAAACCACCCGGATAACCCGAATAGCTATAATATTCTTTCTGCTCCATCTTCTTGCCTGAGAATGTTACTTTTGAAATATTGCTTACTTCAACGATATCGCCTTCATCCTTATTCGGCTGATAGCTCGGTTTATGCTTACCGCGCAAAAGCGTAGCAACACGAACCGCAAGGCGTCCGAGAGCAATGCCGGTAGCGTCGATAGCGTGACGATTTCTCATTAATGGAGTTGTTTTTGTAGTAGTCATACGTTTATACAAGTTCAATCTGGACAACGGAAGCACCATCGCCGACTCGTGAGCCTAATTTAACAATTCTGGTGTAGCCGCCATCGCGATCCTTATAGCGCACTCCTAAAACTTCCATAGCTTTCTTGACGGCCAAAGGCTGCGGCAATGTGCTGATCAATTGGCGTCGCGCAGCTAAGGTACCGGATTTTGAAACGGTAATCATATGCTCAACCAAGCTTCGAACCGTCTTAGCCTTGGCTTCGGTCGTCTTGACCTTCTCGTACATAATAATACTAGCCGCCATATTGCGGAGCATCATCTCGCGAGGAGCTTTCTTTCTATCTAAAATTTTACCTTTGTTACGGTGACGCATACTGATTTATTTTTTCTTGGACTTAGGTTTCTCTGTTTCGTCCGCCGTAGCTTCTGCGGAGGCGACTTCAGTTTCTTCAGCTTCTTCAACAACAGGCTCGGCATCAACAACTTCCGGTCCCGCCAAAGAAATTTCTTTCAAAGCTGAGAATTGTTCAATCAAAATATCATTGGCTTTGCGGAAAGCATCTTCGTAAGAAATAGTTCCGTCGGTTTGAATATCGAGAACGAGTTTTTCCCAGTTAACCATTTTACCAACACGAACGTTATCAATGTTTAAGGCAACATGCAATACCGGTGAAAACAACGAGTCGATTTCAATGTAACCGAGTTCTTTTTTACCTTCTTCGCGTGTTTCAATGGTTTCATAACCAAGTCCGCGGCGAACAAAAATTTCTATATTTAATTTGCCGCTCATATCAGTGATATGGGCAATTGCCAATTTCGGGTTAACAACTTGAACGCCGGCCTGCTTTTCGATATCAGCCGCAGTAACTTCCTTTTCACCAAAAGCGGAAAGGGTCAAGCGAGCTTCATCAACGCCTTCATCAAGCTGAAAACGAACTTTTTTCAAATTAAGCATGATTTCCAAAACATCTTCTTTGACGTTTGGAACTGCCATAAACTCATGGCTGGCACCTTCGATCTTCGCACCGATAACAGCCGTGCCCGACAATGAAGCGAGCATGACGCGTCGTAACGCATTTCCGAGAGTGGTTCCGTAGCCTGGTGCTAACGGCTCAACACTAACCTGTCCGCAGTTTTCTGCGTCTGACGGACTAAAGGAAATTTTCTTTGGCAAAGCGATTGTTTGCATATATCGAAATGTAAGTGCCCAGAGGGCTTTAATATCAAATTAACGAGAATAGAATTCGACGATCATCTGGCTTGAAATCGACTGATCGAGATCTTCTTTCTTCGGTTCATGAAGAATTTTTCCAGACATTTCAGCGGCGTCAAAGTTGACCCAGCCTGGCGTTACTGCCTTTTTAAGGCGCTCTTCAAGTTCCTGGTATGGTTTCTTATCTTTCTTATTCTTTCGAACAGCAACAACATCATTTGGCTTTACCTGATATGATGGAATATTTACTTTCTGACCGTTTACTGTGAAATGTGCGTGGCTGACCATCTGACGAGCTTGAGCACGGGTAATCGCTAATCCGAAACGGTAGACAACGTTATCAAGACGTAATTCTAAAAGTCGCAAAAGATTTTCACCGGCGTCGCCGCCCTTTTTCTTGCCCTTCAAGAAAGTCAATTTAAACTGCTTTTCGCGCAAACCATACATCTCCTTGGTCTTTTGCTTTTCACGCAACTGAAGACCGTAGGTGCTTTGCTTCTTTGGTCGGGCGCTTCCGCCCATTTTCGGTAATGGAGACATAATCGTTTTAGGTTAGACGCGACGCGGCTTGCGAGCGCGGCAGCCGTTATGCGGTAAAGGAGTAATATCTTTAATATATGTGATAACTAAACCATTGGCGTTCAAAGCGCGGACAGCCGATTCACGACCGGTTCCAACACCTTTGACGAAAACTTTTACTTCGGACAAACCATATTCTTCCTTTGCTTTATCAACTGCAATACGGGTAATAATCTGAGCAGCATAAGGCGTCGCTTTTTTCGGTCCTTTGAAACCGGCGAGTCCGGCGTTGGCCCAAGACAAAACGTTACCGTCATTATCAGTCAAGGTAATAACTGTATTGTTATATGTTGAGCGCACAAAGGCTTTTCCGGAACTAACGCGCTTCTTATCGCCTTTCTTTTTACGCTTGCCCTTAAGCGGAGTGCGTGAAGCCTTCTGCTTTTCTAGTTTCTTTTTTAATTCTTCAGGAAGTTCTTCCGGTTTGCCAGCATCGTCATCTTTTTTAGATTCAGTTGCAACCTCAGCCTCTTCGGCCATGGCCGGAGCGATTACTTCCTTGTCCGCCGAAGCTTCAGCGGAGGCGGATTCTTCTGTTGATTTCTTTTCTTCAGTCATATATTAGGTCTTTTGAGCTGACATCTTCTTACCTGAAGTTGCAGTGTTACGAACGTTTCCGCGAATGCTGCGGCTGTTAGTCTTGGTTCTTTGTCCACGAGCCGGTAAACGCTTGGCATGACGGGTTCCGCGGTAGGCGCCGATATCTTTCAAGCGCTTAATGTTAGCGCCGACTTCACGTCGCAAATCACCTTCAACCTTCATGTCTTTTTCAAGCAAAGCGCGCAAACGATTAATTTCATCGTCCTTAAGGTCTTTAACGCGAGTATCCGGATTGACCTTGGCGGTTTCTAAAATTTTCTTTGACATCGGGCGTCCAACGCCATAAACATAGGTCAATGCGATCTCAACTCGTTTTTCATTCGGAATCGTAACTCCGGCAATACGTACGGCCATAAATATAAAAATTAACCCTGACGCTGTTTATGTTTAGGGGTTTTGCACAAAACCATAACTCGTCCATTACGACGAATTGTTTTGCAGTCTTTGCAGATCTTTTTTACGGAAGCTCTTACTTTCATGTGATTACAGTCGGTAGGTTATACGGCCCTTAGTTAAATCATAGGGACTCATCTCGACCTTAACGCGGTCGCCCGGTGCAATACGAATCTTAAACATCCGCATTTTTCCGGAAAGATGGGCCATAATCTCGTGGCCGTTTTCTAGTTTGACCTTGAAGCTGGCGGCGGGTAATAACTCTAATACCTCGCCCTCCATTTCAATGAAGTCTTTTGATATGTTTTCAGTCATTCAAAAAAACAATAAAAATTTTGGTAAAAACTAATTTACCAAAATCAAATCCTTTACAAAATATTGATGAAAAGATAAAAATGTATGATTTTCAATATTTTTTACGTGTAAAACTATTATAGAGGCAAATCAATTTAGTGTCAAGCATTTAGTCTTGCTACTATAGCAGACTGTAAAATAGCTAATATTAGCAATTATTCCAAGACTGCCTTAATACGTCTAATACCCGACGATGAGCTTTCTTCTTTGGCGATTCTAAAATGTCCTAATTCCGCTGTGTTTTCAACATGGGGGCCGCCACAGATTTCTTTACTAAAGCAATTCGCTCCATCGCCCATAAAATAGACCTTAACTCGTTCGCCATATTTAGAATCAAAGACGCCCGTCGCTCCGATCTCGCGCGCCTGCTCAATCGGCATTTCCTCAAAATGAACCGGCAACTTCGCTTCAATTGCTCCATTAACAAGCTTTTCAACTTCAGTAATCTGCTCCGGCGTCATTTTATCAGGATGCGGAAAATCAAAACGCAGACGTTCAGCCGTAATATTACTGCCGCGTTGGGAAACGTGGTCTCCTAAAACCTTACGCAAAGCAGCAAGCAAAAGGTGCGAAGCCGTATGCAATCGAGTAGTTTCAACACTATGATCCGCCAATCCCCCCTTGAACTTTCCAGCCGAAGCAGTTCGAGAAAGATCTTGGTGTTTTTTTAATTCTTCATTAAATCCGATCTCATCAACCTCCATGCCTTTTTCTTTAGCTAGCTCAATTGTCATTTCAATCGGAAAACCGTAGCTCTGATATAAATCAAAGGCTTGCATACCATTAACGTTTCCGGAAATTTTTTCAAATTCTTTCTCACCTTTTTCAAGAGTAGCTTCGAACTTAGATTCTTCTTTATCTAATTCTGAAATAATAAATGATTTATTTTTTTCTAATTCCGGATAAATATCCTTGTATTGATTGATATAAATTTCTGAAATTCCTTTGGTCCATTGTTTGTCGGTAATTCCAAGTTGTCGGCCGAAACGAATCGCCCGACGAATTAAACGGCGGACAATATAGCCTTGATCGGTATTTGACGGACCGACTCCCCTTTCGTCGCCCATAATAAAGGTCGCGGCCTTAAGATGATCAGCAATAATTTCAAAGGATCGATTATCGTCTTCATACTTTTTACCCGACATGTCTTCAAGCTTGATAATGGCATCATTGAATAAATCGGTTTGGAAAACATTGCCCTTGCCTTGCAATGCCATTGATAAGCGTTCGAGTCCCCCGCCGAAGTCGACGTTCTTGCTCGCCAATTCTTTCCAACCATCTTCCGTTTTTTGATATTGCATGAAGACCGAATTACCGATTTCAATATATTTTCCGCAATCGCAGTTAACATGGCATTTCTCGCCAAACTTCGGATCATGAGCCTTGCCAGTGTCGTAAAAAGTTTCCGAGTCCGGACCGCCGAGCTCACCGACTGCGTCGCCACGCTGCCACCAATTTTTCTCGCGATACTCGAAGACTCGGTCATTGTCATCGACGCCGTACTTGTTAAAAATCTGTTTTACTATTTCAATTGATTCCGTATCCATCGGAATTTGTCCGTCTTCGGAGCCGCTGTAAACCGTTTGATATAAACGATTCGGATCAAGCTTTGATTCTTCTACTAAAAACTCATACCACCAATTCAATTGCTCTGATTTCCAGTAGCCTGCCTCGGTCGGCATGGCAAGGCCACTACCGAGCGACCAATTACCAAGCATTTCAAAGAAAGTGTTGTGACGATTGTCCCCAACTTCATCAATATCCTCGGTTCTAAATGATTTCTGGCTATTAACCAGTTTATTGCCAGCCGGATGTTTAGCGCCTAGTAAATACGGCACTAAGGGAAACATTCCGGAGTTAACAAAGAGCAGGGTTGAGTCATTTTCCGGCAGCAAAGAAGCGCTCGGAATAAGGGCATGTTCCCGCGCTTTAAAAAACTCAATATATTTAGAACGTATGTCTTTTGAATTCATATCTTGACTTTATCTTGTTTTTACCATATTATCAAGCCAGTTCTTTTTGATCTTGAAGCTTAAGTCAGCGGGGACAGTAAAAGCCGTCGGATCAAAAGACATTATCTGCTCATCTCCCGTTCGGGTGAAGGAGCTCCGGGTGAACGCTTAGGCAAAGTCTTAAGCGTCACCTGTTTATATAGTACTTTCAAATAAATATAAATATAAATGCCATTAAATCAAGTTGATGTGTTCAGCGATAATAAACCTGAACACGGTATTAATAATCATGTTGATATTTTCAAGCCAGCTTCGCTTATGCCTATTAATGTTAATTCAAAGCTAGAAAGCATTGAAAAAACTAAAAAGCATATGGCAAAAGAACTGGAAGATAATCCACTATAAAGATTTCGATTAAATTAAGATTTCCGCTAGGGGTACAATCCCTACTTTGTTATTCGGAATGGCCGAAAGCAATGACTTCTTAATTTAACAACCACAACCCCGTGCAAGGACAGCTGCACGGGGATTTTTTATTTATTGACAAAAATTCATAACGGCTATAATCTTCGGGCAGAAAGGAGGCTCATTAAAAATGATTCATATCAAATACGGAAGTACAAGAATTGTCTTTATTGTAGCCAATTCTTTCGTAATAAAATTCCCTAGATTTTGCATCCAAGAAAGTTTGGTCAAATTCAGACATCACAAAAAAAACTTCACAACTAAATTCATAATAAAAAAATATGGATTTTGCAGTTTGTTTTTCGAACCATATGGTCTTTTGTTAGAAGGAGTAATTGCCAACAGACAGGAGCGAATATTTTATAAACGAACAAAACATTCATTTTGTGTACCGACATGGTTCTCATTTTTCGGACTGCTTAATATTCAACCTTTTAAACGAATAATTTCAAATAAACTCGAGGATAAAATGCAAGCCACGTTACGAGATATTCTAAAGGAAAGACAATTGGGAATATACTCGGGCAGCATTCATACAATAAGTAACTTCGAAAATTATTCGGTTGATAAAGGAAAAGTTAAGATGAATGATTACGGAAATATTCGAATGCTGTATTTCATAACGAAATACGGAAAATTAGTCCAAGATGGATTTCCAAAAGAATTGCTTGAATAAAAAACTGCGCGACTTACTAAGTTACGTAGTTTTAATTTTGTCTATTTACAGATTCCCCAAAGTCCTCGTTTAGTTAAGCGCGCTTCTTTTTCAAGTTCGGAGAATAATACCGACTTGGCAACATCGGGTGGATAGGTTGCGGCGCTCGCAAAACCGTTTTCAACCAGTTCAAGATTTACAAAAGTTCCGTCTTTAAGATAGACGTATCCGAGCAAGCGGCCATACATATCACGTTCCGAAACATCTTTTTCGATTCTAATACTTTGACCTTCAACCAGTCGTTGATTCTCGGTGGTCGCTTCAAGCGCAAAACACTCGGTAGTTTCCGTCTTACCGAGCTCAGGGGCGTTTATACCGATATAACGCAGCTTCTCCCCGTTATCAAGCAAAACGGTATCACCGTCAATAACACGAGTTACCTTAATAAATTCACCGTACTGAAATTCTCCATCATCCTTAATCGCTGTTTTAATCCATTCATAGCCGCTAGCAAACAGGCCTTTTAGATCAGTAACGGAGGCCTTCTGTTTAAAAACATAGGTCGAAACTCCAACTCCGACCGATCCAAGGACCAGCAGAAACAGAATCAATTTAATAAGACGAAAATGCATATAGCTTAATAATACACCTTTTAAATATTTTTTCTAATCTCCTCCATCAAGCGCAAATAAAATTCAAGGTTATTAAGAGTTGCGAGCCGTTTACCAAGCGGTTCGTTTATTTTATAGAGATAATTAAGATAGGCGCGGGAAAGATTGCGCAACTCCGGAATCTTTGAATTCTTAGAAATCGGTCTTTTATCATTAGCAAACTTTGCGTTCGTAATTGTTACAGTTTCATAAAAACTTTTTGTCGCCTTTGTTTTTGATTGCAATATTTTTTTTATTTGAGATGAAGTTGTTGGCTTCCAAGAAAATAAACGACCGTGTCGCCCTTCTCGCGTCGGAATTACGCAATCAAACATATCGACTCCCCGCTTAACCGCTTCAATAATATTTTCCGGATAACCAACGCCCATTAAATAACGCGGTTTATTTTTCGGAAGAGCTTCCGCCGTATAATCAAGAACGCTATACATTTCTTTATCAGTTTCTCCGACGGCGAGTCCCCCGATATTATAGCCATCGAAATTCAAGGCAGATAGCTCAGATGCGCTCTTAAGGCGCAAGTCCTTCTCTGTTCCCCCTTGCACTACGGCAAATATAAGCGGCTTCTTGCCTTTTAATTTCTTTGAATATAATTTTGTTCGCTTTGCCCAGGCGGTCGTCATATCAACTGATGCTTCTAAATATTTGCGTTTGGCGGGCAAAGCAACGCACTCATCAAGCACGACAGCGATATCGACGCCGAGATCGGCCTGAATCTGCAAAGAACGCTCCGGCGTCAAATAATGTTTTGAGCCATCAACATAAGAAGAAAATCCAACACCTTTGGGCGATAATTGCACGAGACTTTTGCCGGTTTTAGTTTTAGATGCTGCCAGAGAAAAAACTTGAAAGCCGCCGGAGTCGGTTAGGATCGCACCATTCCAATTCATAAACTTATGCAGTCCGCCCCACTTCTTTATAAACTTTTCTCCCGGTCGGAGCATTAGATGATAGGTATTAGAAAGCAAAATCGGCGAACCGAGCGCTCGAATATCTTCGGCTGAGGCGAACTTAATAGTCGCCTGCGTTGCAACAGGCATAAAGAACGGTGTTTCTAAAACGCCGTGGCCAGTTTTAAGTCGGCCGCGACGCGCTTTAGATTTTTTACTGGATTTTATTAATTTAAACATTTAATTATTGCACAATACCATTTGTATCGGCGATATCATCTTTTTCTAGTTTTGTTGTTTGTGCTTTTAGAGTTTGCGAAACATTATAGGTTGTTTGATTATCCGCACCGGACAAATTCGTTCCCGAAACCAAAATCAGTAACTTATTCCGATCGGTAGTTTTCGGTTTAAGCGCAATACTAAATTCCGCTTCAACAGCTCTAGCCGATAATGGCATTCTTCCGATTATCCAGCTTACTTCATTAGTGGCTTCGTTATAGGTCAAGGTTCCGGTATCGGTTTGCTCTTTAGAATCCCAGCTAATATAATCCGGTAACTTTGTTACTACCTTAAGCGCAGCAAGCTCATGCAATGAATTCTCAATTTTCCAATATACTTTGAAAGTTGTAATTTGTCCGGCTTGCGGCGGTAAGGGTCCCGTGCCAACCGCAATATTATCCTCATCAAAATATCTAACTGATTCGTCAAGGGAAACATCACTATTTATTTTTATAGTGATTTGATTCGATCGGTTATTTTCATTATCAGTTGAAAGATCTTCCGACTTTCCACCGGTGGCAAATTGCGCATAACTCTTAATTTCAAAATTTCGAATTAGGCTCGCTTCATTGACGCTTCTGACCGGCACGGAAAAATCAATCGTCCCCTCCTGGTCCTTTGATAATGATTCGAGTCCGGGAATTTCGCTTTTTGTCCAAACAATCGTACGTCCGGTTAAGGTTCCGTTATTCTTATCAACCAACTTTCGCCAATCAAGCGCCTCACCGTCCAGCACAGCCATAATAATTACATCGGTCATTGCCTGCTCACCTTTATTAACATAGGAAATTGAATAATTAACCGTTTGCCCAAAATCGATTCCTTGGTCCGAAGCTTGTCCGTTCGCAACCATAGTTAAGTTCAGCGAGTTCTTAACGACTTCAATCGAAAATGTTTTTTCTTCAAACACATAGTTTTTCGCCGCTTCGGCAGGATGATATTCAAAATATACTTTCAAATCCTCTTTATCATTCTTTTTATCCTTAAACTTGAATTTTAAACGCAGCTCCTTCTCTTCACTTCCGAGTTTAGATATCGTAAAAACGCCGGGATCGGACATTGAGACATCGTCGCCGTAATCATTCTTAGGAAATTCGAGATTTTCAAGTTCTCCGAATCGAACAGTAAAAGCGTCGATAAATGTTTTTTCCTGTGGTTTATAAGTAAGGACCAGCTCTGAATCCTGCCCTACTAAAATACTTGTCGGAGCAAGAGTATTCAGCTCAAGACCCGAAGAAATTATAACTGACTCAAGGCTAGCCGACTTCTTAAACTCACTGGTAATATTTGAAGGTCGATAATTTAAATCGGCAAATATAATATTCGGGGAGCCGACTTGCGCGATTAAGCGTCCGCGGACAGTTACTTTTCCGCTACCAAACTGTCGCACATCAGGCAGGTTCCAATTATTATTGTTGTTTGAGGTTGCGGGCGTGCTTGATTCAAAAATAAAATTATCCGGGTATACCGCAGTCAACTCTAAATTCGTCAACGAGGCATTCTCTTGATTCTTATATTCAATCGTATATTCAAAGCTTTCATTAGCAACAAGCTCGTCCGGCGCGGAAATAGTCAAATCAACCGAACTTGAATTTGAATCACGGCTAATAACCCAGTAATAAGCTCCCGCGGCGACGCCCGCCGTAATCAAAATATACAAGAGTATCATTCCGATTCGCGTAAACAAACTGCGTTTCGGTTTTATATCGACTTCTTTGACATTGATCCGCTTGCCTCCGTCATCTTGATAAATTTCCGACAAGCTGCGATCGATGTCTTTTTTATCCATCTCGTTATTAATATATTGATCGAAATTTTTTTTCTTTGACATATTTATTTTTGATATAAAACTTTCAAAAAAGTATCGGTATCGAGCGGACCGCTGTAGGTCCAACCGCTTTCACTTAGTTCCAAATCATTCGGATAATTCCACATCGTTTTCCAACCTCCATTGATTGTTAATCGCGAGAATATGGAAGTATTGAGCGCACCCGGCTGTTTTTGTATGAGCAAGCTGTACTGCTCGCTCTTCTCTACATTAAAGTATGACTTAATCTTCTCCAAAACGCCGACCGGACTTTCTTTCTCACCAATCTTAAAGGGCAAACGATAACGCAATTCAATAACGGCAGTTTCACCCGGATCAACCATCGACCAATTAGCGAAGACGGTTTTACCATTCTCAGTATAGATCTTTGTTCCGCTGGCCGGATCGCTGATTGCCTCTCGCTCATTGGCTAACTGCGGCGAGAGTTCCCAGTTCGGATCGGGCGATTCGAAATAGGCTTGATCAGGAGTGCGAAAACCGGAGGCTGATAACAAGCTGCTATTTTGAGGAACGTAGACACGCAACCAATTTACATTTCTAAAGCCAACGAATTGCTGGTTTTTCGGAGCGGTATGCTTGCGTTGTATCGTTAGTGTAACAGTAATCGAGCCGTCGGGCAAAACCTCCGCCTTATGATCAATTACTTCTTCTATATAGCGATCGCTTTTCTGTCCTCCGATATTACTCGAAACGACCATTAAATAATCTTTGTCGTTTTTTTTAATTGAACCGTCCCAGCCAAAACCCTTCACTGAAGCCTGAAGCAGCGGATCATTAAAATACATAAGAATATGTTTCTCGCGCAAACTCTCTTCAAAAATTCCAATCAAAGCGAAGGCCTTTTCCGCCGACATATCTTTAGGGATATCTTCCATTAAGGTTGTCATCAAATCACCGATAATTTTTTTCGGTTCTTTGGTTACATCGGGCTTCTGCTCGGAAAAGGTTTGCGTAACTTCCCAAAAATTTTCAGAGTTTATAATGACACCATAATCCTTTGTCATATCAACCGGACCATGGATCTCCAATAAACGCTCGATGACTGTAGGAGTAAAACTAATCACACCGTCAACAGTCGGTCCGTCACTCTTTTCATAAAACCACTGAAGGTTGCGAGCCGTCGTCGGCCAATCCGGCCACCAATTCGCATCCCAAAAATGCCACAATGGATTAACCAACCACAGAGGCTCAGGCGCAACAACTCGACGATATAAGCCGGCCTCGGTATCGTAACTGCCGCCCTTAGGAACATTCAATTCTTTTATCTCTCCCTTGCTAACATCAACCGTAGCAAAACTTCCTACAAAGCCTCCGGAACCTCGACGTTCGGCATTATTCTGAAAGACGAGCAAATAACGTTTATCATGTTGCTTACCAAGAAAAACCGAGGCGCGTTTACTTAAATCTAAGGATTCTTCAAGGCTCGGCGCCAGCAGTTCTGCTTGGGAGCGGAGCTCCTTGAACTGAGCGCGGTAATTCTCGGGCAAATTATTTTCGTTGATTTTCTTTAACTCAATAACCAAAGCTCGAGCTTCTTCACTGGCGGGAATCGCGTGCGCGGCGAAACGATCTAAGAAAGAAATAATATTTTGATTGGCAGAGGGCGTTATCGCCGCGCTCAGTTCGGCGCCGAGCCGGGCGGAAAGCTTACCGGCGGCAAGGATATGTCGTGACTCGGAAGCCAGCTTGGCATTATCATCCGGAATAATTCCAGCAAGATCGAGTAAGTTGCGATTGATCGAGGCGAGATCGTTTTGCGCCTTAAGAAAATCATTACTCGCTTTTTCAAAAGCCGCTTCAGCGCCGCTATAATCTTCCTGCTCAATTAAATCTTTACCGGAAAAAATCCCAGCAAAGGCATTAGAGGTTGATTCGGTGACAGATTGACGAATCGGCGCCAGTGCCTGCCAACCCGAATACGCTAAAAACGGCAGAGCGAATAAACTCATGACTAATAAAAAGTTCACTAATTTAAAAACTGGCGTATGTTTTTTTCCGGAAACTACTTCGAATTCTTTAACCTCCTCTTTTATTTCTTTTTTGAGACGCTTCGGAGCCTTGAATAATGTACGCAGACTGTATATAAACCTGCCGATAAAAATAATTAAGCGAATTACCAATAAATCACGCCAAAGCTTTTTCGGCCGAGTCGGCTTAGGACGCAAGTCGATAATTGAGTCCGGGTTAATCCTTTCGTTATTATGAGAGGCTCTGTTCATATAATTCATGGGTTTGCTCCGCGCAGCGATACCAATCATAAAGCTTTGATTGAGCGTAGCCTTTTGAAATTAAAGCCTTACGCAAATCCTGATCACCTAATAATCTTTTAATCTGCTTTGCTAAGGCACTAGCATCATCGGGATTAAAATAGAGTGCGGCGTCCCCCAACACTTCCGGTAAGCACGTCGCATCCGAGCTGATCACCGGACAACCGCGCGACATCGCCTCTAAGGGCGGCAAGCCGAAACCTTCGTATTTTGAAGGAAAGATATACGCAACGGCGTGAGAAAATAAAACTTCTAGTTCACGATCCGGAACATAGCCGGGAAAAATCACCGATTCGTCTTTAAATGTGAGCGCAAAGTCTTTTAAGCGTGAATAAAAATAGTCTTTCTTCCCGACTAATACCAACTTTAAATCGCTGATTTCTTTTTTTACTTCACTGAAAACCGTAATTAAAAATTCCAGATTTTTATGCGGATAGGCGTTACCGACATATAAAATGTAAGGTTCTAAAATACAATATCCGGACAGAACTTCGCTCTGATCCAGTTTGGAAGTAAAGCGCGAATCGCTGCCGCTTGATAAATCGGTCGTTCCTTCATAGGTCATTGCAACTTTGTCAGAAGCAATTCCAAAATGTTTTATTATGTCCTGTTTAGTGAAATTTGAAATGGCGATAACTTTTTCTGAAGCCTTAACCGCATGTCTAATAACGACTCGATACAGTGCATTTTTTATAACATACTTTAAGGGGCCGAGCGTTGTCGCTCGCATAGTCGGAAATTTTGTCAAAATCAAATCATGAACAGTAACAATGAATTTGACTGGGCAAAAAATAGGAACATTAAAATGAGGAAAATGAATCAAATCAAGCTTCTCCTTATAGATAAGCCATGGCATTAGAAATTGTTCAGCCGCCGTATACCAACGAACATCAGCCAACACTTTTTTCAAATGCGGATGATCGCTTTGCAATTCGTCAAAGTTATCTTTGCTCAAAAAAATAACATACTCATTGTTGCGATCAATTTTTAAAACATTATCAACAATTTCTTGAGTATAACGACCCAGCCCCTTTCCCAAGGGACCGTAAAAACGGGCGTCAATTCCAATGCGGCGGCGCTTAGTATTCATGAAAACATTATATCATTTTCGAGCCCTTTCCGCAGGTTTAAGAGAATAGAGATTAAAACGGTCGGTAATTTCTTTAATCAGCTTAAGTTCGATTCCGGCTTCTTTAAGCGGACCATTGTTAAGATATTCTAAATCTTTTTCTTGGTAGGAAAAATTATAATAGTAGGTCGGCACTCGCGCGGCGATGTTCGCGTATTCAGCAATCATATTCTTATCATCGAACAAACCAATAACGACGTCGCGTTCGGGAAAGAATAATTTATCATGATAGCGCGTAATAATAACCGCATCAGCTTCCGTCAATTCTAAAATTTGCTCCCATTCATATCGTGAAGCTGCTTGTTTCTCAATGGAAACTTTAATACCTTCTGCCGGATCAAGCCAAACGAATTGAACCGACAGGGTTGCTACAACCGCAATAGCCGCCAAACGGATACCCCAGACAGCAGATTTAAACTTAATCCAACAAGTCAGCTTGATTAAAGCTAAGCTCGCAAAGGGCAAAGCTCCAAAATAGACGGGTAACCAATATCGGGTGTAGGAATTGCCGATTGTTGTTGTACGATCCGGATTATCAAAAAAGGTCCAACTGCCATAATAAATGACAAGCACAACCGAAACAAAAACCCAGGCAAAGAAGAATAGCCAGCGACGCTTTGCGTATTCCTTAAAGAATAGAAGGAAAACGGCGACGCCCGCCGCAGTCGCGTAATACAACCACGGGAACATATCGCGCACATAGGCATTGAATAAACGATAACTTTGCTCAAGATTAAAACCGAAATGAAAGATTGTATCTTTAATGCTCAATACGATAGTTTTTAATTCGGCCAACTTCCCCGCTCCCGCCGTTGCAACCAAGCTAGAGCCATCTTGAGACAAGGAGAACAAAGAATCATTCAGCTCCGGATAGCCGCTTGAAAAAAATGAACCGTACAAAACACTGTTCCAATACAATATCGGCAAGAATGAAATAAAAACTCCATACAAAAAGAAAAATGGACGAACGATACCTATACGTTTACTATTAAAAATCCATAAGGCACAAACGAGGGGTCCGACCCAGATTAATTCCGAGGTACGCGCCGTTAAAGCTGCTCCGATAAATAAACCGGAAAGCAAAGCATACAAGAATCCGAAACGATTACGGCGAAGGTAACTTTCTGACTCTTCTTTTTCGCTAATTCGGGTTGCAAAATACAAACCGCCTAATAGCATTGCTATAAAAATAACGTTATGAAACATGCTTCGCGCCGAGAAATATGTGTAAATCGGAAAAACTGACGCAAGCAGAGTCGAAATAATCGCATTAGCAGGGCTAAAGATTTTTTTTATCAAAAGAAAAAAGAAGACTAATCCGATAGCGCCAAAGAGAGGCGTGAGATAAGGCAATATTCCAATCCCGAAAACAGCAGCAATCTTACCGTAGAGAATCGGCATCCCTAAAAAACTGACAGGTTTAACGAGTCCCCAATCCGAACGGTAACTGCGCGGATGAATAATATCTTTTGCGAGCAAGTTATATTTTTCAAAATATGCTAGTTCACCGCTTTGAGCATACAGTTTCGCGGTCGCATAGTTGGCGGTTTCATCAGGCGACAGCCATTTAACAAAATCCTTGTCCTGACTTATATAATTAAAACTTGAGGCAAATAGAAAAAACCCGATTGATAACGGGATGATAATGAGCCATTGCCAATGAACTCCGAGCCACGTTTTAAAGCTATTCTTAACTTCTTCCATATGGCTTAATACTAACAGTCATAGTATTAATTTTCAAATAAAAAAAGGACTGTGATTTACAGTCCTTTAAACTTCTCACTTTTTAATACTTTTTGGTATATGGCCAAAAGTCGGTCATATTTTCACGCCTCCAATCGATCGCCGCGACAACCTCCTTAAGATCTTCATAAATTTCAGGATATTTATTTATAACTTTTTCTTCTTTGAAGTCCAGATTGGCTGCTGTTCCATCATTGTTATATACATACACTCTCATATAAATCTCCGGTTCGCCGTCTTTCCATTCCTCCGGTGGTGCTGGTCGAAGGAAATGAAAAGCACAACTACGAATTTTTGATTCAATCTCCCGCCACGCATCAGACTCATCGCGAGAATTGATAAATTCAGGGTCGTAAATTATTAGATAGGTCCCCAATTTATCAATATCAAGAATGCACTTTGAATTTTTATAAATATCTTCAAAAGTAAAAATTTGGGAGGAATCAATCCCCAGCTTCATATTTAAAGCTTGTTCGACTTTCCCGCAAAAATATTCAGAGTTTACTGATATAATAAAAACCTTGTTGAAATCTATTCTATTCACGTTATGCTCCTTTTTTAAGAACTGCGTTATTATCTGTTTCCTGCTTTATACAATATTATTTTGAAAAAGTCAATAATCTGCTATTATGAACCTATGTCTCTTACTATACATACGCTCCGCCATTCATTTTTCGTCTTACTAAGCACTGTTCCGGCCGCCTTGGCCCTTTGCGGCAGTTTAGTATATTTCAGCTATGGTTTAAATAAAAGCGGCGCTTTTAGCGCCCTGCTTTTAAGCGTGCTTGTAGTTTGCTTTATTTTTAAAAATAATCAGGCCTCAACCGACAATGAAGTTCGCTCAATTAAAGATATCGACAAGAAAGAATGGCTTCTTTTTGCTTTGTATCTTGCGGCCTGGCTGCTTGCCTTCTATTTTCTATACAGCGGACGTTCATATCGTTCGATCGTCAGTCCTTGGCAAGTCGTCTCATCATTCTATTTCGCCGCTTACGCTTTCGGTACTGCCTGCATATTTTTACTCGGGCGTCGCTCATCGCGCTTAATTGCACCGGCACTTATATTACATTGCTTCTTACTCTTTGGAACCGCGCTGATCGTTTACGTAATTGGCTACGGCTTTGATCCCTTCATTCACGAAGCTGCCGTTCAAGCAATCCAAAAGCTAGGTCAAATTATACCATTAACACCTTACTATCTCGGACAGTATAGCATTGTAATTATCACTAACGCCGTAAGCGGAATTGACACCGCCCTTATCGCCAAAGCGCTGGTTCCTATCTACGCCGCTATTCTTCTGCCACTCTTACTTTTCCGCTGGCTCAAATCTCATCACGCCAAGGAAAAAAATTGGGCGCTCGCCGCTGTCGCACTTTTGATTTTACCGGCTATGATATTCATCGTAACTACTCCGCAAAATCTAGCCTATCTGTTTTTATTAATTGTTCTCTTCCTTCCTTCAGCAATTCCAACGGCTCAAGAAAAACGAATTACACTACTGGCGGCTTTGGCGGCGCTCGTTACCCAACCGATTGCCGGCATTCCGGCCTTGGCAATTGTCGCGGGCGATTATATCAATGCAACAAAGTTCAAACAAAAACTGTATCCGATTCTAATCGCCTTGCTCGCTATCGCCTTACCGCTCGCCTTATTTGTCTTTAATGTATTAGGCAAGGGCGATATAACATTAGACTGGCCGAATTTTAATTTTTTGCTGAATTATCTGCCTACTAATCCTAACCAATCAAGTTGGTGGCTTAACTTTATCTATTTGTTCCATGGTCTTTGGGGTTTTATATTAGTGGCCCTAAGCATCATCGGCGGATTTATTGCTTTTAAAAAGCATAATTCTGAATTAGTCGGTCGCTTTGCCTGGCCGGCGCTCGCCTTATTTGTTTCAGCCCTGATCGCAACAACCGTAAACTTTCATTATTTAATCGAATACGAGCGTTCGGATTATCCGGAACGTATAATGATTACCGCTTTGATTGTCGCTCTGCCGTTGATGGTTGTCGCCCTGCGATCATTGGCGGCTCGCCTTGAGTCAGTTTCAAAAACAACTTTTGCACTATGGCTCTCGCTCATCGTCGCCGCTTCAACCGCAACTCTCTATCTTTCCTACCCGCGCTATGACGCTTATTATAATAGCCACAGTTACGCAACTTCGAAGGCCGATATCTTAGCTGTACGCTGGATTGAAGCGGACGCGAACAACAAACCTTACATCGTCTTAGCAAATCAGCAGGTCAGCGCCGCGGCCTTACGCGAGCATGGCTTTAAAACCTATTATAAGAATTCAATTTTCTATTACCCGATTCCAACCGGATCGCCGATGTATCAACACTATTTAGCGATGGTTGAAAAACCCGATTTACAACAAATCAACGCCGCAATGGATTTAGCCGGCGTTGATAGAGCGTATCTAGTTCTAAACTCTTATTGGTGGCAATATAACAAACTCGTCGCTCAAATAGCGACGATAGCGGACTCATCCGAAAACATTGGCGATGGCCAACTAATGGTTTTCACATTCTCTAAAAAGTAACTCCCAGCGCCGTTCCAATTTTTGTCAGATATTCTTCGTTACCTAATACGCGCAAACGAGCTCTTCCTTCTTCTGATATTTGTATCAATTCTGACTGATGCAAACAGGCCCATTTCAGTTTTTCTCCGAGCTGTTCGGAATTTGGTTCAAATAAAAGCGACTCTTCGTTAATCAACTCTCTAGTGCCGCCTGTATTACTGCCGATCACCGGTACCTTCGCTAAGGCAGCTTCGATCCCAACCGTCGGAAGATTTTCATAACAGGTAGAAGGAATAACAAGGCAATCAGCCTGAGCTAGTTGTTGATAAGGATTCTCGTAGGACCCGGTAAAGAAAATACGCTTATCGCTATTCTTACGCGCTAATTTTTCCGCAATAGTTCCCGAACCTGCAATAATAAGTCGGGCTGGCAGATCCTGAAACTGAGAAAATGTACGCACTAACAGCGGCACGCCCTTATGCTCTTCAATCTGACCCAGATACAAAAAGGTGAATATTTCATTTAACTTTTTTTCTAAGGGCTCAGTCGCTTCGACCGGATTATGTACAACTAGATAGTTATTGCCTTCGGCAAAACCAAAACTTATATAGAGCGAAGCCAGCCACTGCGATGGGAAAATGATCAAAGCCTGCGGTGAAAATAATTGTCGAACTATCATTCGATACACTTGAGCGGTAAAAGACTCAAGTTTTTTTTCTTGTCCGTACATTAACAATCCCGAAGGGTGCAAGTATTGAATGTCATGGAAGGTATGAACAACGCCTTTAGTACCAAGAGCACGCAGCGCTAATAATCCAAAACCGGTTAAATTATGCGCCCAGACAAGATCAAAATTTCCAGCCTTAATCTCCTCCTTCAATCGTATATAACTACTGATATTAACAATACTAAAGACATGATGCAGAAGACGTCGCCACTTCGGCAAGGCCGCCAAGCGCTTATAGGCAAGTGTTCGTTCAATAATTGTTATTGAGTGCCCGCGTTTTGTAAGATAATCCGTCAGATCCCTAATACTGCGTTCGGCGCCGCCGCGAACTTCATCGGGGTTATAGACATTATTTATAAAACAAATCTTCATTATTGTTTCTTAGGCGTATATAAAATTCTCAAATAAGCAGCCTCAAGTCGCTCACCGACCTTATCCCAACTATAGCGTTCATCGATCCAGCGTCGCCCCGCCTCCCCCATTTTTTGTGCTTCCTCGGGATTGTCAATCATGAAAGCTATCTTTTCGGCCAACTGTTCAACATCATCGGCTTTAATTAAAAAGCCATGTTCCTTATTGTGAAAAACGTTGCGGACGCCGGGCAAATTTGAAGCGATTACCGGCGTCGCCGATGCGAGCGCTTCAAGCAAGACTAATCCGAATGCTTCGCTCTTATCGGTTGAAGCTAAGACTGAAACGCGAGCTTTTTGATACCAGGCCGCCAAATCATCATCCGACGCATTAGAATCAATTATAAAATTTTCACTTAAATTATTTTTAGAGGCCAGTTCTTTGTATTCAGTCTCGAGATCGCCTCGACCTATCAATACGAGTTTTGCCTGCGGACGATCAACGGCAACACGAGCGAAGGCTTCAATTAATTGCTTTACACCTTTAAAATAATGCTGACGGTCGAGCGCTCCAACAAATAAGACAATCGGATCGCGTTGGGTCGCGCCGGGATGAAAACGTTCGGCATCAACGCCGAAGGGAACTTCGATAAACTTATCTTTATGATTAATATAGTAATCGCATAACTGAGAATGCGCGACATAATCAAGCGAGGCGCAGGTAATCTGCGAAGCAAGACGGACAATGACGGGCAAAAAGAAAAAACTATAAAACCAAAAAATGAAACCCTTAATTCCTTGGCTGACGGTATCCATATGATAATGAATAACTAACTTACCTTGGAAAATTATTTTTGCCAAAGCAACGACGTCGGCCGTTCCGTAAAAAGGATAATGAAGATGTACAATATCAAAATTGCGAAGTTTAAAAAAAAGCTGGGGTAATACCGCCGCGTTACCAATAGAGAATAAGGGCTTCAAACGGACAACGGTGGCATTTTCACCGATTGTTTCGCTGCTCGTATCAGTATCGCGATATGCCGGAGTGAATACAACGCTCGTATGGCCGCAGGCACCAATTTGGCGAGCCATATGATACACACTGTTACCCATGCCGTTTTTATACGGCGGAAATGTACAGATGACGTGAGCAACTTTCATATCTAATCTTTTTTCTCTCGAGCCGACGATAAAGCGGCGATACGGGTCAATTCCGTAATTTCTTTTTCCATAGTCGCAATCTTTAGTCGCAAGCGGAATATCACATAAAAAATCACAGCCACAGCAACATAGAGCAGTAATTGGATACCTGTGCTTGAGAATCCGAGCCGAGCGGCTAATTCATCGATTGAACGAATATACAGCAAAAGTAATCCGGCGACGCCCCAGAACGCCAACCAAAAAATAAATTGGCTTTTCGGAATCTGATCCTTATAAAATTGCCAACCCAAGCGTAGTAGGAATATAAGTATAACGGCCAAACCGATTAATTCTTGTAGCATATGGTTAGTTGTTCATTTTAGCGATAAACATATCGCGCAGTATTTTAAATCCGCCGCTTAGGCGCTGGCCGAACTCGGGGTACAATACCGTAATCGGAACTTCAACAATAGTTCGTCCGCTTCGATGTGCCGCTACTAAAATTTCTGAGCAGTGCGCCATTCTATCCTGCTCCCAATTTAAATCATACGCCGCTGCTCTGGTGAATGCCCGAAAGCCACTTTGCGGATCACTCATCTCTATCTTAAAAAAGACACGATTTATAAAATGAGCTAAAGGCATTATAAAATTCTTCTTGAACGTTGGCATTTTAGTCGTATCATCTAGAAAGCGAGAGCCAAAAACTATTTCGGCTTGGCCGGAAATAATAGGCTCAATAACCTTTGTAATATCTTCGGATCTAAATTGTCCGTCAGCGTCAAAGTGAATAATAATATCGGCTCCCCTTTCCAGGGCGTACTGCGTTCCGGTTTTTAAGGCCGCACCCTGACCGCGATTAATCGGGTGACGCAAAAAATCTACGTTTAGACCCCTGAGAGCTTCTTCAGTATTATCAGTCGATCCATCGTCAACCACAACAACCCAGTCAACTTTAGTTAGAACCTGTTTAATAACGTCAACCAAGGTATGGACGCTATTGAGAGTTGGAATGACGCATGCAACTTTCATGTTATGCGCCGTAACCGATTCCTTTAATGCCTTTGTTGGCTCGCAAATCTGCAATCGTTTTTTCAAGTCCCGCTTCAAGACTGACGAGCGGCATCCAACCGAGTAAGTCGCGCGCCTTAGTCGTATCCGGAAGTTTCAATGGCGTCATGAACAATATCGGTTCTGCGTAAACGACTTTTGATTTAGAGCCGAGCATTTTAATTATCGTATTCGCCAATTCGGTAACATTAACATCTTGATCGGAGCCAATATTAATCGGTCCGGACAAATCCGATTGCATGAATTTAATAATTGCATCGAGACAGTCAGAAATATAACAAAAGGAGGAAGAGAAACCGGCATCTCCGTAAATTTCTAAATCCTTATTATCAAGTGCGTTGCTGATAAAGTCAGGTAACATATGTCCCTGATCAAGGGGCATGCGCGGTCCGTAGGCTCTGAATAAACGAATTATTTTTGCGTCAATATTATGAACGTCTTTGTATGTCTTAACCATACTCTCGGCAAAACGCTTGCCTTCATCGTATGAACAACGATCGGAAAGCATATCAACCGTACCGACGTTTTCTTCGCTCACTAACCTATTCTGTGAATCGCGTGAGCCGTAGACAACCGATGATGAAAACTGCATAAACTTCGATTGGTACTTAACGGCAATATCAAGAGCGTTCTTCACTGCGTAGGAGTTAGCGAGCAAGTTAGCGATGCGATTTTTTTCAAAGTGAATCGGCGCAGTCGGACAAGCCATGTTATATATTTCCTGAATGCCCTGAAACTCGATTCTAAAGCTGAGAAGTTCGGGAAAACTCTCAAGATCAATCGCCTCACTCATGTCATGTTTAATAAAGTGGAAATCGGGATGCTGCAACAAATGATCAATATTTTTTTCCTCACCCGAAGAAAAATTATCGATACAGATAACTTTGGCGGATTTTATCAGCTCATCACACAAGTGCGAACCGAGGAAACCGGCACCGCCGATTACCAGAACGTTTTTCTTATCAAAAATTGCTCGTTTCATAGCTTTTAGTTATTAGTTAAAAAGACGGTTGCCGCGAGTCCATGATTGATAGACGACTCAAAGGCATAGAATGAAAAGACAAGGCGACCTCGATAATCAAAGATTCTAACGTGAGGCGCTCCGCCACTCTCCGGTACAGTAATAATATCGGTAAATCCGTCTCTATTCAAATCAGCGCTTAAAACCTTAACATTACCGCTAAAAGTCGCTGAATAGGACTGCCATTGAAAGCGGCGTCCCCCGCGGAAGTCATAAGCTCCAACCAAACCCGAACCGCTCATCCGGCTAATTAAGAGCTCGGCCTGTCGTCGGCGCGGATTAGCATCTAAGTCACCGCTAGCGAGCTGCAAACCGCTCGCATCATAACGATTCCCGACTATAAAGTCATTAAGCTTGCGTCCGTCACGGCTAAAAATCTTAACCTGCGGAACACCGCCGCGGCCGGGAGCGGTGATAATTTCCCTGCCGCCTTCATCGCGCACATCACCGACGGCAATCGAAACTCCGCCTTTAAAGCTCGCCGGATAGGCAAGGAATGAACGAATGAATTTGCCTTCTCTTGAGAAAATTTTAACCAGAGGTTCAAAGCCGGCATTAGGAGCGGTAATAATTTCTTTTTTTCCATCACCGTCTAAATCAGCGACGACAACCGTTGCTCCTCCCTTGTAAGCATAAGGATATGCCAGAAAATTAAAGAGCATATCGCCGTCTTCATTAAATATTTTAATATTGGATTCAAGACCTTTCTTCGGCGCAGTTATTATTTCATCATTACCGTCATTGTTCAAATCGCCCGAGGCCAATGAAATTCCTCCAGTATATGTTTCCGGATAGGCTAGAAATTCTTTTTCTTTATTGCCAACATTATCCATCACTGTTACGAGGGCGGGCGCTGCTGAAGCCGGAGCAAAGGCAAATCGAGAACGCTGGGATTTAAGCTGCGTACTCGCTTCTAAAATAGCCTGCGCCATATTAACGCGGCCGCTGCCAAGCTGATTTATATAACTCGGATTAAGATCATTAAGATTATCCGCCGTGCGTTTCATAATATCGATCGCCTGCTCCGGAGGCATGCTCGGATTAGTACCTTGAATCAAAGCGAGTGTTCCGCTGATAAGCGGAACGGCCATCGATGTTCCCGACCAATAGCCGTCATAATACTGATTGAAAAATCTTCCTTCGGTTGATTTATCAGGTGCGTACACGGTTGTTGTATAAAAACTTACGCCCGGTGCCGCAATATCAATGCAATTACTTCCAAAGCCGGAAAAGTTTGCTTTTTGATCGATGCCGTCGGTCGCTGCGACGCCAACCGCCAATTTCTTTCCGTCGCTATCTCGATAGCAGGCCGGATAAATCGGACGTTCATTTAAATTAATTCCCTGACCGATGGCTTGTTCATTACCGGCCGGAGCGACAACAATAACGCCGGCGCGACGAGCGCGACGCAAGGCGTCTTCCAATCCGCGACTATAACCAAAACCGACAAAACTCAAATTAATGATATTGGCTCCTTTTGAAATCGCATAGTCAATTGATTTAATAACGGTTGCAATATCGCCGTTGCCCTTATCATCAAGCGCTTTAATCGCCATAATTTTAGAGTTCCAGCTAACTCCGGCAACACCTTGGTTATTGTTTCCCGCCGCCGCCGCAATTCCGGCAATAACCGTCCCGTGAATAACGCCGCCTTCGCTGAAGCCCGGTTTGAATTTAGGCGATGGATCAGCAAAGCCGTTAACAAAATCCCAACCGTAGACATCGTCGATCAGTCCGTTCTTATCGTCATCTCGATTGTTATTGGCAATTTCAGCAGGATTAACCCACATATTCGGTTTAATATCAGGGTGATAGACCTGCACACCGGAATCAATAACAGCAATCACAATTGTTGGCGCTGAGTGATTTATATTCCAGGCAGTCGGAGCTTTAATCCGCTCTAGATACCATTGGTTTGAAAGCAGCGTGTCGGAAGGAGTAATCGCCGCAGTGACGATATAGTTTAACTCGGCATATTCAACCGAACTTAGTTTTGAATAATATGTTACTAATTCTTGATTGCTCTTGTTCTGTGGAACTCTAACAGTACGAGCCAGTTGTTCATTTTTAAATTTAACGATGATAGTTTTAGTATCAGCTTCGGGTTCATTAAATGCCTTACCTGGCGCGAAAGGCACAAGCATTGAAGAGATTACCAAGACAATGACCAAGGTTTTAATAGTCGTTAAAATTCCCTCAGCACATTTTTTCCAGCTGAAGTTCTTAACTCGTTCACTTCCCTCTTTAATTAAGCGCGCTCGCACTGCCTTGTCCTCAATCACTGAAATAATAGCCTGCGCCATATCGTCGGGACTGCTAGGATCAAACAAAACAGCGGCGTCGCCGGCGATTTCCGGAATCGACGCAGCACGCGAAGCCGCAATCGGAGTTTTAGTCGCCATTGCCTGCAGCAAAGGAATTCCGAAACCTTCGTAATTAGAGGGAAAGACAAAGGCGTCGGCCTTGGCAAAAATATAGGGCAAATCTTTCTCCGCAACCCAGCCGGTCGTACAGACAATTGTTTCGAGACCGAAGCCATGAATTGAATATTTGATATCATCAAAGCCGTAGCTGGCATCGCCTACTAAATAAAGTTTATGCTGGAAATCCGGACGACGATTTTTTAGATAGTGAAAGGCTTCTATCAAAGTTGCAATATTTTTCTTTTTCTCAAGGCGTCCGACGTAAAAAACGTAGGGCTGGCGAATGCCGTAGGAAGCGAGAATCTCCTCTCCCTTCGGATCCTCTGTAAGATCTTTATATAATTCATCATTATAACCGTTATGAATTACATCAATTTTAGCGGCGTCGGCATCCTTGTAGGTTTCAAGCAATTCCTTTTTGGTAAATTCAGAAATTGAAATAACGCGGCGGGCATGCTTTAGCGCATAATGGGTTGACCAATCAAGATAATCAAAAGTATTGGCACCATATTTTCCAAAGGTAAGCGTTCGAACAAGGGCGTTAACAAAACTGTGCCGAGCCGATGTTTGCGCACCGATGTTAGCTCGTTCGTATAATTTCGCATCGCTTCTAAAACCGATATCATGAATTGTGACAACGGACTTTCTCGGATGAATAATCGGCAAGGCATGCGCCGGAACAAATAACACATCAGGCGCGTTAAACAGCATCTCCAACGACAAGCGTCCCTGTGTCCAAAAGAATTTCCAGGGCCAGGCTAACACCTTACTTGTAAAATTTCGATGTTTTGCAACTAAAGACGCCAACTCGCCGCTCAAAGGCGTATCGGTGTATAAAATATATTCATGTTCGCTATCCAGCTCAGCCAAGGCGAAAATCACATAATAGGAATACCATTCGGTTCCGCTTTTATGAGCGCGGTTGGCGCGGCTGGCGTCAATACCAATCCTCATACTATTTGGTTGCAAAAATACTCCGTTTGTAGGAATCAAGATTTTCTAAGGCGATACCGGTTCCTTTGGCGACACAGAGAAGTGCATCATCGGCAACGTAGGCCGGAACGTCGGTCGTTCGATATAAAAGTTGATCAAGATTGCGCAAGAGCGATGAACCGCCCGATAAGACCATTCCCTTATCCATAATATCCGAAGCCAGTTCCGGCGGCGTATCGCGCAAGACATTCTTAGCCGCCGTTATAATAGCTTCTAACTCATTCTGAATCGCTTCTGTTACATCGTCGGATGAAACAATAATATTTCTTGGTAAGCCGGTAATAATATCGCGACCGCGGATTTCCATTGTTAACTTATCTTCGAGATACAAAGCACTACCGATTCCAATCTTTACTTCTTCGGCGGTACGCTCACCGATGACAAGATTATATTTGCGGCGGATGTAATCAATAATTGAACTGTCAAATTTGTTTCCGCCGACGCGAACGGAGGTCGAGGTAACAACACCGCCCAACGAGATAACGGCCATTTCCGCGGTTCCACCGCCGATGTCGACAATCATATGTCCCGAGGGAGAACCGATCGGGATATCAGCGCCAATCGCGGCGGCAATCGGTTCTTTAATAATGTAGGCGGCTTTAGCGCCGGCAGCAATTGTTGCGTCGATAACAGCGCGACGTTCCGTCGAAGTAATTCCGGCGGGAACCGCGACCATAACTTCCGGACGAAAGAGACGAACGCCGGAGAGAGCTTTATTAATAAAGTAACGAAGCATCGCTTCGGTTGTATGATAATCGGCGATAACGCCGTCTTTGAGCGGCTTGATTGCAACAATGTTTCCCGGAGTTCGACCAAGCATGTCCTTAGCTTCGTTGCCGACCGCTAGAATTTTTTTATCGGACATCGAGATAGCAACCACCGACGGCTCATTAATAACAATCCCGCGGCGCGGGACGTGAACGAGGGTATAGGTTGTACCGAGATCGATGCCGATCCGTTTTATAAACATAGTTAAAATTCAATGAAAAAGCTGCGATCTATCTTTAAATCTCCGCTGGCGGTAAGCCGAGAGCTATCGGTTGCGGTTGAATAGAAATTCGCTGGACTATAGGATTTTATCTCATTTTTGAAGCCCAAGTCAACGGCCAAACGACTTAGCTGCTTTCCAGGCTGTTTTTGAATGGTTAAACGATAATTCCTGTACTTTTGCATATTTGTCAGAATCTCAACCGGCAATTCATATTCGAACACAAGCTGTCCGATTTGTCCGGGCTCCACCGATAAAAATGCTGCAAAATAGGTTTTACCGAATTCTTCAGCGACCGTCACCTCGCCCTGAGAATGACCGCTGGCTCGTATTAAACGACTTCCGCCGGGAACATACACTCTCGTATACGTTCGATAGCGAGTCGTCTTCCAATCAAAACCTCCGCCGTGTGAATAGCGCAGCGTTAAGGTTGCCATAAGCGTATCGCTTCCCTCTTCAACGTTGTATTCAATCTGACGGTCCATAACAGCATCAGTTTTAAGCGCCGCCATGTTCGCATCAACAACCATTACATAGTCTCCCCAATCATGACGAATTGCACCGGACCAACCCTGCTTAGTAATTAAATCTTGCAGCGCTGCATCATTGGAATAGAGCAAAACATTTTTGCGCGCGACGTTATCAGAAATAAGATTAATCATTTCCGGCCAGCGACCGAGAGGCAGATCCAATAAACGTTGTTTCATTTCTTTTGAGATGTCGCCGATAACTTCTTTGCGCTGCCAAGAAGGAATACCGAGACGGACGTAATCTTTTTCAACTTTATACTGAAGCAGATCAACAAAATTTTGCGCCGTATAGGTCTCGCCTTGAATCGTAATCGGACCGGTCAGTTTCATTAAGTCAGTAATCAACTCCGGCGTAATCGCGATAACACCGTCAAAATCCGAAATCGGATCAGGCGTGGGCATCGCCGCATTTTCTAATTTATAAAAACGCAGCAACTCACGCGCCGACGTCGGCCAATCCGGTGACCAGTTCGCATCGCGCATATACCATTTATCAACGCCAAGATATTGTTTAAGCGGAGCCGGCGGAGCAATCGAAATTTTATCTTTAACCGGCATATCGATGTGATAAATATCATGAGTTTCAAAGCGTTCGAAATCTCCGTCTTTAGTTTGAATAATTCCGTAGGTTCCAATAAAGCCGCCGGTTGGTCGAAGTTCGTCGCTGTTTTGTAAAATCAAAAGATAGCGCGATGTATTCGGATAACCGAGCAAGGACGGCAGCAATCGAGTTAGGGGCGAAGCTTCTTCGATTGTGCGTTGTCCGACGCTGATCTTTTCTTTAAGTTCCTCAAGCCGCGCGCTTAAAGGACCGAACCATTTGAACGACCTTATTCCTTCGATGTCGCTCAAGCTGGCACTCAATTTTTCATTAACGGTTGTAAGCGACTCGTCAGCAGTATAAATTGTAGATAAAATCCGGCGTCGTTCATCAATTGGCAGTTTAGAAAAAGTCATGCCGCCGTTAGCGGCAATAATATCGCCTAGACCGCTGCCGTAGTTCGTCGCCGCCTCCATTGCTTCGGCCAACGATTTTCCCGCAGAAACTAAATGTTCAGCGTCATTTTTATACGAGGCAAATATCTTGATATACGCAAAGGGTCCAATACGAAGACTATTAACTTCCTTAACCGCAATTGAAAAAGAGGCAACGGCTTCATCAGCCGCTTTATTCGCAGAGCTAAAGTCGCCTGATTGAGCGAGGTGCAAAGAGCTTTCCAGCGAGGTTTTTCCGCTGTTTACGCTTGAATAAACGGTACTAACGTGCTTTAGGTTAAATCCAATCAACATTAAAACAACCGCTAAAACGGCGATGCCGGCGATAAATAATCCCCACAAACATTTTGTAATAATTCGGATGGCCATATTGACAATTTCTCTTTTATTGTAGCATAATTGAGGCAAATCTAAAAAATCAAAGGGAGAAATCGTACATGAAAAACAGAATAAATATTTTTGTCCGCCTCATTGCTTTTGCCATAATTTACACTGGAGGGATCTGCCTCATAATAGGCATTCTCTACCATCAAGGCAACATTGTCCCGGAAAAATTCTTAACAGAAGATCTAGGAGTTATTACGGTGATTTTATTAAGCACCGGTATACAACTTTTATTTTTGTCACTCAATTCAGAAACACCATTGCACAAACCCTCTAACATAACTATAACAATTGGTTATTGCATTATAATAGTTGCTATAACCATGACACACCCTGTGGTTACAATCGGAGTCTTCGCAATGTCTTGCCTTATGTTTACCTTAGTATGCATTCTTCTCTATTCTTGGCGAAACGAAGCCAACAAATCACAAGCGAAATTTTGGAGCTTAATAGACAACATTGGAAGGAGGATGGAGAATGCATAACCTAAACAAGAGAGTTGTGTACGTACTAAGTCTTGCTGCCTGGCTTTGGCTTTCTGCCGCCGCTGTTTTCTTCTTGATTTCTATATTATCAAGATCGCAAGCCAATCCAATTTTCTTGAAACTAGCCATTACTTCATTAGTACTATTTTCATTCTGCCTCCTAGGAGTAATTGGCTTTAGAGATGAATTGATTATTACAAGACCATGGTCAATAGCCTGCTCATTGATTCATGGCGGAATGGTTTCGTTTGCAATGTGTTATTTTTGGGAAATACGTCCTATTGAGATCTGGTTTTTCTTTCTTTTTATCACGCCTTATATCTGGGCGGGCATTGAAGAGTGGGAAGAGAAAGGGAGATATATTCAATCCGACAGGAAATGGTTTTTTATTGATTGGATGATTTCAAAAACCGAAGGAACATATCAATCATTACATATTCGCTAAAGATTCAAAAAAATACCCTATAAAGGAATTGTCAAAGACAGTTCCTTTTTTTTATTCCGTTCGCAGGGCTTCGATCGGATCAAGTTTGGCGGCGGTTCGGGCAGGAGTTACGCCGAACACAATTCCAAAGAAGGCGCTGAAGGAAATGGCAATAATGAAGGCTCGTAAGGGTATCGCGAATTCCCAGCTAAAACCGAGTGCGTTGGCTATAACACTGACAAGATAGGCAATTATCGAACCGAGCAAACAACCGATAAGGCCCCCCAATAAGGTAAGTAAAATTGCTTCAATTAAAAATTGTCGCAAAATATCGCCTCGCTTAGCGCCGACCGCTTTGCGCAGACCGATCTCCATAGTTCGCTCAGTAACAGAAACATACATAACATTCATAATTCCAACACCACCAACAACCAGCGAAATAGTGACAATCGCTAATAACAAAAATGTCAGCGCGTCAGTGACGGTGTTCAAGGTATCGAGCGCTTCGGTCATTGTCGTAATATTAAAATCGTCCCGCGCCGGATCGCTGATGTCATGACGTCGACGTAGCGTATCTTCCATCTCAGCAACCGTTTCCTCGCCACGAGAAGGATCTTCTAGCTTATGCACCAAGAACGAAACGTGATTAATGCCCAATAACTTTTTTTGCAAAGTTCTGATTGGGACATAAATATAATCATCAAAATTTACAAAACTGGCCGCTCCCCGCTCCGCCGCGACGCCGATAACCGTAAAACGTTCATCACGCAGGCGAATAGTTTCTCCGACGGCATCCGAATCTCCAAACAATTTTTCTTTAATATCCTTGCCCAATACAACAACCGTGGCGAGTGAGCGATCTTCCGCGTCCGTAAAGAAACGACCGTCGGCGACAGTTGTCTTATCAATGTCGGGATAACTGGCGTTAACTCCGGAGATGTAGGCACGCCGCAATTCATTGCCGCGACTTACCTGCTCTTGGGTTAATATAGATCCGTAAGCGATTCCGATATTGGGAAGTTTCTGTAAGGCTTCCATATCATCAAGCGTCAAGGAGGTAATCTGAACTCCGCTGGCGAGCGCATTAGCCGACTCGCTATCGCTGGAATTTCCTGTCTTATTGTTTGGTACTTTTATTTCCGTATACACCGTATCAGTTCCAAAGCCTTCAAACTGTCCGAGCACGAGGGCGCGGATTCCTTCTCCGGCGGAGAAAACAATAATAACCGTCATAATGCCGATGATGAGTCCGAGCAAGGTTAAGCCGGTGCGCATTTTATTGGCGCGCATCAGCTTGATTGAATTAGCGATGGAAGAAAAAATTGTCATATGTTATTCGTAGCGGAGCGCTTCGATCGGATCAAGTTTGCTCGCCTTTGAGGCCGGATATAATCCAAAAATTAATCCGACGGCAATAGAAACCGAAACGGCGACGAGAATCGCTGAAAGTGAAAAACTGGTCGGCCAATCATAGCCAAGTTGCTGCGCAACCAACGCAATCACAACCGAAAGAACTTGTCCGACGATAATTCCGATAATTCCTCCGGAAAGCGTAATCGCCGCCGCTTCGGTTAAGAACTGAGCCATAATATCAAAGCGGCGCGCGCCAACCGCTTGCCGTAAACCGATTTCGCGCGTTCGTTCTACCACTCTGATCAACATGATGTTCATAATACCAATTCCTCCGACCAGTAATGACAAGGCCGCCATTCCGGCAAGAAAGAAACGCAGAGCGTCAGTAATCGTTCTTAGAAGATCGAGTGCGTCGGATGTGCTGCGCACAGAAAAGTCATCGCTCTCCCCGCTCTGATCGCTGATCTTATGTCGCTCGCGCAGGGTCATAGCGACGTCTTCAATTGTCTGGGGAATATATTCTTCGGAATCAACTTTTATTCGCATCAAACCAAGATAATCGACGCCGGCGATTAAGCGCTGAACGCTTGTTATCGGCGCAACCACTCGATCGTCATAATTTTGAAACCCGACCGTGCCTCGTTCCTTTATAACCCCGATAACGGTAAATGATTCATTCTTAATTCGAACTAACTCGCCAATCGGATCATTTTGTCCGAATAATTCATCCCTGACTATACTACCGAGTACGACAACTCGCGCCGTAGAGTTCTCTTCTTCTTGTGTAAAAAATCGCCCGCTTTCCAGCTCGCCACCCTCAACTTCAAAATACTGAGAACTTGTTCCGTAAATACTCGTATCATAGTTTTGGCTGCGCCAACTTGTTTTAACCGAACTGACGGTAAAAGGCGCAACCGCAACAACGTGCGGAGCATTATTTCTATTAGCGATTGCCCTAGCGTCGTCAAGCGTCAACGTAGTTATAGAAATTCCCATAACAGAAGCCGGCGGTCCATTTGATTCTGATTTACCGGGCAGGACACCGATCAGATTCGAGCCGAAACTTTGTACCTGAGATAGAATCAAGGATTGGGCACCGGCGCCGATAGCGATAATAATAATAACTGCGGCGACGCCGATAATAATACCGAGCATCGTCATTATGCTTCGACGACGGCTCGCATTCAAAGCGCGAAAAGCGCCGCTGACTAAATTTGAGTAGTAATCTTTTCTCATCTACTTTATAAGTTCGGCGTCTTTAGCGAAGCGGCGATGAGTCACCTTTGTATCGTCGATAATCATTCCGTCCTTCATTGTAATAATGCGCTTGGCATGTTCGGAGGTGAAGGTTTCGTGAGTAACGAGAATAATAGTATTGCCCGCGTCATTCAAAGCCTGCAGGATTGCCATAACCTGAGTTCCTGATTTTGAATCAAGATTACCCGTCGGCTCGTCGGCAAAAATAATCGCCGGATTGTTTATTAAAGCGCGGGCAATCGCAACCCGTTGTTTTTCTCCGCCCGAGATTTGATTGGTAAAAAATTCAAGACGATGCCCGAGACCGACCTGTTCTAAAACTTCCTTAGCACGTTTGGCGGGATTTTTATGAGGAATTTGTGAATATAAGAGCGGCAACTTTACATTCTCAAGCACGCTTGTTCGAGGTAATAAGTTGAAGGACTGGAAAACAAAACCGATTTTTTCATTTCGAAACTTAGCGAGCTCGTCGTCTGATAAGGATGTAACATCGCGGCCTTCAAATTCAAAGGTTCCGGAAGTCGCACGATCAAGAAAACCGAGTATATGCATCAGCGTTGACTTTCCCGAACCCGAAGGTCCCATGATTGAAACAAATTCTCCCTCTTCAATGCTAAAGGAGAGGCCGTGCAAAACCTTTGTCACGACCTCTTCATTTACATAGTCTTTTTTTAGGCCATCAACCTTGATGAGCATATATTATTTTTTGCTGCTATCTTTAACAAAGGTTACAACCTTATCGCCTTCATTAACACCCGAAATAACCTCGACCATTCCGTTATCGCCCGATAATCCGACGCTCACCGCTTCCTCGCGAACTGTAGTATTGTCGGCCTGCAAAATACGAACGATGCTGGCACCGTTTTTTTCAATAACGGCTCGTGCCGGCATAATCAAAATATTTTCACGTTTTGCCGTAAGAATTACGGCGCTCGCTGTCATTCCCGGCTTAACCGCGCTCTGTTCTCCCGGGTCAAAGCTAATTTTTACTTTATAATACGTAACTCCTTGAATAACGGTTGCGGCCGGTTCAATGAAATATACTTTGCCGGCAAAGATAACTTCCGGTCCAAGAGCGTCAAGTGTAATATCAGCCGTATCACCGGTTTTAAGCTTCGTAATATCAGTTTCAGAAATATCAACTTCTATTTGATAACTATTTTCGGTCAAAACTGACAAAAGGGCTTTTTGAGCGCTAACCTGTTCGCCGATTTCGTAATTGATCTTTGTAATAATTCCTTTAATCGGCGACTTAAGCATATTATCTGCAATCTGATTCTGAATCAGCTGAACATTGGCATTGGCTTGCCCGACCTGAGCCTGAGCAACGCTTAGGCTAGCGGCGGCGTTGTCGATCCTTGTTTGAGAGGATGCTAATTGTTGATCACGATTAAAACGAGCGCTCGAAACCGCATTACGCGCCGTTATCAAGGCATTGTCATAATTAACTCGAGCCTGCGTTACGCCCTGCTGCGCCGCAAGCACATTCGTATCATAGGAAAGTTTAGCGTCATCAACCGCTTGCTTAGCGCTTTGCAGTGCGCTGATCGACGCCGCCGTTATCGTTATTTGAGCATCGATGCTCGTTTTCGCAGAATTTAATTCAGTTTGAGAATAATTGTTATTTGGGATTGAGGCTTCAAGCGCCGCAAAGGTAAAGTTAAGCGCCTCAAAAACTTTGTTGTGTGCGGATTGAGTTGCATCATAACTTAAACTTGAATTCGCGGAAGCGACAAGACTAACAGCGGCCGAATGACTGCTTTTTGCCGATGTGAGTGCGCTGCTGTTTTTAACGCTGAAGGTTGGTCTAAGATCATCATCCAAGAATAAACGGTTAATCGCTTCAAGCGAACTCGAGGCGCCCGCTAATTTGTTTTGGATAGTTTGCTTTAAAGATTCAGTTTTATTATCAATACCGCGTTGATAGGTTGACTCGGTACTCTTAAGATTTGATTCAGCCGTAACAATCGCCTGCTCAGTCGTTGTTATTGTTCCCGAACCGCGATCCTCTAAATCATTCTTTGTTTTTTCCGCTTGTTTGATTACTTCGCCTAAACTGCCGGCTAATTTATCGTACTCTCTTCGCGCCGAGTCGTAACCCGATTGAGCCTGACGAACGTTGGCTTGCGACACAGCTAAACTGGCGGCAGCTTCTTGCCGTCTAATATTTAGATTTGATGAATCAATCTCACCGACAACTTGTTCCGGAACGACCTGATCGCCGACCTTAACATTTATTTTAGTAAGCTGTCCGCTCGCCGAAAAATTAAGGTCAATTTCCTTGGCGGGAGTAATAGTGCCGGTTTCAGAAACAGACTGCAGAAGCGTACCGCGAGTTACATCGGCGGTCGTATATTCAATCGGTGATTTCTTATTCATTGCTCCATAAGTAACGGCGGCGCCTATCACCAAAACGATACCGCCAATAACCCAATATTTCTTCTGAATTTTCATAAATTATATATAAATACATTCTCAGTATACAAGATTTTCCAATAAAAATCAAATAAAAAGACTGTTTTGCAACAGTCTTCTAATGTTTTCTACTCTGCTGTGGGAGTGCTGGTTCTGCATTGTGCATTGGCAAAAGCTCCGATAATAATCATAGCGATACCTATAAAAAAGCAAGCAATTCCTAGCGATGATATATTTGTATCCATATTGCGACACATAAATGCTCCGCCAAAAGTCACAAAACTCCCTAAAATAAAAAGAGCAATAATCAATTTTTTCATTCTCAAGTCTCCGATTAATGTTCCTTAGAATTACAATATTTTATTAAAAAAGTCAAGCTAGAAGCCGATAAACTGGATTTCTTCTTCGAGATCAATCTTAAAAGCTTCTCGAACTGATTGCTTGGTTTTCTGAGAGAGTGAATGAACATCAATCGCTTTGGCATTATTAGCGTTTACAATAAAGTTGGCATGCTTCTCGCTAATTTTAGCTCCGCCCAATTCCTCGCCCTTTAATCCGAGTTGTTCAATCAGATATCCGGCGCCGATCTTGCCTCCCCTAATCTTTCCGTCAGTTTGGGCTCGCTTAAATAATTCCGGATTTATTTTTTCTACATCAGCCGCAAAAAGATTTTTAAAAATACAGCCGGCACTCGGCTCTTTGGGTTGAGATGTAACTCGATAATTTTTATATTCCGCCATTATTTTTTCCATCGCGATTTTATCCTCCGAAGCCTTAAGGCGCAGGAGGACATCCCATACAATAAAGTGCGGTTCGGTTTTAAAACGACTCGAACGATATCTAAAATCGCAGTCATCTTTGTGATAATCAACCCAGCAATTTTTTTCCGAATCATAGACAACAACCGATTCAACAACCTTATCGAATGATCCGCCGTGCGCACCGGCATTGCCGCGAATTGCACCGCCCATCGATCCGGGAATGCCGATTGACCATTCAATCCCGCTCAAGCTTTTTTCCAAAGCGGCTTCGGCTAGATCCCAAACCTGAACTGAAGCGCCGCAGATTATTTTCTCATCAGCAAATTCAAGCTTAGAATTATGAACCTTAACAACTAGTCCCTTAACGCCCTCATCATTAATTAAAATATTAGAACCGCCGCCGAGAACGGTAACAGGCAACCTATGTTCCCTGGCCCAAGCCCAGGCCGCCTCAACCTCATCACGCGTTTCTAATTCGACAAAATATTGCGCATTCCCGCCAATCTTAAATGTAGAAAGTTGAGCGAGCGGATAATTTTCTTTTATTTTATTTTTTATCATATAAATTTTTCTCCAGGTTCACCTCTCCCCGTCCCTCCCCGCATGCATGCGGGGAGGGTGGTCCGCTTTTTAGCGGACCGGGAGAGGTGAACTTAGTAATCGTTCTCCAATTCTAAAGACATCCCCCGCTCCCATTAATAAAATCAAATCCTTGTCACCGACAGTTTCTCTAAGATAGCTTTCAACTGCTGCTAAGTCTTTTAAATATTTCACTTCTTTTTTATCAGAAATATTTTTCTTAATTTCATCAGCAACTTGTTGTCCACTTATCTCGCCCTTTGTTTCCCGCGCTGATGTATAAATATCTAAAACAATTACTTCATCGGCCTTTGCAAAACTTTTAGCAAAGTCATCAAGCAAAGCTTCGGTTCGGCTAAAGGTATGCGGATGAAAGACAACGCGAATCTTTTTCTTCGGCCATTTCTGTTTGACCGCCGCCAGTGTCGCTTTTATTTCGGTTGGATGATGAGCATAATCATCAATAATCAAAGCGCCCTTATACTCGCCTAGTTTTTGCAGACGCCGCGCCGTTCCGCTAAATCCTTCTAAGCCGCGCCTAATCGCGAGCAGATCGGCGTTCAACTCTATAGCGGCGACGATGACGGACGCCGCGTTTAAAATATTATGTTCGCCGTTTAACTGAATTGAAAAAGTTCCGACCTCGACACCGTCGAGTGAAAGACTGAAATATTGTTTGATTCCGTCATAACCGTCATTAGAAATAATATAATCACAATCTTTAAAACCGTAACTCACTACCCTGCCCTTACATTGTTCAGCTAATTTCTTGACTATCCTGTCATTAAAGTTCGCGATTAAAATTCCTGATTTAGGCAACTTAGAAATAAAATCTGCAAAAACTTGTTCGTAGCTCGCTTCATCTTTAAAAAAATCCGGATGATCATAGTCAATATTATTAAGCACAATCATCTTCGGATTAAAGTATTGTAATTTATTTTGATACTCATCGGCCTCTATTACTAAGAGGTTTGATTTTCCGACGAGACCGGCGCCGTTGAATTGCGGAACCTGCGCACCGACCATTACGTTCGGTTCGAGTCCGGCTTCTTTTAAAACGTAACCGAGCCAAGCCGTTGTAGTTGTTTTCCCGTGCGAACCGGCGACAGCTACGCCGTAGCGCGTATTGAAAACCGCGCCCATCGTTTCGGCATAAGTCGCTACTCTCATCTTATTCTCTAAAGCAAATTTTAATTCCTCATTATTATTCTCGTTATAAGCCGAAGAATATATCACTAAATCTGCTTCTCTGTTTAACTGCTCCGAATTAAATCCCTGAAAGACTTTGATGCCCGCACGTTCTAGAACGGCGTCGGTCATGAATTTTTCGGCAATATCACTGCCGCTGATTTCATAGCCTTCATGCGCCAAAAACTCGGCGAGCATAGTCATTCCCACGCCTTTAATACCGATCATGTATATTTTCTTGATTTTCGAGAGATCCACGTTGTTAAAAAATATATTTACTAATAATCTCCACCATCGCATCATTCGCGCCTTGCTTCATCGCCTTTCTAATATTAGAGGCGAGTTCGTTTCGTTTTAATTCATTAGAACTTAAATCTTTTAAAGTAGAAATAAAAGTTTCAGGGGTTAGAGTTTTCTGATCTAAGACAATTGCAGCATCATGCTCTTTAAAATAATTCGCATTTTCTTCTTGATGCGAATCCGGGATCGGAATGATGACCGAAGCTTTTCCTAAAAATGAAAGCTCGGAAAGTGTACCGAGTCCGGCGCGCGTTACAACAATATCTGCGCCCGCCAAGGCTTTGGCAATATAAGAATTATCAAGCAAGTCGTAGGACTGATAACCGACGATTTCTTTCTTAAGTTCTGATTTTGCATTGTGCTTACCCGTGATATGAACAACATCGGCAAAGCTTACAATTTGTTCGATTGAATTTTTTACCAAAGTATTGATTGATTCTGATCCTGTTCCTCCGCCTAACACTAAAATGCAAGGACGGTTATTTTGAGTTGCTTGAATTGAGAGAAAGGCAGAGCGAATTGGATTACCAATCCACACCGCATTCTTTCCATAATCTTTCAAACTTTTCTCAAAAGCCGTTGTAATTATAGAAGCGCAGGATGCCATAAGTTTATTGGCCAAACCGGGACGGATGTCCTGCTGATGAACGATAACCGGAATCCCTAAAATTTTTGCCGCCCAGGCCACAGGAACGCTAACAAAACCGCCGGCGGTAATAACTAATTTAGGTTTATGTTTATAAAGAATTGATAATGACTGCAAAAATCCGATTTTGATATTGATGAGGTCGATAAGATTCTGCAATGAAAAATAACGGCGAAGTTTTCCCGCCGCAATCGGAATATAGTTGAAATCATACCCGGCCGTCATTGTTCGTTCAATTCCGTTATGAGTTCCGATCCAAATAATTTTGTTATCTTTGGGTAAAGACTCCGCAACCGCCAATAAGGGCGTGACCGAACCGCCGGTTCCGCCACCACTTAAGACGATTGCATTATTTCTTATTCTTGATTTCATAATATTTGTCTAGAAAAACCTGATACTGTTTGCGATGAACCGCACTCGAGGCTTGGATAAGATTGTCTAAGCGCACCCAGCGATAGCCCTTGTGTTCGAGTGGATTGGTACGAACACTATTACGCGGTCCGTCATACTCTATGATAAAGAAACTCTGACGCTGGCCCTTATAGCCGTATTGCGTATAATGCTTCGGCCAATCGTATTGAAAGGTATTAGGAAATACAGCCAATATTCGTAATTTAGTCAAGCCGGTTTCTTCTTGAACTTCGCGTCGTACCGCTTTTTCCAGTGTTTCGCGTTTTTCAACGCCGCCCTGCGGCAAACCCCAATAGGTTCTTCGTCCTGCAGCGTTTAGCAATAATACTTCGCCTTGTTTATTTACAATCATCGCGACGACGTTCGGGCGATACTTAAATCGACGAAATTGCCAACCGACAACCGCGAGCGGGAAAACTATTACCGCATTATAAATCCGTTTAATACGCCAGGGCTGCTGAATCAAACGCCACAACCATTCGAATCCAAAGAATTGAATCGCGCGCGGCGCGCGTCGAATGTTACCTGTAATAAAATCAAAACTGCCGCCGACGCCCATTGCGAAACGCAGCGACTGAATATCGCGCAGCAAGCGGCGACGAATAAAGATATCTTGTTCCGGCGCTCCGAGTGCAACAAAGGCTATGTCCGGATGAAACGTTCTCAGTCGCGCGACGTCGTAGCTATGAGAGCCTCGCTCCATTGAAATAACTAAAACTTTTAGTTTTGGATAACGCCGTTTGATCGCTCTGATTATTTCTTCATCGCTCGATAAACCTTTGCTCCAGTTTATAACCGCAACGCGAAGGTGCATCTTATCAGCGATCTTTAAAAAGTAAGAAACTAAATTAGCACCGCTGTAACGACGAAGATTCACGCCTCGGATCCAACCGGCGAACTTTAGGCCGATTCCGTCAGGAATAGAGAGGCTCGCTTCTTCTAGCACAGAAAAAAATTCCTGGTTTTGTTGAGCCAGGAGAAGAAATTCAGGATTGGGAGTGACAATATGCCCGCGGCGCTGTTCAAGCAAGCGTCGGACAGCTCGTCCGAGCTCGGCCGGTGTTAGCGAATCAACGGGAATACCGAGTATATGCGCCTTGCCCATATCGGCAATTATAGCTACTATTTATATAATTGATTATAACACATTTTGTCCTGCCCGCCGTTCTATCAGGAAGGCGGGTTGACAACAATATTTAGCAGTCTTATAATGTGAGTGCTAAAATTCAACATAAAATTACTTTTTTATATGCTAGACAAATTCACCCATAAATCACAAGAAGCCATAATTAATGCACAGGTCATTGCTCAGGAATATGGCCAACAATACATTAATGCCTCTCACCTGCTCTTAGCCCTCCTTGAACAAAGCGACGGCTTAGTACGCCCAATTCTCGACAGCCTTGATATTAATAGTGATGAGCTGCACGAACGAATTGAAACCAGCCTCGAGAAATTACCTAAAGTTGAAGCTACTCCGGCGGTCGGCATGGTTCAAGGTACAACCGAGATGGCGGTTATCATCGAACACTCAATGAAAGAAGCTAAAAAGATGGATGATGAATTTGTTTCAACCGAACATATTCTTTTGTCATTGCTCGATGTTAAATCCGAAGTCCAAAAGATTTTACAATCTATGGGCATCACTCGCCCGACCCTCGAAGCGGCCATTGAAAAAATCCGCGGCGGAAAAAAAGTAGACAGCCAAGAACCGGAAGTCCGCTTCCGAGTTATTGAAAAATATACTCACAACTTAACCGCGATGGCGCGAACAAATAAACTTGATCCGGTCATCGGCCGCGATGACGAGATTAAACGCGTTATGCAAATTCTTTCCCGTCGCTTAAAGAATAACCCGGTCTTGCTCGGCGAAGCCGGTACCGGGAAAACCGCAATTATCGAAGGTCTGGCACAACGCATTATTTCCGGCGACGTTCCCGAAAGTTTAAAAGATAAAGAATTATTATCTCTCGACCTCGGATCCTTAATCGCCGGAGCGAAATTTCGCGGCGAGTTTGAAGATCGCCTTAAAGCCCTCGTCAAAGAAATCGAGGCAAACGAAGGACGCATTATTTTGTTTATTGATGAATTGCATACCATCGTCGGACTCGGCGCCGCTGACGGTGCGGGCGACGCCGCCAATATGTTGAAACCGGCTTTGGCTCGCGGTACACTCCGAGCAATCGGTGCGACAACAACCCGCGAATATCAAAAACATATTGAAAAAGATTCCGCCCTCGAACGACGCTTCCAACCGGTCTACGTTTCTGAACCCTCGGAAGAAGACGCGATTTCTATCTTGCGCGGCATTAAAGACAAATATGAATTGCATCATGGTGTAAAAATCAGCGACGACGCCGTCCTCGCCGCCGTTAAACTTTCTTCACGCTATATTTCCGATCGCTTTCTACCTGACAAAGCGATTGATCTTATGGATGAAGCTACCTCGGCCTTACGCATGGAAATCGACTCATCGCCCGAAGAACTTGATGTACTACGAAAAGAAATCCGTCGCCTTGAAATTACCAAAGCTAACTTGATCCGTGATAAGCGAAACGATGCCAAACTTAAGGTCGCAAGCAAAGATTTGTCGGATTTAAAAGAAAAAGCCGCCCAGCTTGAATCCCGTTGGCAGAACGAAAAAGATATTATCGGTCGTATTCGCGCTTCAAAATCAAAAATTGATGAATTGCGCGCCGAATCAGAATCCGTCCAACGTCTCGGCGACGATTTAACTCGAGTTGCTGAAATCCGTTACGCCGAAATCCCGGAGCTCGAAAAGAAAATTAAAAAAGAAGAAGCCGAACTCTTGCGTCTGACTACTTCGGGACAACGAATCTTGAAAGAGGAAATTAACGAGGAAGACATCGCACGTGTTGTCGCTCGTTGGACCGGCGTTCCGGTTGCAAAAATGCTTGAACCGGAAGTTAAGAAACTCGGACGCGCCGAAGAAGAATTAAGCGGTCGAGTTGTCGGACAGGACGCCGCCATCAGCGCCGTTGCTCACGCTCTGCGCCGTTCCCGTGTCGGAATTTCCGAAGAAAAGAAACCGATGGGTTCCTTCCTCTTTGTCGGACCGACCGGTGTTGGTAAAACCGAATTGGCTAAAGCCTTAACCGAATTCATGTTCAATGACGACAACTCAATGATTCGTCTCGATATGAGCGAATACATGGAAAAACACAGCGTCTCAAAAATGATCGGCTCCCCTCCCGGTTACGTCGGTCACGAAGAAGGCGGCCAGTTAACCGACCGTGTTCGCCGCAAACCGTACAGCGTTATTCTCTTTGATGAAATTGAAAAAGCTCATCCGGAAGTCTTCAATATCTTATTGCAAATTCTTGATGACGGACGCTTAACCGATTCCAAGGGCCGCACCGTCAACTTTAAGAATACGATTATTATTATGACTTCAAACCTCGGCAACGAAATTATACGAGAATATACCATCGGTTTCTCGGATCAAACCGACGTCGAAAAAGTTAAGCTCATGCAGCAAGACGAAATGCGTGAAAAAATTGATAAGATTTTACGCCAGCATTTCAAGCTTGAGTTCCTCAACCGTATTGATGAGATTGTGATCTTTAAGAGCCTGCTCAAAGAAGACTTGGTTAAAATTGTTGACCTTGAACTTACTAAAGTTGAAGACCGCTTACGCAATCAAGACATCAAAGTACGGATCGCCAAAAATGTTAAGCAATTATTGGCGGAAAAGAGCTTCGATAAAACCTTCGGCGCCCGTCCCCTTAAGCGCGTCATCCAAAGTATGATTTTGAATGAACTTGCTTCCGAGATCGTCGCCGGACGAGTTAAACACGGCGATCGAGTCAACATCAGCCTGGGCTTACAAAATAATATACTTGTCTCAGTGAAATAGATTTGATAAAACGCCGTTCTATATATAGAGCGGCGTTTTATCTTGTCCGTACCTCGTTTTTACGCTATACTTCAGAAATGATTATATTAAAAAAATATCGTTTCCATGGATTAATATTCGCAATCTGCTGCATAGTCTTGTTACCGTTCGCGGCCAAGGCTGATTTTAATCCCAACAATATTATTTCGGATCAGGAAATACTTGATGCCAATGCAATGAGTCTCGCGGAAATTGACGCGTTCCTCAAAAGCCAAGGCGGCTTTATCGCCTTTAACTCCTTCGCAGATCCATTTGGCGCGACCCTAAGCGCCGCCGAACTTATTTATAACGCGGCTCATAACTTTGAATGCGATACCGCTGAGCAATACCGAAGCTATACTCGAGCTCAAAAAGAACAACTGTGCCGACCGGCGACAATCAATCCGAAATTTTTAATTGTCTTACTGCAAAAAGAACAAAGTTTAATAACCGCTCAAAATCCCACTCAAAAACAACTTGACTGGGCAACCGGTTACGGCGTCTGCGATTCCTGTTCGATGGATGATCCGGCGATTCAGCGCTGGAAGGGTTTCGGCAAGCAAGTTAATTCCGCAGCCTTACAATTTTTTGATTACGTAAAAAATCCGCGTCTCTATCGTTACAAAGCCGGTCAAACATATACGGTAACAAATACGGGCCGCGAACCAAGCGTTATCACGATTGAAAACAACGCAACCGCCGGATTATACAACTACACGCCCCATGTTTATAACGGCAACTATAATTTTTGGAAATTATGGCAGCGTTACTTTACTCGCGATTATCTCAATGGCTCATTATTGCAAGCCAGCGGCGAAAGCGGTGTGTGGTTGATTGAGAATGGCGTTAAACGCGCCTTCTTAACTCGCAGTGCTCTAACTTCGCGTTATGATCCCTCTCGCATTCAAATCGTCTCTCGAGCCGACCTTGATAAGTATGAAACCGGAGCACCGATTAAATTCGCTCAATACTCGATCATCAGAATTCCTAACGGACGAATTTACTTATTAGTTGATGCGCAGAAACGTCGCTTTGCCAATCCGGAAGCCTTTAAGAAAATGGGCTTCAATCCGGATGAGATTATTAACGCAGCCGAAGCCGATATTGCCGAGTACTCCGAAGGTGCCGTTATTACAACCGCCTCACGCTACCCGACGGGAGCATTATTACAGGATAAAAAAACGGGCGGAGTCTATTGGGTTAACGACGGTATTAAACAGCCCTTGCTTGACGCTTCTCTCTTAAAAACAAAGTTTAAAAACAAGTCCATTATTAAAACGACCGCGGCCGAATTAGCCAATTATCAAACCGGAGATCCGATTCGCTTGACCGACGGCGATATCGTCCGCAGTGCTTCGCATCCGGCTGTCTACATTATTGAAAATGGATTAAAGCGACCGGTTGTCTCGGCTGATGCTTTCTTAAAGCTCGGTTATAAGTGGTCAAATATTTTCATTGTCTCCGATCGATTGCTCAGTCTCCAGCCAGACGGCGAAGCGGTCATTGTTGCTCAATAATATGCCTATAGTTTTCGCGGCAATCGCGCCGCACAGTCCTCTCCTCGTTCCGAATATCGGAAAAGAAAATACCGCGCAATTTTCTGCAACATTGAATGCAGCGGAAAAAGTTGCGGCTGCACTTGCCAATTCCGCTGCTGAAACAATCATTGTCTTAAGCTCAAAGGGTCCCGCCTTCGAGAAATCATTCGGAATCAATATTTCGCCTCGCTTCAAAGCTAATCTAGAATTGTTTGGCGACCTCGTAACGAAGTGGGAATACAGCGGAGGCGGCGATTTGTGCGGGCGGCTTCGAGAAGAGCTTGAAACTGACTTTCCCCTATTGCTCGTGACCGACGCCGGACTTGATTATGCGAGCTCAATCGCTTTGTCGCTCTGCGGATCAACTCCCCAACAAAAAATTATTCCAATAACAATAGGTTCCTCTGTCAGTGCTGAAGAAGCTCTGCGTTTTGGAAAATCGCTCGGACAAACGCTGGCTAATGAAAAGGGGAAGATCGCCCTTATTGCGGCGGCCGACTTATCGCATCGCGCCACAAAAAAATCACCTTTAGGATATTCCTCTAAAGGCAAAAAGTTCGATCAAAAAGTTGTCGAAGCCTTAAAAGAATCCAGTCACAGTGACTTACTAGAGGCTTCAAGCGCTGCGGAAGTTGCGGCTTGCGAAGATACGGAGGTTCTCGCCGCCTTACTTGGAGTACTTTATGATACCGGTGTTGAACCGAATGCGCTTAGTTATGAGGCACCGTTCGGGGTTGGCCATCTCGTCCTTCACTACGATCTTGCTCAGACGACATAACAATTTTTAAAAAGTATTTCCATTGCTCGCCGCTCTTACATAATTCTTTGGTATCGGCGAGGCAGCGTTCAATAAGGGATCGAGGATAATCACGGCAGACCTTAAAAATCGAATTTCGCTTGAACGCAGGGACATGCAACTCGCGTTCGATTTTTAACGCGAGATCCTGCCATAAATACGCCGGCGCCTTCGGAGCGCTTTTTTTATTGGCGACGATTTCTTTAAATGATAGCGGTTCAATCGGTTCCATACTTTCAGTATATAAAAAGAGGAGTAGTTTTACCACCCCTCTTAAATTTACAATAAAGCATTATGTAAAGAACGTCCCACCCAGCTCTATGTCTCCTAACCTCGGCCTAATAATATTAGAAAAATCCTTTCTCTGACTTTTTAATGTTTCCTCTTTTAGGTACTTATCAAGAACTTCAGGGCAGGATTTAAAATGACAGAATAAAAGCATCAAAATATCATAAAGAGCTATTTTCATATTGGAATATGGAACCTGCTCTTTTTTATCTTCAAGCTCTTTAAGTGCCAAGCCTGTTTTATAAAATGTATAATCTGTTGTATTCTGTGAATTTTCTGAATCTAAACTTAACCATACGAAGGCCATTTCCTTATAGTAAGAGTTGCCATTATCTCCAACTTGGATACAGGGTACTTTTTTTGCAATTGTTTCCAAACTCTTAACAAAAAACTCTTTTTTTTCTTTTGATGTTTTACATTCTTCAAGCTCTTTACAGATTACCGAGGCTACTGCTTTAAAAACTGAAAAATATTGTTTTGCTTCTACACCATCAGGCTTTCTTAAAATAGCGATCACCCAATTAAGCAGTGATTCAATCTTTTGTAAATGTTCCAATTTCTTATCCTCCTTTTATTTCCTATGTTGTATCATATTATCATATTTTTGTCAATAAAATTCCGGCTTGATTTTTCCGCTTTTTTATATAATACTTAGGCTAGTATGAGCCAAATATTACCCTTAGTTTTTAATCCCGATCCCCGCCTCCGGCAGGTTTCTGAATATATCGATGTCAGCGAGATTCCTCATCTCCAGGAGTTGTGGCGCGATATGGCCGATACGATGATAGCCGATCAAGGCATCGGATTGGCGGCGCCGCAAATCGGCAAAAATATCCGCTTGATTATCATCAATACGAACAAAGGACCGCAGGCAATGTTCAATCCAGTCTTGTTAAAAAAATCCTTGCGTAAAGAATGGGGCGAAGAAGGCTGTCTTTCGATTCCGAAAGTTTTCGGAGAAGTTAAACGTCATAAAAGCGTCCGTTGCTCCTTCATCGATCCGTCGGGCGAGGAGCGCGTCATCGACGCCGAAGGTTTGATGGCTCGCGTTATCCAACACGAAATAGATCACCTCGACGGTATACTCTTTATTGATACCGCCAAGAATATTCACACCATAGAATAAAAATGAAACCATACCGCATCGCCTTTGCCGGAACTCCTAAAATCGCCGTTCCCTGCCTCGCTGCTTTAAGCGCCGACAGTCATTTTGAAGTTGTCGCAGTTATTACGCAGCCGGATATGCCGGCCGGACGCAATCTTGAATTAACTCCCCCGCCGATAAAAACCTTTGCCGTCGGTCATGACTTAGAAGTTCTACAACCGCAAAAAATTTCGCAAATTGCCGATCAACTTCGCGCGATGGAACTCGATGCGATTGTCGTTGTCGCCTATGCGCAAATTATTCCCCAAAGTATTTTAGATTTACCGAAATACGGTTGCGTCAATGTACACGGTTCTCTCTTACCGAAGTATCGCGGCGCCGCCGTCCTGCAAGCTCCTATTCTAAATAATGACGAGGAAACCGGCGTTACGATAATGCTGATGGATAAAAACCTTGATACCGGTCCGATTTTAAAACAGCGCGCTTTTTCAATTGCTCCGAATGAAACCGCCGGAACGCTCGGAGAAAAAATGGCCGAAGTCGGCGCAAAGCTTTTGCCCGATACCTTGCTTGATTATTTTGCCGGCCGAATTAAGGCGCAAGAGCAAAATAATGACTTAGCCAACTACGTCGGACGCCTGTCTAAAGAAGACGGGCTGATCGACTGGACAAAACCTGCCAAGCAGGTAGAATGTTTTGTACGAGCAATGACGCCCTGGCCTTCGGCGTGGACCTGGGTTGCGGGTAAGAAATTAAAGATTTTAGAAGTTGATCAAAACGTCATCGGCTTAACAATGCACAAAGCCGGCAAAACATTTATTTACAACTCGACACTCGCGGTGCAGTGCGGCGACGGTTCGCTCATTATCCGCCGCTTGCAGCTCGAAGGCAAAAATTCAATGAGTTCAGAAGAATTTATGCGCGGTTATAGCGATTTTATCGGAACGGTTTTAGGATAAATTGTAAAAAAGAATTAATTTGGTCCCATCGTCTAACGGTTAGGACGCCAGGTTCTCATCCTGGTAATAGGGGTTCGATTCCCCTTGGGACTACATATGAAACTAACAATTTTAGGTTCAGGCACATGCGCCTCTCAGTTACCGGGAATCCCTAATAGGTTTCCCCCGGCATTTTTGGTGGAGTTTGGAAATGAAAAAGTATTATTTGACTGTAGTGAGGGTGTTCGCTTTCGTCTGGAACAAGCAGGGTTTAACCATGCCGACATACATCACATTGCTATTTCCCATATCCACCCGGATCATTTCGCCCTAATCCACTTTATTCAATCTGTATTTTGTAATGGCATATGGGGTGGAACAAAAAATACAGATATTACTGTTTATTGTTCTAAACAAGTAAAAACGTCTTTCCCTTTTCTTCTAAAATCTCAAATCCCCGCGATTGACCTGCCTTCTTTTGCTAATTTCCTACGACCAAAGCTTATTATCGCGAATGATAACATCACAAAAATCGGTGACGCATCATTAACAGCTAAAAAAGTTTATCATGAGTTTGGAGAAACAGATGCCATTTCCTTCCGATTGGAAACACCGGAAGGAATTTTTGTTTATTCTGGTGATACGGGAGAATGTCCTGGAATTCGAGAGGTATGTAAAGACGCAGATCTTTTTGTCTGCGAAGCTTCATCTCGAGTAGGCGATGAAAAAGGCCCTATTGAGTACGGTCACCTTAATCCTCGCTTAGCGGGTGAAATTGCTCATGAAGGAAAGGTAAAACACTTAGTACTATTTCATTACACAGGCCTTGATTCTGACGAAGATATTATTACTGACTGTAGGAAGTCGGGTTTTACCGGCGAGTTAACAATTGCAAAAGATTTTCAATCTATTAATATATAATCTCAACCGTATGTGGCAGGAAGAAAATAACAAACTGGTTCGCGAATTTGAGTTCAAAGACTTTAGGGAGGCTTTTGCGTTTATGACGAAAGTCGCGGCGATTGCTGAAGAACTAAAGCATCATCCTGAATGGACTAACACCTATAACAAAGTAACGATTAAGCTATCGACGCATGATGCCGGCGATATTGTTACGGAAAAAGATACAGAACTTGCGAAACGGATTGATGAGATAGTATAAGGCTCAACTCACTCAGGGCTCAACTCACCTCTACCCTCTACTCTACCCCCAGCCCCTCCTCACGCTTACGCGTAAGGAGGGGTGACTTTTATTCAAGTAAATACTTTTAATATGTCCTATATCAATAAACTTTCTATTGCTCGTGAATTTAGGAATAATCCAACACGTGCGGAAAATATATTATGGAACGCGATAAAAAGAAACCAAATTTTAGGATACAGATTTAGAAGACAATATGTTGTAACAGGATTTATCTTGGATTTTTATTGCCCAAAACTAAGATTAGCAATTGAAGTCGATGGTGAAATACATAGCTTAAATTCTAATCAAATAAAAGATTTAGAAAGAGAAAATATCATTAAACAATATAATATTTATATTATTAGATTTACAAACAAAGAAATAGAAGAAAATATAATAACTGCATTAACAAATTTAAAGAAATACATTAAAAATATAGAACAAAAGAATTATACCTAGTCTCCCCTCCTTATTCGCCTGCGAATGAGGAGGGGTCGGGGGTAGAGGCTCTTGATTTTTTTCTAAAAACCTGCTACATTTCAAATCTAATTAAACGCACTTTGAAAGGAGGAAGCGATTGAATAAGAAACTTGAAGTAATGCTAATCGGTTCCCCCGATAATGCACTTCTTGCTTATATTGCCGCACGTATCGCAGGAATGAAAAAAATAGAAACACTCGACATACATTTTAAAGTTATCATTGTTGATCCTTGGGAGATAAATAAAGAAGACAAGCGAACTTCAATGGAAGAAATGCTCAAGAAGATGGCGGAGGAAAATATTAATGCAACTCATTTTGACTCAGGCCCATCAAGGCTTGTGCGACGTAAAGAAGCCAACCTGCTACGAAAATTTCAACACAAGAATGTTAAGACTAAATTCAAAAGTCTTAAACGCTAAAAAGCCAGCCCTTTCGGACTGGCTTTATTTTTTTAATCTCCTCTGCCCCACCATCGTCCTCGACCGCTTCCCCAATTATTATTGTTGTTATTGTTATTTCCGTAACTTGTTCCGCCCGCCGTTCGAATCGAAGCTCGGCGTCCGTCAGCTGTGATATAGATGACACCTGCGCTCGTCGCTGAAATTTCGTAACCGCCGCGCCACCACGGTTCAAAAGCTTTTTCACTTCTGACAAAGGTACCACTTGAACTGAAGATTCTAATATCCGGTCCGCCCTTGCTCGCGGGAACTGCGACGATCTGATAATCGCCCAAGGGTCCGACACTGTTGATGACTGAAACCTTTACTCCTCCTCTAAACGTATCCGGATAGGCGAAGAAGGAAGCATCAAGATTACCTAAAGCGTCAAAAGTTCTAATATGCGGTCCGCCTAAGGTAAGCGGAGAAGTAACGATTCGAGCCGGTGAATTTAGTGACGCCGCCTTAACCGCTACATCAACGCCTCCGCGGAAACCTGGGTCATACGCCATAAAACTAGCTAAAGGCGTCCCATCGGCCTTAAAAGCCCTAATATGAGGCCCTCCGCCCGGTCCGGCGGCGGTTATAATCTCGGCTTTTCCATCATTATCAATATCGGCCGCGGCAACTCTAACGCCTCCCCGGAAACTCATCGGATACGGGAAAAACTGTCCGCGCGGTGTTCCGTTCGCGGAAAGAATTCGAACATGAGGTCCGCCGCCCGCTCCGGCACCGGTAATAATTTCATCAATACCGTCGCCGTCAATGTCCCCGGCGGCAACATCAACGCCGCCTCTAAATGCCGACGGATAGGGAAAGAATTGATACAAGACAACGCCATCGCTCGACATTACTTTGACGTGCGGTCCGCCGCCCGGTCCAGCAGCTGCAACGATAGTTGCATTACCACCAAAGCGCCCGGAAGCAACGGTCGCTCCGCCTTTAAAATTTTCAAAAGGTAACATTTCGTAAGACTGTTGCGGAGCCGGGACCGGCGTCGCGATTTTAGTCGCCGCCTGCAAACTCGCGAAGGGACTGAAAGGAGTTCCGTCGGGCGTATGAATTTCAAAATGCAAATGCGCGGTTGTCCCTTCGGCGTTCCCCGAGTCTCCCATCCAACCGATAAGCTGACCTTTAACGACCTTCGCTCCGTTAATAACATCAGGTGCGTAGGCATGCAATCCGTCGCCTAAACCGTCGTCGGTTCCCGGATTGTCATTGTTGACGTGCAGGTACCAATATTGGTAACCGTCCGCATCGCGCAAGTTGATTGCATAACCCCAATCCGGTTGCGGATATTGGACCCAGGATACAACGCCATCAACCGCCGCGACGAGCGGTAACATTTTTCGTCCCATTAAGTCATTTCCTTCATGAGTATGACCGACACGAGGCGCTCCGAAATCATCATAGTATGAAACAGAGCCAATTACCGGAAATACAATAGATCGAATTTCAGCGGCCTTAATCGGAGCCGCTGCAAACACACTAAATAATAGTACAAATGATAAAAAAATGGCTGTTTTTTTCATGAAATATCTTTAAATATAAAAAAAGAACCCGGTATATACAACGACCGAGTTCTTGCTTTGTTACAAATTATGTAAGGTATTAATTACTCTGCCATTCCTTGCCTTGACGTACTAACAGTCTATCAGCTTCTTCGGGATTTGTCATCAAACGCTTAACTATTTTTTCCATTCGAGCGGCCTGCGACCCTTTAATATAGAGCAGATCTCCCGCTTCTATTTTGTCAGCTAGATAGTCGGCTGCCTGTTCAGAATTCTCAAACCAAAGTTTTGAAACACCCTTAGCTTCATCACCGACCGCAACTACAAAATCAGAAATTTCCGCCGCTGTTTTGGCAACATCAAGATGGCTTTGTTTAGTAGCATCGCCCAGTTCTTTCATCGCTCCAATAATAATCCAGACTCGTTTTTTCTTTTCAGTCGGAACTTCTTGCAGGGCCTTTAAACCTTCAAAAACAGAATCCGGTGACGAGTTATAACTATCATCAATAATTAATGAATTATTTTTTCCGGAAATCAATTGCATCCGTCCCGCCGGTTGCTTTACTTCTCGCAAAGCATTGGCAATATCGAGTCCGTTAATATCATAGGTAGCAGCAGTTGCCGCTGCGGCCAATGCCGCATATATCGCGGGACGTCCGAGAGCGCTCGGTAAAATTACCGGAATGGTTGAACCTTTATAAATCAATTTAAATCCCTGACCAACAATTCCTTCTCCGTTAATGACGAGCGATGCCTGCTCGGCTCGCACTTCTGCTCCTTCACTAAAGCCAAAGCCAATTGAACGTTTAGTGCTTTTTTCTACAAGGCTACTTAATTTGTCATCATCCGCATTATAAATAATCCAGCCGTCTTCACTAAGGGCTTCGGCTAGCTTGAATTTTTCGGCATGTAATTCCTCCAATGATTTAAAAAACTGAAGATGAGCGGTTCCGAGTTTTGTAATCACGGCGCGGGAGGGACGAGCGATTTCAACCAGATAGTTCATATCACCCGGATGATCAATTCCCATTTCCAGAATCAAACATTCCGGATAATCACTTGATGCTCCTCGAGCTAAAAGACGAGCTTGTTTAAAAACCTCTAACCAACCCGACAGCGAACGTCCAGGCGAAATTTGTCCGAGTATCGTCAGCGGCAAACCAAGTTCGTTATTATAGTTTTTATATGTTTCGCGCAACTTAAAATGCGACGCCAAAACTTTGGCAATCGCCTCTTTGGCGCTCGTTTTACCTACGCTGCCGGTTATCCCGACTATTTCCGGACGGTAAGCTCCGATAACGCGACGGGCATAGCGAGCTAGTATAGCTTGAATGAATTTTAAAATCATGGCGGTACTATACTACTTTTTTGTCTTAGTTTCAATAGCTCGCTCCTGCTTCATCTGCCAGTGATTAATCAAGAACTTTGTAATATCATGAGCCAAGGGAACGGCTGTTCCTTCAGCATAACGGGAGGATTGAGGACTATCAATTTTTGTAAGAATGACAAAAGACGCATTGGTTGAAGGAGCGAAACCAATGAAGGTGTGATTATGACGATTACTGTAACCTTTTGAATTTGTGGCCGCGACCTGAGCGGTTCCGGTTTTACCCGCAATATAATATCCGGGAATTTTAATTTCTTTAGAGTGTCCGTTTTCAACAACGTTTACGAGCATACCGGAAAGAATCGCCGCTGTTCGTTCAGAGATTGCTCGACGAATAACCGAGGGTTTCGTTTCGTAACGAGTTCCGTCCGGCTCAATAATTTCTTTTACGATGTACGGTTTCATAAGCTCGCCGCCATTGGCGATTGCGGCATAGGACATCGCCATCTGCAGGGGCGTAACAGTAATTCCCTGTCCGAATGATGCGGTAGCAGCAGAAATTTCTTTAACACGGATTCCCGTAATATTACGAATGTCGCCCGAACTTTCACCTTCGAGTTCAATGCCGGTTTTTTCACCGAAGCCGAATTTTTTTACATAGTCAGCAAAGGTTTGATGGCCGACTTGTTGCATTGCAAAAATTGCACCGGTATTCAACGATTGCTCAAGAACTTTCACCATTGTTGTTGTTCCCCAACCGCCGTGCGTTTCAAAGTCAGAGTTTTTAATCGGCTTTGGCCAACCCTTAATCATAATCTGACCATTGTCTTGATAGGTTGTTTCCGGTGTGACCTTGTCAGTATCGAGTGCGGCGGCCATAGTTATCGCTTTAAATACCGAACCGGGTTCGTATTGATCGAAGACCGCCGGATTATTAAAAACCTTGATATTGGCAACGTCTTGATAATTATTCGGATCGAAATCCGGCGCTGAACACATTGCGAGGATTGCTCCCGTCTTTGGTTCGATAACAATAACGCTGCCTCCGAGCGCTTTGTATTTTGCAACCGCGTCATTGAGCATTCGACAGGCGGTAAATTGCGCGGAACGATCAATCGTCAACACTAAACTTGCTCCATCTTCTTTTTTAACGTATTGACGATCGTTAACAATCACAAGTCCACCGGCGCCGCGCTCGGCGGTAACCGAGCCGTATTTGCCGAACATTTCTTGATCAAAAAATCCTTCGAGTCCGTACTTACCGTGCTGTTCTTCATTATCTTCATAACTGGCAAAACCTAGGATATTCGCTCCGATATTATTCTCCGGGTAATAACGAAACGGCGCGAGCGAGAAACCAAAACCCTCTATTTCCAATTCAACGTTCGATTCTTTTGTTATCTGAATCGTTTCGCCTTTTATTTGAAGATCAGCCGCGCTTAAGTCATTGCGGCCCGTCATGAATATATAAAATGCTTTTAACTTTTCATCTTCAACCTTGCGTTCGATCGGTTCATAAATATCTTCCGCTTGATCAAGCTTACTACTATACTCGGCAATAATTTTTTCTTTCTCAATTCTAATCAACTCATCGCGCCGATCAGCTTCAAGCTGAAGCCAAAGCGCGTCAACCATCAAAGCCTCGTGCGCCGCTTTTAATTCCGCCTCTCTAGCAATGCGCTCGGCATCCGGCAATTCAACGGCTGTCTCTAACTCTTTTTTGAGTCGTTCTTCCCGTTCTAATTTTATAATTTCATCAGCTTTTTTTTCTACACTCGCTTTTTTAAAAAATTCATACAACTTTTCTGAAACCCCCGCCGGATCACTGACTAATTTTGGAATTGCATACACCAAAGCAAAATTCTTATTAACGGCAATCGGGTACATTTCCGAAGAATTCGTCAAGGCATTGTCTTGTATAAAAATCTTGCCTCGCTCCGGTAATAGCTCGTATGATGTTTTATGCTGTCCCTCGGCAAGAGCGGTATAACGGTCATTGTCGGCAACTTGAATATAAATAAGCCGTCCGATTAAACAGAGGGCAAATAAAAAAACAGCCGACGCGACAAAGGCCACGCGGCCGTTGCTCATTTCAACTGTTACCTGTCTTTTACTTCTTAGCCACGACATCTTGATTCCAGCTTAGATACTGAACGTTATCGGCTGCAACCAGCTGCAAGGACTGGATTCTTGAACTTAGACTCTGATAGGAGCCCAGGGTCGAAATGGCCCCTTCCATCGACTGTCTCTGATCGGTCAATTCATTGGCACGAGATTTAAGATCTTTAAATAAAAACCCCTTGGTTGACAGGTCGGTAACAACGAAAAAGTGCGCAATTGCCGTTGCTCCAACTAAGACGGCAAGGAAGAAGTTAAATCGACTCATATTTTTATTTTTTGTTTTTTTATTTTATAAAATGATAGCGGCGCGAAGCTTTGCGCTGCGGGACCGAGGATTTTGCTTAATTTCTTCGGGTCCGGGTAAAACTGCTTTCTTTGTAAGAACCTTGAGCCAAGCTTTGTGACCGCAGACACAAACCGGAGCATCGGGCGGACAGAGACAGTCTTTTGCTTCCTGCCTAAAGAAATGTTTTACAATGCGATCTTCAAGGCTATGAAACGATATAGCAACTATCCGAGCGCCCGGTCTAAGCAGTGAATTTAAATTTGTTAAAAGTTTTTTTAAATTTCCAAGCTCATCATTAGTAGCAATCCGTAGCGCTTGAAAGGTTCGTGTCGCGAAATGAATCCGCTGTCGCTTGTACACTCCCGGAACTGCCGCACTTATCGCTTCGACCAACTCTTTCGTCGTTGTGATTGCTTTTTCCTTGCGGCGCTGAACAATTGAGGCTGCGATTTGTTTCGCGTATCGTTCTTCACCGTAATCCCGTAGAATGGCCGTTAACTCCGAAGCTGACATCACATTAACAATCGATTCAGTCTGATCGGCCGGGATTAAGGAACCAAAGGCCATACTCAACGGCGCATCTTGTAGAAAAGAAAATCCTCGATCCCGATCTTCGAGTTGAGCTGATGATAGCCCCAGATCAAAGACAAGGCCAGAGACGCGAGCGAGCGACGAGTCGCCGAGCTCGCTTTCAATAACTCTTTGTAATTCCTTAAAATTGGCATGTCTTACTACTACATTACTAACGCCCTCGCGGGCAATCTTTAATTTGGCATGATTAATGGCGCTTTCATCCAGATCAATCGCAATCACTTTTCCGTCGCTTCCAACGCGCTTCGCTATTTCAAAGGTGTAACCTCCGCCGCCTAGAGTACAATCAACGATGATTTCTCCCGGCTTCGGATCTAGATACTGCATCGCCTCTTCGAGCATGACTGGTATATGACGATACATAATATTTTTAAATCTCTCCTAAAGCTTCAGCGATTTGATTGGTTTGCTTTTCGGTTGATTTTTTATAATTGTTCCAAGCCATCTCATCCCAGATTTCCAATCGGTTGTATAAACCGGCAATTACCGCCTTCTTAGAGAGCTTGGCAAAACTTCGCAAATGTTCCGGCAATGTAATGCGTCCCTGATTGTCAAAATCAGCGTCGGCGGCGCCGGCTAGAATGAAACGAGCAATAGTTCGATCATTCGTTTTGTTAAACGGCAAAGCGGAAATCTTCTCGGCAAGCTTCGCCCATTCCTTTTTCGGATACAACACTAAACAATTATCCAATCCTTTGGCTACGACCGAACCGCCGCGCAAAAGTTGGCGGAATTTAGCCGGAACAGCGAGCCGTCCCTTGTCGTCGAGCGTATGATTGTATTCTCCGATAAACATTCATTTTAGGAGCGGGTTTGCAGCTTATCCACAATTCCCCACTTTTCCCCTTTACTATTTAATTTTACACCATTTTTCCACCTCGGTCAATCATCATCCCCCACCAATATTTTCTTCACTTTTGTTAGATATTTCAGCAATTATAAAAAGCGCCTCTGACTTATGCACAGGCGCTTCTAAATTAGTGGTGTAAAACTATTTCTTTTTAGTAATACTGGGGCCGCGGGCGTACCTAGGCTTGGCGAGCCGTACCTTCCCCTCTTTCGGAATAGCGAGGGCGGCGCCGGTCGCGTACGCAAGAGCGTTCGCGGTCGTTACGCCGATGCGCAAAGCCGTAAAACCTTCGCCTTCGTTCTCAACAAGGATCTCAGTAATCTCTGATAACTTTAGTTTCTTTCGCTTCAACATTGCCTCAAGCTCCGGTAATAATTTTTCAGCCTGTCTATGCTTAGCCTCGATCGTTCGAGTCGCAACAACCTCCTTCCCCAACCTAAGTTCGAGAATTAATTCAGTATGTGATGCGGTTGAGATATATAATTTCATACTGACAATGTATCATAGCGTAGAAAATTAAAAAACCCCTGTTTAATGTTTTCATTAAACAGGGGCACCTCAAAGAGGATTTTTAAGAACTATTACATTCCGACAAAAGGCATTCTTAGGTGCCAACCGCCGTATTGTGCTTCGTTAACCGCATAAATCGATCCATTGTAGTTTGCATCGATATTATTTTGTGCAGTATTTTCACAACCGAATCTTATTCTGGTGTAAGTACCCAGAGTTGTAATATAAGACTTTGATATTTCTATCACATACCATCCTGATCCGTTGGTCTGATATGCGCGTGTTGTTACTTCCTGATTATTCGGTGTTACCCATTGCGAATTCTTATATATCAAGAACCATGGATTAAACCCTGATGCATCGGTAACGTTGTTCATATACAAATATACTCTGTATGTTGTTGGGGTACTTTCCCAACGAACAACTTTATTCGATGAACCATCGCCAGAATTGCCTGGCAGAGGAATAGTAACTGTTCCCCATTTGTTAACTGTACCGCCGAAATAAACCACCCTCAGCTTACCATTTCCGAAATATGTACTTGAATCAAGTGCGGCATACTGCCATTGGTTCAAAGGAATTGATTGACTTCCGTAACCGCCGTAGCTTTGCTCGGTTACAGTGTCCCACATCTGTTTCTGCTTTGTCCAATATGGCTTCTGGTTTATCATTATTGAATCAACACCCATTGTATCTGCCACCCATTGCGATGGATGATTAAATACAACAAAGGGGCTGCTGGAATTTGAGCCTGTGAACCACAGTTTGTTATATCCTGTTGGATAAACGAACTTTCCGTTAGCGGGGTTGAAATATGGTGGTGCATAAAGCATAAAGTGCTCGCCGCGCGGTCCGCTGCTTCCTCCATTATTCGGTCCAATATGAATATAACCATATGTCGAATCAGAATTTACCGGTCCATGAACAACCAAGCTGACCATAAATTTACCGGTATCATTACTGTATATATGAGTTACATCCCGGGTTGTATAAGTGTTCGGATTATTTCCAAACATTCTCCATGTTCTCGAAGTACTGTTTGGATCATTATCAGAAAAGTTAACCGGCCCCCCTGAATCAAGATAAACGGTTTCACCTTCACCAATTAAAGTTTGCCCAACTTTGATATCGGCATGAACCATTTCAGAGGAAACATTGTTTACGCCAAGTCCGGTTGAATCATCAGAACAACCTGTGAAATACGGTGAAGCTATTGCCATCATGGCAATCATTATGATGAAAAATGATAATTTTTTCATTATTTAATTACTCCTTTTGTTTGTTTTTTATTGGAATTTTTTAATTTGTGATTATCGGTACCTCAAATGTCCCTTGGGGATTGAGGAGAATCGAATTCTCTTTTGCACCTTTGGGCCAGGTCTTTTCTCCCGATGGGAGATAAGCTCCAAAACCCAAACGTTCAACATTATAATACTTTTCACCGTTTTCATCCTGATAAAATACATGATCAAGATCTTCGGAGATGCATCCCCAGCCCCAGCTGTTAATTATAGTAACCTCTTTCTCTTTCCACTTGCGCGAGGAAAGTTGAACGAACGGCACCATCGCCGGGTCAATTATTGTCATTGTGTTGTAATTAAAATAAAGGTAAACTTTTCCCCCTTTTTTATCAACATCAACACCGATATATGAATCACCGTATTGTCCTAAAAACAATGGCTTAAACAGATCGTTTGTAATAATTTGTCCATCAACTAAGCCAATAAGAAGAAGTCCGGACTCTTCATCAAAGCATGGTTGCTTTGCTAAAAGCGGATTCCACTTCTTTTCAAGTGATGTCCAATAACATTTCAGTAAAATGTTCCAGCCGATATATGTATATTCAACTAGCCCATTTCCGTCCGAATCAAAGATCTCTATCTTACTCCAAGTAGTTATGCCATTCTCTTCTACAAGAGGAAGCATATCGCCTGAAATAATATTTGTACCTTTTAATTGCGGAACCTCGAGCACGTACTTGCCCATTTTATTGGACAATTCTTCGTAGCTCTTTAAGACTTGTGCATCTACTCTTGGCATTAGAAACAATGCGAAGAGTATTACAACAAATACTTTTTTCATTTTTTTACTCCTATTATTTGATTTTTTAATTTACTTTCCTTTGATTTTCGAATTACGTTTCACGAATCGAGCGACTCATGAAACGTCTAACCGAGAACCAACTTAGAATAAGGGAATAATGCGCGAGAGCTGAGCTACTAGATTCTTAACGCGATTTGATAAGAATCGTTGCGCGACGGCTTGAGCATACACAATTTCAGTCTTTCCCGTAATCGCCCGCCAATCATATAAAAGTTTGACGCGTTCTTGAGCGGCCTTACCAAGATTGCTTGCCAGCTCAGAATCGGACAACAGAGCAGTTAAGACGCGAGCCAAGTCAACCGGATCAGTATTATCGAAAATTGCCGCTGTTTTTCCAACTGCTTCAAGATTTTCAGTAATATTTGAAACGACGATTGTCTTTGCGCGAGCCATAGCTTCTAAAAGTGCCAACGATAATCCTTCTGATTCCGACGGCTGAACGAAGACACAGGCGTTGTCATACAAAGCAGCTAAGGTTTCGCCAGTTTGGGTGCCGGTAAATATAATATTTGAGTTATGAGCGGCACGAGCCTTAAGCTGACCGACATATTCATCAGTAAACGCACCGTCGCCAACAATGACCAATTTCTTGTCCGTCTTAAGTATTTCATAAGCATCAACCAAATGATCGAGGCCTTTGTGCTTAATTAAACGAGCCACTGCAAGAATATACGAGTTTTTTTCAATCTGCCATTGAGACAATAATGAAACATCGCTGCCGCTTTCAGGAATTACCGCACCGTTAGGAATAACGGTTGATTCGATTCCGTAGAATTTCTCAACATGTTGAGAAATCGACTTGGTTGCGACAATTAATTCGTCAGAGAAATAGCACATTGAACGTTCGCCGAGTTTAAGGGCAAAGCGAGCAAAGGCTCCCCACTTCTGATGTTCATAGTCGCGGCACTGCAGAGTTGAAACAACCTTTAACGTGCGGCTGAACAATTTCGGGATCCAAGCGAGCAAGGCCGGACCGATGCTTTGGTAGTGAGCGATATCGACGCCGCGGCGTAAGACATCAAAACTTGCGAATAAGGTGTGAGTGATTGCATCAAGATGTTTTGTTCCGATCGACGGCAGGCTGACGAGCGTAACTCCTTTATAAGAAGTTAACTCTTTCGGTGTATAGTTTGGTCGTGTATAGACAATGACCTCGTGACCGAGGCTCGCCAAACGAACGGAAAGTTCTTCAACATACCGTTCGACGCCGCCAACATGGGCGGGAATACCTTTTTGTCCGATAAACGCGATTTTCATAGTTTATAATGGTTTTTTGAGTAATATATAATTATAACACCTATATATACCTTTGTCAAGTATTACTCAATCTGAAAGCCTATGTTGTATTTTAGATTGGAATCAAGACCGATCACCTTAATATCCGTACGACGAGCACTGACATTCGGGACTGTAATTACTTTGCTAAAACGACCATCAAGGCCGGCATCAGCGTCAAAGACAGTTTCGGCAAATTCAATACGCAAGCTTTCGTTGCGACCGAAGCCTCCTCCGCTCAAAAGAATCTGAGAGTTGGCCGGCGCACGATTCTTATCAACATTCAAGAAAAGAGTTTCAACAATTTCAGGAAATGAATCTTCCTCAGTCGAAGGGATAAAGGCGATATTAAAATCGCCGCTCGGCACGGTCTTTAAGTTGCTATCAAGAACCAAGATGTTTGAGTTATTGAATACAATAACTTTCTCACCCTCAGAAGTTTTAACTACTTTTAATCCCATAGCCCAACCGCCGAAATTGGCAACTGAACTCGTATAGATGTAGCTAACAACTGATAAGTCATCCTTGCGAAGTTTAACGATACCGATACCGTTCGAGAAATAAATATATCGTGCGTCATTAGACGGAGTAATATCATAACCAAAAGGACCGGTGTACTTAAAGCTCTTTTCAATTTCACCGTTAAGGTTAAACTTCTTTACCGCAGAATCGTCAGCAATATAAATTGCATTATCTACCTTGTCGTTGTAAATCTGATGACGGTAGCTGCGATTTTCCCACTGCTTAGTAATATCAAATTGCTTTACAACTTTGCGAGATTCCTTATCAAAGATAGAAACCTTACCGCTGGCGATATTAAAGATGAATTTATCGCTTTGGGCAGAAGTAATATTGTATTGGTATTCCGGATTCTTAACATCAAAGGAATCGATGATCTGTAAATTGTTATTCCAAATCTTTACTCCCTTATAACCGATGGTGGCAACATTGCCGGAAATATCGTCGAGTTCAGCAAACCAATCCCATGAGTTATCTTTAGCTTGAGTAACCAAAGAAGCTTTGTTCAAGTCGCTAGCATCATACTTATAGATTGAACGCGGCTCAACAGCGTATACATAGAGCTTCGATCCTTCAACCTTAAACATCATGTCGGTAAAATCAACCTGAGTTCCGAAACGAGGATCAACAGTACGGAAATTCGCAAACTTAATAAGCTTGTTATCACCGTCCATCTTATATAACTCAAGCGCGCCGGTGCTAGCCGTACCGACAATCAATTGACCTTTATAAGAAATGGCATCACCGCCGTAGTAAGATTTCAACTTACTTTCGGCACCGGGAACCGGCATAAGCGTACCGATGAAAAAGACGGCCGCCACAATAGAAAATAGAACTTTCTTCATATAGTTTTGTTAGATATAACGATTATTTTATATATAAGTTAATGACTTACCTTACCATAATACATAAAAAAAGTCAAGGCTTTGTAGGCCCTGACCTTTTTGGATGTAAATTTTAATACTCTAATCAAGCGCTTCTACGACTCCTTTTCCGGCAGCTTTTCGGTCACTTTCTATATTTGTTGTAATATTAGCCAATTTTTTAACAATATCAGCGCCTGTGTATAAGTCACTGCCTCTAAAACCTATATTTGTAAGCAAATCTGGAGTCTTGCCGACGTCTTCGGTTCTTGGGACTATGCTAACGGCAAAACTAGCTCGATAGTTGCCTCCGGTTTGCGATAGCGCGTCTACTTTCCAAAGAATTCGACGACCAACGGGAGAATAACTGAGGCTACCGGCAACCAGACTTTGCTGATCAAGCCAGACAACGTTAGCCGGCAAATCAGCACTCACTTCAAAATTAGCAATGTCATTACCTAAATTGTTTGCTTCCCATATAATCCAATACGTTGTAGGAATATCAACCTGCGGCGGAATTGGTCCGATACCGAGCTGATCGCCTTGCGGTCCGTAATAATAACCACCTGAATTAACACTTAAGTTTGAATTTATTTTTAAACGAGGCACAGCCACAGAATATCTAAAGTCTTGCCCATTCATTTGATAAGAAACAATAATCGAAGGACTTAGGTAATCATTAAGTGAATTTCCTTTACGATCAAAGGAAACCGTTACCGATGCATTTTCCCCCGCTCCGGGAGCTAGCTCAGAAGAATAAGCAATCGAATTGTTTACCGCAACAAAAGAACTATCATTGACTGATACCTTTGAGACAGCCATTGTATCTCGCTTATTCTCAAAAGAGAATGACAACTTTGACAAAGCGTACTCACCATTATTCTTAAATGACAAACCTAAGACGGTATCTTTGCCTTCGTACGCAATTTGCTCAAAACTCGTTGATAGTTCAAGAACAGGTTCGCCTACACTGACCTTCTTAGTTATCGTAACTTGCGAAACAAGCGTCTCATCAATCATAAGTCCGCCTTCAACAACGAAGTCTTTCTCGCCAACTTCGCCGAGGGGCGTCGCTTCAAAAGGGATCTTTCGTACTTCTCCGGGATCTAGTTTTGATAATTTTGCTACACCATTACCAAAAGCCGCTTCGTTGGGAGCAATTTCCCAATCAGTCTTTGGCAATACAAGAGCGGCATTTTCAATAACGGCGTCGCCCGCGTTTTTTACCTCAACCGTTCCGTTAAAAGCGACGCCCGCGTAACTCGCCTCCGGAATCTCAAGTGCTAACTCAAGAGCCGAACTATCTATATGATAGACTATTGAACTGAGCAATTGCTTCTTTAAATGTCCTCTTTGGTAGGTTAAGTTCAAGCCTATAAACTGACGCTCTCCAATCTCGCCTTGAATTATGCCCTTCAACCGCAATTCGCCTTTATCGCCCGCTTCCATATCTCCCAAGTTAAAGGTATTGGAATTTGTATCAAACTTCAGGCTCGGATCGACAGAGGTAATGGCAAAGCCCTTTGGTAGATCTAATTTCAAAACAGCACCTTGAATCGGATAGCCCTCGTCATTCTTATAATTGATAATAAATTCATCACTGTTTCCGCTTAAAACGCGAGCCGAAGCGAGGCGGGCTTCAAGCATAAAGTCGGGTCGCGGTTGCCAAATAAGTAACCAGGCCAAGGTTGAGATAAGTGCGACAAGAACTCCGGCTAAGAGCATATCAGCCCAAAAATGGAAATAACTGTCTTTATAGTGACGGTCATGACGCGCCTTATAAAACCTTATTACCGGATGTTCTTTTTTCATTTTTTGAGGCATATGGTTCTTTATAGTGTAGCAAATCTTAGTAAGCTTAGAAACTATTAGTTCCGGCAAGAATTTCATTATTTCCGTCTCCATCAGTATCAGCGATCATTACAGATACGCCGGTTCCCGACTTTTGATCATAGGCCATAAACTGACCGCGTAGACGTCCGGCATAATCAAAAATTCGAACATGCGGGCCGCCGCTGGCGGCGCCGGTCACAAGATCATTTTTTCCGTCATTATCAGCGTCGCCGACAGCCAGCGTCGTACCGCCGCGGAAATTTTTATCATAGGCTGTAAAAGATCCAACTGCCTTTCCCTTGTCCGTATACAATTTAACGGTCGAGGGCAGGCCCTTGCCGGGCGCGACTACAATTTCTCCAACACCGTCATTATTAACATCGCCGGCCGCAAGATAAACTCCACCTCGGAAATTTTTATCAAAGGGAAAGAATCCGGGGTTAAGCATTTTACCGGACGCAGAATATATTTTCACGTGCGGGCCGCCGCCGGACAAAGGCGCGACAACAATTTCCGTATTTCCATCTTTATTAAAATCATAGGCTGCAAAAGAAAGTCGTCCCTTAAAATTAGCGCCGTACGGAACAATTCGAATCTGCCCCTTTCCGGCTCGAGCAACAACCAACTGACCATTTTGTTCGCTGATACGATCGCGTTGACCGTCACCATCAAGATCTCCTAAATATACAAAAGCATTCGGTTGCGTATCGGCTCGATACGCGAAAAATCCATTACGAAGCTGTTGGGCCCGCGAATTAAAAATACGGATAAAATTGCCGTTCGGGAAAACCGCATTGTTTATATCTTGCTTAATCTTACGCATAACAATACCGTCATTAACTCCTAAACGTACGTAATTTACTTTTGATCCGTCATTAAAATTGCGATCCTGTGTTCCTTTGATTTTTTCAAATTGTTCGCGCGGAAAAATATAAAGCTGATCTTTGCCCGTTGCATTAACAATCGCTACTCCGTTCTCAAAATCTCGGCGCCACAAACCCGGTTCAACGTAGTCACTATTATTTTTTAAAAGATTATAATAGGAAGACTCTGCCCGACCGAGCACAAGGTCATATTCGTCGTACCACCACAATTGAGCGTGAGTACTATTTCCGTTATCAAAGGAAAAATAACCGTCGCCCATTAATGCACTGGTCAATCCATAACGCATTTGACGATGATCGCCGGCGACACCGGAACGAGAAGTTCCATTAACAATATAAACATTGGGCGTTTTATTCTTCGTTGGCAAACGTTTCAAGTACTGATACATACTCGCCTGCCAACTGCCGTTGCCTTCCCAAGGAGTTGGAAAACGCTCAAAAATTCTTCCATTCGTATTAGGTTGATAGGCGTCAATCGAGCTTCCATTGGTAACTATGATCTTATTTCCAAGCATCGACTTGGTCTGTGCGAACAAGGCCGCCATCCCCTCTCGCCATTTTTGATTAACCGTCGCAGTTGAATCAACCGTTCCGTTTGAATCAATATCAATACCACTACGACTATAATGCCCAATTTCCGCATCAACAACGTCGAACATTACACCGTCCCAAAGCGAAAGATTAATGCTGTCCCTTAGGTAACTAACATAAAAATTTCTCCAATCGCGATTTGTAACATTGATTGTACTAATCTCGGACCACGGTTGTATTTTATTTCCGTTTCCGTCTCGGAGCCACCAATTTCCTCGATTAACAGCGTCATATACTATTTTACGCAATTCCAAGCCGCCAAAACCGTTACGCTCTTCGTGAATCAAAGAAGAATAAATATATGGTAATAAAATTCCATCGGGTTTTCTCGAACGATAGTAATCGAAGAAGCCCGGGTTATAGGCAATCATATCGGCTTGGATAATCAACAGATCCCATTTTGCAAGTTGTTCGTAATCAGCTTGTCTAAAAAATGGCAGATAATAATTCGCCAATTTCGGATACGTGTCTTTAGCCGCAACAAAGCTCGGCAGAAAACCGACAATAATTAAAAGCAATAAGCTAAGCCTTTGTAACATAAGTATTATAAACCGACATTATATCTTTGTAATGATTTTCAATTGTTAAATGTGAAACCGATTTTCGTGCCTGCCGCCCCATTGATTCAATATCGAACGATGAAAGTTTTTCAAATATTGTCGATAAAGCAGCGCTATCACCCATCGTAAACAAAAACCCGTTTGAGCCGTCTTTCACTAACTCGGGCAATCCTCCGATACGGGAAGCGATAACTATTTTACCAAGCGCCAAAGCCTCTAGCATTGAGAACGGCATATTCTCGTACCAAACTGAAGGAATAACTACCGCCTTGGCACCGGCAATCAAATTTTCCAAGTCCGTTCCCGATTTGTGGCCAGTTAATTCAACTCGCTGCTCCAGTTTCAATTTTTTTATAAGCATCCGACAGACAACCTCTTCGGAACCTTCACCGGCGATTTTAAGCTTTAATGATCCGGTTGATTGTGCAATCGCATTTATTGCAACATCAATTCCCTTTTCCGCCGATAAACGACCGAGATACAACACATAATCGTCTAAGGTTTTATTGGCAAGCGGAACAACGTCATCAACAAAATTATAGATGACTTTGATTTTAGCTTCGGGAACGCCGTGCCGAACGCAAACATCTTTCATAAATTGACTCGGCGCAATATATAAATCAATGTTCTTTTCATAAATTTTCAAAATATTGTGATGTAAATACATTTCGATTGTTACCACTAAGCTTTTTACATAGGAATTCTGAAAACATTTTTTTAAAAAACAACGATAGTAATTCGGCGCCGCGCAATCTTCGCAGATCCGAGAACCGCAGAGCATCTGATAATTTGGACAAATTAATTTATAATCATGCAAATGCATAACAACCGGAATGCCGTATTTTCTTGCTACTGGTAAAATTGAGGGTGAGATTTGATGATAAAGATTATGAACATGGACAATATCCGGTTTAAAATCTTTAAGAAGTTTTTCAAATTTTCGCTTAGCTTCAAAGCTGTACCAAATCCTAAAGGGGGCTAAGAGTTTATCGCGTAAACCGCCTTCATTAAAACTAATACGCGAAACAAAATATTTTGACCATTTCGATGGTAGATTTTTCGGATGATGCATTGAGAAAACGGCAACCTCATTCCCCTCTTCTTCCAATTTTTTAGAAAGTTTCAAGAAATAGTTATATGCGCCGCCGCGCATGTAATTAAATTCACTGACCTGAAGTATTTTCATGTTATTTTCCTAGCAATTTAAAGGCTGAAATTTTTAAACTATATAACAGACTGACAAAAGCGCTCAAGCCCTTCTTTGATGGCAGATGTTTTTTGAACCAATGACCCATATTGTTTTTCTCCATAATCATTTTTTTCGATGAGCGATGGCCGCCGGAAGAAAGCCCGTGATAATGGACGGTCGAAACAAGCGGATTATATATAATACCAAAGCCCGCCTGTCGCGCTCGAGCGCAATAATCAATATCTTCAACGCCAAAGAAAAATACCTCATCAAGCAAGCCGATTTTTTCAATAAGTTCTTTTTTAATAAGCATACAACCGCCACTTACCCAGTCGACTCGCTGCGGTTCTTTAAAAAAGTTAAGATTAAAAATCGTTTTATAAATCAAAGTTCCGAGAGGAAAATATTTTCCCAGGGTCGAGAATCTAAAAAATTCTTTTATAAATGTCGGTTCGTAACCGGCACTCGGTTGAAAACTTTGATTAGGATATACAAAACAAGGCCCGCTAATCCCAATATTTTTATCTGTCTCAAAATTTTCTAGTAAACCACTGATACATCCATCGCCAATAAACATATCCGAATTAAGCAATAATACATACTCGGAATTCGACAATTTTATTCCTTGATTAACCGCAGCGGCAAACCCCTTATTTTCATTGTTATGAATAAGAGTGACTCGAGTATCTTCGCTCGGCCAACTGATTAATTCCCGTGAAGCATTATCAATCAATATAACTTTGATATCAAGCTTAGGTTCAGCGGCAAACAAACGTTCGACCGCTCGAAGCGTTGTTTCTTTCGTATTGTAGTTGATAACAATAGCGGTTATTGAGGTCATATTATTTTTCTTCGCCGCTAGTTAGTGATTTAAGATTCGGCAATAATCCAACAATCATCCAAAAGGCTACAGCGTAGAATAAGGTAAAAATAGTAACTTCAAAAAGTCCGTTAACCAAGGCGGCTATCAAACTTCCTACAAAACCATGGATAATAATTTGTTCTTGACCGAAAGTAGATGTTACAACCTTTCGAATCTGTTTATAAACCGCGCTGACTAAGAAGATTATTACCGTTAAACCAATGACTCCGTAATCAACCGCAGCTTGAACGAAATAATTATTGATTAATTGTTTATAATCGGGCTGAATGAGGCGCTGATAGTAGATAAGCTGCTGACCCGATCCAACGCCAAGAATCGGATGTTCTTTAAATATTCGCCAACATACTTCATATTCCTGAATTCGAAAACGCGTATTCTTATCAACAAAGGTATCGCCGATACGCGAAGCCAAACCTTCGGCATATTGAGAAAAAATCGTATAACCGAGAATTCCGAAGACTAGGACGAATAGAACAAAGCCGATGCGCTTTTTCTTTAGGCGTGCTAATAAATAGGCCAAACCCAGGAGCAGACTGACGATCGCCGCCTTACCCAACATAATAAATACTGCGATAAAGCCAAGCCCGAATGCAATCAAATAAATTATTCTTGACTTATCGTTTTTATCCGCTTGAAAATACAGACTTAGAATCAGAGGTAAGAGTAATGACAATACGGCCGCAACAAGCGCAATCGGTCCAAAGGGAATCATTATATAACTTCGATTGAAGAAAATGTCAGAAGAAAAACCAAGTGAATAAAAGGTCCAAAAAATCTGAACGCTTAGTGCAATAGCAAAAATTGCCAGTGTCATCATAAACGCTGTTAATTTTGCCTTGGTTGTTAAAAGGTTCCGAGACAAGAAATACGCAACGAAACCGAAGAATAGCACCTTCATTCCGGCGACATAGAGCTGGATATCAGAGATATACCAGAACGACGCCGCTGCAATCGCGGCATAAATTAAGAGCAGACGCCCAATAATACCGAGTTTAACCTTAACTTTCGGATAATGAAAGATGAAATCAATAATAAAGAATACAAGTGCCAAGGCCAGTAGCAGTTCGCCAAGACTTACTTCATAGGTCCAATTCGGACGGATTTCAAAGCTAATAAATTGACCGAATAGTAATCCGATTGGCGCAAAAATTAAAAAAATCCAAGCTTGGCGCTTGAATATAAGATATAAAAGTATAATGGCGGCATAACCAAAAACAGCGTATGGGCTGATAAGTGAGAAGGCTGACAATAGTAAGAGAATAATTGCCGTTGCAAACAATAAGATAAAGCCAAAACGGTTCATAGAATATTGATATCAATTGTCCCTACATTAACACATTTATTAGCTAATGTCAAAGAAAAAATAAAAAAAATAGGCGCTCAGTTTTTACTGAACGCCTGTAATCAAATCTTATGATCTGAATCGCTGCTTATCCTTTTATAGGAAATAATGGATTATCAAATGCAACCCGGTGTTTATCGCTGGTATGATTTATATAAGCCCATGATGGCATTTGTCCATCCGGGGTTACGAAAGTTTCGATATTAAAGTACCGAACGCTTTCTTTATCAACGTACTTACCTTTAAACTGGCACTGTACAAGGTTAAATTGAATCAATTCGGGCATATCAAAATACATATAATCGCCGCCATCTTTCAATTTCCATTTTTCCAACTGATCTGCTGTCATTCCGTTACCCCATCCGTTACCAGATACATTAGGCATAGAATTACCTTCGCCGCCAAATGCGTAAATGGGATTTGCGGGATCGTATCCAGGTATCGTGCTCAAAGATATTTTCTTTACTTTGAAACGAACATTAACCGGTGAATCCTTGCTTGATTCAAACCAAGCAAGATCCTGCATCTGCTGCAATGACATGCCAAGAATTGTTTTAACATTCAAAGCATTCATTTCACTGATATTCCCGGTAAATTCAGTTGTTAATTTTTTTGTTTGACCTGATTCCAATTTTTTTTCTTCTGTACTTGTTTTTGTTTCTTCTTTGGTACATCCATTGAAAGAAATAAATACAGCAAATACGAAGAGTGCTGATACGATGAATCTAAGATTAAATAATCTCATGTTTTGTTACTCCTTGTTTTTTATGTTTCGTTATTTAAATTATGTTTCTTATTTTACAATCCTTAATGTCCTCAATATACCGAAACCATCAACCGTCACAATAAATAATGTCGAGGTTCCAGTTTTTGATTCGTCTGAGGGGTTCATAACTGCTTTATACTGCGCTTTAATTACTTCATTATAATCAAAAAATAAAGTAACCGCCGCACCGCCAGAATAAATGTCCTTGTCGGTGCCTTCATGCGTATAATTAGCAATCGTGCTCACTACAATCCCGGTCTTCTTGTTGAATACCTGGAACGAAAGCCATGAAACTTCGAATTCAGCAAATAGCTTAAGCTGATCGCTGATATCGTTTTTGACCTTCTGTTTCACTCCGTCAATCTTTCTTTCCAAAGAAGATGAGAGCGGAATCCATGCCTTTAATAAAAGGCTGACTCTGTTGGCTTCTCTTCGTTCTTCGTTTCTGTAAAAATCGACCTGGTATCCTGCATATAAATAGGAAGTTTTCTTTGTTTCCTTAAGATGGATTTCATCAACAAATCCACCTTCGATAATTTCTTCTTTCGAGGCTAAACCAACTTCAATTGCTTGATAGTTTACCTCTTTTGAATTCTGAAGAATCTCTGTTATGGCATATGCCGACCATTCGGTCACATCGCCGGCGAATGTCCAATTCATTGGATAATCGTCTCTATCATCAAGGCTCCAAGAAAATTTTCCTATAGTACCACCCAATCCGATATTCGTCTTTTCACCCCTTAATGGCTGAGTCGCATTAACGCAAAAGTAATACTTTGATTTCGCTCTTACATAAGGATTAGTAAGATTGAAATAAGCAAACTGCGCACGGAGAAACGTTTTTTTGTAAAAATGTTTTCCCTGATCATCTTTGGGAGTGTAGATATACCGCTTTTCGTCTTTAAGCTTTAAGCTGGGTCCTGACTCCTCCGGCTTGCGAGGATTCCCGAAACGGATATCAACCGGCGGGATGTAGTCATTCTTTGCTTCAACCTTCACTTCTTCCTTCTTCGGCTGTTCGTAAATAGTCGACGGAGGAAGTCTGACACTGTCGGTACTCTGGGTCTGAGCAAAGCTCAGCACAGAGACCATTGAAACTAAGATGAAAAAACAAAGTATGTTTTTCAATTTATTATCTCCTTTCAACTGTATTTCTACAATCGATTTATTTTATTTAATTATTAATTTTCTTTCCAAACTTTCCTAAAATTGCTATTTCTTTAATTCGTAATCCTACCATTAAGTCTAGTTTTTGTCAAGCTTAATGGCAGTGTTTCAAATTAAAGCTTACTTTATAAGATTTCGCATATTGCCAAGCTGGGCAATCTCTTCCGGCGCGAGCGGTTTAGTCTCTTCAAGATAACCGCCTTCGCCTATAAAATCTTGTAACGGCTTGCCGTCCGAAGCCTCAGGCGTAGGACGGCGATACGGTGCGTGCTGTCCATAGTTATGCGGAGCGCGGAGGGCGACGTTAGGAGTTAAGTAAATATAAACCAAACTCGTAACAAAGCCCAAAGCGATCGCCAAGCTCATCGTCAAAATAATATTTGGACGAACCGGCAAGGTCGAAGTAATCGGTTGATCGATCAAGCGAACCTTAACGCTTTCACCGGAACCGTGATAAGCAGCGTTTTGTGTCATTAAGACATGGTTGATTGCACGATCGATTTTTTCAGCTTGAGCCCGATCAGGGTGATAGACGACAACCGAAATAATACCGGAGTCATTAATACTCTTAGCCGAAACGGTGCGGCTCCATTCTTTCATCTGATCTTTAGTATTGTCACCGAAGTAACCGGCGTTAATGCTAAAACCGGCTTCCATAACCTTCGTGAAGAAAGAGTTGGAAACAACGACGTTCGCAAGAACGCTGGAAAGATATTCGTTAGATTTCGAAGCAGTATAGGCGTCAATTGTTCGGTTATATTCCTGAACAACTAAGAGCTGTGACTTCGAACTATATTTAAAACGTTGTACGGCGATAACGCCGGCGCCCAAAATTATAAAAAGGGCGACAATTCCGAAGACGATTTTGCGCTTGCGAGCAACTAGATTGATAAAATCTTGTAATTCCATAACTGTTTTGTTTAGTGATATGTTCCATACTATAGCATATTACCTAAATCCTGTCAATACTCTATATAAATAGGCTGTTTTAGGCTATTATATATAACGTTCAATATACCAAAAACACTACATTTCCTAAAAAAATAAGCCTTACTATTTCTAGTAAGGCTTTTTAAAACCATCGTTATCTTAAATTAATAGCACCTTCAAAAAACTTTGACCGTTCTGTTGCTTTTCCAATGCTTTGCCGCTTTGTGACACTTCTTTCAAGTACACAAATTCCTGGTCCCGGATCCTGTTGGCGGATTCCTGATAGACCAAAGCAGCAGTTTCGTCTGTAGACGGTGCTACCAGACCCTTATACTCAAATATTTGCAATAAATTATTGAATACCGGATCTTTGTTTCTTTCAATGCCTGAAATTTGATCTGCCTGCGAAAATGTATTCTCCGAGTTTGTATATCCGGCAAGAATATCATCATCGTTTTGAATAGGCGGACTGTTTGTCAGGTTCATTGAATAAGCGCTGACCCCCATTACACATAAGCATAGGAAGGTGAGCAACTTGCTTCTCAGATTTGCCATTGAAAATCCTTTCAATGAAACTGATGGTTTATAATTTGCACCCGAAGGGCGCTCGGATTAAAATGTACGCGTACACGTAAAATATAGAATACCAAGAAACTTTAAAAAGTGTCAACTCATCCGCATATAGCCTCGTTCATCAATAACAATAATCTTTTTACTTTCAAGGACAGCATAGAGAAAGACATCGGTAACCTGTTGGCGATAACGATATTCTTCCTCGGTTAAAACGGCGTAGTTCACCTCGGTCACTAATTCAGATTCGAGCTCGCGTACGAGCTTAGCGACTTTTTCTTTACTGAATTCTCCGACAATGAGCATATCAACCGGCGCCTGCTTATCATTTAAGAATAGGCCGGAGAGAATAAGCAATTTGATAGTGCCGAGTTTCCTTAGTTTCGTTGTAAAGTCTTTTTCAGAAAGGATTTGCGCCTTGATAATCAGTTCACGAATTTCATTAAAGAGTACACAATCTTTATCGGCCTGATAAAATTTGCGATCAGTTCGCCCGCCGTCATTCTCTTCGTCACTCCCCTGATGACTCGTTAATAAACCGATTTTTTCAAGATTTTCCAGTTCGCGACGAACGGCATTGAGCTGTAAATTAAGACGGCGCGACACTTCCCTGATAAAATATGAACTATCCGGATTTAGGAGAAAAAGTTTAAGAATTTTTACTCGGGCGACCGAGCCGAAAAGTTTTGCCAGCATATATAAGGAAAAGGCTTGATTTTTTTGATTATTAGTGCTTTTCATAGTATACTAGTATCATTCAACCGTCAAACCGAATAAGGTATCTATGAGCTACAAAATATCACCTCTAACCGTCAACCCGAACCAAAAATCGAATATCGTCAGTCGCGTATTTGTCAGTCAGCCGTCCGCTGAGGATGAGATGCTCGTCGGCCGTCTTTTTTTACTGATTGAAATTGAAATTGAACGAGCGGAAGATTCAAAAGTCATTGACTTCTTAATTAGCGACGCCTACCAGCTTTATTATGAAAATGAAGCTCTTATCTTACGCGATCGTTTGCCGAATTTAAAACCTGAGATTATCTTTGAAAATACAATTGCTAAATTAAACCGCGACATCGGCGCCTATCTCGATCAGGAGAAAATTCGTCTCAAACCCGGCGCCCTTAACGCTGTAATAGGTATCATCCACAGCAACAAATTATTCTTCGCCCAAACCGGCGAAAGCAAAGCCCTCCTCTTCTATCGACCGAAAAATAAAAAAGGCGAACTATTGGCCGATTACAGCTTAATCGATATTACCGAGAAAACTAACGATCCAACACAGGAACTTGCTCAAGCCAATAAATTTTTTACCAACCTTATCGCCGGAGCCGTCCCGAGTCATGGCTACTTCTTTTTTGCCAACCAATCACTCTTTGAATATTTAAGCAAAAAGCAGATTGTCGACATCGTAACGACACTGCCTCCCTCCGGCGCCGCCGAACAGATGAAGAATACGCTTGAGCAAACAAATTCCTTTGTCCCCTTCTTTGGACTTATTATAAAGAATACAACCGGTGAGCACGACGCCTTCGCCGCTCCCGCCGCAGCCTCGGGATTACCGGGCATCTCTCCCGTCGGAGCCGGACGATCTTCCGTTAATAGCTTAAATCTAACGCAGGAAAAAACCGAACAACTCTTAAGCCCCTCCGGTTTCGTTAATGTTAAAAAATGGCTCAACAAATTAAAGCCGGCCGGTGTTGGCATTAAAGCCTATGCGAGCGATAAAGCGCGCCAGTTTAATATTTCAAAAGAGCGACTTAACTTCGGACAATCGCTGCTTAGAATCGGTCAAACAATCCTTGGCTTTCTAATCGCCAGCTTTGGTCTTATAAAAGCCGCTGTGCTTAATCTTATCGCCTTTAGTACTGACAGTGAAAAACGCGACTCGCTCATTAAAGCCGCTAAACGTAAAACTCAAACAACAATACGGGCTTTCTTCGGTCTGGCTGATCGCTTCACTAAACTTAATCCGAAACATAAGGCTCTTGTTATAGTCATCGGTCTATCAATCCTTGGCCTGCTCGGCAATACCGTCTACTCAACAATTGCCAACCGACGCCAAGAAAAGGCTGATAGAATAGCCGCGGCTAGCGAACAGTTCACTCAAAAAGAGAATCAACTCGAAGCGGCGCTACTCTATAACAATAAAGAAGGCGCCAAAACTATTCTTTCCGAAATGGGCACCCTCGTCGAATCATTACCAAACCGCACTCAGGATGAAAAAACCTTCAAAGCAGAGTTTAAAAAACGCTACGAAACTAAACTTGATAGCATTTATTTAATTGTTCGTTTAAACGATTCGACTCCTCTGCTCGAAATCCCGGAGGAAGCCGAACTGCTCGTTTCCGACAACGGATCGGCCTTTGCGATTTCTTCTCGCCTGAAAACTATCTGGAAACTTAATACGGAAGCAAAAACCTTTGAAACTGCGACGAACGACGCCTTCCCCGAATCGCCCCTGGTCGGCGCCTCCATCGATGATCCGAACGAATATTATATCGGACAAAACTCTGTTCTGTCCTACAAATCAGAAACCGGACAATTCTCGGCTTTTTCAATTGAAAATCCACCGTCCAAGATTGAAGCGGCCGCCGTCTATAACAACCGACTCTACGCCGCAGGCAGTAGCTCCATCTATCGTTTCGACTTTGATTCTCGCAACAACACCTTTTCTAACCGACAAAACTGGCTGCGCGAGGACGCGACGCTCGGAACCTTTACGTCTTTAGCGATTGACGGACGCATTTATACAATAGAAAACGGTTCGGTATCGAAATTCTCCGGGGGACGCCGGGAATCAATTACGCTCGATGAGGTTACTCCGGCTTTACAAAACCCAACACACATTAGCGTTTCAGCGGACCTTGATTTTATGTACATTCTTGATCCCTCCAATAAACGCGTGCTCGTTTATACTAAAAACGGAAAATACCTCGCCCAATATACCGGCGATATGCTTGAGGGCTTAACTAGCGCGAGTGTCGATCAAAAAAATCGTCTCGTCTACTTCCTCGTCGGTAAACAGGTGTTCCGGATTGAGGCTAAACATTTTCAATAAATCACCAAACAAAAAAACGTCCGCCGATATGGCGGACGTTTTTTTATAATTTATTTCAAGGTTACCTTACCACCAGCTTCTTCAAGCTTTTTCTTCATGGCTTCGGCATCTTCTTTCTTAACACCTTCTTTAATAACCTTCGGAGCGCCGTCTACGACGTCCTTAGCTTCCTTAAGACCGAGGTCCGGGGAAACTTCACGCAAGGCTTTAATAACGGCAATCTTGTTGGCACCAGCTTCGCTCAATTCAACATCAAAGCTGTCCTTTTCTTCAACAGCAGCGGCGGCCGGACCGGCGGCAGCCATCATCATGGCTGGAGCGGCGGCGGAAACGCCGAACTTTTCTTCAAGGATCTTAACCAACTCGGCCAAGTCCAAAACTGACATTTTTTCGATTGATTCAACAAGTGACTTGAACTTTTCCGGAACAGTCACTTCTGACTTTGTTTCTTCTGACATAGATTTGAATTATATTATTTAGTCTTTTGGATGGCAGACAAAACGCCCACGAAAGAGCGCAAGTTGCCAGCCAATACATTGACGAAGCCGGAAACCGGTGCGTTGATAGAACCGACGATCTTCGCGTAGAGCTCTTCTTTCGAAGGTAGCGTCGCGAGAGCGCTGACGTTAGCGGCATCTAAGAATTTACCTTCCAAAATTCCGCCCAAAAATTTGAGGCGGCCATCAGAACCTTTAATGAACTTAGAAAGAATTTTCGCCGGAGCGATTTCATCGGCGTAGCCGAAGGTAATCGCGACCTGACCCTCGAGGGTCTTCGTATCAACCTCGATATTGGCTTCGCTTAAAGCGCGAGCCAACAAGGTTTTCTTAGCGGCGTAATATTCGCTCTGTTCATTGATGAGTTCCGAGCGCAAGGCTTCGTTCTCTTTAACCGTCAAACCGGTGAAGCTCGTAAAAACTACGGACTTCGCCTTAGCTAGTCGTTCTTTCAAATCGCGGGAAATTTCCTGCTTCTGTTGCTTTGTTTTTGGCATAAAATAATGTGGATATCCGCTTTCGTAAAAACTATAGCGAGATATAAAAAAACTGCGACCTTTAGGGCCCCAGACGGAATATTAAGCACAAGAGATGCTGTATAGTCTCGGCAGGACTTAGTGTTTGCCTGCTGTCTAGGACAAAACCATAATACCAAACACCTAAATTATTGTCAAATAAAGCCAGTGATTGACAAGAATTATATACTTTGGTTTAATCAAATATCACTTAGTTATTTGAAAATAATAAATCATACAGCAAAGGAGACCATCAAATGAATATTCTCGAAATACTCAAACTTTTTAATTTACTAGCAGCGTTTATATACTTCTTCGTCTTTGTCGGCACCTTAATCTGTTTAGTGTACTCACTTGCAACAACGGACAAGAATGACACATTGTATTATGGGTGGTATTTTTTGGTTCAAATAATCACAGCAATACCTATATTCCTGGGTAGCTTTGATTATACTTTTTTTTGCTTTTGCTCAATGCTACTTATCTGTAATGTTTTTAGATATAGAAAAAATGTTCTCGTACTAATACGGCCATTTGATGATATGTGGTTTTGGAAATACAAAGAAATAGCATTCCTCTATTGGTTCGGCGCCTGGTATAAAACAACAGATAACCCTATCAAAATAAAGTTTAGCGGAAAAGAACTGGACTCGGAAATAGTTGAGAACATTTCGTTTAATCTTTATCTTACTTCAGAAAGCATTGCAGATATATACGATAGACTTATAGAGTGGCGTGCCGACTACCCCATGCGCTCGTTTATTGATTATCGAGAAATACTATCGGAAGATATAAACAAAGCTTTCAAGAAAGCATTTGAACATACTAACCGAGGTGTTTTCAAAGAAGGGCTAGATGAAAAAATAATTAACAACTGTCTCCGGTTTCTTTGGGACCGCTTTGAAGATTTCTTTTGTTCTAATAAAAAGATCAAACTTCATTATCGGGCCATCGAGTTTGAGCGAGTGATGATTGATTTAAACAAATCGGTTTTATTAAAAGCTTAAAAGCAGAAAACAGAAACTTTAACCCCCGTAAATTAAACGGGGGTTTTTTATTTCAAATATTTCGCTTTCGCGGCGTTATGTTCTTCTAGAGTAACGGAGAAGATTGTTTCGCCGGTATCAGGACGAGAGAGGAAATAATTATAATCAGTTTTAGTCGGATAAATTGCGGCTTTGATTGCTCTTAAACCGGGATTCGAAACCGGTCCGGGCGGAAGACCGGGGTGCTGATAGGTATTATACGGGGAAACGATTTGCGTATCTTCGTAACTATACTGCGGTTTATTGACCCCGAGAATATAGGCGAGCGTCGCGCAAGACTGCAGGGCTTGCCCAACCTTTAGACGGTCCCAAAATAATCCCGAAGCAATTTTCATTTCTTCTTCTGTCCGCACTTCTTTCTCGAGAATCGAAGCCATAATAATAATATCCTCACCCTTACGTCCGCTTGCTTCCATAGCTTCTCGTAAATCAGGTGTCAATTTATCTTCAAAATTCTGACGCATTTTTGTAATCAAATCTTCGGCCGTAAAATCTTTAAACATTCGGTAAGTATCAGGAAAGAGATAACCTTCGTATTGCACCGCAGCCGTTAAGAAGCTGTCATCTTTCATAAAACCTTCCTTTTTCAAATACTCATTAATTTCGCGAACACTCAAACCTTCGCGGATTAAAACCGAAACTTCGTTATCAATTACTTCTCCCTCGGATAATATGACGATCAAAGCTTTGGTTTTAGTGTTCGGTTCGATAATATACTCCCCCGCCTTAATCGTTAAATCATCATGAAGATAAAAATAGATTTTGAAAGCCAAGGACGATGAAATTAAATTATCACTCTCTAACCGATCAGCGATAACGGAAGTTCCCTGTCCTGCTTCAACGGTAAAAGAAATCTGCTCATTGTTGTCTGATTGCGACGCCAATGAGACTTGGTACCAAATGAAGGCAACAGCGATAATTATAACTATAAGTGCTAGAATTTTTTTCATATATTATAAATAGTTCCCTTGTCCATTTTTATCTAACTCATCTAATATTTCTTTGATATTTTCGGTAGAATCCAAATCAGAAATAAGTAACACATCGTCGGTCTCGATTACTGCAAGATTACTAACGCCGTTAAGAACAACTAGTTTCTTTTCATTTCTATTATAAACAATTGAATTTGAACTTTTATTAAAAACGGCCTTACCTATGGCTACTGTATCAGAATCCGCTGATTCACTCAAACGCTTAACCGCCGGCCATTTTCCAAGGTCAGACCAACCGACATGATTAGACACGCTCATTGCGATATGATCGGCCCGATGAGTAATCGCCGATTCAATCGACATTTTTTCAAGACTGGCGTAAAGACGAGCTCCTTCCTCCTTATTATCCGAGGCGACGATTGCTCGGCAGGTTTTAAGCATTGCCGGTTGAAACTTTTCAAATAATTCAAGAATTCTATCAAGCCGCCAGAGGTACATTCCGGTATGCCAATAATGAATTCCGCTTTCAATTAATTCCTCGCAATATTCGCGATTCGGCTTTTCAACAACATCGTCTACAACAAATAAGGCTTCTTGACCGCCCTCATCAAGTCTTTTACCGGCTTTTAAATAACTGTACCCAACTTCGGGATAATCGGGCTTAACCGCAGGAGCGATAATAAAAGCCGGATTTTTCATAATAAAGGCTTCGGAAGCGTTTAATAATTCGCGAAAGGCTTCTTCATTTGAAATATAATCATCCGAGGGTAACGACGCAATGACAGTATCAGGCGAAATATGTTTCTCAAGAAAACAAGCCTCGAGACAGATCGCCGGTCCGGTATTGCGCGCTTCCGCCTCAATAATAAAGTGATCGGAATTAAAGTCAGGCAAAATTCTTTTCACTTGCTCGCTTAAATCCTGATTAATTGAAATCCACAATTGTGCGTCAAAAACAAGCGGTCTAATCCGCTTGATGGTTTGTTCTATCATTGTCTCGCCGCCTAGAATCCGGCAAAATTGCTTCGGAGCGGATCGCCGACTGGCTGGCCATAAACGGCTGCCGGTTCCGCCGGCTCTAATTACGATATGCATTGTCTTTTATTTGTTTACTACGTATACTGACAGTATATCATATGCTGTATATATACATTATCACTCCAACAATCGCGGTTTTGATTGCTCAAATCAGCAAATTTTTCGTTAAAAAAAATCGCCTGAAGTTCAATCTTAAGAATCTTATTGCGTATTCGGGAATGCCCTCGAGCCACGCCGCTGTTACCATATCGCTCGCAACAATTATAGGTCTGCGTTTAGGTTTTGATTCGGCGTCGTTCGCGATTGCTTCTCTTGTCGCTTTTCTTTCATTGCGCGACGCCGCGGGCATACGACAATATATCGGACGCCAAGGAAAAGTTATCAACGAATTAGTTGAAGACCTCGATGACGGCGACTATTTAGACGATCGCTATCCTCAACTTATTGAACGAGTTGGCCATACGCCAAAACAGCTCCTCGTCGGAGCTGTCATCGGATTTGTTGTTGCACTTTTGTGCAACTGGCTTAGTGCGTAATTATTCTTGATTCTGAATCGATCCATCGCGTCGGCAAACTCCGCTTTGGCAGATATTTCCGCCCGTACAGCTGCCGCAGCTTCCGCCGCAACCATCATCGCCGCATTGTTTACCGGAGCAATTACGATTGCAGACTCGGCCGGTTGTACAATATGGCGAGTTCGGGCTTTTTGCCTGAATATAACCGGATTCAATAATTCCGCAGAAACTAAAACTATTGTCGCTCGCCTTATACTGGTAAAAATACGCCTTACTTCCGGCCGGCAAGGTTAAGGGATCCGGCACGCCTCCAAAGCGTTTAGTTTCTTCGTTCCAACATGTTGCCGACTCATAACCCGGACACGCACCCAACTTATTAATCGGATCATTCGGTAATGGTGAACCTAGGGTCGCCGCAAATGTTCCCGTCCAACTCGGCCAGGTTGAAACCGTTCGATTAGTTAAATATGTTCCGTTATCCAAAACCGGATACCGACGAACAACCGAGTTATAGGACTCAAGTCTATCTTTTATTTCGCGCAAATCCGCCATGCGGCGCGTATCACGAATAATTGTTGATTTCTTGCTGTTACAAAATTGACCTAAGCCGCAATCGGAATCAATGACACAGGCTTTATCAGTTGCCTGACTGCAGGTTCCCGTCGGTTGGCAGACTTCAGTATTCGGACATTCATCATTCCCACTGCAGGATTGGGTTACGGTTTGGCTGCAGTTTTTTATTTCAATATTAAATTTCCAATACTGAAGCAACTGTCCAAAAATATCGGTCGTTGCAGCTTCAGGATTTTGGTTATAGGAAATAATATAAATGTTTGTATACATTTCCGGAATACTTGAGGCCTGACATTCACCGGCCGCATACGCAGTAGGGATAAACATATTCGGAATGCGCGTTTCGCTCGGATTTCCCTGACCGCATTGATTATCATTCTGACAAATAATCGCCGGATTAGTCGTACATCGATTAACTCGGGCTACTTTAGCGGCGTTGACATACACCGTACGTCCATCACGCACCGCTTCGTAACCATCGACAATCAAAGACTGCGGAGCACCTTTAACTTTGATATTTTTGTCATACCATTGCAAAGGCGAAAAATGTTCCGGATTAGGAACAATGCGAAGACCAATCGCATCCTTGGAAACAATTTGATTATTGCCGCTTGGCTGTTCCTCGGCCGATTCATTATCATCGGCGTTTACCGGAGCAGTTTCGGGAGCCGCTATCTGTGCTGAAACAGTCAGCGGTAGAGCAAAACTGATGCCCAATACAATATAGAGGATGGCGAGATAGTTAAACATAGCTTTATTATACAATCCCTTGCTATTTCTGACAATTTTTACACCAGTGACTCCCCCTCCCGGCAACTCGAGTTTTTTGTATCTCTGCGCCACATTGCGGGCATTGCTTGCCATTTCGACCATAGACCTTAAGAAATGACATAAAATTGCCGCGCTCGCCCTTTGAATCAAGAAAAGTCCTAAACGTCGTTCCTCGTTTGGAAATCGATTTCTTAAGAATATACGGTATGGCTTGAAATAGTTTTTTACGTTCCGATTCGCCTAAAGTAGCTACTCGGCGCGTCGGGCGAACGCCGGATCGAAATAATACTTCATCAACATAAATATTTCCCAAACCGACAAGCTGTTTTTGATCGAGCAGAGCTGCCTTAATCGTCGTATTCTTGCGACGTTCTAACATCCTAGAAAAAAATAAATATGTAAATTGTCTACCTAAGGGTTCAACGCCGGTTGATTGATCAAGCACTTCGAATTCATCACGAGTCAGCAATTTAATCCAGCCGAATTTTCGAATATCATTAAAGTATAAAACAGCTCCATCTTTAAAATACAGCACAAAACGAGTAAAGGCATTCGGCACATTTATACCGGTCGAAACAATCGGATGGCCGCCGACAATAATATTCTTTTTCAATACATAAATTAACTGACCGGTCATTTTTAAGTGAATCAATAGAACCTGGTCACCGAGATCGATCACGACCATTTTGGCGCGGCGAAAAATGCGAATTATTTTTTTCCCCTCCAGAGATTTTTTAAAGGAGGGCCAATGATTTTTTACAATCGAATGTTTACCAATTAATTCCAGTCGAGAAATAACCTTGCCTCGCAGCTGCGCATCAAGGTCAACGGCAAGGGTTTCTACTTCCGGAAGTTCGGGCATAGCAATTTATAAACCGAGTTGACGAGCGGACAGTAAACCGTGCTGCGCTCCCGGTTTTGAAACAACCGACGCAGAGTTTTTAGCGGCGCAACGAAGCGCTTTGACGATATCGCCGTGCGTGTCATAACTTGCAATAAAGGCCGAAGCAAAAGCATCGCCAACGCCGGTCGTATCAACCACCTTTGATTTCACTACGCTTTGTTTATACACTTTCTTTCCGTCAAAAACTTGGGCGCCTTTAACGCCTTCGGTAATAACTACCAGACGCGGTCCAAAGGAATAGATTTTTTTTAACAAATACGAAGTCGCTGCGGACTTTTTTGTTTCACCACGTCGAGACAGTACCAATTCAAGAGCTTCATCCTTATTCAAAATCAAAGTGTCAGTTTGCTCTAAAAAGTTTTTGAGTACCGAGTAGCCGGCCGAAAGTTGTTTTCGTCCGGGATTCCAGGCGATTGGACATTGATTCTTAAAAATGTCATTCAAAACGGGCTTCCACAATCCGGTCAAGGAACTAAGGTAAATGCGTTTAGCTTTTTTCAAAACTTTAGCCGCCGATCGAATAATCACTAATTTGTCATTGACGCCGCGATGAGTAAAGAGAACGTGCTCCCCCGTCTTTACCTGTAAGACAAAGGATACGCCGGAGTTTCCGATATTGCGCTCGATAGCGCGACAATCAATTGAATGATTCTTTAAATTTTTTATGATGCGTTCGCCGCGCTCATCTTTGGCAACCGCGATAATAGCGGCGGTTTTTTTTCCGAGGCGTGCAAAAGAAACGGCCGTATTTGCCGCACCGCCGCCAAAACTTAAACGAGTATCGCTAACTCCAATCTTCGAACCATATTCGAAACCGACTAACTTTTGACGCAAAGGATCTCGCTCATTATCAATGAGGACGTAATCATCAACAGTAAAGGCGACGTCTTCGGTAGCACCACCGACACTTACAACATCAAAGCGTTTCATATTATTTTAATTCGTCCAAGGTAACAATCTTAGTAAAAATATCTTTGCCGCGGGCAATCTTTAAACCAAGCTTCTTTCCGGGACTGAATTGACTGACATAGGATTGCAAAGGCAAGCGTTCATCAATCTTTTTTCCATCAACTTCAAAAATAATATCACCGGCTTGCAAGCCGACAAGGCTCGCCGGAGAATTTTCAATTACTGCCGAAGCTCCATCGTCGCCGACTTCAATCAAAGCTCCGCTTGTTCTCGTCAGTGAGCGCTTTTCGGCAAGCTCAGGCGTTATCATAATATAACGAACGCCGAGTCGAGCACGGATAATTCGACCGCTCGAACGAGCGCTTGAGACTACCGGCTTAGCTTCGTTAATCGGAATTGCGAAACCGAGACTTTCGCCGCCCTCGTCTTTAGCAACATTAATACCGATAACCGCTCCATCAAGATTAATCAGCGGACCGCCGGAATTTCCAAAATTGATTTGTGCATCGGTCTGAATGACATTTTGCAGATTTTCATATTCGCCGTCATTGCCGCTCGCGAGTAAACTGCGGCCAAGTCCTGAAACTATTCCTTTAGTGGCGCTATTGTCATAACGACCGAGTGCATTGCCGATCGCGATAACGCTCGTACCCGGAACTAATTTATTACTGTCACCTAATTCTAAGAACGGTAAGTTCTTATCGTAGATTTTTAAAATCGCCAAATCCGCAATCGGATCTTTGCCGATTAATTGAGCATAATATTGCTTTCCGGAATGGAGCGTAATTTTATATTCGGTCTTGCCTTCGGCGCCTGCGGAAACGACGTGCTTATTCGTTAGAATCAAACCGTCCGCGGAAATAAGGAAACCGCTACCGGCGCCGCGCTTAATATTTTGTTGTTCAAAGCGACTCGTATTGCTTTCCTCATCAAATATTTCAACCGTAGCATTTTCAAAAACGTTAATACTGACAACGCCGGGAATCGCACGATTAATAGCGCGGATCGTCGCTTCCTGATCGTCAAGTCTCAGGCTATCGGCAACGACGCCGGAATTAAGCGTTAAATCGCTAATTATCAATCCTCCGCCTACGGCGATAATGACAGCAAAGCTCCACGCGGCGATATGTTTTCTTAGGTTCATAATAGTAGTAGATGATTTAAAATATGATTCCATTATAGCAAACTTTGACAAAACACAGAAAAATCTATAAATTAGATAAACAATCCGCCAACGGCGGTAAAGCGCCATCGCTAAAGCTATGGCGACTTGCGATCGGGGATCGTCTAATGGTAGGACTCCAGGTTTTGGTCCTGGCTATCGAGGTTCGAATCCTTGTCCCCGAGCATACTTGACAAAATTATACCAGTATGGTATAATCTTTTTATTATAAAAGCCCTTTGAAAATGGAGTTAGTTGTTGCTTTATTGGGTTATCCTTGTCTCTTTCAGGGGGCAGAGATAACTCAATAATTTTCCAATAACTAAATAAAATAAGAAATGAAAAAACTTGGTTTTTTTCTCACCCAAAATGGCGTATCAATTGCAAATGGTGGAGCCATTAACCATAAGTTTGAGTACGAATACGATACTCAAATGCCAGTTTCAGAATTAGTAGATTTATTTAACAAAATCTACGAAGACATACAAAAAGTGGTTTCAAAACACGATTCTACTGATGGATTTCAAGCCATCTTTAATTATCTTGTACATACGGATGATTTATTTATGTGCAGATTTTTTAAAGGTTGGTTGGAAGGAACCAAAATGGGCGATTTTACGATAACTCAAAAAGGAGAGAAGCCATTCTTACAAGGCGTAATCATGATGGAAAGAACATTCCATTCATAACAAACCCATCCTCAGTAGAAAACCTACCTACTCCGGTGGGTTTTTTAGTTTTTATGGACATTTTCAAATCTTGATAAAACAGGAGTACAGGAATACAATAAAGATAATTCTAACTCAATCGCTTTCCAGTTTAGAGTTCTGAACTTGCTTACTACGGAGAGCACACATTATTATGCCTCAACATTATATCTGGGAAGAAGAGTATAAGAATCCCCAACTCTTAACGAAAAAAGCTGAGCCACAAACTGATACTAAAAACTTTTTTAAATTTTTGCGCCGCACTGAGGGCGTTGCTTTGGAGAATTTAGATGTATTGGATTTAGGTTCGGGTACCGGACGCAACGGAAATTATATTGCTAAATTCGGCAACCGTGTCTTTGGTTTAGAAATTTCGGAAACTGCCGTTAAACTCGCCAATGACCGGGCGCGGGATTTAGACGTTAGCGCCGAATATAAAGTTGCCGACTTCGGCTCCCCCTTTCCCTTTAAAGACGAAAGTTTTGACGTTGTACTCGATGTTACATCTTCTAACTCCTTGAACGAAAAAGAGCGATCTATTTACTTAGCCGAAGTACAACGAGTCCTACGCCCCAATGGACATTTCTTTGTTAAAGGCTTATGCAAAGACGGCGATAAAAACGCCAAGAATTTACTTAAGCTAAGTCCGGGCCCGGAATATGACACCTATAAAAATGAAGACATGGGTTTAATCGAACGCGTTTTCAGTCGACCCGATTTTACCGAACTTTATTCTAAGTATTTTACAATTCAAAGATTAATGGCCAAAACAAATTATGTTAGATTCAAGGGCCAATCGTATAAACGAAACTACTGGCTCGCGTATATGAAAAAGGCCTAATATTGACTTTATTAGAATTACATGGTATTGTTAGCCCGTTAATCTAGATTCGAATCTCTGTCATTGGTAAGTGGCCCTGAGAAATCGGGTCACTTATTTTTTATTATGACAAACGAAACTACGAAATTCTCTGATTTAGGTATTGGAGACTCAATTTTAAAAGCTTTAGCTAAGCTCAATCTTGAGATACCGACTCCTATTCAAGCCAAAACTATTCCAACCGGTATTGCCGGTAATGATATTATTGGTATCGCCCAAACCGGAACCGGCAAAACTTTTGCCTTTGGTATTCCGATGTTGCAACGACTCGGCTCTTCAAAGGGTCAAGGGCTTATTATCGCTCCTACCCGCGAACTCGCTGTTCAAGTTGACGCCAGTTTAAAAAAACTCGGACAAACTCTCGGTTTAAAAACCGCCGTCTTAATCGGTGGCGAAGCTTTTGATCGCCAGCTCTATCACTTGCGCCGCGATCCGCACGTCATCGTCGCGACACCGGGACGATTAATCGATCACTTAAAACGCCGAACTCTTAAACTCGACCGTGTTGAAGTATTGGTTTTGGATGAAGCCGATATGATGCTCGACATGGGCTTTGCTCCGCAAATCAAAGAAATTTTAAAAGAAGCTCCGACCGAACGCCAAACGATGTTATTCTCGGCGACGATGCCGGCCGCGATTGTAAAAATTGCAGCAACATATATGAAGCTTCCGGTTTCAATCGAAGTCGCACCTCCCGGAACAACCGCTTCAAAAGTTGATCAAGAAATTTTCATCATTAAAGACGAAGAACGCTTACATCACCTACAGCAAATTCTCGCCGACTACGACGGATCCGTTTTAGTCTTTGTTCGAACAAAGCACGGCGCCAAAGCTTTGGCTCTTAAACTCCGTGCCCTCGGACACAAAGCCACTGAAATCCATTCTAACTTATCATTAAGTCAGCGACGAACCTCATTAAACAGTTTCAAATCAAAAACTTCCCGCATTTTAGTTGCGACTGACGTCGCGGCACGCGGACTCGACATCAACGGAATCGAAGTTGTTGTTAACTACAGCGTACCGGACAACTCCGAAGATTACGTTCATCGCATCGGCCGAACCGGTCGCGCCGGCTCAGTCGGCAAAGCGATTACCTTCGCAACGCCGCATGAGCAAAAAGACATTCGCGCTATCGAAAAACTGATTAATAAAAATATCAAGCTGACTAAATTCGTTCAGTTCGCTCCCGAAGTCGTGCGCCGCGTCGGCGGTTATGCCCGTCGCCGTCCGGCCCGCAGAACCTTCCAACGCCGTTTCGGTCGTTAATCAGTAATAAAAAACAGCTCCGCTTTTGCGGAGCTGTTTTGATTGAGACGTGAGTCTTAGGCGCGCTGAACGTTTACGGCGTTCGGGCCTTTTTCGGACTGTTCTACTTCGTAAGTGAGTTCGTCACCTTCGTGAAGTTCATTGAATTGGACGCCTACCAAGCTGTTGCTGTGGAAGAACAAATCCTTTTCTTGACCTTCTGAAGAAATGAATCCGAAACCCTTGTCGGTCAACTTTTTGATTGTACCCTTCATGGATTTTTCAGAGTGAATAAAAGCGTAAAGTGATATATGTTTGAGTTGAATCGACTAGTTCACAAACCTCATATGCGCGTTACATAAGTAACTATAACACAGATTTTTTATCGTGTCAACCGTGGATAACTTTGCTACATTTTCAGAGATTCGAGCAGCTTGTAGACCAACAAAGCCGGCCAAACTATGGCTTTCAGAAATCCCAGAACTCCGACCCAGAAGGAATCGGCGTGCTGGATATAATACACCGCGGCGCCGATCAAACCTAAGCCGTAAATACAGCTTGAAACGCCGGAAGCATGCTTCCCATCGCATCCCATATAATTGAGATTAATAATAATACTTTTAGTATATACCTTTTGAGATTTTTTGTTTATTTGCTCGTATGTCGACGGAACAAAATTGTCGCCGTCGGAATTGCAACTATAAGTAATCCAAGACACCAGGCAAATGAGATCCAGACATGATTACCGACCGGCAAACCGTTCATCAAAGCGCGAATCGCTTCGATGATATGAGTGACCGGTTGATTCTCAGCAAAGATACGCAAGCCCTTTGGCATCGAGGCGGTCGGCGCAAAGGCGGCGCTCGCAAAAGTCAAAGGAAAAATAATAACGAAGCCGAGCCACTGTACCGCTTCAACTGATTTCGCAAGTAAACCCATAATAGCCGAGAGCCACGAGAAGGCCAAAGTAAATAACAATACGATCGCGGCAATCAACAACCAATCTTCAACGCTCGCCGTCGGCCGAAAACCGACTAGCATGCCAACGAGAATCATAATGACCGAAGAAATAACATTACGCACTAAGTCGGCCGTCACATGCCCGATTAATAATCCTGAGCTGATAATCGGCAGAGACTTCAAACGATCAACAATCCCCCGCTGCAGGTCAGTCGAAACTCCAATCGCCGTCGTCATCGCGCCAAAGGCCGCCGTCTGAACAAGAATACCGGCAACTAGAAAGTTAACGTAAGTTGTACCGCCGGTTTCAATCGCGCCACCGAAGACGTAACGGAATAACAACATAAACATAATCGGTTGAAAGGCGACACCGAGCAACTGATCCATGTTCTTAAAGATATGCGAAAGACTGCGTTTGATTAAAACGACTGAATCGCTGATTGCCCAATATAATTTTGAATGTTGTAATGCCATATTATTCAGCCTGATGACCGGTTAATTTCAAAAAGACGTCGTCGAGCGTTGGCTTATGAAGATTAAGTGAATCAATATCAAGTCCGGCGCCTTCCATTATATCAAGTACACGCTTTACTTCGGAAACAGTACCACCAGTCGCGAGACTAATTAGTAACTCTTCTTTATTAGATTTAATTGCTTCTCCTTTAATAAGACCCAAGGCTTTTTCAAAATCTTCTTCATTATTAAAACTGATTTCAAGCCGCTCTTTACCGACGCGATCTTTTAATTCATCAGCCGTTCCTTCGGCGATAACAACGCCGCGATCAATAACCGCGATTCTATCGGCCAGCTTATCGGCCTCTTCAAGATATTGAGTAGTCAGTAAAATCGTCGCACCGGATTTTTTCAAATTAGCAACGATGTCCCACATTAATAATCGGCTGCGCGGATCGAGTCCGGTCGTCGGTTCGTCTAAGAAAATAATCGGCGGCGTTGCCACTAAACTCAAAGCAAGATCCAAACGACGACGCATACCGCCGGAATAGGTTTTAGCCGGACGATCAGCCGCCTCTAATAAATCAAATTGCTCAAGCAATTCCTCGGCGCGCTTTTTACTCGCTGTTGAACCAAGATGATATAAACGTCCCATCATCACTAAATTCTCGCGTCCGCTCAAATATTCATCAACCGCTGCGTATTGTCCGGTCAAACCGATGCTTTTACGAACTTCATCAGCCTGAGACGAAACATCATGCCCATTAACAATCACCTTACCTCCGTCCGGCTGCAAAAGCGTGCTTAAGATACGAACCGTCGTTGTTTTACCGGCGCCGTTGGGACCGAGCAAACCGAGAACGGTGCCGCGCTGCACCTTCAAGTTAATCCCTTTCAAAACCTCGACGTCTTTAAAGGATTTAGTCAAATCTTCTATGATTATTGCGGAATCATTCATATTGAGAAATAAATACTTGATTAGTGTAGCCTATATCGGCTTTTTCTCCAAGTCTCAACCTTGACTTAAAATCAAAATTATGTTAATTTCGAGTATTACGAACATTAAAAATTTATTAAAAAAATATCCCGGAAAGGAAATATATAATGGGAAGTGTCAACGTTTTATGGGACAAATTAGTGACATCATTGGAAGAACTGTCATATTACACATCAGTGCATCGTCGCGTTATGTGGGATGAACCCAAACATGTGAAATCAAACTACGCAAAAAACTACAGTACTGAACTGCTGAGCTATATGGACGGCAAAAAACTGGAAATCTATCAGAGCAATGAAGGTCTGATACGCGAGCTCCATTCAATGAATCACCTGCTTGATCCGATTAAGCAGCAGTCAATTGGTCTTCTTATTCTTGATCTCGATAAGGTTAATCTCTTATCAACTGCATTCTTTAAAGCATATTCTAAGGCGGCTCACACGTGTAAGATTAAGCATCGCGAAGCGAAGGCGGCTGGAAATTATTCAATCGTCCTTCCCTACTTCAAAGAGCTCCACAAGCTCACGCTCGAAATGGCGGCGGCTTACAGAAGTTTGAAACCGGAATTAAAAACTCCCTACGATGTTCTGAGCGATGATTTTGAGCCGGGTACGAGCGCTGAATTATTACGCACTATTTTTCAGCCTGTGATTGAACCGGTTTCAAATCTTGTTAAAGCATTTTCCAACCACCCCAATCAACCGAAAGAAGAACGATTCAAAGTTGCAACTGATGACCAGATGGTATTTTGTCATATGATGGCAAAGCTGCTCGGCTTCAATGACGATGCCGGTTTATTTCTTGAGAACACATCAAAAACAGCTTCGAATAATTGTTCTCCGATCAGCCGAGACGATGTACGTTTCACAACACGTTGCAATAACAATGACGTAACAGAGGGGCTCTTTACTACCTTTCATGAAACCGGACATGCCCTATATTTCCAAGGAGTGGATGAAGAACTTTCGCTTCTCTTTGGTGAAGGCGGCATATCTCATGGCCTCCATGAAAGCCAAAGCCGCTTTTATGAAGTAATTATCGGCAAGCACCTTTCCACCTGGAAAGGCGTTTATGAAGATTGGCAGCGGATTACAGACTCATACGACGATGTAAGCATCGAAGAGTTCTGGCGCTCTCTGCATATCATTAAACCAAGCTATAAGCGGACCGGCGCCGATGAAGCGAGCTATATGCTCCATATCGCCCTTCGTTCCGAGTTGGGAATTGATATGATCAACGGAAATCTTGCATTAGAAGATTTACCTGAGGCCTACAACCAAAAAATGCGAGACTATCTTGGTATTACCGTTCAAAACGACACTGAAGGCTGTCTTCAGGACGGACAATGGTACGCCGGCAGCTTCACTTACTTTCCTTCCTACGGACTTGGAACGATTCTGGCAGCTCAGCTTTGGAATGCAATGCTAAAAGACATGCCATATATTGAAGATCAGCTTGAAGCTAAAAACTTTTCTGAAGTATTGGGATGGTTACGACGCAAGATTCATACAGACGGCGTTTCAAAGACTATTTTTGAAGCGGCCAAAGATGCGACCGGTGAAGAACTTAATGCAAATCATTTTATTGAATATGTTCAAAACCGCTATGCGATAGTGTATCACGGAAAATATTGACAAATCCGTACTATAATCGTAGACTAGTAAATCGCTTAAAAAGTTCATTTACAAAACAAAACATATATACGGCTTGAAAGGAAGCCGAATAATCATGAAATTACATAAATTATTCATACTCTTTTTTCTGGCACTTGTAATAACTGTATTCAATACAGAAGAATTCCATTGCCAGGAA
>CAZSWO010000002.1:0-27730 GCA_964611115.1 uncultured Gammaproteobacteria bacterium
TTAAGGCCTACTTGCTTTCCAAGCAAGCGCACTCGACCACTATGCGATCCTTCCTTGACTCGATTCTGCCTTAGTTGCTTTCGTTCAATTTCCGTTGAATCAGCGACCGCAATCCGAGCGCGGCGCTGCCGTCCGGATATGTGAAATCATCGTAGGGCAAGGCACCGGGAGTATATTCATTATTAATAAAACTGGCCGGAGTACCAATTACTCCAAGACTTTTTACTTCTTCTTTTTCCGCCAGTATCTTAGCTTTATATGTCTCATTCGTCAAACACTGCTCAAAAGCAACGGTTTCGAGTCCGATCTTCTCGGCATTAGCCCTAATACTCTCCGGACTTAGGGTTCCCGACTTATTATCATCAAAAAGTTCGTGATACATTTCCCAGTACTTCCCTTTTTCAGCCGCACATTCAGCCGCCAGCGCCGCCGGTATCGCCTGCTCATGACTCATTAAGGGAAAATTACGGACAGCAACGACAAGACTGTTGCCAAATTCAGCTTTGGCCTGATTAACTGTTTCATAAAATTGCGCACAAAACGGACATTCAAAATCATCATAGATTATCAAAGCCACAGGAGCATCAAGCGGACCCCACAAATGATCATTGCGATCAATCGATCGAACATTAATATTCTGATTAACGCTAACCGCACCGTTAATACCGGCGTCGTTTCCGCTTGTTTCAGTCACGGCGGTTTTCTGAATATTAGTTTTTATCCCAAACCATTTCGCAATCAAGTTGCGATTTTCTCCGACTGACACATATAACAGAGCTACCAGAACAATTCCGGCAACACAGGCAATTACCAATAAACGCATCGCGTTTGAAATTTGATTGGCTTTGAAAAAATTATAGGGCTTTTGCATATAGGATATATTATAGGTTCGGTTTACTAAAACGGTCAATTGCCAATGCTTCAATCTCGCTCGCGACTGCCAACATTTCCGCTTCGTTAAAAAGTGCTGCGGTTAGCTGCAGGCCGATCGGCAAGGGTTTTTTAGCGAGCGGAATTGAGACTGCCGGTAGGCCGGCCAAGGACGCCGGAACCAGAAAATAATCTTCTAAGTACATCTTTAAGGGATCCTTTGTTTGCGCTCCAAGTTTAAAAGCCGGCGCCGGTGTTGTCGGAGTCAACAAAAAGTCGCAGCGCTTAAAGGCTTTGGCATACTCGCCAATCACTTTGCTGCGCACTTTTTGAGCTCGCACATAATAGGCATCGTAATACCCGGCGCTTAAGCAGTAAGTTCCAAGCATAATACGTCGCTTTACCTCAGCACCAAAGCCGTCTTCGCGAACCCTAACATTTCCAAAACGCAAACCGTCGAAACGCGCTAAGTTAGAGCTGATTTCCGACGGCGTAATAACGTAATAAGCCGCCAAGGCAAAATCATTTGACGGTAAACTAACAGACACGATCTTAGCACCGGCTTTTTTCAATTCATTAATAGTACGTTCGTAGTGCTTCTTGATTGCCGGCGAAAGTTTAACGTCGGAGTGTTCCTTAGGAATTCCAATTTTAATTCCTTTAAGGCTAGAAGACTTGCTCTTGGATAGAGGTTTAGAATAAACGCTCGTCGCATCGCGTTCGTCGTGCCCCGCAATCTCTTTCAACACCGCCGCCGCATCTTCGCTTGTTTTTGCTAAAACTCCGGGAACATCGGTCGAACTCGTCATCGCAATCAAACCAAAACGAGAACAGAGTCCGTAGCTAGGTTTTAGTCCGACAACACCGCACAAGGCGGCCGGATGTCGGACCGATCCGCCGGTATCGGTACCAAGCGCAAACAAACAAAAATCAGCCGCGACAGCGGCGGCTGAACCGCCCGATGATCCGCCCGGAACTCGAGTCGTATCCCAGGGATTCTTCGTTGCGCCAAAGGCGCTGTATTCGGTCGAAGCGCCATGAGCAAATTCATCAAGATTAGTTTTACCAAGCAGAACGGCGCCGGCATTTTTTAATTTTGCAATAACCGTTGCATCGTAGGGTGCAGTATAATTTTTTAACATCTTGGAAGCGGCGCTCGTCACGATTCCCTTAGTCATAATATTATCTTTGGCTAAAAACGGAATACCGAGTAAGGCGCCCTTTTCTTTTTTCGCAAGACGCGCATCAGCCGCCTTCGCCGCCGCCAGAGCTCCCCGCTCATCAATTGCCAAGCAAGCATTTAATTTTTTATTATGTCGCTTAATCGCCATCAAACAATCTTTCGTCAATTCAAGACAAGATATTTCTCTGTTATCGAGTTTACGGCGCGCTTGTGCAATTGTCAGTTCGTTTAATTTCATATTATTCAAAAACGCGCGGAGCACATATATACGAACCCTTTCGTTTGGCCGCAGTCTTTAATGTCTGATCATGTTCCTCTCTGTTCCATTTTTCGGCAACATCAGGACGAAGGGAATTTTCATTGTGTGACAAACTTGCAGTAATATCTTCTTTACCAACATTGGCTTCAGCGAAATGATGTACGTAGCGAACAATACCGCTGATTTCTCGGCGGTATTGAACAACTTCTTTATCGGTCAGCTTCAACTTAGCTAAACCGGCAATATGATGTATGTCTTTTGCTGATAGTGACATGTTATTATTTTACGCAACGGAAACCGATGCGAGTCGCGGCAGTTCCGGTTGAAGTTTGATCAAGTTGAAAAATACCTGCATAGGTCGCGTTGCTAGCATCAACATAACCCCCTCGAATAAAATAACGACCGGTTGCCGCACAAGAGTACGCTCGACCCAAGGCATTGGTTGCGTCATTATAGGTATTGATAGTAGGACCGGCAGCGCCGCGCTCATAGTCATCAAAGTTACTGTCCGTCCATTCAATCAAACTTCCCGAGTTATAATAATTTCCGGAACCCGCTCCGGTAGTACAGGTATCGGCCAACCATTCGGAAACGTTACCTGACAAATCCCAAATCAACTCCCCGTTGGAAAGCGTATGCGATCTCTTCGCCTGACTGGTTCCGACAGTAGTTCCATCCAAAGCTGTAGTACCAGTATAATTTCCACGATTAACCCAAGAAGTTCCAATTACACCGCCGTTCCAGTTAGCGGCGGTTTGTTCAACGTTGCGCGCAATCGTCATCCATTCAGCATTAGTCATTAAATGTCCACCGATATTTTGACAATACGCCACCGCGTTCGCTTGGCTGATATTTCCAATCGGCAATCCGCTACTTACTGAGACTGGTGATTTGGCATTATCGGCTGTCGTGCAAAGACCGCTGGTCCCGGCGTTATCATAAGTTGTATTAGCGGTTACGGGAGTTGATAAGCCAACAGTCGGAGCTGCGTTGGTCGCGCACTTGGCTTCATACTTCATAACACAAAAATCATTGGTGTTAAAAGTCGAACTGCCCGGAATCGGAATATAACCGCTCGGACAATTTAGAATACCGTTGGCGGTCGCGGTATGGGAACCGGCAAGAAGATCATCGGTAACATCACCTAAGCAAAAAGACAAACTATAGCGAGCCCCCGACTCAAGCTGCTTATATTGATACTCTTGATCGGCACAGCCGTTATCAGCCCGCGGCGTCGGATTGGCCGGGACGCGCAATAAATAATTAGTACCGCCGTTAGCGATTGAGTTTCCCGCCGTAATCACCGTTGGATAAATTCCGACATCGTTATAAAACATTTTTAACGCCAATTGAATCTGCTTAATATCGGTTAAGCGCCGCGCATCGCGCGCTCCCATTTTAGCCGTATTAAAATAGACGACAATCAAAGTCGACAGAATCGCAATAATTCCGACTACAACTAAAAGTTCTATAAGTGTGAAGCCTGATTTTTCTGATTTCATATTAGCGAACTAATTTGATAAATTCTTGTTCGGTTAAAATTCGAACGCCGAGTTTTTTAGCAGTTTCAAATTTTGAACCCGGCCTGTCTCCAACAATCACATAATTGGTTTTTGAGCTGACGCTTTCCGAAATTTCTCCGCCCAGTCTTCTTATTGTAGCTTTTGCCTCATCACGGGTCAAACCTGCCAAGGTTCCCGTCAAGACGAAAGATTGGCCCTTAAACTTTCCGCTCTCTGCACTAACAGGCGAGGTCAGTAGTAAACCGGCGTCGTTCAGCTTATGTATAAAAGCCTGATGAGTCGGGTTAGCAAACCATTCGGCAATACTGGCGGCGACTTTCGACCCGACATCGGGCAGAGTTTCTAAAACGTCAACGTTAATTGTTTTCAGGACATCAAGCACATCGCTCGGTTTTGTAATCTTTTTCTTCGACCAACTAACCAAAGCTCGCGCCAAAACGATAGCCGTTTCTTCGCCGACATGAGTAATTCCCAACGCATACAAAAATTTCTCTAGGCTGGGATTTTTAGCATTAGCGATTGCGGCAATCGTATTGGTAGCCGAGATTTCGGCAAAACGCTCGAGTCCGAGCAAATCATCTTTAGTTAAGGAATAAAAATCCGCCGGATCATTAACTAAAGCGGCTTTTAGTAATTGCTCGATAATCTTCGGTCCTAAGCCTTCAATATCGAAGGCCCCCTTCGAGGACCAATGCATCAAGCGGCGAAGATTGACCGCATAACAATTTTTATTTAAACAACGATAAGCGACTTCGCCTTCAACTTTACTAACCTTTGATCCGCAGATCGGACAAATTGTCGGCGCCTTGATTATTTTTTCCGAGCCGTCACGCAACTTTTCGAGAACGCCGATGATTTTTGGAATAACGTCGCCGGCTCTCTCAATAATAACGGTATCGCCCACTTTAATTTTTAACCGATGAATTTCATCGAAGTTATGAAGTGTCGCATTGCTAATAATAACGCCTTTGACCTGTACCGGTTCTAAGCGCGCGATCGGCGTTAAGATTCCGGTTCGACCGACCTGCCAGACAACATCAAGCAACGTTGTCGTCGCTTGTTCATTGGCAAATTTATAGGCCATCATATATCGCGGACCTTTGCCGACAATGCCGAGCATGCTCCAGAGACGCGTGTCGTTTACAACCGCGACAACACCGTCACATTCGAAAGGCAACTTAGAACGTTTTTTTTCTAAAGCGTGATGGAAACGGATTAATTCATCATAGTTCGCACAGCGGGCGTTAGCGGAAGGAGATTTAAAACCTAATAATTTCGCCAATTCATGTTCTTGGTCATGATAGACAATAGCAAAATCAGTCGCGATATCGTAGCAATAAAAATCAAGCTCTCGTTCGGCAGTCATACTCGGATCAAGCTGGCGGATTGAACCGGCGGCGGCGTTGCGGGAATTCGCCAACAAGGCTCGTCCTTCTTTGCCGTACATTTTATTAAGTTTAGCTAGAACCGCATTAGTCATAATCGCCTCGCCTCTAATTTCAATCTCTCCGTTCTTAATATAATCAAGAATAGTTTCTGCTTCCTTGGCGAGTCCGATTTTTTTTAATTCCGATTCAGTCGGAATCCGCAGCGTAAGCGGAATCGATTTAATCGTCCGTAAATTTGCCGTAACATCCTCTCCGACGTGACCGTCGCCGCGCGTCGCACCACGTAGGAGTTTTCCCTTCTGATAGACAAGACTGACCGCTAAACCATCCATCTTCAATTCAGCATAGTAACTCAAATCTTTTTTTGATTTATTATGTTGTTCAAGAATTTTTACAAGCCGTTCCTCCCATTCCTTCATTTCCGCTTCGCTAAAGGCGTCGGACAAGGAGAGCATTCTCTGCGAATGGTTCACTTTGGGAAATTTTGATAAAGCTTTTCCGGAAACCCGCTGAGTCGGAGAATCGCTCGTTATTAAATCAGGAAATTGCGCTTCCAATTTTGCAAGTTCATTTTTTATACTGTCGAGCGCAGCGTCGGAGATCTCCGGCTTATCGAGCACATGATACAGATAATTATGCCGATTGATTTCAAGCCTTAATTTTTCTATTCTTTTTGAAGCGTCTGTTTTATTCATAACTTAGTAGCGACGTGTACAGCGCAGATAATTTAATTCCGTTTTTGAACCCGTGTTTGAGCAGGCTACACCCAATACTGCAAAATCTTGAACGCTCGCATTATCCTGATCAACTTCGGTAGAAGACCAGTAGCAGGACTCTTGAAAATTATTTAACGTCAAAGCCTGCCATAATGCATTGACGGCCTGCAATTCTTCTAGAGCCGGCAAATACCAATCGTCATAACCGTTAAAGGTAAGGTCGTCGCAAAATTTCGCGGCCGAATATATCGTAAGCGCGGGGTCGATCGACTTAAGCGTTCCAATATTCAATTCACCGTTTTTTGTATTTGTCGCTCCGGTAGCTTCATAATGACCTCCGCTATTATCCCAGTAATCAGTCAATGAATCGACTCCGCTATCACAACCGGTTCCGCTCGGAGCAGAACAGCCACCGCCAACGACAACTATATTGTTGATCGAATCCACCACTTTTCCGCCGCCGCAGACATCACCCTCAATGCATTCATCCGCACATTCAAACGTAATATCCGAACAGCCGGTTGGCGTACTGCAAACTCCGGCTGTACAATCGGAGCCGGGGCCGCATTCTCCACAACTTCCTCCGCAGCCATTATCACCACAGGTAAAATTGCCTGAGTCGCAATAGTTTAAACAAATATCTATACTTCTTTGTCTCGCTATGTTTTTATAATAACCGGTCGCAAGCAGCGTCGCCGAACCGACAGCGGGCACAAGTCCTCCGGTCGGCTGCGTAATCGCATCAACTTCAACTCGATTTCCATTACTGAGAGAACCGTAGATTGTAGTGGCGCAGTTACCGCATTCGCCGACTCCGCTCGTGTCAATACAATCACCCGCACTGCAACCGTTGAACAATGAATGATTTAAAATATATTTTCCGCGTGCTCGTTCGAGCCCCTGCTGTGCGTTGGCCAAAGCTTTATCGCGGTTCGCTCCGCCGCTAACCTTATCAACGTTACTGGTGATCATCGCCACGCTCACGCTTATCGTAGCAAGTACGATAAAGGAAGCGGTCAATACAATCACCATCGCCATCCCCTTATTATCTTTTAATAATCTTTGCATCTGATTCATACAGTTAACTTAGGGCCAATTTGCCACGGTTGTTTGCAGGCGCAAGGTATCCGGATAATTTTTACCCGTCAAAGTTTGCGCACTTAAGGCCATCGTCGCCACACCAATCGGATACGTTACATGATCCGTGTTACCGACATTGAATGCTAGTGAAGTCATTCGAATCGTTGACGGAGTAAGGTAGTCCGTTTCCGCACCGCGCGTTATTTTCAAACGTGGTATCGCTCCATCGTTTTCTATTTCATAGGTAACACACACGCTGCTCTCATTCCGATATGTTAATTTTGTTCCTGAAGAAAAAGAGCAGAAGAAAGCCGTCGCATCAACGCAGGCAACATTGCAGGTCGTTGGATTTTGAACGACACCGGAGGCCTCGCTCGCCATATAGGCCAAGGCGTAATTTAAACTTTCCTGCAGTTCTTTTGAATTTACCGATCGTTGCTGACTATCAATAGCGCGCAAAAACATGGTTGTTGATATGATCATGACGATAGTAAATAAACTGACCGCGATCATCATCTCAAGAAGCGTCAGCCCGGCCGGATGTTGTTTCCTAGTATGCATATAATTAGCGCCAATCAGTTAGCTCGCTCGTCAATGAGTAGGTATTCTGCCGCGTATCTTCCTTCCAGCTTACTTGTACAAGAACGTTGATACGGGCCGGATAATCTTCGGTAGCATCATAATAGGTTGTTGTTACGAGGCGACGAAAAATCGTATCTACTCCGGAACCTTGAGCATAAAAATTATTAAGCGAATCTAGAACTTCCGCATTTCTTACATCTGAATCAGTCGTAGACGTCAGAGTTAGATCGTAGTTAATTTTAAAATAATATATAGCTCCATCAGTAATCGTCGCGATGTCGGCAAAGGGAGCTAAGGGATCAAGAATATAATTAAGATCGCGTTTATATCTAACTAAGTCCTGCCCCTCTTTCGCTAAATATGCGGCTATCAAATTATTCTTCGAGGAGCGCTCCGCTTCGCTTGCCAAGATTGCCAATGATGTCACGCCGCCAAACACTAAAATTAATAAACCGATCGAAACAACAACTTCGAGAAGAGTAAATCCTTTGGTTGTATGCATAGTACCCTTCATATTACTCAATAGTTACCGCAGCGAAGGCATTTACTGCAATTACCTTAGTTGTAGACGTAACCGCATCAATTATATCAATCGTCAAATCACCCGTAGCGTTAGTTATCTGAATGTTATCATAATAAGGAACAACATCAGCCGTCGAAAAATAAACCGATCCGTTGATCGTACCGCAGGCAGAAAAACAAACGGCGGAAATACTGACATTTCTTCCTAGCGTAGTGCTTTTAAATTTTTCATTGGTATCATACACCCTATCATTGTCCAGATCAGCAAAAATTGTATAGGTTTCGGTACCGAGATCGAAGTATATGCCCCAGCCGTTCGGCGCCTGCAGCTGAAACTGTTCAGAATTTAAAGCGTACAAAGCGGCAGCGCGCAAATCACTTGCCAACAACTCCGTCGCTGATCGTACGTTCGATTCCGAATTACTGCGATTAAATCCATTAGCGGCGACACTAAAAATAATCGCTATGATCGCGAGAGTAACGACTATTTCTATCAAAGTGAATCCGGCGCTAGCGTGAAAGAATTTTTTTAGCTTCATCAGTTTGCGGATCTTTGTTTTGTTGATAATCTTCAAAGCTGCGCTCGATAGCAAAATCCGGCTCAATTCCGAGCTCATGAATATAGGAGCCCTTCGGCGTTAACCATTTAGCCGTCGTTATTTTAATAACCGAACTGTCGTCAAGTTGACGTAGAACCTGAACCGAACCCTTGCCGAATGTTTTTTCGCCGACCAGTTCCGCAACTCCATAGTCTTTGAGAGCGCCGGCCACAATTTCCGAAGCTGAAGCACTGCCTTCATTAACTAAGACGACTGTCGGAATTGAAGCGAGGCGCGCCGAACCTTTGGTCGCATGTTCGATACGGCGACCGTCGCCGAATTCTTCAATCACAATCGGTCCTTCTTTGACCCATTCGCTCGCAACCATAACTGCCGTCTCGAGATAACCTCCCGGATTATTACGCAAATCAAGAATCAAACCGCGCGGTTTTTTGAGAAGCGCCTCGGACACCGCTTGGTTGAATAATACTTCAGTATCATTATTGAAGTTGGTAATTTTAATCGTAAACAAACCGCTCTTTTCGTCAAAGGTTGTTTTTACGCTTTTTACAATAACCGTATCACGTATAATCGAAACATCGGTCGGCTCAGGCGATCCTTCTCGAACCAAAGTCAGTACAACCGCCGAACCTTTCGGTCCGCGTATTTTTTTAACCGCTTCTTCTATCGATAAATCTTGCGCCTTAGCTCCATCGATTGCGTAAATCTTATCACCGGCTCTAACCCCGGCTTTAACCGCCGGCATATCTTCGAGCGGCGCAATAATAGTTAAGACGTCGTCACGGAATCCAATCTCGGCGCCGATACCGTCAAAGGTTCCGGACAAGTCTTCTTCAAATTCTTTGGCCTGCTCCGGATTCATAAAGACAGAATAGGGGTCATCAGTCGCTCCGACTAAACCTTCAAGCGCTCCGTAGAATAATTTTTTCTCGGTCAGTTTATTCTGATCAACATAATCGCGCTTCAGGGTATTCCAGACTTCCCAGAACAGTTTAAAATCAACATCGTTCGAAGCGGCTTGTTTATTAAGAACAGATCCTTCAAAAACCTTTAAGGGACTTGTTGCATTTGATCGATCAGCCATCGAAGCGCCCGCCCAAAAGGCAAAGGCAGCAATAACAATCGCTCCAAAAATAAGACGCCAGCGGCGTGAAACGCCCGAAGGCGAATATGGGTAGTTTTGCATAGACATGTATAATATTGTATCATAATTAACGTCCATATGGCTAAATTCATTATCAAGGGCCAAAAACCTCTAAGCGGCGAAATTGCCGTAGGTGGCGCGAAAAACGCCGCTTTAAAAATAATCCCCGCCGCACTGCTCTCCGAGGAAGAAGTCAGTATTCTCAATCTGCCCGAGATTGAGGATATTAAGCGTTCACTCGAATTATTTAGCGATCTCGGCGGTATAGTTGAAGGCGAAGCACCATCAGTTCGTCTCTCCATGCCCGTACTTGGAAAACAAATTCTAGAATCGAAGTTCGCCAATAAATTACGCGCTTCGATTATGTTTGTTGCTCCAATTTTAGCGCGCACCGGTAAAGTCAGCTTCCCGCATCCGGGCGGCTGTGTTATCGGCGCTGGATTGCGTCCGATTGATTTATTCCTTGACGGCTTTGCAGCTATGGGAGCTACGATTGATTTCAGCGACGGTCATTACCATTTGTCAGCCAAAAAATTAAAGGGCTGTGATTTCTTTTTTACAACAGTCAGTGTAACAAGCACTGAAAGCATGATTATGGCGGCCTGCCTCGCTGAAGGGACAACGATTTTGCAAAATTGCGCGATGGAACCGGAGATTGAATATCTCGCTCAACATCTCAACGAACGCGGCGCCCGTATCAGTGGTGCGGGAACCCCGACTATTACTATTGAAGGCGTTGAAAAATTATCAGGCGGAGAAACAACCATTATTCCCGACCGAATTGAAACCGGAACCTTCGCAATTTTAGCCGCTGCGACGCGTTCAAAACTTACAATTACAAAATGTCAACCAAATCATCTTGAAGCGCTCTTAACAATTTTTAAAAAAATAGGAATCAAGGTAGAACGCGGCGACGATTACCTGAAAATTATTTCCGTACCGGAACATCTGCCCGCCTATAATTTAAAAACTCATGAGTATCCCGGCTTCCCAACCGATCTTCAGTCGCCTTTTACCGTCCTAATGACACAGGCCAGCGGAACATCACTTGTTCATGAAACAATTTACGATCGCCGGCTTTTATTCACCGACATGTTAACGCAGATGGGCGCCAATATTACAATGTGCGATCCGCATCGAGTTGTTATACAGGGACCGACGAACTTGCGCGGCCGTTCTCTAACGTCGCCGGACCTGCGCGCCGGTATTTCGATGATTATTGCCGGAGCAATTGCCGCCGGTACAACCGAGATTGACAATATTTATCAAATTGAAAGGGGCTATGAACATATCGAACGCCGTCTTTCCAATATCGGACTTGATATAACCCGTAGCGAATAATATGGCCCTTAAATACCGCCGACTGCTATTCGCTTTCTTCATATTATTATTCTGTTTGCTTGTTCCCTTGGTATTGTTATACGCCACCGGACATACCATTAACTGGCAGCGACTCAGCCTTGAAAAAACTGCAACCCTTTTAATTGACAGCGAGCCGTCGGAGGCGTCGATTTTTATTAATGGCAAACCGGCAACCTCGAGCTTGCTCGATATTTTTACGCCGCAGCCGCTCACTACCCAAGCGAGAATTAAAGATTTGGCACCCGGTGACTACGTTGTCCGTTTAGAGCGCTATGGATCACTGTCATGGGAGGAGCGAATCCGTCTTGCACCGGGTGAAGCACTTAACCTCGGAACCATCAGACTCTTTGCCCAATCTAAACCGGAACTGATACAAGAAGGCGGTGCCCGGCAGCAAATCGCTTCTCCAAACGGAGCCTATGTCGCCCTGCTCTATGCGCAATCACTTGAAATCGTAGATACCGGCAACGGTAACATTGATTCAATCCCCTTGCCTGAATCTATTTCCAAAGAAAACCTAACCTGGGCCCCTGATGAAAGTGCGCTTCTGCTTGGTTCACATTTAATAACTCTGCACAACAAAACAATACGCCCCCTAACAGACGCGAACCAAAAAGCGCTCAACGGCATCCATTGGAACAAACTTGATCCCAGTTTAATTTACGGTTTTAATGCCAATACTGTTTTTGTACAAACTGTTAGCAGCTCACAGAAATCAAATTATAGTATTAAAGAAATAACGGCGAATGAGGCCATCGTAGATTTTCAAGTCTATCGGGAGCAGACATATCTCATAGTTCGTAAAAATGACGGCAGTGAAAAATTATTAGTTGGTTCGCTGGGTCGATCTTTTGAAACGATTGACCTGCCCAATGGACAATACCGATTTATTCTCGAAGAATCGAGCCAACCGCTTATCTACAATGGACGAAGTATGTTCGTAGTAGATAAACCTTTGCCACTATTTCCAAAGCCCCGCTTAGTAGAAGTTTCGGGTCGCTTCTCTGTCGGACGCTGGAGCGGTCAGTCCATCTTTTACGCCACACCGCTTGAATTACGCCGCTGGGACGGTGAAGGCAACGATACCCTGCTGAGCCGCTTTGGTTCGCCCCTAACAGCCCTGTGGCCGCTGCAAGACGGTAAAACGATTATTATCAGCTTAGCCGATGGCATACGGGCCTTTTCTCAAAATCGAGCGGCCTTTACCGTTAACCTCGCCGACATTAAAAACACCAGCGCGTTAGCAGTCTCACAAAATCAAAAAACCATATTTGCATATGGTGAATTTGAAGGAATAGTAGGTTTATTTCGATTTGATTTTTAGCGTGACGCAGGCATCCTCACTCCCCACTTAGCAATATACCGCCACCACGATTTTAAATGATGTCGACTGGCAACATTCAAAAAGAATGTGTACCAAGGCTGCTGAGCGCTTTCACGGTTGTGATTATGGATAATAGAAACCTGCGGGTTATATACGACCCGCCATTTTTTTTGCCAAAAGCGGCGGCACAAATCGGTATCCTCAAAGTATAAAAAGAAATCTTCATCGAACAACCCGACATCTTTAAGCGCCTTGGCACGAATGAATAAACATGAGCCCAAAAGCCAATCGACATCCCGCGCTTCTTTTTTATCATAATCGCGCATTAAGAAACGATTGATTTCCGACTCGGCTAATTCGCCTAAGAAAGTCCGTCGAAAAATAGGCGTCAAAAAACTATGCCAGCGGTAGCATGAATCTTGAACCGTGCGATCGGGATTAAATTGCTTCGGGCCAACCATTCCGATATCAGGATTATGTTCCATGAACGTATGCAGCACGCTGAAGGTATCGGGAAAGGCCAGCGTATCAGGATTCATAACAACAACGTAAGTTCCCTGCGCCCGACGAATACCGAGATTATTACCGCCGCCCATACCGAGGTTCTTTTGACTCTTGATGAAAATAACGTTGGGATGCTGCCAGGCGAGAATTTGCCCGATCGTATCATCGGAATTGTTATCGACTACGATAATTTCATAACTTAAATCACCGAAAGAAGCTTCTTCAATCGACTTAATGCAGTTAAGAGTCAGTCCCTTGCTCTTATAATTAACAATGACAAAACTTATATCCATAATTACCAAAACATAATCAAACGCAGTAGTCTCCAATATACCTCAAAAACCGGATTAATCAAACGCAGCTTTATGTCATCAACCTCTTGATACCAAATCCGTCCAGAAATAAGACGACTTAAAGCACGGTCGCTTATTGTACGAGTAGATTGAATCCGGCGACGTTCCCGAATAATATAAGCCCAATGTTTTGCCGAGAAAAAATAGGCCCACACTTTTAATTTCTCTTTAAACCATCCGGATTTAATTGAAAATAACACTAAACCCAATTCCATGACAATAAACACAGGTAAAATTGCTACTAAGGTTAGGAGATGGAAATTCTTGAGCATAACAATAATACGATTGCGATCCATCCAATAAAATTTCGCAATCGAACGGCCGAATTCATAGGCGTGATAAACGACCGCGGAAGGCAAAACTACGCAACGTTCTCCGGCAATCCATAAACGCAGACAGATATCCTGGTCTTCGTTATACATCCACAGCGCTTCATCAAACAAACCGAAGCGCTTCAATACTGCCAGCCTAAATAATACGCCGGCGCCCGAAGCATAAGAAATTTCTTTGACTGCTCCGCGCTGATCTTGATACTCATGTCGGTAATCACCGCAAAATCCAAAACCGAGAAAATGTGTTTCGTTGCCAAGACTGTTAATTAAATGCTTCTCCGGCCAGAGCATAATACGCGGCTGAATCACAGCGATAGCTTGATGAGCATCCGCATAGGCAATCAGCTTTTCAAGACAATCAACTTCAGCGAGCGCGTCCATATTTATTAAAAATGCATATTCAAAATTCTCCGCAATCGCCTTGGCTAAGGCCGCATTATTTCCGCCGGCAAAACCTTCATTTTTTTCCAAACGCACAATCTCGGCTTCGGGGGCGGCCGTTGTTAAAAAATTAATACTTCTTTCGCTTGTTTCGTTATCAATCAAAAATAAGGTGAAATCCTTAAAGCTCTGTGCCCGCAGGCTCGTCAAACATTGCGCTAAATATTTTTCAGCGTAATCCTTCCAGTTCGGACTTATTATTACCGCAATTTTTTTCATACTAGGTTCTCGTCCGAGAATTAATCTTAAAGATATCTGCCAGATTCGTAATTACATCTGCCAGTATCCAGGCTAACTGCAGTAATACTGTCTGCCACTGCGGCTGCCATTTCTTAAAGTAAGCCAGCATTGAATCTTTGAAATACTTTTGTTTAGTGGAACGGGCGACTTGATTGAAGCTTTGTCCGATATAATCAACGGCTTGCGGAAGAGGCGCATACCAGGTTTCTAAGCCGGCCGCCTTAGCGCGGCGGCAATAATCAACCTCTTCAAACCACAAGAAATAGCGCTCATCAAGCGATCCTAATGTTTCAAGTGTTGAACGACGAATAATAAAGAATGCTCCGCGAATAGAATCAACCCGAGAAGCCTTTGCATAATCAAAATTCTTGCACAAATACGTATCAAGCAAGGCAGGCAGAACATGAGCCAGTTTTAAGGTGATAATAACTTGATCGAACAAGGTTGGAAAATGACGGACCTGCGGAATTATAGTACCTGTCTGATCTATTAACCTAATTCCGCAAATCGCCGCCTGCGGATTTTTTTCAAGCCAACCCAAAGATACCTCGAACGTATCGGGCATTACTTTCATATCAGGATTTAATAAAACAATATAATCCCCCTGCGCAAGAGCAATGCCTTGATTGGACGCTGCAGCGAAACCCTTATTAGTGTTATTAGAAATAGTTTTAAACTGCGGAAAGTCATGTCTCAGCATTTCAACGGTTCCGTCACTAGAGGCATTATCAACGATAATTACCTCAAAGGAAGCTTTGGTTGTCGCCAACAAGCTTCGCAAATTTTCTTTCAACTTTTCTTTAACGTTCCAAGAAACGATAACGACAGAGAAATCCATAAATGGTTTTATAACTAAGTAACAAAGCCTGTTCAAATACTAAGGCGTACAGACCAAGCAGGGCGGCGCGCAGCAAGATATCAATTTTGCTCAAGGCGTTTTCACTGCGCCAGTGTTTGATAAACAAAAAATGTTGATTCATGAACGACCACAGGTTTACATTGACTGAACGTTTCTTGCGACCGGCAACACGTTCTAAGATCGATCCGCCCGAAGCGGTTCGATCATGATAACCGATTGCATTACTAATCAATTTTGATTCAAAGCCGGACTGCTTTAAACGATAGGCAAGATCGCAATCTTCTTTGTACATAAAAAAATCCTCATCGAAATACTGTCCCTGCTCGGCAACAGCTTCAAGCGCCGACATTCGATACAGTCCGGCGGCGCCGGAGGGACCGATAATGCGCGCTTGATCGTATTGACCCGCATCTTTCTCGCCTTGGCCGATATCATAAAAATACAAACCGCTTTTTTGAGCAAGGCCGCAGCTGTCAATCGTTTGAGTGAATTTCTTGTTGGCAAAGTCCCAGCGCAGCAATTTAGGGGCAACTGACCCAAGCTTTGGATTAGCTTCAAGCTCAGCGATCATTTTCTCAAGTGCGGTCGGTTCTAAATAAACATCAGGATTAATCACTAAAAAATAATCGGCTGCAGCGCTTCGAGCTTTATTAATAAGTAGATTATAGGCCTTACTGAAGCCGAGGTTCACTTCGGTATTATCATGGATCAATAATTGGGCGCCTTGAAAACTCTGAGCGTCAATCGCCTCTTTGAAGTAATCAATATACGGCGCCGTTAGAGCACCGAAGCTAATCGTTCCAATATATACTTTTGACTGCTGCATGAAATCAACTTAGATAATCATGTTCTTCTGTAATTTTGTTTTTGCAAGATTTTGCGCTTCAAGTAAACTATCAAAGGTTCCGGCATCAATCCACTCATTTTCAATCATTGCAACCTCTAACTCACCTTCTCTTAAATACCAATTATGCAAATCAGTAATTTCAAGCTCGCCGCGTTCACTCGGTTTTACATTCTTGGCGATAGAGATAACACGGTTATCATACACATACAAACCGGTAATGCATAAATTGCTTTTCGGCTGTTTCGGTTTTTCTTCAATTGAGACCGCCTTACCTTCGCTGTTGATTTCAACAACTCCGAAACGCTCGGGGTCGGGTACGGTTTTTGCAAAAATTTTTGCACCTTTTTTGAAATTTTTTATTTCCTGACTGACATCATCAGCAAAGATATTGTCGCCGAGTATCATCGCAACATCGTCGTTTCCGACAAAAGTTTCCCCGATGATGAAAGCATCGGCTAAACCGCGGGGCTCGTCTTGGATTTCATACGTCAGACGTGCACCAAATTCCGCACCGCTCCCCAATAGGTTTAGATATTGTCCTGCATGCTCCGGTCCAACAATAATTAAAATATCGGTAATGCCGGCTTTTAAAAGCGTATTAAGAGGATAATAAATCATCGGTCGATTATAAATCGGCAGTAGTCCTTTGCTTGTAACTTTGGTGCAGGGTCGCAAACGAGTAGCTCGTCCGCCCGATAAAATTATTCCTTTCATACGTTTAAATTATTAGCAACATAGTCGTCAATTGCTTCCTGCCACGAACGCAAGGCCTGACATTTTGTATTTAGTAATAAAGAGTGTTTAGGACGCGGCGCCGGTCGCGGAAACTCGCTGGCCAAAACCGGAATAGTTTCAACCCTGATGCCGGATTTTTCAAAAAAATAATTTGCCGCTTCAAACCAACTCGCTTCTCCGCTATTAACCAAATGATATATGCCATAGGGGCTCTCTTCCTCGATTAACTGTATAACTGCCGCTGTTAAATCTTTGGTATAGGTAAAGGAGCCTCTCTCGTCAGAGACAATCTTAACAGCTTCGCCTTTTTTTGCAAGGCTAGCCATAATTTCAAAGAAACTCGGTTTAGCCGCCGGACCACTGCCCTTCGGTCCGAATAATTTAGAAGTTCTAATTAAATACCAACGTAAACTCTTACCCGTCAGACTGATCAATTCTTTCTCACCGGCTCGTTTAGTTTGCGCATAATAACTCTGCGGCGACGGTTCAGCTTCTTCGTTATAGCCGGTGGCGTTCTCTCCGTCAAAAACATAGTCGGATGAAAAATGAACCAATAAGGCGTCTACCTCGAGCGCGGCGCGCGCTAGACTCGCCACTAATTCAACATTTAGGCTCTGAGCCAAGGCCTGCGCTTTAGGATCCCTTTCGCAGCCGTCAACATCATTATACGCAACAGCATTAATAATAATGTTGGGACGAATTTCAGAAACCTTTTTTATCAGCAGTCCCTCGTCCGTAACGTCAATATCGGCTTTATCCCAGGAAATAAGCGTAACATCATCGCGCATCGACAGCATTTGAGTAAAGGCGGTGCCGAGATTACCGGCGGCTCCAAGCAATAAAATTATCATATTATGTTATATATGTTTTCAAATATTCGCGTATTTCAATTTGCTCTGCGATGTCGTTATCCAAATCGAGAACAATCGTTGATGCAAAATAGACTGCCGGAATATGTCGTAAATAACGCAGTGTCTTTAAATCGCTTACGTAACGCATTTCTTTTTGTATAATACGTCGATACCAGGCGTTGGCAATCGGACGAATTTGCGTCACACGCAAAGGGTGATGATCTAAACTATGAATCGTTGTCATATACTTTTTCTCGTCATGCAATCTATCATATTCAAGAGTTGCAGTATCAAGACATATTCCGTCGGCGCCCGCTCGCGTTAAAGCTTCGTCGGAGAAAAGAATTTCATGTTTCTTTTCAAGCGGGTTTTCAAAAATAATCTGCTCGGCATATTTTGAAAAAGTCGTTAACACACCAAAAGACTTATTGCTAACTGCGAATGAAAAAAATTTTGTCTGATAATTAGTTGTCAGTAAATCAAATTCCCACACTTCCATATCAGCCGAGCATTGAACATAGGGAACGGAACTAATATTAGACTTCTCTAATTCTTTATAAAAATCGCGGCGCTCATCGCGATTCGCCCCGTCAAGAAAGAGCGCAACTTCCGTCACGGCCAAACTGCCCGCCTGCTCAAAGGCGGCGCGCCAGTCAGTTCCACTCTTAACTCGCACGCTCAGCACTATGTTTTTTTGAACGCTTTGTATCATACTTTTGCAAGTAGCGGTCGCCACCACTGTTCATTTGCCTTATACCAGTCAAGCGTTTGTCTAATGCCATCTTCAAAAGAGACCTGCGGCGACCAACCAAGCTCGCGCAGAGCCTTGCCTGAATCTATTGCGTAACGGAAATCGTGTCCCGGTCGATCAGGCACATACTCAATCATTGATTCATCTTTATTCAGTAACCCTAATAATGTTTTCGCAATTTCAGTATTACTCAACTCCATATTTCCGCCCAAGCAGTAAGTTTCGCCAATGCGACCCTGCTCAATAATTTTCATAATACCGGCAACGTGGTCGCCAACAAAAATCCAATCTCGGATATTTTTTCCATCGCCGTAGAGCGGGAGTTTTTTCCCATCAAAAAGATTAGTAATAAAACGCGGTATTAACTTTTCCGGAAACTGATAGGGACCGTAATTATTACTGCAGTTGGAAATCGTAATCGGTAATTTATGCGTGTGCCAATAAGCTCGCACTAAATGATCACTCGACGCCTTAGAGGCGCTATAGGGACTGCGGGGATCATAGGCCGTTGTTTCACTGAATTTTGGGTCAGTCGGCGTCAGCGAACCGAAGACCTCGTCGGTCGAGACGTGATGAAAACGAACCGGCTTAATTTGAGTGCGAGCCGCTTCCAATAAAACTCGAGTTCCTTCAATATTTGTTCGAACAAATTCACGAGAGGACATGATTGAGCGATCGACGTGACTCTCGGCGGCGAAATGAACGATTACATCAACCTGCGATACTAAATCATGTACGAGCTTTTCATCACAAATATCACCTTCTACAAAACGATAGTTCGGATTCTTTTCAAACTCGGCAATCGTCTGCCGACATGCCGCATAACTTAAAACATCGAGATTGATAATCTCATCACTCGGCTTTTCTATGAGCCATTGGCGAATAAAATAGGAGCCGATAAAACCGGCTCCACCGGTAACAAGAACTTTCATAGTTTAACTAAGCGATTGACGTATTAATCCGCCGTAGTGCGCCGCCTGTCCCTCATCATAAGCGGTTTGCGGCCAACGACCGAGACCATCTCCTTCAACGCGCGGAACAACGTGAAAATGAACCTGCGGTATATGTTGATTGGCGGCATCTTTATTATCTAGAAAAATACTATAACCCTTAACACCGAGGCCGCGCATCATAGCAGCGCCGATTTTTTGAGCGGTTACTAAAAGGCCGCCGATTTCCTCCGGCGACAAATCTTCAAGCGAAGCGGCTTGGCGCTTTGGAGTTACAATCGTATGTCCCGGTTCAATCGGCAGAACATCAAGAAAGGCTACGAAGCCGGCATCATCAAAAATTATTTCTGCCGGTAACTCTCCGCTGGCGATTTTCGCAAAAATTGTTTTTTCCATATTTATATTATTTTATAAGGAGACTCGCTGTCATGCTCCCAGCGAATTTCGTCTACTTCCTCTGCCTTGTCTTTGCCTTTATATAAGGCATCCGGCAAATTGATTGAGTAGGCGGGAATATCACTAACACATTTATAACCATGAACAACGCCGGGTGGAACAATAACGAGGGTTGGCGCGCTTTCGCCGACTTTAAGCTTCATATACTCGCCTTCGCTTGCGCTGCCGCTGCGGCGATCCCAAAGATGCAATTCAAAATCTCCCGGGCCGCTAAAAATAAAACAATCTGACTGATTGTGATGCTCGTGCGGACCGCGAACGACGCCGGGCAAGGTTTTACTCACGTAACCCATCGCCGGTTTAAAATCCGTTTCATCATTACGGAATATCTCCGCCAACCAACCGCGCTCGTCAGTATAACGCTCAAGTTGTTTAATTATGACCTTTTCCATAAACGCAGTATAGCAGAGATAAGCCACAAAATCAACCAATAATTTAGGTTAATATAAGCCAAAACAAGACCCGGCCAGAGGCTTTCAAGAACCAACATTAGAAGCAGCCCGATGCCGAGGGCGCGATTAATTTCTTTTAAATATTTGAGTGACATAGTCATATAATGAAGCGCCCTCGAGTTGGATTGCGATTGATTCAATTTCAAGCGGCGACTGATCAAGCTTGGCGTTGGGCGCCGAGATCATAAATGAGTATTTGTTTTTCTCGCGATAGGCGCCGCGTAGATCGAATTCAAGAACCGCTTGAAATGAACCATCATCTAAAAGTTTAACCGGATTGAAATGGGCAATTAAATAATCTACGTCGAGCTCGGCTCGAGAACGTGCTGGCGGCATCTGTCGAATTGTCGGATTAAAAAACGCCTCGGGAGAAAATGACCATAGACCGTCAGATGCTAGGATCACATCACCTTTAGCAACGTGAATCAACTGAACCTCTCTTCCGGGATTAGAAATAATATAACTTTGTTGCTCATAGGTTGAGGCCAGCTCGAATTGTTGATCCGCTATCGAAATTGATTGCAAACTCTGGGGATTCAAAGTCTGTGCGCTAAAGCGCGACCCATCATTATATAAACTGATATTTTTTCGCGACGCATCATTAAGCCATAGTCTTCCCGAGAAAGCGATTTTAGCTTGACGAGTTAATAATTTCGTCGTGACTATATCATCATTAACCTTCACTTCAACTCGGTAAACGCCGCGTTTAAGATTTGGCGTAACAATATCAAGGCGGCGTTCCCCCTCCTCCGTTGTATCGTCTAACTTTTTTGAATAGACGAGCTCAGTGCCTGAATACATATTTAGTTCAATGGGATCTAAGTCAGAATTCTCATTACGATCACGAACAAATAAATCAAGATCAATCGGAGAACCGTCGCTATAGGTATAAAATTGATAGGCGCCGCGCAAACCTAAAATATATTGAAGCTGCGATCCAGTGCGGGCGTCGCCGGAAAAAGAATAAGCGAAGGGCAAGGCGTAGCGATAACTGGCAACTCTGTTAAAGGCCGGCGGTTCTGTTAAAAAATTCTCAATCGATGTATAACGTTTATTTTTTTGCCACAACAGCGCGTCTTCTTGAACAATAGTATTTTCATCAGTGCGCAATGACTCTAAGAGAGCCGAATAAGCCGGCTGCATATCATAGCTCCACACGGTTTTATCACGACGAACACCAACCTCAACCAATGGGGCTGTTGTTTTAAAATTAATTGTCAGACGAGCTTTTTGAAACGAACGAGGTGTATACAAGGAAAAATAAACCGGCTCAGCGATAATTCGATTAGACGCTTCAATCCGTTCGACCGGCGAAAGCTTGCCGATAAAATAGTTATTATCAAACAAATTCGACTCATAACCTATCTTGCCGCTTGGTACGATAGCCCGCCATAAAAGCCAGGCAATAAGGCCGATAAGCAAGGCTACCCAGACAATTCTAAGCTTTTTTAAATTCATAACTATATGATAACCCGATTGCTTTTTTTTGGCTAACTTGATAGTATAATTTCTATGAACGAAACTGTTTTAATCACAAATTTAAAAGATTTTGTCGGCCAAACCGTCACCTTGCGCGGTTGGGTTTATAATTTCCGCTCTTCGGGCAAAATCGCTTTTTGGCAGATCCGCGACGGTTCCGGTTTCTGCCAAGCCATCCTCTCTTCCGATGAGCTCTCGGCCGAGCTTTGGAAAAAAGCCGAACAGGTTACAATCGAAAGTTCGCTACAGTTAAGCGGTACCGTCACCAAACATCCGAAAAAAGAAGAATATGAATTGCAGGTCAGCGACTTTGATTTTTACCAGATTGCAGAGGAATACCCGATTGGTAAAAAAGATCACGGCATTGATTTCTTGTTGGATCAGCGCCATCTCTGGCTGCGCTCTTCACGCCAATGGGCGATTATGCGCGTCCGCGATACTTTGATTCACGCGACTTATGATTTCATGCGCCAACGCAATGTTACAAAAATCGATTCGCCGATTATTACCGCGAACGCCGGAGAAAATACGACCGACTTATTTAAAGTAAAATACTTTGACGAAACGACCTACCTTTCGCAAACCGGACAACTCTATATCGAGGCGGCTATCGCGGCGCACGGCCGCGTCTTCGACTTCGGTCCGACCTTCCGCGCTGAGAAATCAAAAACTCGCCGTCACTTAACCGAGTTTTGGATGATGGACGCCGAGCTCGCCTTTATCGGTCTTGAAGAGAACTTGGATTTCCAAGAAGATTTGATTAGACATATGGTCAACGCGGTCTTAGAAAAAAACCAAGCTGAATTAGCGATGCTGGAGCGCGATATCGCGCCTTTGAAGAATATTGCTAAACCCTTTTATAAAATGACGCACGCTGAAGCGGTAGCAAAGTTAAAGGCTTTGGGTTCCGATATCGGCGAACGCGATGATCTAGGTGCTGATGATGAAACAATGCTGACCAAAGAATTTGATAACCCGATTTTCATTACTCATTATCCGGCTGAAGTTAAAGCCTTTTATATGAAGCGTGACGCGATGGATGAAACGCGAGTCTTAGGCGCAGATTTATTGGCGCCAGAGGGTTACGGCGAAATTATCGGCGGCTCACAGCGCGAAGATGATTATGAAACCTTAAAAAAACGGATTGAGGAATACGGCTTGAAAGTTGAAGACTATCAATGGTATTTAGACTTACGCAAATACGGCTCAGTCCCGCACGGCGGTTTTGGTTTTGGACTCGAACGTATCGTCACTTGGATCTGTGGTCTTGAACATGTCCGCGAAGCAATTCCTTTTCCTCGAACGATTTATCGAATCACTCCTTAAAAATCGTCCTAAAATAAAAACAGAGCTATGGAATTTTTCCATAGCTCTGTTTTTATAATTTGTTAACTCAATGGTTCGGGAATTGCCACCTTTGTAGCCTCGAAGGAGCTAATCGTTTCATTACTCTCTAAAACGTCAACAAGCTTATTCAAACTAGCTGATAGCCCGTCGAAACGACCTTCAAGCCTATCAAATCGATCATCAATCCGATTAAATCGTTCATCGTGCGCTAAAAGATGCCCTTTGATTTGTGCAGTAGTTTCTATTAGAATGTCGATTTTCTCTTCCATAGAAAATTCTTTGTTCATATCTCTCTATTAATTATAAACAGAGAGGTGAAAAAATTATATCAATTTATACGATAGCCAACAAGACTTAAATTATTGGCTAATTCTTACTATTTTATCTCCCGAAAATTTCCCCATTATAATCTCTATAGTATTTTTTGAAACTTGAAATTCTTCGCTTAATAATTTTAATAAAACATCATTTGCCTTGCCGTCCTCGGGGATTTTAGCAATATCGATCTTTATAGTTCCATCGGAAAGAAGTGATTTAATTTTAGTTTCATGCGCTCCGGCATGAACCTTAACTTTTATAGTTATAGTGCCCTTTTCTAATAATTCTTTTTTGTATTCTTCTAACATTTTTTATTCTTCTGAAAAAACAATTGCGTTAACAACGTTGCGACCGGGACCGACTAAGTATTCACCGTCATACATCAAGCCGGCCGAACCGCCACCGTCGAGATTAATCGCGTATTCGACATTCATCGCCTGCATAATCATCCCGAGATCCGGCACTGTTGCCGAGCGCGCAATAACTAAATAAAGTTTATTATCTTTATAGGCAATCGCGTTGCGCAAAGCCTTAACCGTACGCTGCTTCTCATCAACTTCCCAGTCAATTAAATAATTCTGATAATTCTCTATTAAACGAGGTTTGTTCCCAATGAGAGCTTGTAAGGTTCCATAACGAGATTGAAAATCATTCAGGCTTTTAAATTCTCGACTATCTTTAAAATAATAAAATTTATTATTCATATCAAAGGCCATGACCGGTCCGGTCGTCCAATATTTCAATTGATCTTCGTTTACGAATAAGCGCTTGATTGAGTCAAAAAGCGGGAAGAAATAATAATTTTTCTTCTCAGCGCTAGTATCAAAATAGGTACCGTTGATCGCGGCAAAGCCATTACCTATTTCATAAAACTCTCCGACTGATTTAGCCAAGCAATTACGTTGGCAAGGGTCGGTCATCGCCGCTAAGGTTTTTATTTTCAAACGCGGATTCGTTAGATCAATCGTTATAATATCGGTTGTAAAAGCTCCGGCTTCGGTTTGAATCGTTTGTCGCTTATAGGAACTGTATTGATTAAGCGTTCCGGTCGCATCAGCTCGCCGAATTAAAGCGAGATTACGTACGCTAATTCCTAAACCAAGCTCGCGCATAATCTTAAAGGCATCATCAGGCCGTCCGAGATAATAGGACTTCAAATCAAGCGGATTGATATACCAAGCCTCACCGTAATGACCAACTCGAATAACAATACGGCCCTTCAGGCGATTAACATCAAGTGCGGCAAAATCGCTTTCCGAAATTCCGAGCCCCAGTTCACGCATAATCCTAAAAGCATCATGAGGACGACCTAAATACGAACGGCGCAGAGTCGGCGGATAGACGTACCAGGCTTCACCGTTTTGCTCAACACTCAATAAAATACGACCGGACATCTGCTGCGCTAAAGTCGCCGCCGAGGTCGGGGCGGCTAAGGCAAAAAATAGTATTCCAGCAAAACCAATTCTATAAATCCATGTCATAAATTGTAATGTTATGCTGCTTTGATAAGTAATCGATTAATTCTTGTCGGGCCGGCTCAACTAATGACTCCGACGACGGCAACGGCCAGGAAAAATCACGATTGATTGAAAGTTCGGCGACGAAGACGATTTCACCGGAATCCGCCAAAGCGGCGTACCACAAACGAAGAATCAAAACATCAGAGTGATCTCCCCGGGGATCCGCTTTTGTAAAGGTAAAATTATTTGCCTGATTATGCCAAAAACGCAAACGAAGCGGCGCTCGACTTGTATCCTTTTTTAAAAGCAACGACAATGCTCCATCACTGATTGAAGCCAGCGACGCCGCCTGCCGCTCGGTCCAACCGTCTTTACTGAGAGCCGCTTTAAGCTGCGCTTCATCGGCGCGAATTATACCAGCAACTTGTCGCAGGCGTCCACCGCGTAAATTTTCAGTAACCGTCGGCCAGGTGCCGCTTTGAAGCAGAGCGATTATTGGTTTACGCGCATTATTCTTTTGATAATCAAAACTTTTTAGTTTACCGCGATCAAAGGTAAGCGTCATATACACAGCAAACAGTAGCAATGCCATTCCCGATAGCATAATAAGTTGACGATTCTTCGAATAACGTCGCGGCGCATCGTGATTTTCAAAAAAACGCTGAACGATAATTGCTATTTGAAACCAAGCGACTGCAAGACAAAAGCCTCCAAGAATATCCGAGAGATAATGAACACCGAGATATACTCGGCTCAGGCCAATTAACAATACCAGCGTCGAGACAATCAGGACGAGACTGACATTACGCGACCAACGAGGATAGGCTCGTATTGCGTAATACGCCAAAAACATCAAAGACGCAAAAGCTAGGGCTGCATGCAGAGAAGGATAGGCATAGAAATTTTCAAAATAAAAAGTCGGTTCAGGTCGTTGTCGAGCGATAAAAAATTTCAAGACTGAAGCTGAGACAAAGGTGCCGATAACCGAGGTTAGAAGCGCGATTGAGTATGATAAACGTTTTTCAAGAAAAAACCAAAAGCAGGCCGCGATAGACAATGCCATAACAAATGACGCCGAGGCCAAGGTTGTTAGCAGAAAAGCGGCGGCGGCTATATCAGGATTGGAGAGCAGTGAAGTTATAAACGCAAAACGTGCATCGATTCCGGAGAATACCTGCGTTGAATATCCAATTGCAATAGTTATACCAAAAAACAGCAGGGTTGAAAGGAAGAGCGTCACCCGAGGCAATCCGGAAAATTCCTTCGGGTTCAATCCCCTCGCCCACACTGATCCGGTTCTAAACTTACAAGATTCATACAACCACAAAATAGCCGTGGCGGAAAGTTGCTTAAGGACCTTGCCCTGCGCAACAAAGAAATTTTTCAACCACCATACAATAGCAAAAAAGACTACGAGTCCAAACAAAAATATACCGGCGCGGCTCGACCAGTCTTCGATCGTTTGCCAGGCGCTACCGGCGACATAGCCAAGAATAATATGAAAAGCGAAAAAGAAAAAGCTGCCAAAAATGCCGATCAGCGAAAAAGTCGGCAGCGAAACCGAACTCATTCCGGCAACAATACTGGTCGTCGAACGCAGAGGACCGATAAAACGCCCTAAAAAAATTCCGAACAGACCGCGGCGTTTAATAAAGGCTTCAGCCTTGGCGAGATACTCGGGTTTTAGAAAACGATGTTTGCTGTGAAACGATGATCGGAGTCTAAAACCGAAGTAATAAGAAATCATCTCTCCAATAAACCCGCCGACGGCCGCGATAATAAGCAAATTTGGTAAGCTAAGCAAGCCTTCTGATGCCGCGAAACCGGCGATAACCATAACGACAACGCCCGGCGTAAACAAACCGATTATCGGTGATGACTCTAGCATCGCCGCCAAACCAGTTGCGAGATAGGCCAAGCCACTGAAGCGTCCAATCAGCTCGGAAATTGAAGCTATAAAATCATTCATGTCGGGATGCCGGGAATTGAACCCGGTCTACACGCACCCGAAGCGTGTGTACTACCGGTATACTACACCCCGAAAGCCTCTAAAAGAGGCGTAGGCAAACTATTCCTTGTCAGGCGATAATTTACTCAAGAAGAAATTGAAGATAGAGAGAATAATGCTAAATAAGAGCGCGATCCAAAATCCGTCAACTGCAAAACCGCTGACGAAGGACGACGCGAGCATAATCAAAAGCGCATTGATGACGAGCGTAAATAATCCGAGCGTCAAGATATTTATCGGCAATGTCAAAATTACGAGAATCGGCTTAAGCACAGCGTTGATAATACCGAGTACTAAGGCAACGATAACCGCCGTCCAAAAACCGGTCAAGGTAACGCCGGGCAGAACATAACTGGTTAACAAAATTGCGAGCGTTGCGATAAGCCATCTAATAAGTAATTGCATAGAGATTAACTTAATAATTATTTTTTATCAAGCAGCTCATCATTCTTGAGAAGCTTCTTGATAACTATATATAAGAACGCCATTACGATAACAAAAGTTAAGGCGGCGTTGATCACGATTCCTAAATCGAAAGCTTCGCCGCGGATATAAAAAACGAAACCGCTAAAACCCGCCGGAGCAATTAATTTAATCAGTGGCGTAAAAACGCCTTTAACAACCGCATCAACAACATCCTTCGAGGCTTGCGCGGTAATAACACCGATCGCTAAGCCAATAACTGAGTATTGCTTTAAAAAACCTAAAAGCTCCTGACTGAAATTTTTACCGTGATGAGTAATTTTTGTGATTGCTTCTTTCATATATTTTGAATATAGATTGCTTTGATAATTCTACTAAAAATTGGCTTAAAAATCAAATAAAAAAACCACC
>CAZSWO010000002.1:27830-73507 GCA_964611115.1 uncultured Gammaproteobacteria bacterium
GTGGACCTGAGGGGACTCGAACCCCTTACCTCGGCAATGCGAATGCCGCGCTCTACCAGATGAGCTACAGGCCCAAAAATATTTTGTAGGGGCAGGTTTCAAACCTGCCCCTACAAAATATTATTTTTTGATTAATTCAATCGATTCAATCTTCACATCTTCAATCGGATGATCATTGGCATCGACTGCAACCTCTTGGATCTTTTCAACAACGTCCATGCCGGATTTTACATAACCAAAATTAGTATGCATGCCATCGAGCCACGGCGTCGATTCCGCTGTTACGATAAAGAACTGAGAGCCATTGGTTCCCGGACCGGCGTTAGCCATCGCGAGGGAACCTTTAACAATCTTATGCGTATTGATTTCATCATCAAAACGATAGTCCGGGCCGCCCGAACCGTGCGTTGATTTATCGGCATTCTTTGAATTCGGATCACCGCCCTGAATCATAAAATCTTTAATAACGCGGTGAAATAAGGTTCCGTTATAAAAACCGTCCTGCGCCAAAGTTAAAAAGTTGGCGACGGTTACCGGCGATTCCGGATAGAAAACCACTTCGATTTTTCCCGCCGTGGTAAGGAGAACGGCGCCGGAATATTCGTTGGCTAACTCTTGCTTAATTTGAGTTGGGATATTCATAGGTTTTACAGTGGCCTGAGTCTCCGGGACAACTTCCTGTGTTCCCGTATCATTGCCATAATAATAAGTTTGCTTTGAATTAGTACATCCTGCCAAAATTATGACAAAAAGTAAAGGGGCGATATATTTAAGTAACATAAAATTCTTTTTTAATTTTATCATCTTCAGCACTGCGTTTTTGTTCAATAACTTCTTTGGCCTTAGCTCGAAGCTCATCCAATGGCAGCCCGGCCAATTCTTTACATCGTTTTTCTAAAAATTCTTTGGTGTTTAGATCGGGATCTTCGATAACTTCGGACAAGAGGCAGTCGAGAATTGCTCCGATTATAGGGCTTGGTTCGATCTTACAAAGCTTCATTACATCCTCGCCGTTAATTTTAAGCATTTTAACGGAGATTGGATCATGCTGCACTTTTTCCATCATATACTGCAAATGACGCAATTTATATGGAATAGCTTTGGCAACACCGGATCCAAGTCGATCGGCGACGCGTAGATCAATTAAATCGGATAAATTTTCTTCGCCGACTTTGACAATTAAACGTCGAACGGAGGCGGCTGTTACCTCGTCGACATTATAATAGAACATATGATTGCGAACAAGGTTAACAATTCTCGCTGTATCTTCGCTTGAACAGTGCAAACGCTTTAAAATTTTTTCAACCATTTTCGCGCCGACCATCTCGTGATTATAAAAGGTCGCGGCGCCGTTCAAAATTTTCTTAGTCCGCGCTTTACCGATGTCGTGCAGTAAGGCCGCCAAGCGCACCTGCCACGCCGAATTCGGACAATGTTTCAAAGCTGAAACATTGTGATCAAATACGGTTGATTTATGATGATGATTTTGCTGCATACCGTCCCCCTCCTCGAGTTCAGGAATTATGTATTGCAATAGTTTTAATTCATGAAGCTTCATTACTCCTTCAGCCGGTTTTGCCGAAGCAATAATCTTTATAAATTCATCCCGAATTCGCTCGTTGGCAACAAATTTAATTGAACCGGCTAATTTAATAATCGCTCGTTCAGTTTTTGATTCAATCTCAAAGCCAAGTTGGGCGGCAAAACGAACCGCTCGCAACATTCGCAAGGCGTCTTCCTTAAAACGATCAGCCGGCTCTCCTACCGTACGAATAATTCTTTTTTTCAAATCCTTTTCGCCGCCGAATTCATCAACTAATGTTCCTTCAATATTCATTGCGAGGGCATTGATCGTAAAATCGCGGCGCGCCAAATCATGTTCAAGTTTGTCTTCAAAAACAACCTCATCAGGCCGACGATGATCGCTATAGCCCTGCTCGCTTCGATAGGTTGTTATTTCAACAACTTCGGTCGCCTTCCCTTCGGAATCTCTGACGGGAATAATAACTGTTCCGAAACGATTTTCATATTTGCTATCTTCAAAAAGTTCGATGATTTGTTCCGGTCGGGCATTAGTCGTAATATCCCAGTCTTTCGGTTCAACGCCCCGCAGATAATCACGCACCGAGCCGCCGACAACGTAAGCTTCAAAACCCGCCTGACTTAAGCGGGTTAGCATATCTAAAATGTAAATCGGTAATTTCATTTATTTCTTATACAAATATTTCTCAAAGTTGGCTACTTTATTATTTGTAACAATGACGCCTTCAGCTCTCAAAAGTTTGATTTTCTTTCTTGAACCCGAAGCAAAACCGCCAATACTGCCATCGGAACGAACAACACGATGGCAAGGCACAATCGGCGCAAAAGGATTCTTATTCAAAGCATTGCCCACGGCGCGAGCCGACTTTGGCTTATGAATCAGTTTGGCAATAATAGAATAGGTCGCAACCTTGCCTTTAGGAATGCGCTTGGTGACCTGCCAAACCTGCTCGGAAAACGTCTTCATCTTACTTAAATAGATTCAGAGGCAAGACGTTGCCGTAACTCTCACTGATTTTTTCAAGCAACTGCGGAACATAAATCCACGCGGCAATCAGAGGAATGATAATCAAAAGCAATTTAAGTAAATCCATCACCCGTAACCATTTAACGTAGCGAGCGGTTTTAACAACCAAAGCCTGCATCTCTTTAGTGGCTGCTAAATTCTCCTCAAGTAATTTCTTAATATCTTCTTCCATAGAGATTTTAATTCTTTTTATTTTTTATCAATTTATTCAATTCACGCTTGAAGCTTTGGGCGTCTTTGAAGGACTGGTAAACCGAGGCAAAGCGGATATAGGCGACTTGATCGGCCTTCTTCAATTGTTTCATAACAATTTGTCCGATCTGTTCCGACAAAATTTCCGTTTTACGCAAAGCCTGTAAATCGCGTTCAATCAAGTTAATCAATTTTTTAAATTTTTCTTCCGTAATCGGACGTTTCTCAAAGGCGCGACGCAATCCTTTAACAAGTTTTTCGCGCGAATAGGTCTCTTTACGGCCGTCGCGCTTAACGATCGTCAACTCAAGAATTTCCACTTCTTCATACGTAGAAAAACGAAAGCCGCATTTTAAGCATTCACGTCGGCGACGAATCGAAAGACCGTCCGATGCCGCGCGGGAGTCGACTACTTTAGTATCTGCGAAATAACAAACGGGACATTTCATGCTTTTGTTCCGTAAACATTGTAGGGACGCATAATTATGCGTCCCTACAATGTTTTACATCATTTTCTTTCGAATAAAAGTCGGGATAGAAAGCTCATCATCTTCCTCTTCTTCAAGCCCCGGCTTTTTGGCGGCCGGCTCGGCTTGAGCGATCTTTAGAGCGGAAGCTTTTGATTTGTTAACATTAGGACGCAATTCTTCAGCCTCTTCTACAAACGGTGTTGGGCTATAACTACGATCCGGAGCGACTGAGGAAGTTCCAATCGGACGCTTCGCACCGTTGAAACCGGTTGCAACAACCGTAATCTTAATTTCGTCTTTAAACTTCGGATCAATAACAGCACCGAAAATAATTTTAGCGTCTTCATCAGCCGAAGAGGTAATAATCTTTGCTGCCTCGTTAACCTCGTGCATAGTCAAACCGGCGCCCCCGACGATAGTAAAGAGAATACCGCGCGCGCCTTCGATAGACATTTCGAGTAAGGGCGAGTTGATCGCCATCTTAGCCGCCTCAATCGCTTTATTTTCGCCGCTTGATTGACCGATACCCATCAAGGCCGAACCGGCGCCGGACATAACGGCTTTAACATCGTTAAAGTCGACGTTAATGAGACCCGGAATAGTAATTAATTCAGAAATTCCCTGAACACCTTGGCGCAAGACTTCATCAACCACCATAAAGGCGTCGAGAATCGAAGTCTTCTTTTCAATAACTTGTAAAATCTTATCGTTCGGAATGGTAATAATCGTATCAACCTTATCAGTCAATTCTGCAAGACCGCGCTCGGAAACTTGTTTGCGTTGCGCACCTTCAAAAGCAAAAGGACGAGTGACAACTGCAACCGTCAAAGCGCCTATATCGCGAGCAAGTTCAGCTACGATTGGTGACGCTCCGGTACCGGTTCCGCCGCCAAGTCCGCAGGTAACGAAAACCATGTTCGCATCTTTCATCGCATCTCTGATTTCGTTCTGAGCTTCTTCGGCTGCCTGTCGTCCTAATTCGGGATTCATGCCGGCTCCTAATCCGCGGGTAATGTTTTTTCCAATATGAATTTTGCGAGAAGCCTTATTATAGTGAAGTGCCTGTACGTCGGTATTAATCGCAATAAACTCAACGCCCTTAATTCCGGAATCAATCATCCGGTTTAAGGCGCTTCCGCCCGAACCGCCGACACCGATAACTTTTATTTTAGCGAAACTTTCAATTGTAGGTTTAACCTCGGCCATATGTATAAAATAAATAAAAAAACTGCTCGACTATAATTATAGTTCGGCAGTCTTCAAATAGCAAGACAATTGTACACTTTTTGTGTACAGAAGGTATTAGGGCTTCAGGGCGGAGAAGATATCGCGCAATTTTCCAATCGTTTTCTTAAGCGGAAGCTTTTCGAATAGACTGCTGGTCGTTGCGTACTTTGTCAGCTGTTCACCCCAGGAAACCAATCCCAAGGCAGTCAGATATTCAAGATCGTTAACCTTATCAACAACCGTAGCGACGCTGCGGTTAGTACCAAGGGCAACCGGCAGGCGCATTTTACGCTTAGCTACATCAACAATGTCGGAAAGTTTTGAACCGCCACCGATCAAGCAGATGCCGGCCGGCAACATCCCGGAACGATCAATGCGTTTTAATTCATTATCAACTTTTTCAAAGATTTCCTCAACGCGGGCTTCGATAATTTCAGAAACGTAGCGACGTGAGATTACGGTAATTTCATCAGTCAAATTTTCTTCCGCTACGAGATCAGAAATATCGATTTCATCTTTCTTGGAAAATTGTTCCGATTTGGCGCTACCATAACGAACTTTTATCTTCTCGGCCAAGTTGATCGGACAACGCAGTCCGATAGCAATATCGGAGGTGATATGAGCCGAACCAATCGGTAGAACAGCGGCATGCAATAATTCCCCTTCTTCAAAAATAGCTAAGCTCGTAGTCGCCGAGCCGATATTAACTACAGCGGTACCGAGTTCTTTTTGTTTTGAAGAGACAACAACGCTTGAAGCCGCCAAGGGGGAAAAGACCAAATCATCGATACTTAATCCGGTATGATAAATTGAACGGGTTAAATTCTTAATCTGACTCGAAAGATTTTGGATAATAAGCGTAATAACTTCCAAACGAATACCGGTCATACCAACCGGATTTTTAATGTCTTCCTGAGAATCTACAATAAATTTAGAAGGGATAACATGCAAAATTTCATAATTCGGCGGAACTGCCAAAGCCTGCGCCGCTTCAATAACCCGGTCAACATCTTCTTGATTGATTTCTGAGTCTGAACGACTCACGGCAACGACGCCGCGACTCGTCTGACATTTTAAGTTAGGTCCATTGATTCCGACCCAGACATTTTGAATAGGGGCTCCGAGCAAACGTTCGGCTTTTTCTAACACCAGAGAAATAGAAGCGGTTGTATCTTCAATGCTATTAATAATACCTTTATTGACTCCTTCGGAAGGCACCGCAACCGCACCAATAACCTGAACCTTAGGTCCAGCTTCAGTATCAACCCGTTGTCCGATAACGAGTCTAGTTTCCGATGAGCCGATATCAAGACCGGCAATTAAATTTTCCCGCATATCTTATTAGTATAACAAAAAAATCCGGCTACTGCCAGAGTAAATCGATAATTCTCGGGACTAAAATGCAGACTGCGACGCCGATTGAGCCAAGGGCGGCAATAACAACTGCTGCCGCTGTCAGATCCTTGATACTTTTTACATAGTTATCAAGTCGCGGCTTAAGCATATCGCTCATTAATTCAATCATTGTATTTACAAGTTCCAAGGAAATTACCAAAGTTGAAGATAGAATCAACAGGGCCAGGCCTTCGGCCGAAACATCAAGCACAAGACCCAATGCCAGCACAAGAACAGCGGCGGTGATTTCCCAACGCAAGTTCGGCTCACTGTGCCAGGCACGACTTAGGCCGCGAATGGCGAAACCGACACTTTTATAAAAACGTGTTGCATGATTCATAAATCCATTTTCTTTAGTAAGGTGTGACCGATGCGCTCCATCTCAATTCGACCTCTCTCGCTTTCATCCTCATAACCCAGAAGATGAAGCATGCCGTGAATTACAATAAACGCCAGTTCCGTCGTTTTTGAATTGCCAAACTTTTTTGCTTGTCGATTAATTTGCTGCAGATCAATCACCAATTCACCAATAAAACCGGCTTCTGGATTTTCGCTTTCACTTTCAGTGAAAGAAAGTATATCTGTCACAGAATCTTTAGCTCGCAGATTTCGGTTCAGGGTCCTCATTGCTCGATCACCGACAATTACAATTGAAACGTCGGCTTTCTTTTTTCCAAAAGCTAATACGATTTCAACACTACGCTCAATAATGGAACGGTTCACCCGTTGTTTTGTCCGGTTGGCGATTTCTATCGCCATATTAGGCACCAAGCTTAAGACTGCGTACCGCCAAATCGAAGATGCTCTTATATTCTAAAATCTTTGAACTGCCCAAATTATAGGTAACCACAAAAATATAAGTCTTATCCTTATTGGTTAAGTACACCGTCATACCGTCGGGCGTTTTAACACCGTCCCAGGTCTCATTAATAACCATTTGGGAGTTCGGTACGGTTTGAACGTTAAAAGTTGAGCGATACCAATCAATAATATCGTCCTGATTTGAGTTAGGTTGTACAAGCATTTGAACAAATTGACGATTCGAGGCAGTAAACAAAACCGAGTCATCGGTTGAAGCGATAGTTCGATCCCATTCAACCGGATACAGCAAACTGACATTAAAGGTAGTATTCAAGTAGGTGCCCAGACTAGCATTAGCCGCAATCTTACCGGCTCCGGCGGGATTATAGCCATTATTAAGTTCTTCAAGATCATTATAGCCATCTTGATCGGAATCACTCGCCTTAGCATTGGTTCCTAGCAGCGCCTCTTCGGAATTAGTAAGTCCGTCGCTGTCGTCATCGGCGGCAGAAACCGGCTGTCCGTTCGAGTTCTCTTCTCCGGCACTTTCGCTCCAAATTTCATCTGATATTTTCCACTGTCCGTCTTCGGCTAAAACTGTTACTGAGCCCGTACTGCGTCGGTTCGTTTTTGAAACGGTTAAGACGGCACGTGTATCCGTTATTTCTTCGCGTATATCTTCGGTACCATCAAGGGCAGGTACAGGGTTGCCGCGCAAGGCGTTTAAAATATCACCTTGACCGCCAATTGATTCCAGATTGGCTTTTTGAGCGGTTAACTGATCAATTTTAGCTTTTGTACCGTAGCGTGCAAAAACCGCTACGTATTTTTCAACAGTATCGGCTAACTCAAGCTCGCTTCGAAAGACTAGATAAGTATCCTTTGGTGCGCCGGTCGGACGAGCCGGAGCTGTTTCAGTCAATGAAGTATTGACTTGAGTAGTTTCGGTCGGCGTAACCGTTTCAACAACAGCCGCCGGACTACCGCCAAACAATCCGCTCAAAAAATCCGGTTTAACTAAGTACATGTATAGGGCGGCACCAAGTATCACCAAGAATAAAATTCCAAGAATTAAAATAACGATTCCTGAAATATTGATATTGCGACCGGCAACCTTGTTATTTTTTTGAAAATTCTCCGGCATATAATAAATATCGGCGTTTTCCATAACCGACTTGCCGCCGCTTTGCGTATCAGACGGCTGCGGAGCAGAAATTTCCTGTTCTGGATTTTGTTCAGCGTCGTTTACCGCCGCTGTCTCGATTTGTCGTAGTTGCTGTTGATTAAACATAAAAGAAAAAAATAATTATTACTGTTGACCAGCTGCCGAAAAATTCGTCGGTCGCGGCGGCCATTCCGCTTGTGGATTATTATTAAGCGGATCGCGCCGCGCCGCTAACTCATCTTTATCATTCATCCCATCTCCATCGCTGTCGGCTGAATTCGGATTAGTTTTATAAACATCTGATTCCTCTCGCTGGGTTAAACCGTCACCATCGGCATCGCTTAGCTCTTCATCGCTATTCGTTTGCGATGGAGCAGAGTCATTTCCGAAAATTCTTGAAAACAATGTTTCTTTTTCACCGCTTGCTGAATTCTCCGAGATGCCTTGGCGTGATCGGAAAAAATATACTCCAACAATTACAAGCAGCACTATAAGTAATAATGAGATAAGCATGATACCGAACTTAAAATTATTTTCTGAGCTTGGTTGCATTGTTTCCATATTGATAATGATAATCTTTTAGTTAGTTCGGACTGAACGTTCGTTAGAGAAGTTGCTTAAATTGGTGGCTCCCTTCATTGCTTTGATTCTAACATGATATTCGGTATCCGCCTTTAAGCCGGTAATGACACGCTTTAAAGTCGTACTTGATACTTCAATAACCGGATCGCTTGGATTTGCACTTTCATCATAGTAAATAACATATCCGGTTGCTCCGACAAATGGCAGCCAATTCAAAGTAAATGAAGAACTTCCCGATAGGGCCGAGGTCAAATACGGCTCGTTCGGTTTCTTGGCAATTTCCGGTGCGTAATCGCTGATATTTCCATACTGATCAACCGAACGAACGGAAACATAATAGGTAGTATCATTGTTTAAACCGCCGCTGCCTGCGCTGGAGAAGATATGATTAGGCTGATTCGCTCCCGGATCCAAACGGACTACGGCGGAAATTGCGTACTGTCCGCTGCCGCGCGGATTTGCACCGATATAGGCGATGTAACTGACGGCATCAGGAACCTTCTGCCAGAACAGAGAAATCTTACCGTCTCCGGAACTTACCTGTAGATTCGGCACTGCGGCCGGCGTCGAATCAGCCGGTTTTAACTTCAACTCATTTGAGAATATACTTTCCTGATTCTTACTCGTCAATGCAGTTACGGCAAAATAATAATTTAAACCGTTAGCGAGTCCATCTATTGTTTTAACCATTTCTGATTTATTTTGAGCCGGTATTTCAGTTGTGAATACATATTGACCGGGGTTCAATCCATAATAAATTTTATATTTGACTGCATTAACAACCGGTGCCCACTGCAAAGTGACTTTTGTTCCGAGCGGATCAACCGATCCTTCGATGGAAGGAATTCCGGATTGTCCCTCACGGAAGAAGAAGAACTCTTTCAATACTTCCGGCAAGCAGCTTCCGGCAATGTTATTGCAATTCGCATCCGAGTTACAGGTGCGTCCAGCATTGGCACCAAACATGCAGATCTTGCGATCTCCTTCATTCGTGACCGGCTCATCTAACAATGCCGGTAAATCATCGACAGTTCCCGCAGCATTTTTATCTCGACAATAGTAGAATTCAATTCCCGTATTGTCATCGCTCCACGGCCAGGTATATCCCGGCGGGAAGGGCGGATAGGCATAATACACCGGCCAAGGATTTTCACATAAGAATGTTCGCAGCTGAGCCGTGCCTTCACGAGCTTGTCCAACCGTAGACGGTTGATTCAAAGTATCTATTGTTACGGTCGCTTTAGCGCGTGCCAGGGTTTGTGCGTCTTGCTTTGATCCTGCAGTCGCCAGTGCCTGAAAGGGTTCGCCCTGCTGAGCTACTTGGGCAACGTCAGCATTATCCGAAGACCAGGCCCAATTCCATCCATACACACCGGCGATTGGCTGAATTTGTCGATTGGAGCGATCTAACGCTGAAGCTTCAAGAGTCCCCTGCTGTCCGGCCTGTTGGAAGAGCTGGAAGCTCGGGCTGACTTTTACTCTTTCGAGGGCACAGACATCCTTACCGGTTGTGAAAGCCCAGATTTCTGAATTTTTGAAACTCGTATTGCTAAATGTATCGGGCGAAGGAGCATTGGCAATACCCGTCATACCAACCTTGGCAGAACTTACAATATTTGTATTGTAATAATCCTTTGGATCGCCCTGACCGAGATTAGCTAAATCAGCATCGCCCTTAAGAACCATGTAGTATTTAATATTCGGACTAAGCGGTCTAGTAACACGGAAGGAAACTTTGCTTTGTGAGGCGTTCAAATTATATCCGACAGCAGAACCCGGAACATAGCAGTAGTTACCGACGGCGGCGAAGGCTTTATTGCTCAACACAACCGGGAAAACCTTCGCGATTGCTTTTTTGGCAGAGAAAATTAACGACGCAATTCGTCCATTCGGACGCTCCGAAAGCACCAGTGAATAATCACTCGGACATTGCTGTGTACCGTACTCAGCAATTAAGAAGGTATTGCCGCTAAAGCTGGCGATATCCATTGTTTGATTAAAGACAGCCTCAATAGCAGTGTTGCGGCAAACTCCGGTTGAGTTTATAGCCGGCAGTCTTTCGAGGACGCTCGGACGAGTCTGGCAGCAACGGGCACCGGTTAATCCGCAACCGGTTGTCATTGGATCACCGCACATACCGTCACTCGTACAGCCACAGCACAAACCTCGCTCATTCGATGGACTCGTACAGGCGCCTTGGTTAGCGATACAGTTAAGATCGGCATTAATTTGTTTACAGGTGTCAGGATCGCCCGGATTCGTCGGCGGCTTGCAGCAACAGCGGCAGCTCGTATCGCCCGCAATCGGATCGCTCTGAACCTCTTGAGTCGCTTGAGAGCCATTACCATAACCGGTTGGCAACAAACACTGATAACCCGTAGCACAGGTTCCGGTACAGGCCTGCGTTAATGGATTTCGACAAATTTCTCCCGGTCCCGGAGCGTCGGTTTTACATTCACAGCTAAAAGGATCACAGCTCAACCCTGTTGGACAAGAGCTATTCTTGTCGCATTGACCGACACTATTAGCGCAAGAAATCGGTGCCGCAGTACAGCCTTGATTACAGGCGTTTAACTTACTGTAAACACCGCTGATAACCGGCGTAACGTTACAGGTATTTGGATACGCGTTAGTACAATTAAAATAGGCGCAATATTGAAGATCATCTTGTTCGAAACGAGTTCCATCAACCGGCACACTCGTACAGCGGTTGCCGTTCTTTCCATCAACACAGCATTCGGCATGACTCGAACATTCAGTTAAATCGGTAATTTGTGAACAGTCTTTACATTCACCGCGCGGATTTGAACTTGCGTCACAGAATTTTCCGCTTGTACCCGTACAGTTACAGAGCGAATCATCGGGAACTCCGTTGACAACACAACCGGAGCACACTCCTAAGTTGCTTTGACCGGATCCGCAGGAGCCTTCGCAATTTAATCCGCCGCAGCAATCTTGATTCTGATTATCTTTACGGCAGCAACAATCACAGGTTCCCGTATCGGGTTTTTCACATTTATTTGTCGCAGTGTTACAGGTTGAACCGCTCGGACAAACCACTTCAGCAATCGCGCATTTTCCATCACCGCCGGCGGCCTGACAGCTGAATGGATTTGCGCAAACTCCGCAGCTGCCGTTTATATTACCGGCGTCGATACAGGTATTATTAACTCCGCGTGTCCAACCCGCCGGACAGGACTGTACCCAGTTAGTTAGTGTCCAATGCGGCGTATTCTGATAACCTGTCGTACATTGGGCGGAGGCCGGCTGTCCGTTAACTTTAATAACTTGGCTTGGTGAAGCTCCGTCAAGCAACTCGATCTTTTTGCAGAGCAAAGGTTCATTCTTTATACAGCGGTTCAGAGCGGCGTCATAGGTACAGGATCCCGGCGTTGTACAACCCGGCTTCGATTCACAGGCTTGGTTACCGCAAACACCGACCTCAAGCGGATCGCCGGTTCCCGGATACGGCGAACAAAGTCCCGGGGAGTTCGGACAATAGAAACCTTCTAAACATTGATTATAGGAATAACCGGAACAAGAGGTTGGATCAGGGCAGGTACTTGGTAAGCCGTTGATTCCCTCTTCGCAGCTCGTATTACAGCATTGACCGTCGCCGCATTCATTTTGTCCAGTCAGACATTGAGCACATTTATTCGGAGTCGTCGGATCGCAACCCGCGGCGCAACAAACGGTTCCGCATTGTTGCTGATCCGAAGCACAGCTCGCACTCGCACCGGTTGAGAAGCGCCATTCGTAAACGCTCGTCGCAACCGCACCGTAACATTCACCGGCCGTTGCTTTGCATTTACCGGCTTCCGGTAAACCGGCGGCGCAACAGGTCGCCGTACCGCTACCGCAATCACTGTCTTGTGAACACTGTCCGACAGCAAAGTTCAGTGCGTTACTTAAGGTCGCCGGGGATCCAACTAACAGTCGTACCGGACCGGTCGAAGCGCTTTGCGGAACCGTAGTAATCGCCTTCCACGGTTTTATACCAGAGGCTGAGTCATCAATATCCCAGAAGGTGATCGCTTGACCTTGTTGGCTCGCATTATTATAAAAACGAATAGTACTGTTGGCGTCGCGATTTTGGAAATACTCACCCCAGAAAACAACCGGACTATTTGCCTGTCCCAAAGAAGGCTGCAGGCGACAAATTCCCGGATTAGGCGATCCGCCGCTAACGGTAAATAATTGTGTTCCCGAATCAGTCGGATTAAAGCCGCTGCGCTCAAGCGTAATCTTATAATCAGCGTTAAGCGGAATTCCCGCAGGAACTTTTACAACGATTTGCTTATCCGTCCAGATTGTTTCAGCACACACATCCGGAAAAGCGTAATCCGCTTCCCGTCCGCTTGTATCACCGAAGAATATTTTACTGGTTGAACGCGTTGAACCGAAACCTGAGCCACGAATCGTTACGTACTGACCGATTGGTCCCGTGCTTGGTTCGATAGAACTGATAATCGGGCCGTTATAGGGTTCGTTCTCTTTTGTAAAAGGAATATAGTTACTATCAACATTCCCTTTAAGAACATAGGTAGTCGTCAAACCGCTCACTAAATTCGGCACCGTTGCCGTTCCTTCGCGATCGCTAGCGAATGAAGAAATCGGAGCCTTAATATTGCTTGATAGATTTCCGTAATAAGCTTCGGCTGATGACAGCTTCACACCTTGATATTCAACAACGTCATTAATTTTTCCCACTGCCGGTGTTAATGCGCAAATACCCGGTCGTTGAATCGTATTCTTTTTAAAATCATTTATAAGGGCACCATAATCATCGCTGCTGGTATCATTTTTTCCATCAGAAGTTCGAACAGATATCTCACCTTCCCCTGCTCCGGCAGGAACAACGGCAATAATCTGTCCGTCTTGCCAGACTGAATTAATACAGGCTGGATTTCCCGAAGCAGCATCGTCGGCCAACACTGCCTCAACTTGAGAACCGGCAGCGTTAGTAAAGAAAACCTTGCCGCGCGTCTCTCCGAAACCGGAACCAGTAATAGTTACAAAGTTTCCACTCGCACCGTTTGGCGTACCAAGATCACAGCTTGCATTAGCGCCGCAATCCGCGACTTCAGTTGCTTTACGGCAAAATTTATTTACATCATTTGAACAAAAACCGCCGGCCGGAGCAATTGTAGAGATTTGCGGTCGTGCCATCGCCTCACAGGAAAGACAGGATCCCCCGCAATCAATACCGGTTTCATCTCCGTCCTGGACAGCGTTACAGCAGTGCGCCGGAGAAATTGGAACTGTCTTTTCCGCACTCGCTTGATTTGAATCAAGGTCATAGGCCGTTGCCTTCAACCGTATGCTTTCCGTAAGTGCGCCGCTATTCCATTGAACCTGAGCATTATAAGGACTGCCGATAAAGGGGTTAGAATCATTGATTGATGAACCGATTGGATCATCGTTGGCAAAAAAATCAATGAGCGACACTCCGTAATTATCAATACTCGAAGCCTTTAAAGTGTTGTTTATATTGATACACACTTGTTGCGTTACTATATTTATACGCGGTTCTTCTGTATCAACAATTTCTCCGACTGTGAATGAAATTTGGCACATGGACGAACCGGAACAATTCAATTCTTTGTCATCGATACTTATAATTCCGCTACTACCGTTTAATGCCTCAATAGTCACGCTTGAATTAGCCGGAAAACATTTTAAGCTTTCATTCGGAGCTTCGCAGTTTGAATCCGGGACGAATTCAATATAATTTCCATCAACCGTACGGGTTCCGGCGACGTTCACGCTAAAACTATTCTCCGTAACGGTCGACTCTTTAACCGCTTTACTGAAACGGAATCGAACTACGGCGTTACGCGGTACATTAACACTTTGATGTGCCGGCGTTGTTGCGCTCAGAGAAAATATATCACTACCGCTACCAATTCCTCCGCCGCCACCTCCGCCATTACCGCCCAATCCGCCGGTCGCTCCCGACAGTCGGCTCATTATAAAGCTCGCGATACCGAACGATGCCAAGATAATTACCAAACCGATTCCTCCGCTCAGCATTATTTTTTTCGCTTTATTAATTTTTTCTTCTTCGCCCTGAGCCGTCATCCACACAAAACCGGCATAGATCATAATGCCAATCGCGATGATACCGAGGAAGCCGAGAATGATTCTGACGATACGAGCAATTGCAATTCTCGGATCTTGGTTCGATAAACCGGTTTCAGTTGCAAATTCCAAACCGGTATTAAGATTTTGTGCCAAAGCATCGCCCGCAAAAAACCATAATGCTCCGCCGATGAGAAGGGCGGAGAATAGAGCGATTGCTAATTTTTTCATTCCTAAAATTTTCATATTACAAACAATTTCCGTCAGGCGATAAATCTGCCGTCGGCACTAAATTACCGCTGCCGTCACGGCAACAGGAAGGCTGCAGGGCATTGGCGTTACAATTCGGACCGGCTGATGGTTTATAACAGTTTTGATAAATATCCTTAACTCCGGAACCAACCTGCGCTTGATACAAGGTTGCATCATTAAAGTCGCCGTGTCCAAGGAAAACACTGGTACGGTCCGGTCGACCGTCGAGCGGTTCAACGTCGCGATCTTCTTTGCTCGCCCAATAGCCGATCGGGTCATTGGCCAAGCTCCAGAGATTAATTAATTTATGAACAATTTGATTAATGCCGTTATCAACCGTAATCGAACCGGTGGTTATACTCGACGACATCATCAATTTTGAAAAGATGACTTCAATCGGACTGGTTTTATTAACGTTGCTTTGATTATTATTAACGCCGGTGCCAAGAATTCTAGGCGGAGTTAAATCAAGACGATCACTGATCCAGAAAGACCAGAGGTGATTGTCGCCGCGTCCGCCGTTATCCTGGACGGAAGCATTTTCATTATAACTATCAACCTGTCCTTGGGGATTATCATTACGGTTTCCGTCGAGGGAATTTTCAGCCAAGTCGACAATACCGTTTTGAGTCGAAGCGGTCGGTAAATTCTTGTTGCTCGCACTGTCATTACATACTCCTTGGCTGCAGGTCGTGTAGGGAGCAACGGTACAATCGCTGTTACTTGAACAAGACTGCAGGCTTGCCGCTGTCGTTTCAACTTTGAGATTGCTGTTGCCCGGCAAACAATAAATATTTTCACCGCAGCCGTTAACCCCGCACTTTATATCAGAAATAAATTCAACCGTTCGATATTGGTTGGAAATTGTATAGGATCCCGCCAATTGATCGCCCTGGCAGACATTGTTTGTACATTTATAGGAGCGGCACTCGCTATCAGCTGCACAGGCGGCATTGGCCGCCTTGGCAGCGGCATCAGCGTTAACGACTCGTAAAATATCAGCGAGTTCATCACTCGTTCCGGAAGCCACTAAAGGATTAATCGCTTCGTTAAAATTAATTTGGATAACCGAGTTTTTCGGTTGATCCTGTTTATCTTTAACGGCGTAGCTGGTCGTCTGATCACTTCCGCCCTGCATCCGAGAAATTCCGAAAACCACCGGATTAGAGGCTGACAACTCTAGGCTATTGCCGCTGCTTCCGGCGACTTTAGCTCGCAAGGTAACAACAGCGCCGTTGGCCGGCACATAGGGAGATGTGATTTCCGGATGAATAGCATTAACGGCAGCAGCAATATTGGCGGCGGTTTGAGCATTCGTTCCGCCAACACGAATTTGATTGTTATTTGGATTGGCAGTGACAAAGCTGTAGATTTTTGATCCAATGGTCAAAGTATCGGATTGTTTTTCAGCCTGAACCGTAATACGCCAGGTGTGGCCGGCGGCAAAACCCGGTGTTAAGACGAGAGTCAGTCCGCAGGGTGCAATCGCTACGCGATTATTGGTAATCGCCAAATCAGTCGGCAATAAGCCGGGTTGAGTATAGCCGATACGGGCGCCGAGAGTTGCGCCTTGAGGAATAATAGTGATTGTAACGTTGCCGTCAGCACAGGTATTAGTTCCTTCGAGAGTCGCATCGATTGGAGGCGGCGGCGGGACTAATCGTTGCAGTGTGGCGCTCGCAGCAACATAGGTAGAAGGCGCACCGCTCACCGTAACTGTTCCTTCGGCAGGCTTGGCTTGGCTGATGCCGCTGACAATATCGCCTTCATCATCAGGAATCGGAAAAATACCGGCGTCGCCGACGCTTTTAATTTTAGGCGAAACAAGATCGAGCTGATTACTTACTTCGAATGTCCAACGGAAATCGCTCAATCCAAAAGCGTCATCGCCATTGTTCTTTTTAACCTCATTTGTCAGATTAACCGTGTAGTCGATTGCTTCATTTACCGAACCGAGATATGCCGGTGCGGCCGGCTTAAATACAAAAGTAATATTATCGACGGAACTTACCGAAGTATTCGTAACATTTTTTGTTGGATCGTCGCCTTCCGAAGTTTTAAAAATTTTAACACTATCAGCTTTTATTTTTGCTCCCGGCGCACACTTTGCCGGAGAGTCGTTAGTAAGCGCATCGCATATACTCGACGCCAGCATCGGTTCGCGGAAGGTTACAATAATACTCGTGTTACGCGGCACCTCTTGCTGAAAGGGTTCCGGATAGACGCTGCGTACGACTCCGTTACCGAGCGATCCGATACCTTGACCGTTGCCGTTACCTTGACCGTTATTATTTCCGCCATTGCCGCCGGTTGCGCCAATTAAACGGCTTAAGATAAATGAAACAATTCCAAAGGAGGCAAGAATAATAACCAGTCCGATAATTCCGTTACGCAAAATCAATTTTGCCTGTGCAATTTTTTCTTCATTACCGCCGGATGTCATCCACAAGAAACCGGCATACAAGGTTAAGCCAACCGCGATGATTCCGAGGAAGCCGAGAATGATTCTGATAATTTTTGCAATGGTAACGCGGATATCTTGACCCGAAAGACCGGTCTCGGCGGCGAAATTAATTCCCGTATTGACCGAGCCGGCTTCTACCGCCTGAAAAGCGAAAAATCCGACGCTTAAAACGACGGTGAACAACGCTGTAAAAATAAAGACTCGAGAGGCTGAACGTTTCATGTAGCTTTTGACTAAGCGGCCAGTTACTTTTACAATCATAATACCATATCCTTAAGCGCTGACGCAACGAATATGACCATAGAACAGATCATTGAACAAGTCGCCAAAACCCAACCAACGGTAGATACCGCTGTTCTTCGTCGCGCCTACGAGTTTGCGGCCACAGCACACGGAGATCAGAAACGTAAAAGCGGTGAACTCTATATCGATCACCCGCTTCATACCGCCTTCATCCTAGCGCAAATCAAAGCCGACCTGCCGACGATTACGGCCGGTCTGTTGCACGATGTTCCCGAAGACACGTCAACAACATTGGAAGACATCCGCAGTGCTTTTGGAGACGACGTCGCCAAACTAGTAGAAGGCATTACGAAGTTGAGTAAAATCCGTTATCGCGGTATCAAGCGTTATCGCGAAAGCCTGCGCAAAATGTTCCTAGCGATGGCCGAAGATTTGCGCGTCATTTTAATCAAGTTCGCCGACCGACTACACAATCTCCGAACTCTCGATGCGCTGACTAAAGAAAAACAAAAACGCATCGCCCAAGAAACGCTCGAAATCTATGCGCCAATCGCCGGCCTGCTCGGTATTTGGAGCCTGCGTTGGCAGATGGAAGATATCTGTTTTAAATATCTGCATCCGGATGAATATAAAAAGCTCGAATATAAATATGAAATTGAACGTAAAACCGAGTTAAAGCAATATATTGAACGAATTCGACAAATCGTCGAGCAGCGTCTCAAAAGCGAGAACATAAAAAACCAAATTGACGGTCGCTTCAAACATCTCTATAGCATCTGGCAAAAGATGCAGGAAAAGAATCGTAAGTTCGATGAGATTCACGACGTCTTCGCGCTCCGCATCATCGTAACTACTGTCGCCGATTGTTATAAGGTACTCGGCATAATTCATTCAATTTGGAAACCGAATTACACGCGCTTTAAAGATTATATCGCCGTACCGAAACCGAACGGCTACCGTTCGATTCATACCACCGTTTTCGGCCCGGGCGGCAAACCGACCGAATTTCAAATCAGAACTCAAGAAATGCACGAAGAAGCGCTCTACGGTATTTCGGCTCACTGGTATTATAAACAAAAACGCAGTGCAGACGGCGAACGAACGCCCCATTGGGTGCAGGAAATTCTTGAAGTTCAGCGCGAGGCGAAGAACAGCCAGCAATTTCTTAAAGAAGTAAAGCTCAATCTCTTCCGCGATCGTATCTTCGTCTTTACTCCCAAGGGCGATGTTCATGATCTGCCCGGCAATGCGACGCCCGTCGACTTTGCCTATGCTGTCCATACCGATATCGGAAATAAGTGCGTTGCCGCTCGAATCAATAGCCGAATGATGCCTCTGGAAACAGTCTTAAAAAACGGTGATATGGTTGAGATAGTTATCGACGCGAACCGACACGGTCCGAATTATGATTGGCTTGAATTTGTTAAGACGCGCCGCGCCCGAATGAAGATTAAGCAATACGCCAAACGCTCACGCCTTGATACAATTAAACGCTTCATCCCCGGTTTCAATAAAAAATAAACCCCGCCTTGCTAGCGGGGTATTTTTTTTAAAAGTTATTATCAAATTATTTAATTGAATAGCTAATCTGGTTTATTTTTTTACTGGCATAAACCACTTCGACAGGATATTTAATAGTATCGTGCCATTGCTCTTCTAGCTTTTCCGGTTTATCGGTTATCAAATAAAAACCATATTCATTTATCCTACAGCGTCCTTGCTCGATAATACGCCGCATATCTTTTTTCAAATCCTCACTGACGTTTGAAGCGGTGAAGTATTTACGAATCACTCTTTTCTCAATATCCGTACAATGACTTTGTAATATTTCTAAACCAGCAGCGTACCATTTATTATATGTTCCACTTTCTTCAATTTTTGGACGTCGATTAACAACTAAAAATAAATATTTAAATCGCGGTTCTTCTTTTAGCATTCGGCCGGCCGTTTCGAGCTTACGGCGTGAGACCGAAAAGTCCTCGTCAAGGGAAAGTGCTACTACTAAAACTTTTCTGTTGCACTGTTTTGGATCTAATAAAATTACTGAGCGATGTTTCATGTTTAATTTCCTCCTGAGATTATTAAATTTTTTGAGAACAACTCTAAATTAGAGAATACTCGCTCTTCTTTTAATTGTCAATCAAAATAAAAAGTAGGGGCAGGTTTTAAACCTGCCCCTACTTTTTATTTACCAACGTCCGGTCATTTCGTCTTTAAACTTGCCGGTGCGGCGTTCATATTCTTTTTTGTGTCGGAGTTCGAGGCCGATGAGAGCGACTTTGCGTTTAGCATTCTCGTTCTTATCTTTTCTATGATAACGGTTTTTACGCGCATCATAAAGGCGGCCGCTCTGCTGGAGTCGCTTGTTAAAGCGGCGCAGAAAAGCTTCGAAGGTTTCTCCTTTTTTTCTCTTGAATTCAACCATAGGGCACACCTGCCTTTCTAGAACTTATAAATAAGATTTCTAGATTCTAGCCTATAATTTACCATTAGTCAACCGTTTCTCAAGCTCATGAATAATCTTCTTCGCATCAACGACTTCCTGCGCACCCGACTCCATATCACGGATAATAATCGTTCCGTCCATTAATTCTTTCTGGCCGAGAATCAGGGTATAGCGAACATTCATTTTCATCGCTTCTTCAAGCTGATGCTTCAAGGCGGCGTGTAGAAAGCCTTGACTGACCTTAAATCCGGCTTTGCGCAATTCTTCAAACATCGCTAAGGCTTTCTGACGCGGACCGTCGCCCAGTTGAGCGAGATAGATATCGGCTCCCGTCTCCTGCAGCGGTAATTCCAAACTGCGAATACGGCTCACCGTCCGTTCCATTCCAACGGCAAAACCGACGGCGCTGACATGCTGATTAAAAAGTTTATCAAACAAATTGTCGTAACGACCGCCCGATCCGAGAACAATTTCCTTGCGTCCCTCTTCTTCCGGAGCAACGAACTCAAAAACGGTGCGGCCGAAGTAGTCAGCACCGCCGAACAAACGCGAATTCAAATTATAAGGGACGCCAAAGGCATCGAGATGTTCAATGATTGCAAAAAAATGATTCTTAGCATCTTCAGAAAGAAAATCAACAATCGTCGGCGCGTCCTGATTGATTTCAATCATACGTTCATCGGTCGAAAGAAAACCTTCAAGCGGATGCTTGGCAAGCTGCTTCTTAATATCGGCCGGAAGTTTTAATTTTTTAGTTTGCTCCTTATAAAATTCCGCTAACTTCGCCGAATAGGTCGCGCGACATTCCGCATCACCCAAACTATTAATATCGACTCGGACATCGAGTTGCAATTCTTTGAAAAAATTATAACCAATCATGATAACTAAAGCATCAGCGATCGGTGACGGATTACCGACGACATCGAGCGCCCACTGCGTATGCTGACGCGCTAAACCGGATTGAACACGGTCATAACGAAAGACCGGTCCGAGCATGCAGAGTTTTGCAAATTTTGTTTCATCAACCAAGGTGTGCTCCATAACGGCGCGCGCCAAAGAAGCTTTCAAATGAGAACGCAAAGCTACTTTTTCGTTATCACGATCAACAAAGGAATATAATTGTTTGACAACGGCATCGCTCTGCTTGCCGAAGGAACGCTCAAAGAGTGCTAAGGGTTCTAACAAAGGAGTTTCAATCCGTTCAAAATCATAAATTTTAGCGAGCTGCATCGCCTTATCAACGGCTAAGCGCCAATAGCGCCATTCTTCGGGAATAATATCTTTAGTTCCCTTAAGACGAGTCGGCACCGCGGCTTGTCGGCCGCTACGGATCGGAGCGGGAGCGGCTTTTTTCTTAGAATACATTGAGGTTCTTCCTGGCATACGATTACTTTTTTAATTCATAAACGCCGGCACGCACTAATCCGACTTTATCAATCGGCCAACCCCGGAAAAAGGCGCGACCAATAATAAAACTACGCTTGACGGGACCGAAGCTACGCGAATCTTTCGAACCGTTACGGTTATCACCCATCAAAAAATACTCATCAGAAGCAAGCGTAACCGATTCTTCGCTTAGCGCAATCGTCGCGACCGAATCAGGCAAATAACGTTCGTCCAATTGTGCAAGAGTTCCGTCTTCGGCGGTAATAAAGACTGAGCCATCTTTAAAGGAAATCGTTTCACCAGGCATGGCGATTAAACGCTTAATGTAATATTCCTGCGGATCTTTCGGGTAGCGAAAAACGATAACGTCGCCGCGTTTCGGATCGTTAAAACGATAGCTGATTTCATCAACCATCAAATATTCATGCTCATGAAAATTAGGCTCCATCGAAGCACCTTTAACGTAAAAGGGCTGAACGAGGAAATAACGAACTGGAATGATAATCGCCAAGGAAATAACAACCATTTTGGCAATATCAAAAACAAAAGCTAGGAATCGTTTCATATTATTTGAGTTTCTTCTCGGTCTTTAAGATATCAACCGTTGTCTTAATAACAGTATCAGGATTTAAGGAGATACTGTCAATCCCCTCGCGAACGAGAAAACGAGCCAGATCGGGAAAATCGCTCGGACCTTGACCGCAAATTCCAACCTTCTTTTTCATTGTTTTTCCAACACCGATGAGATAACGAATCAAAGACTTAACCGACTCATTATTTTCATTGGCGGTACCGGCGATCTTAAGATAGCCGGCATCGCGATCTATACCAAGCGTAAACTGCGTTAAGTCATTAGAACCGATTGAAAAACCGTCAAAGATTTTTGCGAACTTATCAGCCAAAATAATATTAGTCGGAATTTCCGCCATAACATACACCTCTAAACCATTCTTACCTCGCTTCAAACCGTTTTGTTCCATGATGTCTAGAACCTTAATTCCCTCTTCAACCGTACGGCACATCGGAATCATCAGCTTAACATTAGTTAAGCCCATCTCATCGCGAACGCGTTTCAAAGCTTTGCATTCGAGTGCAAAAGCCGGCGCGTATTTCGGATCGTAATATCGGCTTGCACCGCGCCAACCAATCATCGGATTAGCTTCAATCGGTTCAAACTCCTTGCCACCGATTAAGTTCGCATACTCATTGGTTTTAAAATCCGATAAACGAACGATCGCCGGTTTCGGATAAAAGGCGGCGGCGATAATCGCTATGCCTTGGGCAAGTTTGTCGACGAAAAAATCTGGCTTATGGTCCCAGCCGAGCGTTAATTTCTCAATCTCACGCTTAGCTTTCGCATCTTTAAGATGCGGATAATTAAGCAGGGCCAAGGGATGAATTTTTATATAGGTATTAACGATGAATTCCTCGCGTGCGAGACCGACGCCGTCGTTAGGAATAAAGGAAGCGGCAAAGGCTTGTTCGGGCGAACCGATATTCATCATCACTTTGGTTTTCGGTCGACCAAGATCCTTAATATTTGTACGTCCGACTTTAAAAGGAATAATTCCCGAATAAATATAGCCGTCATCGCCCTGTGAGCAATCTACCGTAACCTTATCGCCGGCCTTAATAGTTTGTGAACCGTTTTCCGTCCCGACAACACAAGGGATTCCGAGCTCGCGGGAAACAATCGCTGCGTGACAGGTTCTTCCGCCCTTATCCGTTACGATGGCTGAAGCGATTTTCATAATCGGCTCCCAATCCGGATCCGTCATATCGGTTACTAGGACTTGGCCCTTTTTAAACTTGGCAATATCTTTGATGTCCATGATCCGATTAGCAACTCCGGAACCGATTTTCGAACCGACGCTCTTTCCTACAACAACCGCTTTGGCATGCGCTGATAACTTATATTCTTCAATAATATTATAATCGCGGACGCTATGAATCGTTTCCGGACGAGCTTGCACTATATAAACTTTCTTATCAACGCCGTCAACCGCCCATTCCATATCCATCGGACGGTTATAATGCTTTTCAATTTCCATAGCGGCCCGCGCCAATTCCTTAACCTGAGTATCGCTTATCGCATACTTCATCTGATCGACGGCGGAAACCGGAATATTTTTAACGGGACGGACGCCGGCTTTCTTGTCGTAAACCATTTTAATGTTCTTATGACCGCGACGACGAGAAATAATCTGACCGGTTGGCTTAAAAACTAAAAATTCATCGGGGTTAACTCGACCCAAAACGATATTTTCGCCTAAGCCGTAGATCGAATTGATTAAGACAACATTCTTAAAACCGGATTCGGTATCAATCGAGAACATAATTCCCGATGAGCCAAGATCCGAACGGACCATTTTCTGAACCCCGACCGATAAGGCGATTTTAAAGTGATCAAATTTTTTATCAACGCGGTAAGAAATCGCGCGATTAGTGAATAAAGAAGCAATGCATTCTTTGACCGCTTTTAATAAAACTTCCGGTCCGCTTATATTAAGGAAGGTCTCCTGCTGTCCGGCAAATGAAGCATCCGGCAAGTCTTCGGCCGTGGCCGAGGAACGAACCGCGACGTGCAGATTCTTTGTCTTATGCAATTTTGAAAGTTTGGTATAAGCCTCCGTAATCGCCTTATTCAATTCTTTAGGAAATTCAGCCTTAATAATCGCCTCGCGTACCTTTTGGCCGCGACGTCCGAGATCGGTCACGTTATGAGTATTCAAACCTTTTAAAATCTTTCGAATTTCTTCTTCGAGTCCGGTCGCTTTAAAAAAATAATGATAAGCTTCAGAAGTTGTCGCGAAACCGTTAGGCACGCGAATGCCCTTGGCGGTTAAAGTTCGGTACATCTCGCCGAGCGAAGCGTTTTTACCGCCGACAATCCCGACGTCTTTAATACCGAGATCTTTATAAAATTTTATGAATGAGTTTTTCATATTAAAATTTCATTTTTTGGCTCCACTTATAAATAAAAGGAATTTCCCATGACTCGCCGTTATACGCCTTTATGAAACCGAGAATCGCGGTGATTATAACCGCCAGAAATAGTACCCAACCGATGAGAGGAATCCAGGCGATAAAGCTAACAATAAATTCGATAATAAACAAAACAAGACCTTGCTTGGCATGGAATTGAACGAATTTAGAATCACGTTTTAAGAGGAGCGGAATTAGGAAGAGGATCCAGAGGTAGGAGAGCGCCGCAATGACTTTGTTTTCTTCAATATCGGCGTCAAAAATTTTCTTTTCAGTCATATATTTAAATTTAATTTCAATAGTATTATATCACATACATAAACCATTGACAAAAATATATTTATATTTTATAATTTTTTATTGATCTTTTTAAAATAAATAATCCCCGAAAAAGAAAAGGAGAACATACATGAACACTCTTTTAATTGCTTTAGCTGACATTCCGAAAAACAGCAGTAACACAGGCGTATTTTGCATGGGCGCAATTATTCTGATTTTTATTGTTCTAACTCTGTTCATTGCCCTGGCAATCAAAAAAGGGGAATTAGCAGCGGCAGAAGAGAGCGACGAAGACTTCCTCGCAGATTATGAATATGATGTCGAAAAACTCAAAATAAAAGCAAAAACAGAACATATGCGCAGCGTCTTTACAAGGGTAAATAATAAGCTTAGTGCCCTTGAAAATTCCGAATTAGAGGGAAATATCTCTGATGAAGCAATGGAAAATTTAAAAAAGGCAAGAAAGAAATATGACGCAGCTTCAAGCCAATACTACGGCGTTGAAAGCCCTGATCTTGCTTCCGTGTATCTGATGCTTATGGTGGCTAATATTTTGAGCGATGAAGTTCGTTCCGAAATCGGCAGTAGCGCTACTCCGGAAGAATATACCGATGAAGATTAAAAATTAAATTTTCAATTTATAAAAAGCCGTAATATACCAAAAGGTACGTTACGGCTTTTAAAATTATCTAGAGCACAAAAGAAAAAACGCAGTCCTTGACGGCACTGCGCTTGCTTTCACATTCTGCCCGCTAACTGCCGCTGCGGATACTGATAAATTATCTCCCAGCTTATTTTTTTCACAGCAAAACGTGCTCCAAAAGTCTTCTTTAACTCTTCGCTCCACTTCAAATAACGTGGCGCGTCAATAACATGATCTGCGTTAATTCCCTGCAATTTTGGAAACTGCTGCAGGAGAGATTGTTTGGCGATTGAAGGGTAGTCTCCCAGGGGAATTTTTTTATTCTTTTCCTCTGCAAAAGATTCGATCATGAAACGCTCAAGTTCTCTAATCTCGGCATTGACCGCGGATCTAGTCTGGAGGAATGGAACATCCAGCGCAATAGCGACAACGGCCGCGAAACTAAATCGCTTAGTCCTTTTGGGTTTTTGCCGCATGGACAAGCTGCGTCTTTTTGATTTCAAGAATGTTACTTTGATATTGTTTGACATCTCTGCCTCGTTTCTTTATTTTTTAAGAACTATTTGTGCGGGCGGAGAGACTTGAACTCTCATGCCTTGCGGCACCAGCTCCTAAGGCTGGCGTGTATACCAATTTCACCACGCCCGCATACCCCTGCATACTAGCATAATTTCTGCTATAGTAAAGAGGCAAAAATATATGAAAATATTGGCAATAGAAACTAGCTGTGACGAAACCGCGGCGTCGGTCGCCGAAGGCAAAGGAAACAAGCTTTTGATTATTTCTAATATCGTTTCCTCACAAATCAAAATTCATAAAAAATACGGCGGCGTCGTACCGGAGGTTGCCGCCCGAGAACATGTCTTAAATATCATTCCCGTCATCGACGAAGCGTTGCGTAAGGCCGGCATTTCCAAAAAAGATGCGCCCAAAAAATTATCTGCCATTGCAGTAACTTCGGGTCCTGGTTTAATTACTTCTCTGATGATTGGTTTAGAAACCGCGAAGACGTTGGCCTACGTTTGGAAATTGCCAATCGTTTCGGTCAATCATATCGAAGGTCATCTTTATAGCAATTTTATTGATCATGATAAAACTTCTTTTCCGGTTATTATCTTAACCGTCTCCGGCGGCCATACGCAATTAGTTTTAATGAAGAGTCATTTAAATTATAAAACGATTGGCGAAACCCGCGATGATGCGGCCGGCGAAGCCTTTGATAAAGCGGCGCAACTTTTAGGTTTAGGTTATCCGGGCGGTCCCCTAATTTCCAAACACGCTGAAAAATTCACTGGTACATCCGAAATAAAACTTCCGCGTCCAATGATGGATTCTAAAAATTATGAATTTTCTTTTTCAGGTTTAAAAACCGCTTTGCTTTACATGGTCCAAAAAGACAAGAATTACAAGAAACGCATTCCCGAATATGCTTACACCTTTCAGGAAGCGGTCGTTGATGTTTTAGTCGCTAAAACTATCCGTGCGGCAAAAGCATATAAAGCTAAGACAGTTATGCTTGCCGGGGGCGTCGCCGCAAATATTCGATTGCGCGAACGATTGTCCGAAGAAGTTAAAAAAATGAAACTAGATTTTAGAATGCCGGAGATGAGATATACAACCGATAACGCCGCGATGATCGCCGTGGCCGGCTACTTCAAATTCAAAGCTAAAAAAACCACTCCCTGGAATAAGCTCAAAGTTGACCCTAATTTGGAGCTATAATACACTACCTATATATGAAAACACTCTTTTCAGGGATAAAACCCTCCGGCGACCTTCACCTCGGAAACTACATCGGCGCTATCAGCCAATGGTTACCCTTACAGGAAAAATATAAGTGCCTTTTTTGCGTCGTTGATTATCACGCAATAACCGTTAAACAAGATCCAAAAGCCTTACGCAAAACAATTTTAGATATTGTTCGAATTTATCTAGCTTCCGGAATCAATCCGAAAAAAGCCATTATCTTTCAACAATCCGATGTCAGCGAACACACCGAACTCGGCTGGATTTTAAATACGATTACCAAAGTTTCTGAGTTAGAAAAAATGACGCAGTACAAAGATAAGTCCGGTGAAGAAAAAAAGGAAGGTCCGAGCGCCGGTCTGCTCAACTATCCGACTTTGATGGCGGCTGATATTTTACTCTATCAAACCGATGTTGTTCCGGTTGGACATGACCAGATGCAGCATCTCGAATTATCTCGTGTTCTCGCCCGTCGCTTCAATTCTAATTACGGCGAAACCTTTAGGGTTCCCGAAACTATCGTTCGTAAAGAAGGCGCCCGTATTATGGCCCTCGATGATCCGATGAAGAAAATGAGTAAGAGTTCGCAAAGCCCGAATTCTTATATCGCCTTACTCGATGAACCGATGGTCGCTCATAAAAAAATCAAACGTGCGGTTACTGATTCCGATAATAAGATTTTTTATGACCCTGATAAAAAACCGGCTATCTCGAATCTCCTCGCCATCTACTCAGCTCTAGGAAATAAATCAGTCAAAGAATTAGAAGTATTATATGAAGGAAAAAGCTACGGGGAATTTAAAGAAGATCTCGCCAACGTCGTTGCTAACTTCTTAACTGAATTTCAGGCGCGTTATAAAAAATATTCCGATAAGGAAGTTAAGAAAGTTTTAGACAAAGGCGCGAAGGAAGCAAAGTCAATCGCCGAGAAAACTATGAAACTTGTTAAGAAAAATATTGGTATTAACTAATCTGGATCCCTGCTTTCGCAGGGATGACAATACTTATGATGCAAGACAACCTGAAACAGCTCGAAACGGCTTATGAACTTATTAAAACTCATAAGCTTATTTCTTTGGACGAGAAAAAAAATATTATTGAAATCTTGCGTCACCCGAAACGCTTAGTTCGCGTCAGCTTACCCGTCGCGATGGACTCAGGCGAAATTAAGGTTTACGAAGGCTATCGCGTTCAGTATAATGACGCGCGCGGTCCTTTTAAAGGCGGCTTGCGCTATCATCACGAAGTTGATGAAGACGAAGTAACCTCGCTCGCTTTTTGGATGGCGATTAAATGCGCTGTGGCTGACATCCCGATGGGCGGCGGCAAAGGCGGGATTATTGTAAACCCGAAAGAATTATCGATTGGAGAATTAGAGCGCTTAACTCGCGCTCTCGCTCGTGCGCTCGCTCCGGTCGTCGGTCCAACAGTAGACGTTCCGGCGCCGGACGTCTATACGACGCCGCAGATGATGAGCTGGTTCAAAGATGAATATTCTAAGATTGTTGGAAAAGATAGTCCGGCGGTTATTACTGGAAAGCCAATGGATGATGGCGGATCAAAGGGACGAGATAAGGCAACCGGACTCGGCGCTGTCTATTCACTTGAAGCGTATTTAGAGAAAACAGGTCAATCAGAAAAAGAAATTACGGTTGCCGTACAAGGCTTCGGGAACGCCGGTTTGCACTTTGCCGAACTCTCGCACAAAAATTGGAAAATCGTCGCGACCTCGGATTCAAAGGGAGCGATTTATAATCCTGATGGTTTAAATATTTCAGATTTAATAAAACATAAAGAAGTAACAAAATCAGTGGTCGATTTCCCAGGTTCTAAAAATATTTCCAATGAAGAATTATTAGCCCTTGAAGTCGATGTCCTAGTTCCGGCGGCTTTAAATAGCGTCATTACGGAAAAGAATTGGGAACATATTAAAGCAAAAACAATTGTTGAAATTGCTAACGGCCCAATTAGTTTACCCGAGAGCGAAAAGTTGTTCAAAAAGGGCATTACGATTATTCCGGATGTGTTGGCGAACGCCGGCGGCGTTGTTGTTTCGTATTTTGAATGGGATCAAAATATGAAAAATGAAAGCTGGGACTTAGAGACTATCAATACACGACTTAAAGAAAAAATAGTAACCGCCTTTGCGGCTCTCTGGGACACTGCCGAAAAATATTCACTTGATTTAAGAACTGCTGCCTACGTTTTAGCAGTAGCGAGAACTTTGGAGGCTGAAGCTAAAAGAAATTAATATGGATATTAATGAACTTGCCAAAACTATTAAAGGCGATACGAGCGAACGAGCTAAACAAAAGCTTAGTTCCTTCGTCCGTAATGATTATAAATATCGCAACCTCAATGCTGAGAATCAGAAATTCTTAATGGATTTAATTTATAAACACATCGATAATATTCGCAATGGCGTCGGTATCTCGGGACATCTCATTCAAAAAGAAACCGAACACATTTATTCGAATCGCGAAAAGCTCGGCATTAGTTTACAAGACTACGAAGATATCAAAAACATTCTCAACTTATTTAAGAAATAATATTAAAAACATGAAAGCCGCAATTGTAATTGCGGCTTTGTTATACTTTTGAAAAAATTATGCGTCAGGATCTTCGCGGTGGTTAATTGCTTCAACGATTGTCTTATAATAAGAAATCAATTCGCCTCCAATGTACTCATTGGTTTGCATCCTGCTTTTGGCCGATTCAATTTTATTGATAGCTTCCGCTTCGTCGCCACTTAAATCTCCCATTTCCTTTAAAGAACTTGCATCGCAAAGTGCCGTACTTAATGTTACCTTGCTAAAATCTATATCTACATTGCTACCGATAAATTTCATGCTATTACCCTCCTTTTAAGTTTATTTATTTTTCTTCAGTCTAGTTAAGAACGCTTTGTTTGTCAATTATGGCTTGTAATTCCTGTTTTTTCTCTTCAACAACACCAGCATTGATCCCTTCAACGCTGAAGCGCAGCAGCGGTTCGGTATTTGAAGCTCGAACATTAAACCAGACATCAGGATATTCAACTGACAGGCCATCCAGTTCATTAATCTTTCCTTCTATATACTTTTCTTTCATTAAGCTTATTATTTCTTTCGGATTTTCTACGCGCAAGCTTATTTCGCCACTGTTAACATATTTTTTAAAGGATTTGATATAAGCAGAAAAAGGTTCATCAATGGATGATAATTCGACTAATAATTTAAGAAGAACGATGCCGGGAACTTCATAACAACCTTCTTCGTCCATGTTAAGCATAAAATGTCCCGATGATTCACCGGCAAAATACGCTCCGGCGTCGATCACCGCTTCCTTAATCAACGAATGTCCGACGCGGGTCACGAGCGGTGTTCCTCCATTGGCTAAAATTGTATCAAGCGTAATTCTTCCCGGTCGAACGTCATAAGCGATTGTCGAATTGGGTTTATCACGTAAAAATATTTTGCAAAGAATCGCGCGGGTAATGCCGGGATCAATCGGCGCACCTTCATTATCAACGAAAAAGATACGATCCGAATCTCCGTCAGTCGCGACGCCTAAATCGGCCTTAGTTTCTTTAACTCGTTCGCAGAGAACTTTAATATTTTCTTTCTTAAAGGGATCAGCTTCATGGTTAGGAAAAGTTCCGTCTAGTTCCCAATTCATTTTTTCAATTTCAAGCTGCGATAATTTTTGAAACAACGCTTCAAAGTAAGGTGCACCCATGGCGTTGGCAGTATCAACAACTAGTTTTAATGGTTTGATCTTAGATATATCAACATACGATAAGTCATGCTTGATTTGATCTTGTAATACCGCATTACGTTCAAAGACTGTTCCTTTAATCGGATGAACGGAAGCCGGCTCATCAAGAATCAAGCGCTGCAGATCACGGATGCCGGAATTCTCACTGATAGGCGAAGCCATCTGTCGAACCATTTTAAAGCCGTTCCATTCTTTCGGGTTGTGCGAGGCGCTGATCATAATACCTCCGTCGTAACGATAATACGCAACTGCAAAATAAAAAGTTGGCGTTGAGCAAAGTCCGATATCGATAATATCAGCGCCACCGTCAATCAATCCTTCAATCAGGCGTTTATGCAACGCCGGACTGGAAAGGCGCATATCGCGACCGACCACAACCGAAAAGGAATCCCAGCCCAGTTCCTCACGTCGCATTTTGCAATACGCGAGACCAAGCTGATACGCAAAATCGTCGCCGAAATCCGTATTATAGATTCCGCGAATGTCGTAGGCTTTGAAAATGGATGGGTTAATCATATGTGGTCGTTGCTGGATTCGAACCAGCGACCCCTGCAATGTGAATGCAGTGCTCTAACCAACTGAGCTAAACGACCTAAGCGTCTAACGCTTCATTCACCAAACGATCAGCTTCTTTATTGGCTTCTCTAAAAATATGTGTGAAGCTGATCTTTTTAAACTGATGAGACAAATTAAACACTTTAACAAACAGCGGTGCTAAATCTTTGTTCTTAACCTTGTATTCACGCTTTAATTGTTTAACGACCAATTCGCTATCTAAAAAGCACTGCACTTCTTCGGCACCCATCTCGATGGCCTTCTCTAAGCCGGCGATGATCGCCTGATACTCAGCTTGATTATTAGTCGTTTCTCCAATGCATTTTGAAATATATTGAATCTCCGAACCGTCAGCCGCGGCAACAACTGCGCCGATCGCCGCCGGGCCGGGATTGCCGCGCGCGCCGCCGTCTGAATGAATAATAAAAGTTTTCATATTAAGCAATTCTTAAATCAACAATTTTTAATTGCGCCTCGCGGCGTCCATTGAATTCATTAAAACCTACCGTATAGACAAAGTCAATCATATCACCGGGTTTAAGAAATGCGAACTCTTCGGCCTTGCTAAAAGCCAAAGCCCAGCGCCCCCCAACTCTGAATTTAATATGAGTCTTTTCCTTGCCCATCACCATTATTTCCTCAATCACTGTTCTCGATTTAAATTTCGGCTCAGGATTATCTTGTCCGAAGGGCATGAATGTTTGTACCGCTTCAATCAAAGCATTATCAACTTCTTCAATCTTTAATTCCGCATCAATAGTAAGCACGGGAGATAAGTCTACGCCCTCTAATATCGTAACCGCCATTGCTTTTGACTTACTCTTAAACCCTTCTAAGTCGTCAAGACTTTTAAGTGTAAAACCGCACGCCATTTTATGTCCGCCGTAACGCTCAAGATGTTCTTTGCCGGCTTCCAGCGCCTCGACAAGATTAAATTGCTCAACCGATCGGCCTGAGCCTTTTATATTTCCTTCACTGCGCGTAATAACAAAACAGGGCCGTGAAAATTTCTCGGCTAATCGTCCGGCTGATAAGCCAATAACACCTTCGTTCCAACCCTTAGCCTTTTCATCTAAAACATTTGGCGAAACTGCAATTAATAATTTCTCATTAAGCTGATTCTTTTCAATTTCTTGAGCCGCTTCTTCAACGATTGTTTTTGTCATTACCTGACGCTCGATATTTTGTTGATTCAATTCCGCCGCAATCTTTTGCGCCTCGCTCGGATCCTTTGTAATTAATAACTGATAAGCCGTATTAGCATGCTCGAGTCGTCCGGCGACGTTCAGCCGCGGCGTAATCTGCCAGCTGATATTCCATGAATCTAACTCAGCGCTAATATTTGAAACGTTTGCTAATTCGCGCACACCTAAACGCGGTCGCCGATTCATCGCCGCCAAACCGCGCGCTGCGAGTAATCGATTTTCTCCGAGTAAGGTAACGCAATCGGCAATCGTACCAATCGACGCTAAATCTATTATTTTTTCTTCTAATGCTTTCTTTGTTTCGTCGCTCAAAGTTGAACTGCTAATTAGAGCCGTTGCAAATTTATAGGCAACACCGGCGCCGCAGAGATATTTAAAAGGATAATTTTCATGATCCAAAATCGGATCGATAACAAGACAATCTGGTTCTTCGGATCGAGTCGGTGGTCCTTCGTGATGATCAGTCACAATAACATCAATGCCGAGCGACTTCGCAAAATCAACTTCCGCCTTGGCTCTAATTCCGTTATCAACCGTAATAATAAGAGAAACGTTTCTCTCTTTAAGCTCTTGAATAATTTCTTTATTCAAACCGTAACCTTGACCAAAACGACTCGGAATCCACACCTCAACTTTGGCTCCGAGCGCAGTCAAAGTTTCTGACATAATCGCCGAAGACGTAACACCGTCCGCGTCATAATCGCCGCAGATAACTATCGTGTGGCGTTCTTTAATATGCGCAACGGTCAGCTCAATCGCCGCGCGCATATTTTTAAATAAAAAGGGATCGTGCTCGTCGCCGCTTTTTTCCGGATGTAAAAAATAGTCGGCTTGTTCGACGGTTCGCAAACCGCGGTTATACAAAAGCTGACGAACTAGCGGATGTAGTTCAGCCTTGGCAGCTAAAAAATCAGCTGGCGCTAGCTCGCGGACTAACCATTGTTTATTCATAGTTTAGAAACCAAAAGCGAAGGCGCTGAATACCATCGAAACGATGACAAATAGACAGACAACTCCCCACACTATTTTAAGAATATCTCTGCGTTTCATATTATTGTTTTAAAATTTTAACAAAGGCATCGGAAGGAATCTCAACCGAGCCCTTACCCGAAGCCATCATCTTCTTTTTTCCCTTTTTTTGCTTTTCTAAGACCTTGCGTTTACGCGTCACGTCACCGCCGTATAACCCGGCCGTAACATCCTTACGCATCGCCGAAATGCGCTCCGAAGCAATAATCGCTCCGCCGATGGCGGCCTGCAGTTTAATAACAAACATCTGCTTCGGAATACTCTCTTTAAGTGTTTCAACAATTTCTTTGCCGCGGCGATGAGCCTCATCGCGATAAACGATTACCGAAAGAGCTTCAACCGGATCTTCGGCCACTAAGATATCCATCTTAACAACATCAGCCGTCCGATAATCTAAATACTCATAGTTAATCGAGGCATAACCCGAGGAAACGCTTTTAATGCGATCATAAAAATTAGTCAAAATCGCTGCCATTGGGATTTCATAATGCAGCACCAAACGTTCAGGATCAAGATATTCAGTCGTCAGATAAATCGCCTTACGCTCCTGTACGAGATTCATAATTGGTCCGATATAATCCTTCGGTGTAACAATATCAAGCTTAACCCACGGCTCATCAATCCGTTCAATTCTCGATGGATCCGGCAACATGTGCGGACTGCGCACAACTATCGATTGATTCCCCTTAGTATATACCTGATAAGCAACGCTCGGAACGGTTACAATTAATTCAAGATTATACTCGCGTCGCAAACGTTCCTGAACAATTTCCAAATGCAATAAACCCAAAAAGCCGCAACGGAATCCGAGACCGAGAGCCTGGGACTGTTCAGCTTCGTACATCAGCGCCGAGTCATTCATTTTTAATTTTTCAATCGCGTCGCGCAAACGTCCGAAGTCGTTACCTTCGCGCGGAAAGATTCCGGCGAAAACCATTGGCTTAACTTCGTGATAACCCTGCAAGGATTCTACCGATGCTTTTTGTAACGTTACTGTATCACCAACCCGGCATTCCGCCACGCTCTTAAAACCGGTGACAATGTAGCCGATCGAGCCGGTCGCTAATGTTCCGGTAGAAAAATAATCCGGTTTAAAAATTCCAATATCAAGAATTTCGCTTTCCGCCTGCGTCGCAATCAATCTGATTTGATCACCTTTTTTAAGCGAACCGTCAACGACGCGAATATAGGCGACGACACCCTTGTATTCATCAAAGTTAGAATCGAAAATCAAAGCCCGCGCCGGTTTTGTTTCATCTCCCTGCGGCGCGGGGACACGTTCGATAACTTCATCTAAAATTCTTCCGACACCGGCGCCGGTCTTGCCTGAAGCTTCAATAATATCTTCGCGTTTGCAACCGAGTAATTTTATAATTTCGGTACTAACGCGCTCAACATCGGCGGCCGGTAAATCAATTTTATTTACTACCGGAATAATAACGAGATCTTGTTCAATCGCCAAGTATAGGTTCGCCAAGGTTTGAGCTTGAATACCCTGTGTCGCGTCAACTAATAAAACAGCTCCTTCAACCGCGGCGAGCGAGCGCGAAACTTCGTAGGTAAAGTCGACGTGCCCCGGAGTATCGATTAAATTTAATTTATAATTTTTATATTCCATAGCGACCGGCGTCAGTTTGATCGTAATGCCGCGTTCGCGTTCGATATCCATCCGGTCTAACAGCTGCGCCTTCATTTTACGCTGCTCAACCGTATGGGTAAGCTCAAGCATCCGATCCGCTAAGGTCGATTTGCCGTGGTCGATATGGGCGATGATACAGAAATTTCTGATGTTTTGCATAAAGCTATATCACAACAGTATACGCTTATTGTAGCCTAAAATCAAGGGTTTGGGGAAATAAAAAAGGCATAGTATTCTATGCCTTTAAAAAATTACAGGTTACCAAAACCCTCCCGAGCAGTGTCTGAAATAAACTGCTGACACAATCAATATTATAACAAATCCAGCGATTTTAATAATAATTTTCTTCCATTTCATTTTTTACCTCGCCATCTAAAAATATTCTCATCAAAACTTTGTATTTGTTTATCGGTTGGGACCTTTCGTACATCATAGTACTTCGTCAGCCACACAAAAAACTCATCCGCCTCATAGCCTCTATGTAAACTAATAAATTGTTTAGATTTATCATCTTCTAAGCAGACACTCACAATGTTCTTGCTATTCTCTTTAATAATAAAATGAAATTCTTTTTCTGCGCTCGTATCCTGACAGAATGCTATTTCAAAGCCGATTTTCCTATTGCTCCAAACATTTCTCATAAAGATCGAAAAAATATAGCTTAAATGAGAAGGAAATAATTCCCATAACCACGGTGCGATGCTTGTCTCATTCCAACACATCTGGCTCAAAAATTCACGATTCTTCACCGCATTCATAGCCGACTGCAGTAACCCGGCCGCTTCTGATTTTTCTTTAATTGCTTTTAAACATAACTCATAAATTCTTTTATTCTCTCTGAGTTTCTTCTGTCGGGCACTCAATTCGTTTTTATCAAAAGAAGAGCTACCCGAAGTCAGTTCATTTATATGAGCATGGTTAGCTCTAACCAATCCCCACAGTAAATATAATCGCAATAAGATCCACATTTTATTCAACTGTCGCCGTTCAAGATCAGCGGGTGCTTCTGCCTTTTTTACCATTTTAAGATCCTACTTTCTATTAAATTGTTAATGTATTTTTCTACACTCTAGACCACTTTTTTTAAAAAAGCAAGGACTTGAGAATAAAAAAACAGACCTCTTGGTGAAGACGTCTGCAGATGTTGTTTATTTGATATTTTTCATTGAAGTGAACAGTGATATTCTCATGAATATTTCCTCACTTTTATTTCTCTCTATTAAAACTGTTTTAAAAGCCTAGATGATTAGTTAGTGCTATTCACTTTTTTTCTTCTTGTAACGATTCAGATAGATCTTGAAATTTGTACAAAAATTGATACAAATTTAAGCGGTCTTTAATATCCACGGTTCCTGCTTCGTTCAGAAAATCACGAACAGATACCTGCGAAGCTTGTTGACCATTTATTGTGTCTACTATTGACTGACAGAAATCATTAAACATGATTTGTAAAGTGGGCTTAAACAATGTTATATATTGATCTTCCCATAACCATGTAGATGCCAATATGTAGTGCAACTCATTATAACTCCACTTATTACCGGATGGACGATAATTACTTGGATTTTCAGCTTTCCAACGGAGCAATAATTTAATGAGCCGTTTTCTGCCCACAATGTTTTGCCCACTTTTGAACATATTTGGAAAGTAAGTAATAGATAATACATTCTTAATGTCGCTCATGTTATTTCCTTTTCCCTTTCTGAGGATTAGTTAGTTGAATAGTCAGTTCGCCTGAGCAAACTCAATAATCAACTTAATCCAAGGGATTGTAAATGAACATAATAGTATTATAGCATAATATCATTTTTTTGTCAATATATACAAAAACCCCCTATTTCTAGGGGGTTTCGGGAAGTAGAGATAAAACTACGCGCTTCTCGCTTTTCCGTAACGCCAGATGCCGCCGAGAGCCCAGAGCATTGCGATAAAGCCGAGGAACCAGCCGATAACCGGCACCGAGAAGATAAGCCAACTAACGACAATACCAACGATCATCGCCGCCATCAGCGAATGATGCCACTTACTCATAAATGGGAAAGCATTGTTAAGCTTTCGTCCAATCGCGATCGCCGCCAACACTTTAGCCGGATACATAAGCAAAAGCCACGCACCCAATATAGTCAAAGAAAGCGGAATTCCGATAACCGTAAAGAGAAGTAGGAACGCAACAATTGGTGTAAGAATCAGAACGACGATTCCCCAACCGATTGAAGGCACTGGTTTTTCAAACATTCCGTCAGTAATATCTCGTACCGGTTTCGGCAACCAACTGACCATAAGCAAACCGATAACCAAGGCTGCAAAAATTCCGATAATTTTAAACCACGCCCAGGCACCCGCCGCATTCTTCGCGCCGTCGCCATATTTTGATTCAAGATTATTTTTCTTAAGCTCGCCCTTGATTACTGCAGGATTTTCAATCTTCGCATCGCGTGAAGCGGTGTATGTCAGATTACCACCAATACTGGCATCTTTAGTAATTGTTAAACTATGTTGATCTTCGGCAACCTGTCTATCGTCCATATACAGAACGGTATGACGATTAATCGGTCCGGCCAAGGTGATAAATGAACCGGCAGCAAATAAATCCCGTTTGATTGCTCCGCGTACTTCGGCAAAGGCGCCGGCAATAAGCGCGTCCCAACCGATATTGGCACTCGGAGAAATTGTGATGTTTGATCCGGCCGCCATTGCGGTGTGCCCGATCGAACCACTCAAAATAATGGAATCACCGATAACACGAACGCTGCCGCCAACAACGCCGTTTACGGTAATCGACTGTCCGGCGCAAATAACGTCACCATCAACTCGACCGTTGATAATAATCGTTTGCGCGGCACAGATGACGTCGCCCTTAATGGTTCCGTCAACCGTAATAGAATAACCGGCCGAATAGAGGCTGCCTTCAACAGTCTCTTCTTTCGGAATGTACACCGACTCTTGCGCTTCCATGCCTGAGGCCGAAGCGATAAAGGGCAAGATTAGCGCCGCGGTCGCGAGGAGCGCCAAGACTGCCATTCTTGTTTTTGCCATAAATGTATGGTTAAATAATTATATTCTAATTATACTAAAATTAAAGGAAATCTGCCATTATGTTCTCATATTCAGAACTAGCTAAAGAAGACAAGGAATTGGCTGATATTATCGTCCGAGAGGGCGAAAGACAAGCTAATGAGCTTGAATTGATTGCTTCCGAGAACTACGTTTCCGAGGCTGTTTTAGAGGCTTTAGCAACGCCTTTGGCAAACAAGTACTCCGAAGGCTACCCGGGCAAGCGTTATTACGGCGGCAATCAGATTATTGATGAAATTGAGAATCTGGCAATTGAACGCGCTAAAAAACTATTCGGCGCCGATCACGTTAATGTACAACCCCTCTCCGGTTCACCGGCTAACGCGGCGGTCTATTTCGCGCTCGCCAAACCCGGCGATACGATTATGGGATTACAACTCGATCACGGTGGACATTTATCGCACGGTCATCCGGTAAATTTTTCCGGCATGCTCTATAAATTTGTTCAATACGGCGTCGGTCCCGATGGCCGCATCGACATGAATGAGGTCAGAGAAGTCGCCTTGCGCGAAAAGCCAAAGGTGATCGTCGCCGGTTTCTCCGCCTACTCACGCGAGATCGATTGGGAAGGTTTTAAAAAGATCGCTGATGAGGTCGGCGCGATAACCTTTGCCGATATTTCTCATCCCGCCGGATTGATCGCCGCCGGAGTTCTCTCGAGTCCAGTTCCTTTCTTTGATGTTGTAATGACAACAACACATAAAACTCTCCGCGGTCCGCGCGGCGCGATAATTATGTGCAAAGAACAATTTGCGAAAGCGATTGATCGTGCCGTCTTTCCGGGAATGCAGGGCGGTCCGCATGATAATATGACCGCAGCAAAAGCCGTCGCCTTCGGCGAGGCGTTGAAACCGGAGTTTAAAATCTACGCGCAGCAAGTTATAAAAAATGCGCAAGCGATGAGCGATGAATTTATTAAACTTGGCTATGAAATTGTTTCCGGCGGTACTGACAATCATTTATTAGTTGTAGATTTGCGCAATAAAAATGTTGTTGGCAAAGAAGCTGAAACGGCCTTAGAAAAAATCGGCATTTCGGTTTCGCGTTCGACGATTCCGAATGATCCGAATCCGCCGATGAATCCTTCCGGTATTAGAATTGGTACCCCGGCAATTACGACCCGCGGATTAAATGAAGATGACTGTCGCTTGATTGTTCAGATTATGGACAAAGCGATTATGAATAAAGCTGATGAAGAGATTTTGAATGGATTAAAAATCCAAATCAAAGATTTGTGCAAAAAGTATCCATTAAAGTATTAAATGAAACTAATCAATGGCCGTTTACTGGCCGAAAAAATTAAAGATAAAATTGCTTTGGAAATCCATTCCCTCAAGGGCCCCCGACCGGGGCTCGCGATTATTTTGGTCGGCGAACGTCCGGATTCAAAACTCTATGTTAGCTTGAAAGAGAAACAAGCCGGCACGGTCGGAATTGACGCGCACGTCTATCGCTGTGATGAAGATATGACGCAGGAGGACCTGCTGAAAACAATTAATTTTTTAAATAACGATCCGGAAGTTGATGCTATTTTAGTGCAATTGCCTTTGCCCAAACACCTTGATGCCGATACGATTGTCAATGCGGTCAACCCGGACAAAGATATCGACGGCTTTACTAAAGAGAATATGCGTCGTCTGATGGATAAAAGTAATGAAGCCGGTTTTATGCCGCCGGTGTACGCCGTCATTCTCGCGATGCTGACGAGCATCGACTATGACTTAAGCAATAAAAAAGTTAAGCTTATAGTTAACTCTGATATTTTTGAGGATAATTTAGCCGAGATTATAAAACGCCAGGGCGCGGCAGTAATTAACGAATTAAAAGAAGCTGATGTCGTTATTACCGCGGTTGGTAAAGCTAAGTCAATCAACGCCGCGATGGTAAAAGATAATGCGGTTATTATCGACATCGGAATTGCTAAAGATGAGACAGGAAATATCTGCGGCGACGTTGACGCTGAATCTATGAACGACAAAGCGGGATTTTTAAGTCCTGTCCCCGGCGGCGTCGGTCCGATGACGATCGCGATGGCTTTCTTAAATACCTTGCTCGCCTTTAAAAAACAGAAAGGAATTTCTTAATGACCGAAAATAAAAAACTACTTGAATTATTAGAAAGGCAGTACGGCTTTTCTTCGTTTCGCCGCGGCCAAGCCGAGGCGATCGAGGCCGTTCTTTCGGGACGCGATGCCTTAGTTATCATGCCGACCGGCGGAGGAAAATCCTTGTGCTATCAATTACCGTCTTTAATGCTCGACGGAATTACACTCGTGATTTCTCCGCTCATCGCCCTAATGAAAGATCAGGTCGATGCCCTTACTGCCGCCGGAATCAAAGCGACTTTTATCAATAGTTCAATCAGCCCCGATATCGCAAACCAACGGCTTGATGAAGCCGCGGCCGGTTTTTATAAAATTATCTACATCGCTCCCGAGCGTTTTTACAATGGGGAGTTCATGAAGCATCTCGCCAATCTTAAAGTAAGTTTATTCGCCGTTGATGAAGCTCATTGTATCAGCCAATGGGGTCACGACTTCCGCCCAAGCTTCCGTCATCTTGACAGTGCAATTGAACTTTGCGGTAAACCGCCGGTCATCGCCTTAACCGCAACCGCGACGCCCGAAGTTAGAGCCGATATCATCAAACAACTTAACTTAAAAACTCCGGTTCAAATCGTTACCGGTTTCGCCCGCCCAAATTTACAATTCGGCGTTATCGAAGCCAGCGACGCACATAAGCCGCGCATCGTACTCGACGTCATTCAAAGTCTTGAAGGCGGTAACGGTATTGTCTATGTCGGGACTCGCGCTAAAGCCGATTCTCTTCTAGAAATTTTATTAGCCGAGGGTATCGAGGCGGTTGGCTATCACGCCGGAATGCAAAACGAAGAGCGAAAATGGGTACAAGATAATTTTATGAACGGCACGGCGCAGGTCATCGTTGCAACGAACGCCTTCGGAATGGGCATTGATAAAAAAGATATTCGTTTTGTTATTCACCTCGATCTTCCCGGAACAATCGAAGCCTATTATCAGGAAGCTGGTCGCGCCGGTCGAGACGGCGAACCAAGCGTCTGCCTCCTACTCTATCATCCACGAGACCGTTACTTACGCGAGTTCTTTATTCGCGGCGATAATCCGTCGCCGGAATTAATTCGTGATATTTATAAATATTTATTACAAGCCGAAACGCCAAACGTGTTGGTAACCTACGCTGACATCAAAGCAGCGACGGACAACGAATCACCGGAAATGGCAATCGGTACCGGTGTTAAACTTTTGGAACAAGCCGGTTATATTCGTCGAGCACGCGAAAAAAACGGCCAAGCCTATATTAAACTGAACGGTTCGCTCGAATCCTTATTAAAGCAATTTTCCGGTCGCGCCGCCAAGCAGCGCGACGCCTTTGAAAAACTCTACGGCAAATATTCGGTTGAATTAGAACGAGGTTGGGAAACCAATCTTGAAGACGTTGCCAATATTATCGGCGCTGGCAAAGATATGATTCTGCGCATCATTAAAAAATTAGTGACCGCCGGTTTAGCCGAATATCGTCCGCCTTTTAAAGGCACCGAAATCGAAATTATTAAACGTCTCGATCCCTGGGATATTGAACTCGACACTAAAGCCTTAAAACATAAGGCGGAGCACGCCTACAGCAAACTTGATCAGATGGAAGAATATGTCTTTACCCGTCAATGCCGCCAAAGATACTTACTAGAATATTTCGGTGACGATGAGCTTAAACGTTGCGAACGCTGCGATATGTGTTTGCGCGGGGAACGTGGCGAAGAAATTACCGACATCTCGGATCGAAAGACGGAAGGAAAATTATCAACCAAACTAACTCAACTTGAAACCTTTGAACTGCTTAACAAAGGTCTAAGTATCGATGAGATTGCTAAAGCGCGTGACCTTGATCGGAAAACCGTTGAAGCCCATATTCAATTTTTAAAAGATAAAAAACTTCTTAAAAAATAACCCCGCCTCTCGCGAAAAAAAAGTAGGGGCAGGTTTTAAACCTGCCCCTACTTTTTTATTATTTAGCCTCGGAACCTTTCTTTTTAGTAGCTTTCTTTTCTGCTTTAGCTTTCGTACCTTCGATAATCTTTTTATTGATTAAGAGGTTGGCAACGGACTGAGACATGCCCGCTCCTTTGCTGATCCAGTGCTTGATACGATCATCTTTGGCCTGTAAATCCTTAGTATGAGGATTATAGGAGCCGAGAATTTCCAAAGCTTTTCCGTAAGGATCGCGAGCTTTTTCAGAAATAACGAGGCGGTAAGTCGGATAACCCTTCTTGCCGACACGGGAAAAACGAATAGTTAACATAGGTTAAATTAAATAATCTTGAGCATTTGACAGTGACTAGATTTTAACCGAAGATTCAGGAATTGTCAATATAATTGACTTTTGAGCTGATTTATACTAAAGATAAGGTAAATAAAATAAAAATTAAAATAAATTAATTAATACTGGAGGGTAGTATAATGATCATTAACATTGGAAATAAAATTGGTGCGAACGGTGTTGGCTGCCGTATTCTTCCTCATCTAGGGAGAGCGGACAAAGGCAGCGCCTATGGTCTTCCGGGGCTGAGTGATAATCAATATTTAGCCCGGATGGCGGAAGTTGCTGAAACTGACGAAAATGGCAAGAAAATGACTCCTGAAAAATATGAAAAGTCATTACCTCGTTTTATCACTCTGTCGCAAGAAGAACATATTTATTCTAATATGTCCGAAGCTGGGCGATTTAAAATGATCCTTAATTATATAAAAAAGAATAATCTACTAGAATCTAAATTAGATTACTCTTGGCTAATAAAAAAAATAGCCCAGAAATGGATCGAACAAACCGGGACTGGAAACCGGGTTATGTATCTAGGATCAGTTATTGAATTAGCGGCAATTGCCGCATACAACACACTTATAAAAAACGGTGTTGATCCGCGGCAACTCGATGCGATAATAGTTGCTACAAACACAGGAACTGGCTATCCTTCTCTTGCCGACCATGTAAAAGACTGCCTGGCTATTCTTTTCGGACTAGGCGAAGAAGAAATGAACGCATCATGCTTCGATGTACAAGAAGCTTGTACTGCAGGAGGAATCGCAATTCAGGTTGGTTGGGAAAAAATACGAACCGGCGAATATAAAAAAGTTCTTGTGGTGGCAGCCGAGAAAGGCACTATCTTAGCTCACCCCGATGACATAAACGCGAATCTTTTTACAGACGAAGCAGCTGGCGCAATTCTTGAAGCAAGCGAAACTGATGAATTCTTTACTATCTTTAGTACGAACTCAAGACCGAGCAAGGGCAAGTCGGGCAGGAATGGTAAAAAGGCGATTTATAAAATGAAAGATAATTATTTCTTTCAGGAGAGTGCCAAGGTCCAATATTTTGTAGGCAACTCAGTATTGCAGGCAGTCCAGGAAACTCTAACTATTGCCGGAGTTGATTGGAGCCAAATTAGCGATATTATTTCTCATCAACCGAGCGGGAGATCGCTAAATGAAATGGAGAAAAATCTACGGGGCCTTGCTAAAGAAAAATATAAAGCAATTTTCCATAGACGGCTTGATAACAGTGGGCTCTGCAGCGGCAATAGCAGTAGTGCGAGTACTTTATTTCTTCTTTCAAAATTATTTGAAGAAAGAAAAATAAAAGATAACAGCTATATTCTAGTAATAACGTTCGGCGCTGGAACAAGCTGGTGTATATACATTTTTAAAAAAACCTAAAACAATATCTAAAAAAATAGAAAGAAGAAAGGGGATTGGAAACAATCCCTTTTTTATTTTAATTTATATAAACTCCAAGCTGCGAGCACTGTATAATTTTTTATCTCTCCTCTTTTAATCAAATCCTCGATTTCACTCTCTGAAAACCAATAACTTTGTATATCTTCTTCTAAATCAGCCGGCAAACTTTTCTTCTCTAAATCTGAACCTACATACACATACATCTTACTATTACTTTTCCTATTATTCATATAATAAGATCCGAGCTCAATTAAATTGTTCGCCTTCAAATCTGCTTCCTCCATTAATTCTCTGTTCGCACCTTTTAAAAGTTCTTCTCCATGCGGCACAGAACCACCAGGGAATTGGTAGAGTTCTTCATTGGGCGGATAGGAATATTCTTTTTGCAAAAGAATCCTACCCTCCTGATTGACTGCAATAATAGTTACGGCGTTTGCAGTCGAGTCAAATTTCACGTATTGAATTCTCTGTCCGGATGGAAGTTCAACTTCATCTTCTAGAACTTTCAGTCGAGGATGATCAAGAAGAATTTTTGATGCTAATTTTTTCCACATACTATTGGAGCGGGTAAGGGGAATCGAACCCCTATCTTAAGCTTGGAAGGCTAACATAATAACCATTATACGATACCCGCTTATATATTTGCATTATGAGCTCTCAGCAATCAATTGATCATATTTCTTAGTCTCTATATCGGATTCGGTCAAACCCATCTCACCGGCAAGTTGCATAATCTCCTTCTGTGCCTGCTCGCGTTCCGAGTCGGAATTACAGATTGCTTCAATCTCTAAGAACATACCAAGACCAACAACATCATCAAGACAAACTTTCAATGCGCCTAGTTCATACTCAGATCGAGTCTTTTCAACATTCGTAGCCAAGAGGTAACCAAGTTCATAAACCAGTGCTTCGGCAGTTTTCTCTGAGTCAACTTGTAACTCATGTTCAATTCGATCAGCTCCATCGCCCAAGGCTCGTTTATAGGTTAATGTTGTTTTATTATTGGCGGAACGGATACGTATGACAGGATCACCAACTTTAAATTGTTTGAAAGAATCGGATTCATAGAGGAACACTTTATCAACCTGACGCATAACCTGTGGCGCGGAACCATGATCGCGCAGATATGCGACGATTCGATCAATTTTTTCTTTAGCTGGGCGGAATTTTCGTTCGACTTCAATCATAGTAATGTATGGCTGTCGGGGTGCAGGGAATTGAACCCTGTCAACATGGTCCCAAACCATGCGTACTACCGGTATACGACACCCCGTAAATTAAATTAACAAATACACAAAAACTGGTGCCTCGAGTCAGAATCGAACTGACGACGCCAGCCTCTTCAGGGCTGCGCTCTACCACTGAGCTACCGAGGCCTACCGATCCGCCAGAGGCGGACCAAGGTTGTTGCGGGGGCCGGATTCGAACCGGCGACCTCCAGGTTATGGGCCTGGCGAGCTGCCAACTGCTCTACCCCGCTTCGTTTCGTCGAAGCTTTAGCGAAGACGAACTTAACTAAACATCGACATCTGGTCGCCTACGTCCTAACGGACTTTGGCGCACCGATGTGGGCATACATGGACTCGAACCATGGACCTCCACATTATCAGTGTGGCGCTCTAACCAACTGAGCTATATGCCCTAACAAAAAAGACTAGCTACATTATAGGCTAATCCTTTCTAAAATTCCAGATAGCCCATAACTATCTACACACAACAACCAAT
>CAZSWO010000003.1:0-1577 GCA_964611115.1 uncultured Gammaproteobacteria bacterium
GACGAGAAGCGTTCGTCCACCAAAGAAACCGGCAATTTCGTTTCTTCGGCAATGCGGCGCAAAAATTCAGAAAAATTAGGATCAAGTCCGCCCGCCTGCGAATTAACCGGTTCACCGATCACTAATTTCTCAACGCCTTCATCAGCAATGACTTTTTTAATATCATCAATCGTCTGAACGGTTTTCAACGGCGAGGCGAGGCGAGCCGCAGCGTTCCCAATCGCAAGACCGATCCGAGCTTCGCCCCAATCGATACCCAGGATTATTTCTTCTTTATCGCTCTGTGAGAATGTCATAGCCGTTTTCAGTTACCGCGACGGTATGCTCATAATGAGCACTTAAACTTCCGTCCGCGGTTACAAAAGTAAAATTATCATCGGCCACTTTAATCCGCCAATCGCCGAGCGTAAACATCGGCTCGATCGCAATCACCATTCCAACTTCTAAAGTAACATTAGGAAATTCGTTATTCTTTATTCGATAATTCGGAACCTGCGGTTCTTCGTGAACATCGAGACCAACACCGTGTCCGACTAAATCACGGATAATGCCGAACTTGCCTTTCTTTGCAACTGCCTCAACGGCGACGCCGATATCATTTAAAGTATTCCCCGGCTTTACCGCCTCGATTCCCGCGTATAAGGCTTCTTCGGTTGCGGCTAATAACTTCTTGGTCGCTTCCGGAATTTCTCCGACCGCAACAGTGATAGCCGTATCAGTATAATATCCGTCCTTAGCCGGATACTGCATCCCGATGTCTAAACTGACAATTTGTCCGTTTTTCAAAATCCGGTTCGGCGTTGCCGGCCCGTGTACAATTTCATTGTCTACCGATATGCAAAGCGCGGTCGGAAAGGGCTCGGAATCAGGCGAGGGTTTAAAATGCTTAAATGACGGCCGTCCGCCGAAATCTTCTATCTCTTTTAAAGCGTAAGCTTCGAGCTCATCCGTCGTAATTCCGGGTTTAACCATTTTCGCAAGCGCGGACAAAATAGAGCCGAGTTTTAATCCGCCTTCTTTTATCTTTGCAATTTCTTCTTGAGTTTTTATTAATCGGGTCATTTCTTTTTCGGAATGCCAAAGGTTTTTAATTTGGCTTTTAATTCTTTTTGAATTTTATCGATTGACTGCTCGCCGTTAACAAAAATAATCGAACCGCGGCCGGAGGCTTTTTCAAGCATTGGTTTGGTCCAAGCGTGATAATATTTCAAGCGCTGCTTGATAATCGCCGGTTTGTCATCAGCACGTTGATAAATCGTCTGACCGCAAAGATCGCATTTATTGCCGCGCTTCGGCTTATTATAAATCAAATGATAGGACGCACCGCAGTCGCAGACGCGACGGTTAGCCAAGCGGCGCAAAACTTCTTTATCGCTTAATTCAATCACAATAAAATATAAACGATCAGCCGGTTTTGTCATTGTTAGAAGATGGCCAAGCTGTTCAATCTTACGAGGATAACCGTCGAGCAAGAAACCGCGCTTGGCGTCGCTCTTAGCGAGGCGATGACGCAAGATATGATCCATCAGCGTTACGCCGAGCATCTTACCCGCCGCCATTAAGGTCTTAACGTGATG
>CAZSWO010000003.1:1677-42313 GCA_964611115.1 uncultured Gammaproteobacteria bacterium
CCATCAGCGTTACGCCGAGCATCTTACCCGCCGCCATTAAGGTCTTAACGTGATGTCCTAAGACCGAGCCGGTTTTCTGTTCACGGCGCAAAAGCTCGCCGGTCGAGATCGCCGGTAATTTCAAATATTCTCCGAGCATGTCGGATTGGGTGCCTTTACCAGAGCCCGGGGGGCCAAAAAAGACTAAGATTGTTCGTGCCATATACTTAAATAATAGCATTATTATTAGATATAAAAAAGCTCGCCCCATTAATACTGGAGCGAGTGAATTTGAACAATACACATTGATGTCCTACAGATCTACATAGTAAACCATATCATTTTCATTAAGATAAATATTATCATCAATATCCATCGAATCAATTCTGGTGGGGCCCTGAGTCCTCTCGGGAATACATATAACCTTTTTCTCCCCGCCATCATTTACAAGGAAGAAACTACTTTTGTCCTTGATATTGTTCGATATTTCTTCTTTTTTACTATAAAGAAATATAAGGACCTGACTCAAGGAATAAAACCTCAACTGAATCTTGTATCTTTCCAATAGCGACGTGAGAAGCATTTTATTTGGGTTGATAATCCCAGCAGCTTTAACTTTAAAACTTTTTTCCGCCAACACCTTAGGGGCTTTTAAAAATAAATCCTGAAAGCCCTTTCCTATATGTGGAAAGTAACGTTCATCTTTAATTATTTTACAAATTACTTCATGGGATTCTACTTTTAATACCTCTGATTCAGGGACTATAAATGCCTCGATATCTTTAAAGTATTTAACCATTATGCACACCTTTTTTCTTTCTATATTAAATTTTATTGAACAATTTATTCGCTGATTTAATCATATTCATAATATTTTGTCAATAACAAAAACCCCTCTCCGGCAAAGCTGAAGAGGGGTTAGGGGTGAGGTCTTATTCCATCGAATATTCGCGCATCGTCAGTTGTGACTGGATCTGTTTGACGGTTTCGATAACGACCGAAACAACGATCAAGAGCGAGGTACCGCCGATGGCCAATGATTGAATACCTGAGAAGTATTGCATCAATAACGGCAAGACGGCGATAAGCGCGAGGAAGAGAGCGCCAGCAAAGATAATACGACGGGTTGTAAAGGAGAGATATTCAGTCGTATGACGTCCCGGACGAATACCCGGAATAAAGCCGCCTTGCTTCTGTAAATTTTCAGCAATACGATTTGGATGAAAAACGATTTCCGTATAGAAATAGGTAAAGGCAAAGACTAAGACAAAGTAAGAAATACCGTAGACTAATTGATTCTGGAATAAGGTAATTGTCTGTTGAGCAATATTGGCCAAGTTCGGATTGCTCGCATTGACAAAGAATTGAGCAACCATCGAAGGAAATAGAATAACGGAAATTGCGAAGATAATCGGGATAACACCGGCCATGTTAACACGCAGAGGCAAATGAGTGCTGGAGCCGCCGAAAGCGCGCTGTCCCCTCACCTGACGAGCATATTGAATCGGAATATTGCGTTGACCTTCGTTAATAATAACGACACCGACAACCGTAATAATCGCAATCGCGATAAAGCCTATGATTGTGAACAACATTGACGGATCATAGTTAACCATCAACTGTTGAATGCTCGACGGTAAGGAAGCGATAATACCCGCGAAAATCAAGAGTGAAATACCGTTACCGATTTTCTTTTCCGAAATCAATTCACCAATCCACATCAAAAGAATCGTACCGGCGCTGATCGTAATGATCATAGCGGTAAAATCAAAAGTTGAAAGGTTGCCAATTACCTGCGATGAGGAACCGCGCAAAAGATTAATCATTGCGTAAGCCTGAATACCGGCCAAAGGCAGTGTTGCCCAACGGGTCCACATATTAATCTTCTGACGTCCGGCCTCTTCTTTGTTCATTTCTTCAAGCGAAGGAATGATCATGCCGAGTAACTGGAAAATAATCGAAGATGTAATGTAAGGACCGACGCCCATCATGACAATAGAAAAGTTTTCCATACCTCCGCCCGAGAACAAGTTCATCAAGCCAAGAATTTGGTTGGACGCAAACAAATCGCGCAAGGCGGCCGGATCAACACCCGGAACCGGAATATGCGCGGCTAAACGAAAGACAACCAACATCAAAAGAACAAAGATGATGCTTGCTCGCAGATCTTTTGATTTCCAAATTGCGGCCAATTTATCCATAGGGATTAATTATTTTTCAATTATTGCTTTGGCGGCTGCACTAAAGGTAACTTTTTCAAATTTAAGATGCTTCAATTTTAATTCACCGCGAGACAAAATTTTAACCGGGCCTTTGCCTAAATCAGTCAGACCGGCAGCGGCTAGAGTCTTCGGGTTAATAACGGCACCGTCTTTAAAAGCTTTATTTAAACGAGTAAAATCAACAACCTGTGCTTTATCGCGGTAAGAATTAAAACCGCGGCGTTTCGGAACGGCCAACAATTGCTTCTTCATACCCAAACGCTTCAAACCAGAAACACCGGAGCGGGATTTCTGACCTTTTAAACCGCGAGTCGAATAGGTGCCGTGACCCGACGCATTACCGCGTCCGACGCGCTTGCGCTTTCTTGAGGCTGAGTGATTGCCGGAAAGTTGTGATAATGATAATGCCATATAATTATTTGGTGCGCAGATTCTTTAAAGCGGCAATAACGCACTTGGCGTTGTTAACTTTATTGTTAGTGCCTAATACTTTGCTTGAAATGTTGTTGATACCGCTCAATTCGAAAATTGTACGGACAACACCTCCGGCAATAATACCGCGACCAGCAGCGGCCGGCTTAAGCAAAACGCGGGCGGCGCCGAATTTCTGTTCAATAGCGTGCGGAATTGTTTGCTTAACAATCGGAACGGTAACGAGATCTTTCTTCGCTTGGTTAACAGCTTTGGTAACGGCCAAGGTAACGTCAGCGCCCTTAGCGAGACCGATGCCGACCTTGCCTTTCTTATTTCCAATCGCGACGCAGGCGCGGAAACGCATACGTTTACCGCCGGCCATAACACGAGTAACACGGGCGATTTCAACGATCTTCTGCTCGAATTCATCAGCGGGACGTTCATCACGTGAAGGGCGTCGTCCACCGCGCGCCGGCATACGGCGACCCCGGCGTTCCCCGCCTTTATCTCCAGCAGCCTTTTCAGGCGCTTTGTCAGAAGTCTTTTCGGTTTTCTTAATTTCTTCAGTCATATATCTGTGTTATCTGTGGTTAAAATTCCAAACCGGCAGCGCGAGCACCGTCGGCAACCGCCTTAACGCGTCCGGTATATAAATTACCGCCTCGATCGAACACAACTTTCGTAATTTTTAAAGCGGCTGCTTTTTCGGCAATCAACTTACCAAGCAATTCTGAAGCTTCTGTTTTCTTGGCGCCCTTAACTTCTCGGCTATGCGCGCTTGCCAATGTTTTCTTGCCTTCATCATCAATTAACTGAAGGTACATTCCGGCATTAGAACGAAAAACGCTCAAACGAGGACGAGCCGCTGTTCCGGAAATCTTAACCCGCACCCGCTTTTGGCGGCGCAGTTTTGACATAGATTTTGCTTGTTGACTATTCATATTCGTAATTCTACTTAAGCGCCTTTAGCGGCAGTCTTACCGGCCTTGCGGCGAACAATTTCATCGCTGTAGCGAATACCTTTACCCTTATAAGGTTCCGGCTTCTTCAAACGACGGATCTGTGCGGCAGTTTCTCCGACCATCTGTTTATCAATACCGCTGATAATTATCGTGTTAGCTTCTACGGCCGCCTGAATTCCTTTCGGTAGTTCAAATACAATCGGGTGAGAGAAACCAAGGCTCAAGTTGATTGATGAGCCGCCTCCGCTCACTTTGTAACCAACACCTTGAATTTCAAGTTTCTTTTGATAACCTTCGGTAACTCCAATAACCATATTCTTGATCAAAGAGAAATATAATCCCCAGAAGGCTCGTTCTTTCTTATTGCTGGCCGATCCGACTGAAACCTTGATCTCGCTTTCGCTTACTTCAACTGTAACATATTCGTGAAGTTTTTGCGTCAATTCGCCTTTTGGTCCGCGCACGGTCAACATATCACCGGTAATAGCGGCGCTGGTGCCTTTCGGCAATGTCATTGGGAGTTTTCCTAGTCGGGACATATCGGTGTATTTAGTAAATTTCGCAGATAATTTCTCCGCCCAAGTTGCGACGACGTGCTTCTCGGTTCGTCATCAAACCGGCCGAAGTCGAAATGATAGCAATTCCGAATCCATTCAATACGCGCGGCAATTCAGCCTTTCCAACGTAAACGCGGAGAGATGATTTACTGACTCGCTTCAAAGATGTGAATGCCGGCTTACCATCAGCCTTATACTTCAACGTGATTTTGATTTCGTCAAAAGCACCTTTTTCAGTCGAGGCTTTAAGCATTTCCGCTTTGGCAATCCAGCCGTTTTCTTCAAGCAGTTTTGCGATATTAAATTTCAGTTTGCTCGCGGGCAAAACGATCTCCGCCTTATTAACGGCGGCGGCGTTTCGGATCCGTGAGAGCATGTCTGCGATTGGGTCTGTCATATATCTGTGTTATCTGTGGTAAAAAATTACCAGCTCGACTTCTTAATTCCCGGGAGATCGGTGTTGTTCGCCAACTCTCGGAAACAAATTCTGCACAAGCCGAAATCGCGCATGTAGCCGTGATTACGACCGCAACGCCAACAACGTCGAACCTTCCGAGTACTGAATTTCGGAGTGCGTTTTGCTTTTGCGATTAATGCTTTTCGTGCCATAGAATTATTTAAGTAGTTTTCTTAAAAGGAAAGCCTAGCAATCTGAACATTTCAAGTCCTTCTTCCCTGGTTTTCGCCGTCGTTGTAACCGTCACTTGCAAACCGTGAGGATTATCAACTTCATCAGCTTTAACTTCCGGAAAGGCCAAGTGTTCACGGAAACCGTAGGAAAGATTGCCGGTACGATCAATAATCGTATCAGCAACACCGCGGAAGTCGCGAACGCGAGGGAAGGTTACATTGATCAGTTTCTCAAGGAAATCATACATCCGTGCGCCGCGCATCGTAACCGCAACTCCGACAATATTACCTTCGCGTACTTTAAAGGCGGAGATGGATTTTCGGGATTTGGTTAAGACCGGCTTCTGTCCTGTAATACGGGTCAAGCTGGCAACAACGTTGTCAATATATGATTTATCTTTAGTGTGGCGACCGACGCCAACGTTCAAGGAAATCTTAACAATCTTCGGGATCGCCGAATCATTCTTGTAACCGAATTTCTCTTTCAGTCCAGCTTTTAATTTCTTATTGTAGGATTCAATCAATTTCATACGGATTAATCTATAGTGGCATCACATTTTTTGCAAATGCGTACCTTTGTTCCCTTACGATTAGCGTCGCCCGCGATCAATCGGTGACCAACACGAGTCGGTTTACCGCACTTCGGACATACAATCATAATGTTTGAAATATTCAACGGCGCCGGGAATTCAACGCGTTGGCCCTTTTCACCTTGTTTGCGGGCGCGCAAGTGTTTAATTAAAAGATTAGCGCCTTCAATGCTAACACGGTTTGAAGTATTAAAAACCTGAAGGACTTTTCCGGATTTACCCTTGTCCTTACCAGCGATAATCATTACATTGTCGTTTCTCTTGATATTCATATACTTAGAGTACTTCAGGCGCCAAAGAGGCGATTTTAACATAACCGGCTTTTCGAACCTCACGCGGGATCGGACCGAAGATACGGCTTCCGCGGGGTTCACCATTTTTCTTTTCAATAATAACGCAGGCGTTCTCATCAAAGCGGATATAGCTTCCGTCAACGCGGCGCATTTCCTTCTTAACGCGGACAACAACGGCCAAAAGCACATCGCTCTTCTTTACCATTGCGTGCGGAACCGCTTGCTTAACCGTCACAATAATACGTTCACCAACATGAGCGTAACGCTTTCGGTAACCGCCGAGTACGCGAATACACATCACGCGCTTGGCGCCTGTATTATCCGCAACTTTTAGCATTGTCTGAACCTGAATCATATCGGTCTAATTATTATTGGTACAAAACGCGCCAGCGCTTGTCTTTACTCAAGGGGCGGCATTCCATAAAACGAACCTTATCCCCTTCTTTGTACTGGTTCTTTTCATCATGAACCTTGTAGCGCTTACTTACCGTATAACGCTTCTTGTACTTCGGGTGGATTTTAACATTTTCAACAACGACAACAATCGTCTTGTCCATTTTGTCGCTGGCAACGACTCCCTCGAGGGTACGCTTTGATAACGTAGTAGTTTCTTTCATATTCTTAGGAGTTCTTATGCTTATTAATCAAGGTCAAAAGACGTGCAATCAAATGGCGCTCATTGCGAATATCTCGCACGGTGCCGAGCTGTTTGTTTGCATCCTTGAAACGGAGTTGGCGCAACTTCTCGCGAGACTCGGCGAGCATTGTGTGCCATTCCTTCAAGCTTTTGGTTTGTAATTCTTTGAATTCCATACTGGTGATTAATTTTTCTTGACGAAAATACACTTAACGGGCAATTTGTGTCCGGCTAAGGCCATCGCTTCGCGAGCCTGAACTTCCGTAACACCTTCAATTTCGAACAACATCATACCCGGTTTAACGATAACAACGTAGTGATCAACCGGACCTTTTCCTTTACCCATCGGCATTTCACCGCCTTTAGCAGTAACCGGTTTATCCGGGAAAACACGAATCCAAAGCTTACCGTTGCGCTGTACGAAACGCGTAATAACGCGGCGAGCCGACTCAAGTTGGCGAGCCGTCACCCAGCAGGCTTCGATACTCTTCATACCGTAACTTCCAAAACTAAGCGTATTCCGTTTAGTGGCCTTGCCACCGCGGTTAAGCTTATGTCCTTTTCTGAATTTTGTCTTCTTCGGAGCTAACATAAAGGTTATTTGCGTTTGTTGATCTTTTCTTTAACTACTTCCCCGGCTTGTTCACGACGGTCAAAAACTTCACCGCGGTAAACCCAGGCTTTAATGCCAATCAAACCGTACGTTGTATGAGCGGCGCCTCGTCCGTAATCAATATCGGCGCGCAGAGTCTGGAGCGGTAATTTTCCGGAAATAAGCATTTCGCGACGTGCGATTTCAGCGCCGTTCAAACGACCGGAAACCATCACCTTAACACCTAAGGCGCCGGAGCGTTCAGCACGAGCAATCGCCTGCTTCATAACGCGTTTAAACGGAAGGCGCTTTTCAATTTCCAAAGCCATCGACTGAACAAGAATCAAAGCGCTCAAGTTCGGACGATCAACTTCGGTAATATTAATGTTAATTTCGCCGCTGCGGAAATTTTTCAAAAATTTGGTATGAATTTTCTTCTTCAATTCTTCAATGCCAACGCCGCCGCGACCGATAATCAAACCTGGTTTAGCAGTAAAAATATTAACAACAATTTTCTTACCAGAAGGACGTTCAACTTCAACACGGTCAATACCGGCTTCTTTGAATGTTTTGATTAAATATTTTCGAATGCCCAAATCTTGTTTGAGTTGATCAATATAACCCTGACCGCTGGCGAACCATTTTGATGGCCAGGTTCGGGTGATACCGACGCGCATTACTTTTGGATTGACTTTCTGTCCCATAGTGGTAAATTAACCCGCCTTGCGGTTAAAAATTTTAGATGTAAAGCCCTTACTGCGGCCTTCGCGGCGCGGGTCGTTAATACGCTTGTCTTTTTCTTCAAGATTATCAACTGGTTTAACCAAATCTTTCTCTTCAACTTTAACGCCATCCTTTTGCGCTGGTGCAGCGCCGAGCTTTACCGGAGCCTCAGCTTCAATCTTACGACCGGAACGAGCGCCCGAGTCTTTGATTTCTGCCAAAATTACATTGATGTGGCTGCAGCGTTTCTTCAAAGGAGTAGCGCGACCGTGAGCACGAGGCAACCAACGGTGTAGGGTTGCGCCCTGATCAACACGGATTTCTTTAATATACAAATTCTCTTCTGCAATTTCAAAATTGTGCTTGGCATTGGCCATAGCTGATTCAATTACCTTGCGCACCGGTTCAGCAGCGAATTTGCCGGCAAAATTTAGCTGATCCAAAGCAGCCGCAACCGTCTTGCCTTTTACTAACGTAGTAAGCAAGCGTACTTTGCGTGGAGACATTCTGATGTGTTTTGCTCGTGCTTTGACTTCCATATCAATAATTATTTAGCTCCTTTAGCCTGATCTTTGGCCATTTTACCGCCGTGTGAAACAAATTTGCGGGTTGGAGAAAACTCTCCAAACTTATGGCCGACCATATTTTCCGTAACCAAGACAGGTACATGAATCTTTCCATTGTGAACGCCGATCGTAAAGCCAACCATTTCCGGAGTAATCGCACAGGAACGATCCCACAACTTGATGGGAGCGCCGCCCGGCTTGCTGTTAAGAATTTTCTTCATCAGCCGTTCATTGACGTATGGACCTTTCTTTAAGCTTCGTGACATACAGTTAATTAAAGTTTCTTGCCTTTACGGCGAGTGATAATAAATTTATTTGAGGCTTTGCGACCACGGCGTGTCTTAACACCGTACGCGTTCTTACCCCATTTCGTCTTCGGATGCTTCAATCCGATCGGCTGGTTACCTTCACCACCACCGTGTGGGTGATCAACCGGGTTCATAGCGGAACCGCGGACAGTCGGACGAATACCGAGCCAACGGTTACGACCGGCCTTACCAATCGAGATGTGACGAATATCAATGTTGCCAACCTGTCCGATGGTGCACATACAATCTTTCTTCAATAATCGGATTTCACCGGAGGGAAGCTTGACCTGAGCATACTTCTTTTCAACCGACATGACAAATAAGGCATTACCGGCGCCGCGCGCTAATTTTCCGCCCTGACCCGGTTCAACTTCAACGTTGTGAACGGGTAAACCGGCCGGAATAAATTCAAGCGGCATAGCATTACCGGTTTTCGGTTCAACTAATTTCTTCGAACTGATAATAGGCATTCCAACTTCGAGTCCGATCGGTGCAATGATATAGCGTTTTTCACCGTCTTTATAAAAGACTAATGCAATACGCGGACCGCGACTTGGATCATATTCAATCGTTTTAACGATTCCAGGAATATCAAACTTATCACGCTTCCAATCAATAATACGGAGATAGCGCTTAACGCCGCCGCCTTGGTGACGAACTGTAATCTTACCCTGTGCATTGCGTCCAGCGTGCTTCTTGCGAATTACAAGCAAAGACTTTTCAGGGACAACCGATGTAATGTCGGAAAAATCCTGAAAACTTTGGGCGCGTCGGCCGGGACTGGTTGGTTTTGCTTTTCTAATTCCCATATATCAGTTTAAACGCCTTCGTATAAAGCGATGGTCTTACCCTTAGGCAGTGTAACAATTGCTTTCTTCCAATCTTTACGCTTTCCAAGTTTACGACCATACATGCGTGACTTACCTTCCATTCGAATCGTCGTAACATCGGTCGGCGCAATTCCGTAAGCTGACTTAACCGCTTTGGCGATTTCAATTTTATTGGCATTGATTGCAACTTCAAAAAAATACTGATTAGCCAAAGTTTGCTGGTGGCTCGCTTTTTCAGAAACAATCGGTCGCAAAAGAACGCGATAGGCATGCGAAACAGCCATCCCCTTAGCGGACGTTGATTTCTTTTCCGGAGCATCGCCAGCGTACATGTCCTTCATGTTCGTTTCTTTGGCGGTTGCCTTCTTATTCGCTTTGTCTTTTGCAAACAATGCCATATATTTATTGATAACGCTCTTCAATCGTCTTAACAGCCGATTTTGTAGCAATAACATGCTTATACTTCAAAATATCAACTAAGTTTAAATTCTCAACCGTAATCAGTTTAACATCCGGTAAATTTCGCGCTGAGGCTTTAGTTGCCGATTCAGGCGCTTGATCAATCACTAAAATGCTGCGGCGTCCCTTAACGGTCAAAGCCTTTTCAGACAAAGCATCAATAATCTTTTTAAAAGCCTTGGTCTTATATTCAGCCATTGCCATCTCATCAAGAATAGCGAAGCTCTTATCAGCAACCTTGTCCGACAAAGCGATGCAGAAAGCCTTGCGCTTCATTTTAACATTAAGTCCTTTGGAAAAATTACGATCATTGGTTGGACCGAAGGTAACACCTCCGCCTTTCCAAATTGGAGAACGGACCGAACCGACACGAGCGCGACCGGTTCCCTTTTGCTTCCATGGCTTTTTTCCACTACCGGCAACCTCAGAGCGATCTTTGGTATGAGCCAAAACCTTTCGTTCGTTCGCCATCTGAGCGACAACGGCTTGATGCACTAAGGCTTGGTTCGGCTTTTGACCGAAAACCTTGTCCGATAATTCGGCCTTGGCAATAACTTCGCCTGTCTGATTGTAGATATCGTAGGAAATCATATTATGCTTTTGGTTCTTCAACAACAGGAGCTTCTTCAGCTACTGGTTCCTCAACTTTTCCTTCTTTCACCTCGTCCGTAGCTTCGTCAGAAGCGGAGGCGGGTTCAACTTTTGGTTCTTCAACTGCTTCTTCAACGGCCGGAACTTCTGCAACTGGCTCTTCAGCTTTTACTTCTTCTACTGGAGCTTCTACAGCTTCCGGCTCGCCCGCCGTAGCTTCAGCGGAGGTGGGAAGTCCTAATTTCAATTCACCGTTTCCGAACAACATCACTAAACTGTGGCGAGCTCCGGGAACAGCGCCTTTGACAAAAAGAGTATTGGTCGCTTCATCAATTTCAACAATTTCAACATCATGCAATGTAACGCGATCTCCGCCTGTTCGTCCTGACATCCGAGTGCCTTTGAAAACGTGCTGGACGCCGCCGGCTCCGACGGAACCCGAGGCGCGCAACTGATCTTTGTTACCGTGAGTGGCGTCTTGACCGTGGAAACCATGGCGCTTAACAACACCTTGGAAACCTTTTCCTTTAGAAGTACTGATTAGAGTCAAACGATCACCAATCGCGAAAGCCGCGACGCTGACCTGATCTCCGACTTTGGCTTCGCCGATACCATCGGAATTATCCAAACGGAATTCGCGAACATAACGGAAGGTTCCGAGATTCTTAAAGTGTCCGACGAGAGCCTTGGTTAAAAGCTTCAAACGGCGCGCACCAAAACCAACCTGAACGGATTGATAGCCGTCAAGTTCCTTAGTCTTCAACTGTAGGATAGTGCAGGGACCAGCGCTAATCTTTGTTACTGGTACGACCGCATCGCCTTTCCACAGCTGCGTCATTTCAAGTTTTTCTCCAAGAATAAATTTCATAAAATAAAAAACTGGTTTTGAAACCAGCAAACACCTGCTCTGAAAACAAAAGTTTTAAGAAAAAGTGATTGGTGATTTCAATAAGATAATTCCTTGTTGATCAAAATTTTTATCCGTCCACTTCCCTAAAGGGGTTAAACAAACAAAAAGGTTGATTTACATTTTAATTTCAATATCAACGCCCGTCGGAAGATTCAAATTGCTTAAAGCTTCAATCGTTGCGGCTGACGGTTCAATAATATCCATTAAACGCTTGTGAGTCCGCATTTCAAATTGATCGCGGGCGTTTTTGTGAACAAAGGTTGAAGAGTTGACGGTGTACTTCTTTTTCTCCGTCGGCAACGGAATCGGACCGTAGACAGTGGCGCCGGTTCGCTTAACCGTTTCAACGATGATTTTCGTTGACTGGTCAATGATCTTATGGTCGAAGGACCGGATCTTTATGCGAACGCGCTGCTTAATATCTTTGGCAGTCGTCTTCTTGCTTTCAATTTCACTCATAACGTAATGAATCTTTTAACGTTTGTTTATCTTCTGACTTTGTTAAGTACAGATTAATCCCGCCGTTCGAGAACGGCGGGAATGTATCTTTACTTAAGAATTTTGGTTACGACACCCGCTCCGACGGTACGACCGCCTTCGCGAATAGCGAAACGCATTTTTTCTTCCAAAGCAACCGGAGCAATCAACTTAACAACCATGTTAAGTGTATCGCCAGGCATAACCATTTCAGTACCGGCCGGCAATTCGATTTCACCCGTAACGTCAGTCGTTCGGATGTAGAACTGCGGCTTGTAGCCTTTGAAGAACGGCTTGTGGCGTCCACCTTCGTCTTTGTTCAAAACGTAGATTTCAGCTTCGAATTCTGTGTGTGGAGTAATAGAACCTGACTTGGCCAAAACCTGACCGCGTTCAACTTCTTCCTTCTTAATACCACGCAAGAGCAAACCAGCATTGTCACCAGCCTGACCTGAGTCGAGCTGTTTGTTAAACATTTCAATACCGGTTACAACAACCTTACGAGTATCGCCAAGACCAACCAATTCAACTTCTTCGTTGACTTTGATTTCACCGCGTTCAATACGACCGGTAACAACGGTTCCGCGACCTTCGATTGAGAAGATGTCTTCAATCGGCATCAAGAATGGCTTATCGGTTTCGCGAGTTGGTTCAGGAATGTATTCATCCAAAGCTTTAACAAGGTCCAATACGGCCTGACCGTATTCACCAGACGGATTTTCCAAAGCCTTCAAAGCGCTACCGCGGATGATTGGAGTTGTGTCGCCAGGGAATTCATATTTCTTCAAAAGATCCTTGACTTCCTCTTCAACGAGGTCAATCAATTCTTTGTCTTCAACCATATCGCACTTGTTCAAGAAGACAACGATGTATGGAACACCAACCTGACGAGCCAAAAGAATGTGCTCGCGAGTTTGTGGCATCGGTCCGTCTGTGGCGGAAACTACCAAAATGGCTCCGTCCATCTGAGCGGCACCGGTGATCATGTTTTTGACATAGTCAGCGTGACCTGGGCAGTCGACGTGCGCATAGTGGCGCTTGTCAGATTCATATTCGACGTGCGCAGTCGCGATAGTAATACCACGAGCCTTTTCTTCAGGCGCGCCATCGATTTCTCCGACACCCTTCTTAGAAGCCATGTGGCCACCAGCGGCTAAAACGCTAAGTAACGCCGCTGTAAGCGTCGTTTTGCCGTGGTCAACGTGACCGATAGTACCGACGTTAACGTGCGGTTTGGAACGTTCAAATTTGTCAGCCATAGTAGTAAATTAATTAAAAAATTTAAAATTTAGTTTGTAGAATCAGCGTCGGTCCCGAGGGCCTCTGCTTCGCGTCGCCGGGACTCAGGAATGGTCCAGGCTTTGCTATGACTCTTTGGTTCACGCGGTTCGTGTTTCCAAAGGGAAATATCGCGGTTTATTTTATCAATAAGCTCATCTTCTGTCAACCCTTTTACGGTATCGCTTGTTGCTGTCAGTCGTTCGTATTCGTTCATACTAACAACAACGAAGGATTTATCCGGATTATGACGGTCATAGACCAAGAGCTTATCCCCTGTTTTAGCTATTAAATTAATGAAATGCTCTAATTTTTCGTTCATAGCTGGGAATGCTTATTGTAGCGAATAAGTGAAACAGTGTCAACTTTTCGCATTCTTACCGATAATTTCCTCGGCCACATGGCGCGGAACTTCACTGTAATGGAGGAATTCCATGCTGTAATTAGCGCGACCTTGGCTCATCGAGCGAAGCGCGGTCGCGTAGCCGAACATTTCCGCCAACGGCACTTTGGCGTCCACTACCTTAAGTTTTCCGCGGTCGCTCATCTGATCAATCTGTCCGCGTTTCGAGTTCAAATCTCCGATAACGTTGCCCATATATTCTTCCGGAGTTGTTACCTCTACTTTCATAACCGGTTCGAGCAAAATCGGATTGGCTTTTCTAACCGCTTCTTTAAAGGCCATAATACCGGCCATCTTAAAGGCGGCTTCCGAAGAGTCAACTTCGTGATAGCTTCCGTCAAAGACCGAAGCTTTAATATCAACCATCGGATAGCCGGCGAGTACGCCCTTATCCAATGCTTCTTTGAAACCTTTCTCAATTGCGGGAATATATTCGCGAGGAATAAGTCCGCCCTTAACGGCGTCAACGAATTCGGATCCTTTGCCGGCTTCCTGCGGTTCAATCTTCATCCAGCAATGGCCATACTGACCGCGTCCACCAGACTGTTTAATATACTTACCTTCAGCTTCAGCTTCGGTGCGAATTGTTTCACGGTATGAAACCTGCGGTTGACCGATGTTGGCTTCAACACCGAATTCGCGTTTCATACGATCAACGATAATATCCAAGTGCAATTCTCCCATGCCTGAAATCAAGGTCTGGTTTGTTTCTTCATCTGACTCTACGCGGAAGGTTGGATCTTCTTCAGCCAAACGAGATAGGGCGACGCCCATCTTTTCTTGGTCAGCTTTAGTTTTCGGTTCAACCGCAATTTTAATAACCGGTTCCGGGAAGGTAATATTTTCAAGTAAAATCGGATGGTCAACGTCGCACAAGGTATTACCGGTAAAGGTATCTTTCAAACCGATAACCGCGGCGATGTCTCCCGAATAAATCGCGTCGATTTCTTCGCGGTGATTGGCGTGCATACGAACCAAACGTCCGATACGTTCTTTCTTGCCGTTTGAGGCGTTAATAACGTATGAACCTGATTTCAAAACACCGGAGTAAACGCGAACGAAACAAAGTTTTCCAACAAAGGGATCTGTTGCGATTTTAAATGCGAGCGCCGCAAAAGTTGCATCATCAGACGGCTTAACCGTAGTTTTTTTATCGTGATCATCCGGGTCCATGCCTTCAATTTCCGGAACGTCGAGCGGTGATGGCAAGTAATTGTTAACACCGTCGAGCACTAACTGAACACCGATATTTTTCAAAGCGGTACCGCAGAAGACGGGATAAATCTCATTGTTGATAACGGCTTTACGCAGGGCTTTCTTAAGTTCATCAAGTCCGAGTTCTTCGCCGCCGAGATAACGCTCGGTCAAGCTTTCGTCGGATTCGGCGATACGTTCAATTAATTCATGGCGGAAGGTTTCAACTTTTTCTTTCATATCTTCCGGAATCGCAATCTCGGTAATTTGTTCACCGTTTTGACCTTTAAATTCAAAGGCTTTTCGTTCAAGCAAATCAATAACGCCGTTCATTGTATCTTCGGCACCGATCGGCAATTGAGCCGGCACAGCGCGAGAATTCAAACGAGTGCGAATTGATTCAAGGCTCATGTAAAAATCGGCGCCCATCTTGTCCATTTTGTTAATGAAGCAAAGGCGGGGAACGCCGTACTTGTCAGCTTGGCGCCAGACAGTTTCCGATTGAGGTTCAACGCCGGCAGCGCCGTCGAATACGGCAATAGCGCCGTCTAAGACGCGCAGAGAGCGCTCAACTTCAACCGTAAAGTCAACGTGGCCCGGAGTATCGATAATGTTAATGCGATTATCATGCCAAAAGCAGGTCGTCGCCGCGGAGGTAATCGTAATACCGCGTTCTTTTTCCTGTTCCATCCAGTCCATTTCAGCAGCGCCTTCATGAACTTCTCCGATCTTGTGCTTTTTTCCAGTATAAAATAAGACACGTTCGGTGAACGTTGTTTTTCCGGCATCGATGTGGGCCATGATACCGATATTTCTAGTGTGTTCGAGAGTATATTCGCGGGCCATATTTATTGTCGTGCAAAGTGAGCAAAGGCCTTGTTAGCTTCAGCCATACGTTGAACGTCAACTTTTTTACGGACGGAGGCGCTTTCACCATTAGACGTATCAATAATTTCGGCAGCTAATTTTTCAGCCATCGGTTTACCTTTGCGAGCACGCGCTGCTTCGATCATCCAACGGCAGGCCAACATAAAGCGGCGCTCCCCACGAACCTGATAAGGAATCTGGTAGTTACCGCCGCCGACGCGTCGGGAGCGAACCTCCAACAAGGGAGATACCATCTTCATAGCTTTGTTAAAAATAGTTTGTGGATCCTGTGCGGTTTTTTCCTGAACGATTTCAAATGCTGAATACACAATACTTTGCGCAGTGGCCTTCTTTCCACCTTGCATGATGTAGTTAATAAACTTAGCAATTTCCGGATCGTTATAACGCGGATCAGGGGCAATATGTCGTTTTGGTGCGGCTTTTCCTCTCATAAAGTATTATTTAGCAGCTTTAGGTCGCTTATTGCCGTAAGCGGAACGGCTCTGGCGACGTGATTCAACTCCTTGAGCGTCATAGACGCCGCGGATAATTTTATAACGGACACCCGGTAAATCTTTGGTTTTTCCGCCTTTAAGTAAAACAATGGAGTGTTCCTGTAGGTTGTGTCCGATTCCCGGAATATACGCCGTAACTTCCATACCGTTAGACAAACGGACACGGGCGATTTTACGCAAAGCCGAGTTAGGTTTTTTCGGAGTCATAGTCGTAACCTTCAAGCAGACGCCGCGTTTAAACGGAGATCCTTGAATCGTAATTTTTTTACGACGATGAAGCGTATCTAGAGTCAATTTCAAAGCCGGTGATTTACTCTTGTAAATCGACCGAGTGCGACCCTTTTTTAATAGTTGATTGATTGTAGGCATAGTAAACTAAAAACCCCTATTTGGGGACAAGAAAAGAATAACAAAAGTACGGAAATAAGTCAACAAATAAGCGCCTTGGTCTCATGCCCCCTAATTCTCCCCTATTTTCATGATTTTTTGACTAAAATTAGCTATTTTATTAATATATTGACATAAATATAATAATGTTATATAGTATAGTAAATTATAAATAACATAATTTAAACAGGAGGGATCAAGTGCAAACATACAAAACCGCATATAAACAACAACACACTAAAAGGCGAAACGCCTTAATCGCATATCTATCATTTATATTTATTCTTCTTTTAGGAACGTATCTTATTATTACGAGCTTGCCCAAGGGAATATAAGAAATTTTTCAAGAGAGGCCTTACAACCTCTCTTTTTTATTTGACAATCCCCAATTTTGTCCATTTTTAGCTAAATTTAAACAAATATTAGCTACTATTGACATAAATACTTAAATCTGATATAATATTAGCAATAATAAAGTTTCACTAAAAAAATAAAGGAGAGTGTAAATTGCATAATGTCACTAAAGTACTTTTTATCGCGTTATTTTTTGGCTTTACTATTATTGCGGGGATACTTATAACATCTCATTCAAACAAAACCCCAAAGCTACAAAGCAGCAGTGAAATTAAAATTTACAAAGGCGGTCCCATTGAATTCACTTATGATAATGGATTTTTCCAAAGACTGGAAAACAATCACACATTTGTAATTCAAATCAAAAAAGTTATTGCTGCCCCTGAAACAATAGTAATTTCCGTTTGGCCTATATTAAGAGGCAAGCCGGATGAAAAAAATACCGGGGTGATGACTTTAAAAGGTGGAATCGCAAAAGATGCTGAGAAGTTTAAAAGCCTAATGGAGGCTCTCGACAAAAACGGCTCCTTTGTTACTGCCTACAATAGCCGAGTTGTTGACAGTGTTACTGAAACACTAATATACATTTATTAAGAGGTGCACATTTTAAGTTTAAAGACAGATATAAAGATCTGTCTTTTTTATTTGACAATCCCCTATTTTTGTTGTAGTTTGAAGTATTCTTTAAAAACTAAATAACCTAGGAGGCGCAATGAAAAATAACGCACCAGCACATCACATAGAAAGAAGTGATAAGAATATACGGAGCAACGCTTTGGCTGTGTGCTGTGGCTCGTTTCTAATATTTGTCGTTATTATTGTCATAACTATAATAGTTTTAATAAACCTACATAAATAAATCATAAATAATTAGATCGGAGCATATAGAATGAAGAAAGGAAATTTACCGATATCACAAGGAACTATTATTGATATTAGTGTGAGACGCTATACTTTCGACGTAAAAGTATTAAGCCAGAAAAGTGGAACACCACAAACTCAATTTTTCAAAGCCGGCAGCAAAAATAACGTTATTATCATTACAAGCGAAATAAATATTCATAACCCTAAACTCAGAGATTTTCAAATCGTAATAAAATACCTTGAGAAATCTAAGCCAGAATCTGAATTAAATTTCATTAGCGGAAATATTATTGCCGATGATAAAGAAAAGATGAAAAAACTTGATAGATTAATTGTTCATCTTAAAGCTGAAGGTTTCCCGAATGATCCAATTATCGACGAAGTAACAATTAAAAAAATCCACCAACTTAAATTTCTGTATTAGAAAGAAGTGGGATGAAAATAATAACCAATATTTATATAAAAGGAGAAAAATAATTGAATAAAATCAAATCGTTAAAAATTGAATTTGGGCACTTTGCTCTAAAGCTTGAAAATGATAAAGAGATTGCTCATCACATCCCGGAAAAGAATCACAATATCAGCCGCGGGCAGAATCATTTTGTTGAAGTTACTGAAGTGGTAAATCGCGACGATGAAACCCTTGTTTCATTAGCCTGGATTACATTCTATAAAAAGAATGATGATACTAGGAATTACAGAGAGGGTTCAAAATATCAATATATATTACCAAATAAAGGATTTGAACGCGCTGACATTGATAAACTTTTAAGAGATTCGGCTTGTTTCATCAAATCATTTGAAGACAATAACCGAAAAGAAGAGTTTCCATTAGGCGCGGATATGAAAGCAACGAATTATTTGTATTATTTTTAAAAAAATAAAAATTTTTACTTAAAAGGAGATTATTTAATCTCCTTTTTTATTATCCTCTTTTGTGTCATCCTGAACTTGTTTCAGGATCCATTATTACGAATAAGCGCGAACGATATCTTCTTATAAATCTTTCCACTCAGGGTTATGTTCATTGATTAAATTTATCTTTCACTGGCGACGCCACGCTTTAATCTGCTTTTCCCGTTTAATAGCAATTTCAATCCCGTCAATGATTTCATAATAAACAAGCTTTGTGATTCCATATTTTTTAGTAAAACCATCATGCGCCCCGCTCTTATGCTCATTAATACGGTTCAATAAACTATGCGTCACTCCGGTATAAAGAGCGCCATGAACACCGTTACTTAAAATATAGACATAATATCGCTTACCCTCCATAGGCGATTGATTATTTATAAAGTTATCGTATTTTTACGATATCATGGATCCTGACATTCGTCAGGATGACACGGTACGCAAACTTAAACTCCAACAATCAAACTAAATAAGAATAAGACAATATTAAATATAAAACTAAAGGCGCCGAGGTTGATTAGAATAATCAAAAGAATAAAGCCGTAGCGCTCGATTGAATACAGCATCTCTTTCCCCCGCTCCGGTAAAAATGCCGCTAAAATTTTCGAACCGTCCAAAGGCGGTACCGGCATTAGGTTAAATAAGCCGAGCATTAAGTTAATTGCGCAAGCCATTAATGCAATTAAGGTTAAGCTCGCTACGACGGAGCCGGAGGTCAAGGCTAGGACAGCGTCGTTCGCGCCGGATAAAAATCCGATAGCGAGTTGTGTTTTTACACCCGAAGCAAGCGGCATAAAGCGTGCAACAATTCCAAAAATTATCGCGAGTATAAAATTAGTAATCGGTCCCGCAATCGCAACTTTTAATTCGCCGTATTTTCTATCGGATAAATTATTCGGATTATAGGGGACCGGTTTAGCCCAGGCTAAAAAGAAAGGCGCTTTCGTTATTAATAAAATTGCCGGCAATATAATCGAACCGATCCAATCAAGATGAACCAAAGGATTAAGTGTCAATCGTCCCGCGCGTTCCGCCGTATCGTCGCCGAGCCGGCGCGCCATCCATCCGTGCGCGTATTCATGAAAGACGGCAGAGAGGATGAGGATTATTATGAGGAGAAGAGTGATTAACATATTACTTGGATATCTTTGCGAAATAATCTGTTATCGCTTCTAGAAATATAGTCAGAAACGCCAATGGCAAAATTGTCATAATCAAATTTCCCAAAGGAGAAGATAAAAACGGGGACAGATATATTAAACCCTGCTGCGACATTTTCATACCGATGTTATAGCCGTCCGAAATCCAGATATCTTTATCAATAAAATAAGTACATACAAAAAACAATATGAGCAAGACTCCTACTATTCTTGCTTTAAAAATATGTTTTTTCTTTTTTGCTGCGTCAACTTTATTCATATTATATGGCAGAGAGGATGAGGATTACGAATAATCTGACCACTAGCTTTCTAATGGATCATTCAAATCATTTAATACCTGTTTTTTATTTACATTCCTCAGAAAAAAATAAAAAGTGGAATCAATAACACGTAACGTTTTTGCAGATTGATCATAATCAAAGATTGGAGGTACGATATTTTTTTCACTCTGAAGACTTCCAAAGTTATATAAAAGATTACTCATATCACTAGAACGGATGTCATCCCCTCTGTGATGAATATTTTTAATCGCGGCTTCTAGCTGCTCTCGACGAATGCCTTTCACCACATCAATAAATTCAAAACCCAAGAATGCTCTTACTGTATAGTACGGTAAAAATAAAGGAGTTGTGCCATCTTTTGGAATTGTCGTCTTTCTTCCCTCCGCGATACTCTCCAATGCCCTAATATGTCGGGATGCATATTCTTCGGCCTTAATGCTAATCGCACTTTTTAAATCTTCTATTTCATTTAATGATAATTCACTAGATTGTACGCCTTGAATATTATTAATTATACAAACTGTCTTTACTAGCTCTTGTACAACTCCAATACTATCGAAAGCATTATTAATTAATTCTCCAATAACTTCTTGCGAAAGCTTGATATTTAAAATTTTTGAACCTTTTAAAATAACTTGTTCGAATTCTTCTTTTTCCCAGGGCTCGACTGGAACCTCTATAATTCTATCGATTAAATCCCCATTGAATTGAGTTAATCTATTTTTTTCTCTCCAAACACCTAGAATAATAAATCTAATTCCTAATTCCTGAAATGTTCTTAAATCAAATGCTAGCTGTGTTTGAACATCTTCAGTTAAATAATGAAAATTTTCGAGTACAATAACCCTAGTGTCGCCGCTTTTACTAATAATTTTTGCGATATCGTTAGGCAGCTCAAGATTAAAGCCAATAGGAACCGTTTTTGTTTCTTTCTCATTAGATCCCTTAACAGCTCCTTTAGCACTTGCAGTTGCTTTTGCAAAAAATGGAAATTGCCCCTGAATCTTTGTTTCTCCAGAAACTTCTCCGGATAAAGTATCTGAAACAGATTTCTCTGCAACAACTTCATACCCTACATCTTCCAAAATTGATCTATAAACATCAGTAGGCCTTGTTTTTGGAGTCAATCTCACTACAATATTATCTTTATATGGAAGATGCTTATCAACTAACGCTGTTTTTCCTTGTTTAGAGGATCCATAAACAATAATCTGCTTATCACTTTGAAGTGCAGACAAAAACAAGCCATCAACCCTGGTTCTTTGATAGTAACTTAATACCTGATTTTTACTAACTCCAAAAACATCTTCAAGACCGATAGGCATAATTTAATATCCTACAAAATACTTAATAAACCAAAAACATCGTAATAGTGAATATTGCCATCAGACCAAAGGCTACCGCGCAAACGATTCCAATCGTCTTCCAAAATTTCTTATTCCCCTCTTTCTGTTTCGCGGCTTTCTGCTCTTCTGTTAATTCCGGCGGCAAAGACTCCGGCGGCTGCTTCTTTCCGGTAATGATTTCTAATGGTTCCATGATTGCCGGATAAAACCAAATCCAACTTATCGGCGCAAATAAAATACTAAATGCGGCATGAGCCTTAGAAATTTTTTCCTGCTTTACAACTTTAACGCAATACGCCACAAAATAAATAACGATTGCCCAGTATGTAAAGAAAATTGCCAATGCAGCATCTTCGCTCACCGGAAGATAACGAGCAGCCATTCCGAGAAATACTATGATAAATAATGCTCGCAATTGATTCAAGTAACCTTTCGCCTGCTCAACGCTCGTAATATTAGTACGAGCCATGTATTCTTCACGCGTCATATTAGTTTAGTCAATCAAATAATTTAGAATAAAATAGACAATTACTGCACCAAGAATTTTTGCCAAACTTTTTAACAAATTTTCTTGGTCTTTACTCATATCTTTAGTATCCTACCCAGTACTTAATATTCGCTTTCGTTACGAGATCTTCAACAAAGGTATTGGCTTCGGTGTTGAATTTCTGCGCTTTGAGGTTTTCTTTGATACTTGCCTTTGATTCGGCTTCTTTACCTTTCTCTAGAGTTACGCCGTTATCTTTAATATAGGCCTCGACTTCTTCATCAGTAACATTAGTCTTATCGCCGAGCAACTTTTCTAATTTCTTCTGAGTAACAATCTTTTCCGTAATATCGGCGCGCGTTAACTTTTGCGCTTCTAAGGCTTCATCAAGCGTCATCCCCTGCTCATCTAAATTTCCTTCAATACGAGCAAACTCGGCGTCGATCTCCTTCTTACTAACCGAAACATTCTGCTTCGCGGCTTCCATATTAATTAAACGCTCGCGAATAATGCTGTCCAAGGCTTCTTTGCCCGAAGTTCGTTCAAGCTCGGAAATAACCGCCATACGACTCACCGGCATATTGTTGACCGTCGCGGCGACGATCAATCCTTTGTAAAAATAGGCCAAGGCGAGAACGGCGAGGACGATTAGGCCGATAACTACAGCTTTGATATTAATCTTAACCTGAAACATCTTTTTTGAAGTTTTTGCGACCACTGTCTCTTCGAGCACCGGCTCGCCGGATAACACTTCTTCCGAAGTAGCGACAGGAGCTTCTTCTACTAAAAGCTCGGTGATTTCTATACTCTCTGGGTTTTGTTCGTTATTTTCCATAAATATATTTAATTATTTCTATTTTGATAATTATAGCAAAGAAATTAAATCAGAAAACCAATAAAGCTTTTCTCTTTTATCGGTAGTAAATTTCTGAGGAACCAAAGAAACAATTCCTTTTTCAAGCAGTACTTTAATTAATCTTGCACATGTTACTTTTTGGATACCAACTTTTCTACGTGCTTGAGTAGCGCTAAAAATTGGCTGAGTAAAGATAAAATCAATAAAAGGAATAATATACGGTGATCTTACATTCTTAGTGGTTTGTCTATTTTTTTCGTAAAGAGCATTGATTTTAGAAATTATTGCGTTGGTTTCTTTTGCTTGAGCCGAAATTGCAGTAAAAAAAAACTTTAACCAGTGTTCATATTGGTTTGTTTTATCAACTACACTCAGGGCTTCTCGATATTGATCTCGATTTCGTTCAAAATATCCACTGACATATAGAATTGGTAAAGTGATACGGCTCTGTTTAAACAAAAAAAGTGGTATCAAAAGTCGACCAATACGACCATTACCATCCTCAAATGGGTGTACTGCTTCAAACTGATAATGCATAATTCCCGCCTTAATTAGATCATTATCATTATGGCTACCAAGATACTGAAATATATTATCAATATAACCAGGAACCTCGAGATGCGTAGGAGGAATATATAATGCTTTTTCAATAGGATCACTTCGTCTCTCGGCAATATAAACCGTTTTATCCCTGAAACCACCCAACATACCTGAATGGCGAGTGTCTGTAAGTAAAATCTTATGAAGTGTTTTAGTTAAACTAGCTGTAAGCTGCCTTCCTTTTGAAAGTTGTTCTACTGCATAATTCATAGCACGACTATAATTAGCAACTTCGCCAGCATCATTATGAGCTGCCTTACCACCAGCCTCAAACATAAAAATATCTTTAGGAGAACTTTGAGTGCCTTCGATTTTCGAACTAGTTGCTGCTTCCTTTGCTGTTAAAGGTGCAATTAATAAACCAGGATTATGCAATCGCTCCTGAGCACCTTGAAGTACGCCCAAGTCATATTGCGCATCAGCTAATTCTAAGGTGAATTTCCCATAATCTAATTTAGTAGGTAGGTAGGGAGGGTGATGATGTTTAATCGAAGCCATGTATTTATGGATAATATATGATACTAGTGTAATATATAGGTATCAATAAGTCAAATAACTGTTACCTAAGTAAAATTACAGTATTAAAAATGATACCTATTTCGTCCCTCGATGCTTCGGCGTTACCCAAAAACCCATATATTTACCGAACATCAAGCGGGTTTGCGCTTCGAGTCCCGGAATCGCTCCGAAAAGAACGATGACGACCGGCAAGAAAACCCACTGCAGAACGATAATAATATATTGAAGGATGCTCGTGCGTTTTGAGCGCGGTAAAATTAAAATCGAGATAACCGCTGATAGAATCATACCAACCATAGCGAGCGTCATCAACCAACGGGTAACGTCGGGTAAGTTACTCGATAAAACCGTTGCGTTAAAACGATCGCCGCCGAGCATCAGCGGTAACCAACCGATAATCGAAGTAATCAGCGCATTAGTCGCCCAGGAATGAAAGCCGTAGAGCTGAACTCCGATATGATTGATAAAAATTTGTTTGTTCTTAATTTCTTTCCAGCTCTTCATCGTATTGAAGATCAGGTAAGGAATATTTTCCGAGCCCCAGCCCCAGCGTCGTTGCTGTCGGTACAAAGATCCGGCCGTCAACCAATGATTACGGTCGCGGCAAATGTCCATCGAAACCGGAAAATAGAGCGGCTCAACACGGTAGTCGCCTTTGTAATGAATAAAACAATGCCAAAAAATTCGAGAATCTTCGCTCACCATATTCGTCGACCAAAATCCGATATCTACTAAAGCTTGCCAGGTCATTGAATGCGAGGAATAGGTCGCAAGCTTTTCCGGTTTGATTTGTTGCATCATCTGCCAGAACGTATTGGAAAAAGCGGCGACACGCGCAAAGAATGGCGCATCCCAAATATTATTGTGATATAACGGCACCGGTTGATAACTCGCCCGATATGGTCGATCAACCGTTAAAAAACTATAGGTAAAACAATGGAAGTAACCGGGATAAACGACGGTATCAATATCAAAAACGCTGACAAGAATTTTTTTGTAATCAATATTCTCGGGATCAACAATCAAGCGCTTTAGCTCTTTTGCAGCCCAGGCCTGATTCGCGCCCTTGCCTTTTAATTCACCTTCAATTCCGTCCGGATGAACCGTTACTAAGAAATGAGCAAAACGATGACCAAATTCTTTTTGAATTGCTTCGCCGCGCGTACGTCCCTCTTCGCCAACTCGACCTTCAGTTGCGAGAACGATAATCATCTTATCGGTCGGGTAACCGGATTGTATAATTGCTTCGAGCGAGGGTCGAATAACTTCCGGTCCTTCGTTATAGGTCGGCAAAATAATAACGTGACGAACCTCTTCCCAGGAAAATCCGACGCTTTGACTAACGCCGAGCTCCTCGCATTTCGCCGCCCAATCAACTTTCATTCGCTTTTTAATCGCACGGTAGGAAATCAATAGATGCGTTCCTAAAAAGATAACGAGTAAAAGCCAGTAAACGTCAAACAAAATAACAAAAACAGCCGTTCCGACCGGTGCAGTGGCTGATAAAACGATTAATCCGATAATAGTTCCCCACGATAAAACACCCGGCAGCATCTCGAGTAAACGATAGATGCGTCGGTCCCTGCCTTGCAGGTCAGTAGCCTTAGAAACTTTTAGATAATCAATCATTGTTCTGTCTCAGGTTTAATAAAAATCCGCTCCCCCACCCAGTATAAAAATGAAAGACACAAAAAAAGCATTAATAGATTAAACATTGCCTTGGGTTCGCTGATGTAATAATAGGCGGCGCCTACTATCTCAAGCGGCCGCGTTAGAAGCTCCCAGGAATTAAAGCGATTAACTAAACCGAGTAAAATTCCGAGCGATGTTAATAAACACAAAATTGTCGCAAAAACAGTGCCGGTCTGCAATGAAAAACGCTCTCTCAGATAATTAACTACGGGACGAAGCGCTAGAACGAAGGCCGGCCAGCCTAAGGCTGCATAGGCAAAAAAGAACAGCGCCATCCAAGCATTTTCCGGGCAAACATTGCCGTATGAGCCGATCGGACAATAGCCGATGACATGACGGGCATCGGTCATAAGATACGCCGTATTTGGTAAAATTGCAACCCAGACCACAGATGACACAGCTGCCAACCAATTCTTTTTGGCGCGCCAAAGTTTAACCGTATAACGAGCAATAAGTACGGCAAGAACAGCTAACAAAATATTCCAAACAACAAACGATAAGGGATAACCGTTAATGTTCAGGTTGAAAAAATTCAAAGTTGAACCAATGAACTGATCGGGGGCGTACATAAGACGAATTAAAATTGAACCTTTTCTCCGGGCTTGATAGTTCCGCCTTCTTCGATAGTTGGAGAAGGCGCCTGAGGTTCGCGCGGAATATCGCGCAAGGAAATTGTTGGGGTCGGCTTTGCAAGCTCAGTCAACTCAACTTGTTTCATTTGTTTTCGATTACTCGCTTCGCGGGCTTTTTCTTCGCGCAAAATAGCGAGACATTCTTTACAGTACACGGGTCGAATTCCGTCGGGTTTAAATGAAACCTTAGTCGCCTTATTACAACGCGCGCAGACAGCGTCATTCAAGTAAATTGAAGGCGCAGCTGAAGCAGCAGGCTTGCCCGACGAAGCTTCAGCGTAGGCGGGCGCAGCTTTTAAATCGGGCGAAACCGAAACCGGATGCGGTTTAAATGTCGTGGCGGGAATCCGTTCGGTTGACTTGGCCGCCGAAGCTCCGCTAGGAGCGAAGGCTGGCTCATCATCCGCCTGATGCCAGCGCATAATCTTACTTTCAACTTCGCTGCGGGCTGAAGCGTAACGAGCTCGGCAATTATCAATTACCTTTTGCTCATTGCCGGTTTTTTCTCCTTCGGTCAACGGCGGTAATCCGCGCGCTGAAAACGGATCGGAGGCTACACCGTCAATCATCAGTTTCAATATGATGTTGTACTTTGGAAGGTTAACAAGATCCTCTTCGGTAAAGACGGGGGCGAATTCTTTTACCAACTCATCGGCGTCGGTCGCGCCAACGCGGAAGACAACAAGCGTACCGACGTTTCCGAAGACGGCCGCCTTAACCTTTTCCAAAAGCTGCTCAACGTATTGATGGCCCATAATCAGATTCAAACGGTACTTTCGGGCTTCTGACAAAATGTTCGCAAAAGAGTCGGTCGCAAAGTTTTGAAATTCGTCGACATAGAGATAAAAATCCCGGCGTTCTTCTTCGTGGATATTAACCCGGCTCATCGCCGCCAATTGAATCTTGGTAATGAGCATTGAGCCCAATAATTCCGAGTTGTCTTCGCCGATGCGTCCTTTGCTCAAATTCATGATTAAAATTTTTCCTTCATCCATCACCTTGCGCAGATCGATCGATGATCTGACCTGACCGACGATATTTCGAATCAAGGAACTGGACAAAAATTGTCCGACCTTGTTTTGAATCGGTGAAACCGCTTCGGTCGCGAACTTATCGGCGTAACCGGCGAATTCTTTGACCCAGAAAGCCTTAACAACCGGATCCTGAATTTGTTCAATGACTTTTTTGCGGAAGGGCTTATCGGAAAGCATGCGGATAACCGACATCAGAGTTGAGTCCGGATAATCTAAAATCGCGAGAATCGTATTGCGCAAAATATATTCAAGACGTGGTCCCCAAGAATCAGCCCAGAGTTTTTCGAACACGCCAATCAAACCGGAAGCGACTAAATGTCGCAAATGCGGTTCAACTTGTTCAACAACGTTAAAGGCAATCGGAAAATCAGCATCCGCCGGATTAAAATAAATAACATCGTTAATGCGGTGCGTCGGAACATACTGAATAACTTTTTCTGCCAAATCGCCGTGCGGATCAACAACTGCGAGACCCTTGCCCTGACGCATATCTTCGACGATCATATTTTCCAAAATCGTCGACTTACCCATACCGGTTTTTCCGATCAAGTACATATGACGGCGTCGGTCATCGGTTTTGATACCGAATTTTCGATGCTGGCTACGGAAGGTTGTTTCCGCAAATAATGTAAGATTATTGTCCATAAATATATTTAATCGGCAAAAGGAAGATTATCCGGCGCTTCACCGCGCAGCTTTTTTTCTGAAACTCCCTTGTCCTCCAAAGCTTCAGCGTCGGAGGGTTCTTCATCATCCATAAATCCAGGAGTAGATTTTTTAGCTGTGTAATGTTGTTCAGGCTCGCCTTCCAAAGCTTCGTCAGAAGCGTCGGAAGGGTCGTAAACTTCATAATTATCATCAAAAATCGGTTCTCGATTGGCAGCCATTTTCGGTTGACCCAAATCAAAAGGCAAAGACATCGGCGGCTCAATACGGCGAACACCGGCGCGTTGAACAAGCGGTGCTTTAACAACCGCATCAATCGGAAAGTGCCAGAGCGTCGCCAGCTCTTCAACGTTCATAACCCAAGGCTGGCGTCCGAGAATATCGCTGCGCTCTTTATAGGCCTGCATAATTTTCCGCTTTTTATCACTAACCCGTTTATCAACTCTAAAATATGCGGCCGAAGTCATAGTTACTTTCGTATCCGGTTTCAGGGCATTTAAATCTCCGGTATTGAACTGTTTAATATAACCGACAAAACCGTTAACAACTTTCGGTTTATTCATAACTTCTTTACGACTCAAATAAATAGCGCGAATACTGACATCAAAACCGAGCTTGGCCGCCTTAAGATTAGCAGCCTCGAGTTGCAACTTATCCTTAGGTTTAATATTAAGCATCGCAAAAGCATTATCAGCACTCTTATCTTTTTCGCTAATATCTCCCCAGAGCTGATAAATCTGCTCGCTGAATTCACCGATCCAGGCAATAATTCTATCAATGAAATCATTAGCCGCGGTCGCCTTCGGTTTTTCTCCAAGAATTTTTGCAACAAACTTATCGCGCTCCTTCGTCCATTCTTGACCGATTGGAACCAAGACGATTTGGTACCAGAGCTGTTCGCCTTTTTGCAAACTGCTCATTAAGTCCATCAATGAAGCCATCGGATCCTTATACTGCGTCTCCGGTTCCCCGAAGTTATGTTCAAATTCCGGATAGGTTCGAATCGGCAGGACCGGATTGGCGACTTGAATAAACTCGGCTCCCCAAATATCATATTCCTCATCAGGGAATCGATCCGGCGCCGTTCTCACGTAGTCTTCAACTTCATAAATTTCCGCGTCGGGATACTGCGAATAAACCGCTGTCTCAACGAGGTTGCGATAGGCCACCGGCGTATGAATTAAAAATTGGATAAAACCGTCGATCGCAACAATTTCAAAACTGAAGCCGAGCTGAAACTTACCGTCCCACCATTTTTCAATTAACGTAAAGGTTCCGTGCGCACCGGCAAAATAAATAAACATATTCTCAACCGCGCGCGGCGATTGAGCATTGTTGCGCGGAATATCAATCGCAAGCAACATGTACTTTTGTTTCGAGCCCCAGATATGTCGGCGATGATGGAGCCAGACATGCAGAATTCCATTCAAGGCAACAATCGCCACTGGTAACCAGCCGAAATACCAAAAAAACAACCGCCACAGGACTTCGCCGGCCGGCAAGTATAAAAGTTGTTCGAAGGCGCTTGTATCAAGCGTGATAGTCATAATCTCGTATTAATTTTAGCATAAAAACACCCCTGTCCGCCAATGGACAAGGGTGTTTTAGAAGAATTTATTTTAGGAGTAGATATTTATTGCCGGCTTGTCGCTCAAAGCGATCCTTATTCATCAAAGCCAAATCGATTGTCGTCTTCTTAACCATGCGTTGTTTCATAACCTCTTCGGTGATTTCTTTCTTCGTCATCGGTTGTTTGGACTTTTTCAATACTTCAGCAATAACATCAGCGACCGTACCCTTATTATAGCCCCATTCTTTCAAGGCATAGAGACCGCGGCCGACTAATACGTACTTTTCATCAAGAATCAATTCATTGTGGACCGTTGCCGTATTGACCCGTTTGCCATCAAAGCCCGTCTCGTTAATAGTCTTAGAGATATCTTCGTAATGCATCGGCTTACCGTTGTTCTTTAGAACGAGGTAAATCTTATCATTGATGGTTTTTGGATTAATTTCACGGGAAGCGCTATGTCCCCAGTTGCCGAATTTATTCTGTTCAATTTCCGCGATTGCCTTAACAAGCGAATAGAGCGGCTTATGGAGATTGGCTAATTCCAACTCCTGAGCCGGAATAACGCCGCGCAAGGCCTCGGTCAATTCGAGAGTTTCTTTCGAAGTTAATTTGCTTTCATGCTTTTTGAAGCTGTCTAGATTCGTAATCAAGGAAATGATTTCATCAGTAACAAAAAGTTGTTTAGCGGTTTTAACCTTCGTTAACAGTTCTTTGGCGGTTTCTTCAAGATGATCTAACTCTTGGAAACGGAGTTTAAATGCCGGATTAAAATGTTTGGATGATTCAACGATCGCAACGTCGGCATCCATAATCTTAGACAAAAGGAAGTTGAAATGATTGCGGTACATCGGATATTCCTCTTCTTTTGATTTAACACTATCAAGCGCCAGAACCAAGAGAATATCAAACAAATATTCACGATCCATCATTCCGCCGTGATCCTCGAGCAAACGAGTAACCAAAGCCTTAAGATCCGCAACAATCGCGGTTAATTCATCGAGCTTCTTAATTTTTGAAATACTGCCGGTTTCAATCTGACGAACGCGTTCGCGGGTCAAATTGTGGCTCTGTCCGATTTCTTCAAGAGTCGCCTTTTCGGAACTTGCCAAACCGAAGCGACGTTGTAAGATGTCACGTTCGCGTTCACCTAAACGGCCCAATAAGGCTTCAATGATATCTACAACGTGAAGCTGACCGATGCTTTCGGCTTGCTTTTGCGTCATAATTTTGTCGAGAATTGAGTCAGCTGCCATATTGGTAATAATGTGGTCTAATATAAGATGCCTTCAATCATAGCATGAATTATTAAAAACGTCAACAGCTGTCAAGCTCCATTCAAAAACAGGCTGAAAAGCCTGTTTTTTAGCCTATATTAGCCATTTTATTCATTAACACCCGAATATGCTATCGCTCTAATGATATTCCAGTGACGGGCAATTGCTGGTGAAAAACCGAAAATTCTAATGAAACGGCTAATGGCAAAACGCTCGATTGTCAGGTCTCGAGTGCCGTTATACATAACTCCGTAACCCATCATCTTAAGAGCATTAACATCGGTTGAGTTTTTCATATCAGCATTACGACCGTACACTAAACGGAAGTTAGTATAGGCTCTCGCTTCGACGGTTTTAACAACGCCGATCGGCCAACGGCCATTGGCAATATTTAAAACGTCATTCCAATCCGCGAGACTCGCCGGATTTCTGCCAGAAGCTTCAGTAAACGAACTGACTGAGGCTCCCCGCTCCCCTTTTCCTAGTTTAAATGTAGATTCGGTTCCTGTATTGAGGTAGAACTCAAGAGGATTGCTTTGAGAGAAGATTAATTCTGCTTCTGACTTAATTCGACTTACGATATCGGTCTTAGCCGGTTCCGGTGATGTTGGTGTTGTAGAATTAGTAGCCGGAGGAGTTGTTGCAAATCCGGTGGCACCGCCGGAAATAAACCCACCTCCACCACCGCCCGAGGAGACAGCAGTTAATCCAAAGCTAAGAACCCTTTGAGCATCAGTAGCAAAAATACGATCAACAAAAACTCCGTTGGAATTTATGTAACCTGTTTTTGTGGCAGCGACCGTTGTCGCGGTATGAGCTAAAGGAATTGGACAAAAGTATATACCCGTTGCGGCGTTTTCAGTGCAGCTTATTGCAAATCCGTCGCCCGCCGTAACAGTAGCACCGGAACCATTTGTTACCGCTGCCTTAACGGCATATTGAATTCCCACTACCGTATCGCTTAGTTGTTCATCATGTGCCGCCATACGATTTACGGCGTTAGTTAAAGGAAGTAGAGCTTCAACATAACCGTCCACCACAACTCGAGCTATTAAGTTGCCATTACTATTTGCCAATACAACCGGACAATACCAGGCACCGCCAGACAAGGAACAGGCATTACGCCCTGTGTTATCACCGACTTCAACCGTTGTTGCCGACGCAGTTATATTTGTCAAAAGAGTTTCGCTCGTCAGCGCCGTAAGTTTATAGGCAAAGCGCATTCCCATAAGAGTCGTTAAGTCAGTCACTACCTGAGGATCCGTATTCGCCGCACGATTAGATGCTTCGGGAACCTCGTCGCCCGGTCTTTGAACATAACCATCCCGGTACAAGTTAAACCCGTATCCCGGTAAATCGGCTGCTATCGGCGTCGGGCAATAAATAGCACTGCCTTCAACCTGACAATCGGCTACCTGTCCTTCGCCCGAAGTTGCACTATCTACAGCCAACGGATTTCCGAGTTCGTCAATAATATTTGCCTTGTGCCCAAACTCAAGGCCCTTGCATGATACTGCGGTAGAAATCTGTTCCATTGAATTACAGGGGGCTTCATCCCCCATCGTAATTGCAATTTGAACCGACTCAATCATCGTAATAAAGTTGAAATTACCATTTGTTGTCGAGGCAGACACGTACCCATCTTTTTCAATATTCAAAGTACTGTCCCGGTCTGTTTCCCAATAAAAAATATGTGAATTATCCGGATCAACCAACGTTGGCGCTTCCGCATTATATTCAACCAATGTCGGAACAATAGGATTGCCTAACTCATCAGCGGTAATAACTTTTAATTTAAATTGTACATTACTCACCGCATATTCATTGGGACTATTGTTGCCATTATATGTGAGACCGCTAACCTCTTTTACTATATAACCGGTTTTAGTGACTCTAATTTCGATAGGCTCAGCAGGGAAAGCGCCATTAGGACAGTCAGACGCCGGATTAGGAGCAGCTTCTACAACACCGTTAACATCTGTTAAGGGCGCTCCATCTAATTCTGAGAAACTTCCATCGGTACAGCGTACTTCAACCGTAGCGCCCGAGAGTCTAAAATTATCCGCTTCCCGTCTTACTGTTATTTGTATATCCCCTGGAGCGCTGCTGACATGTGGGATATTAAAAAATACTTGTGCGATTAGTGAAAACGCAAAAAGAATAATTATCTTATAATAAGATTGATATCTCTTCTTATTTATTTCCATGCTACTTCTAAACAACAAAAACTATTTGATAACTCCTGAATATGCTATCGCTCTAATGATATTCCAGTGACGAGCGATTCGCGGTCCAAAGCCAAAGGTTTCAATAAAACGCCCGATGGCTCTGCGTTCAATATTTAGGTCTCGCGCTCCGTTATACATAACTCCGTAACCCATCATTTTCAGCGCGTTAACGTCGGTTGAGTTTTTCATATCAGCATTACGACCGTACACTAAACGGAAGTTAGTATAGGCTCTCGCTTCAACGGTCTTAACAACTCCAATCGGCCAACGGCCATTGGCAATATTTAAAACGTCATTCCAATCCGCGAGACTTGCCGGCTTTCTGGCAAAGGCTTCTTCAAAAGAGCTTACTGAAGCTCCCCGCTCCCCCGCTCCCAATCGTAGAGTTGATTCGGTACCAGTATTTAGATAAAACTCAAGAGGCTTAGTTTGAGAGAAAATTAATTCGGCCTCTGACTTAATTCTACTTACAATATCGGTCTTAACCGGTTCCGGTGATGTTGGTGTTGTAGGATTAGTAGTCGGAGGAGTTGTTGCAAATCCGGTGGCACCGCCGGTAATAGGAATGCCGCTGCCGCCTCCGCTACTAACAACAACGATCGCTAAGGCGATTGAGGTCGTTTGCTGCGCATCGGTCGAAGCGGTTCGATCGCTAAAGGTTCCGGTATTTGTTGTAAATCCGGTTTTGGCGGCGCTTACAACAACATCAGTATGCGCCACGGGGACCGGGCAATAATAAATACCTGTCGCACCATCTTCGCTACAAACGATAGCGAGAGCATCACCGCTCGTTACCGTTCCGCCGGATAAGGCGCTCGCATCACTTTGTTTAGTTACCGTCGCCTTAACCGCGTATTGTACGCCGGCAACCGTATCACTTAATTGCAGTGCATCGTGCGCCACACGGGTTGTTGCAGTCGTTAAGGGTAGGGCCAAAGATTCAACATAACCATCAGCAACAACTCGAGCAATTAGGGCGCCGTTGCTATTAGCGAGTACAACCGGACAATACCATGCGCCACCCGATAACGAACAGGCATTTCTTCCGGTGTTATCTCCGACTTCAACCGTAGTTGCGGAAGCGGTTATGTTTGTTAACAACGCCTCAGCAGTGATAGCTGTTAATTTATAAGAAAATTCTACATCAATAAAATCAACTGTTGATACAGTTTGCGAAACAGAAGTTGGGGCTGAAGTAATATTTGCCTGCACATAGCCGTCGCGCACAAAGGCTAAATTTCCATTGCCGGACGCGGCTAAATACCATTTATTCGTATCATAGGTTTGCGTCGCTACCGTTAAACCCGCACTCGCAGTCCAGGGCGTTCCCGATGTCGGCATAATGTTCTGTCCGATTTCGTTTTCAACAACGTCAATACGCAAAGAAAAATCCAATCCGTTAGCCGTTGTCATTGTCGTAACCTGCTGCGCATTAGCATGAGCAGTTCTGTTTCCAGCCAAAGGAACATTGGCTGCGGTCGTTGTTACATATCCGGTTTTAGCACCAACTAAACCGTTAGCGACGGTATTGTCATCGGCCAATAAGACCGCACAATATACATTATTAGTACTAATAACACAGGCAGTATTTGAAGCACCGGCCGTCGCACTATTTAAAGTCAGGTTATTTCCCAATTCATCTTTGGTTATAAATTTATGACTAAATTGTAGTCCGGTTATATTTGGCAATGTAACTTGCGGATCTGCATTGGCAGACCGAGGAGTATCTCCCCATACTCCCCCGGCAAATGTCTTTGTCACATAACCATCTTTTTCAGCAGTGTACGAATCAGGAGGCGAAATAGTCATAAGGCTAATAGGACAATACCAGGACAGGCTATCTTCCACACAACTAGCTTCACCAGCCGTTACACTAACTCCGCTCAAGTTAGTGCCTAGCTCCTGTTGAGCTCTTCCAATCACATAGCCGAATTCAAGGCCCCGACAGTTGACTGCGGTAATAATAGGATCCGTACAATTAGTAACATCGGCAAGCGTAATTAATACCTGCTCGGTCTGTGTTGTTGAAATACTGGTTCCGCCGCTGTTTGTCGTCGAGAAAGTAACGTAACCGTCTTTCTCAATAAGCAGCTCCCGGTTATTGGTCACGGTATCAGCCCAATAAAATAGATTCGTTTCAACCGGATCTTGCAAAGTATAAGGAGAATCATTATAAGTCAATGTATCTAGTGTATCAATAGCATTCCCAAATTGATCAGCAACATACACCGCCAAACCAAATTCAACGCCCGTAAGATTTATTTCGTTCGGATCAGATGCCGCAGACCAACTTTGAATTGGACCGCTTTCATTATTTTTTGTTACATAATTTACTAAACTAACACGCGCGTTAATCGTCTCTTCATCATGATCACAATTAGCTCCGGCCGGCGGAGTTCCCATAACTTGACCGCTCCCATCAGTCAAAGGGCTTCCGTCAAAGGCGGTATACTCTCCTCCCGAACATTTTATTTCAACCAAGGCGCCGTCGAGAACTCCGTCATCACCTTGACGAGTTACTGTCACGCGAACGTCGCCGGGAGCGGCGTTAACAACGTCTGTAGTAGCAAAGAATGCACCAACACAAAGCAGTGCAATAATAAAGAGGCTCGATTGGAGAGATTGAGTTTTCATACTTTTAGTATATCACAATTTCCCAATAAAAAAACTCCCCGCCGAAGCGGGGAGTTTTTAGTGAACTAACTAAGATTTAGTTGTTCATCGTCTTACCGGAGAACGGCATGTTCTTCAACAAGTAACCGTTAATCCATGAACCATCGGACAAGGAATCGGTACCGCCAGCAGTGCTGTCGACCAATTCAAAGTCATGAGGAACAATGGAGTTATCGGACCAGATGATGTTCATGTTAGCGGCCAAAGTCGCGGAAGCGCCTTCAGTACCAGTAACAGCGGAACCATCCTGGAGACCCAACGAAGCGGTCATCTGAGCAGCCGTGGTGTCCAAGTCTACGAGGTAGACGTGAGTCGCGGTCTGAGCAGTAGAGTCGGTGTTGAGCACGATGTTGACGGAGTCATCATCAGACGGATCGGTGAAGTCGGTTGGGGTAGCACGCAATGAGTAAGTATTGCTTGTTCCCTTCGCGATAATTTCTTCCGAAGCGAATGTAATGATGGCCTGAGCCGTACCTTCACCCAAGGTGTTAGTAGATTCGATGGTAGCACCCGCAAGATTGTGGATGTCAACCAATGACGTCAAGTTCGTCGACGCACGGTACAACTTGAATCCGCCGATAACCAAGGTGTTGTCAGCATTGTTGTCAGTCAACGTTACGTTGAAGATCAACTGCTTGATAGCAACATCTTCATTGCTGTCGGCAGCAATTGTGAAGTTGTACATTTCCTGTTCGGAAGCGTTTACGAGTTGGTTTGACGGAATCGCGTTCTCGGTCAAGGTCATCACAGTCTTGCGAAGAACCATTGTACGAGCATCGAGATCGCCGCCAGTCAAATCGTCGTCGTCAAGAACAGTGTTGCTCGAGACGCCGCGGGCTTCGAACTGGTCGTCGGCACCAGCATCAATACCCAAGTGGGCGATCAATGAAGTACCTGAATCAGCACCACCAGAGATGGTGTTGGTGTTTGCTTTGGCCGTCAAAGTTACTGAACCGTCCTTCGGAACAATAACATCGGTGGTAAAGCTGTTGAACTTAGCGTACGGAGTACCGGCGTTAGTTACGGCAACGTCGCCAGTAACCTTTGTAGCACCGTTCCACAAGCTGATGCTGTTGACTTCGTCAGCAGTACCGGCAGGGAGTTCGATGGTAACGCGAGTAAGCTTCAAGTTCTCGTTCAAAGCGGTGAACTTGAATTTACCTAATACAACGTCGGTCTTACCGGCCAAAACGATACGTGATTCAGTTTCTGAATCATCTGGAGCCAAGGCTACAGACAATGAACCTGCTTCGCTAATCGTGTGGTCAGGACCGTCGACAGTACCAGTGACATCAACGGAATTACCGTCACTGTCCTGTGCAACTACATCGGTCGCCGCAGTAACGTCAAATTCCATGGTGTCAGCACCGGCAGTGAACGTAATAGTGTTCAAGTCGGCAGTGGCAACCAAGGTCTTAGTCGTACCTTTGGTGATCATGAAGTTCAAGTTGTCGAAAGTAACTTCTGTACCTGACAAAGACTTGGTGGTTCCGACCTGAGTCGCACCGTCCCAAAGCTTAACATTCAAGATACAATCACTTTCTGTCGCACAGTCGTCCGCACCAGTGGCGGTCAACTTAACGGAGGTAACTCGAACATCTTTGCCGGTTCCGGCAACCATGTTAATACCAAGCATTGCAGCGCCAACAGTTCCGTGGACATAGGTCTGAACGGAAGGTGAGGCACCCAAAGCGAGGGTCAAGCTACCAGCCTTAACGCGGTGAGTATTACCGGCCAAAGCGGCGGACGGAACAACGTCTTCGGAAATATCCAAGTTCTGGTTATTGTCCAAGTTACGGATGTCACCGTCGCTGAATACGTTCAATGAGAACTTAACAGTTTCGTCAGCGGCCGGGGTGAAGTTGGCCAAGTCAGCCGTAACCTTGATGGTTCGGGTCTGACCGGCGTTGACGTTCCAAGTATCGGTGTAAACCAAAGCTTGGTCGTCGCCACCGCCCGTAGCTACGTCCTTAGGACCGGCTACAGTCGCGTTCGAAGTAACATCAACGAATTTGATGTCCTTGTAGTTAGCAGTAGTAGCAGTCGTGTTAACTAAACCGCTAGCAGCCGTAACAGTACCGCCGGCAGTTGCCTGCAAACGGGTGTTGCGGATTTCAATGTTGCTCTGAGCGGTGATCGTGAAGCGGAATACTTCAACGTCCTGCTGTTGAACAGCAATGTCCTGAACTGCTGGACCCTGGAACGACAATGTTACCTGAGCGGCTTGAACTGTTACTGTGTGAGCATCACCAGTAGCGTCAAAACCTGTGCGGTCAACCTGTACGCCGAAGCCATAAGTTTGGCCGGTAGCATAAAGGTCAGCATTGTTGTCCAAGTAAACGATTATAGTCTGATCATTAAGAGCTGTGCCCGCAATGTCAGCGTACAAATCGAAGGAGCGTGAAGCGCCTTTCTCCAACATAAATGGAGTGGTGAAGTTCAAGTTGATCAAGCCATTTGAAGCCATTGAAGCTGAAGTGGCGATAGTCGTACCGGCTTGCTTCAACACGAAGTTGGTAAGCTTGTCGGACTGAACGGTACCATTGTTGTACAAAGTAATCGAGTTAACTTTTTGGTCTTCAACTGAGTCGGCTTCCAATTTGAAGCTGGAAATCTTAGCACCCATTTCACCTGCTTTCGGGTTTGTGACCGAACCGGTCTTTGTGATGGTAACTTTACCAGCAGCGACGTTGGCCATGCTCATCATGTTACCGGTTACCGGGAAGGTACCTGTAACGCTTGCACCACCAGCAGTGATGGATGAAGCGGCAACGATGCCGAGTGAGTTTGAACCTGAACCAGTACCGGTTGACAACATGTCAGCGACAATGGTCAAAGTTTTGGTCGTGCCGCGAGCAATCGTCATGTTCAAGTTATTGAACGTGGCGGTGTTGCTGCTCGAGTTAATAGCACGTCCGGTTGTCAAACGAGTCATGCCATCGTAAAGATAGACACTCTCGAAGTCAGACGGAGTACCAACACCCGCGCGGTTAACAACTACAGACTGAAGAACGATGTCGCCGTCGTTAGAAGCGGTAACATTGAACTTAGTGTAGTTGACGCGTGAAGCACCCTTAGGAACGCTGGCGGAAGCCGGTGTATCAGCAGCCAAAGCTACTGACAAACCAGTACCGGTCGAAACGGAGCCGGAGGCGCCGCCTGAAACGTCAGTCAAGTTGGAGTCAACTCCAGAAATGGCTGAACCAGCCGGGGTAAGGCTCATGCTTTCCGGAGCAGTTGCGACGTGCGCAAAGCTGAAACGGTTAGCCATAAAAGCGGCTTCGGACGAGAACGGACGATAGGTTGAACCATCGTAGTAGTAAACATCCGCGCTGCTCGCCTTTTTAACCAACTGTCCTTCCGGATACATGCCGGCGGTCAAAGGTGAGCCGACGACGTAGTTGGTGAAGAAAGCATCAGGAACGTCTTGAACCATCTTGGCCCAGTTAGCGCCCCAGAGCGAAATTGCGTTCGCTTCGCTGACGATGGAGTGCAAAGTGCGGTTGTAACCAACAGCATACACAGTATTCATCGTCGTGATCTTTACTAACATGACACCTGGTCGGTAAGTAACGTTACCACCCAATGGGTAGCTTTCCAATTCGGACTGTGAAATCACAGAAACCGAGTTGAAATCACGGTACCAAGTCATGAAAGTTTTTTCATTCGGGAAAACATAGCGCTTGCCGCCCTTGTAGTAGTAAACGGTCGAAAGACCATTCATTTTGATCAACTGACCATCAACAGCCGCAGCCTTAACGCTGAAAGCGCCAAAACCGCTGATTGAGACGATAGTTGCTACTGCAATAACGGAAGCGAAAATCTTTCGTACAGTATTCATAATTCTTTTAATTCCTTTGTAGTTCTTGAATCGCTGATAATACATCAATCGGAATCCCGCTTCCCCGCATCAACAAAGATAGAAATCTTTGAAAATACCAGAGGAGTAAACATGGGGTATTCACTGCTCCACACAATAAGACATTTCTGTACTTGTTGATGCGGAGAAAAGCTAAATCGATGTATCGAGACTTCATGCAGCAAACATGAAGCTTAGCTTTTCAAAAAACTGTAAGGTTTATAATGCAATCCCCTCCGTATAAAACGGATGGAATCGAGCAACGCTTGTCGGGAAGACAATCGACCTTTTTTGCGTTACTGCTCTTACCACGCCGAAGCCCGTTAGGGCGGAGGCAGGTAAAAGTCTCTCCACGTGTCTTATTAAAACTCAAAGTTCCAATAAGCTTTACCGTGGATGTATCAACTCACTATCTATTTGACATAGCAAGCTGATATATCAACGGTAACTTTAATTTCTAATTTTTAATTTTTGCAATACTCTATATAAAGAGTTAATTAACTTCCAACCCGGATTTTTTTCCCAGCGTTCTAAGGCGGCGACGTTCATCGATGTAACTGATTCAAATTTTTCCGAAATCTCGCGTTGCGAGCAAATCGCTATAAAGTACAACGCCTCGCTCTTTGAATCGTTAATGCTCATCTCGCAGGTTTCTCCTTGTGCACTGATAAAGGAAGCTAGGGCATTTTTCTGGTCAAAGATATGTACGTAAGAAAAATAATTTCTCAACAAGGCTTCAAATTCTTCTCTCGTATATTCTTTAATATGGAAGGGGCTCTTTTGTCCGAAAATGTTTCGATTCGGAGTAGAGATGCAAACTAATCCCTTATCAGCAAGTACACGCTTCAATTCTTCAAGGTATGCACTAACATCGGGCAGATGCTCGATGGTTTCAAAGGAAGTAATCAAATCAAAGCTTTTATTTTCGAAGCTAAGTTTTCCGGCGTCCCCGATCTGAAAATCAATTCCCGGATATGATTCCTGCGCTTCTCGAACGGCTACGAAATCGGCATCGACGCCGACAATCGTTGCGGCACCGGCATTTTTAAGTAAGGCCGTACCGTAACCCGAACCGGAAGCTATATCTAAGACCCGTTGTGCCTTCGCCAAGGGCGCGACAAAACGATATCTAATGATATGTTCATCGTATAGCATGGTTGCTTTCGTTTCATCAGTAACAACCAATCGCTCTACGTAGGACATAATTTTTGTTACAAGTTTTTAATTTCCTAATTTCTGACC
>CAZSWO010000003.1:42413-57210 GCA_964611115.1 uncultured Gammaproteobacteria bacterium
AAAAAACCAAAAGCGGTATCCGAATATTCGGCACCGTTAAAAATCTGATATGAGAGCGTCGCTCGGTTAGCTTTAATCCACTCGGGATTAATCGAGCTGCTTTTGAGGGCTGATAAATTTTTGATCAATTCTTTCTCAGTCATGTTTTTCGTTTTGGTTGACAGTGTCTTGCAGTGATTGCAAGGCGCGATGAATTAAAACGCGGACATTGCCGCTCGTCTTTCCTAAGACGCGCGCAATTTCGGAAACGGAAAGTTCATTGATAAAACGTAAAATGATAACGTCGCGGTATTCTTCTTTCAGAAGTGGGAGTTTTTCCTGAATGACGTTTTGGAAATCAAGATTAGTAATAATCTCTTTATGAACATCAAGGGCAGGATCAATCGCTTCCGCCGCCGCTTCGAGCGAAACGGTTTCACGATTTTGTTTATGCCGATAATGATCAATGATTGTATTGCGAGCAATTTTATAGAGCAACGGTTTCAAAGTGTCATGATTCTCGAGCTTGCCTTCATATATGAAGTTCCAGCATTTTAGGAAGACCATCGAAGTAATATCTTCGGCGTCTTCTTTAGAACCGATCTTGAAATAGACGAAACGATATATTTGCTCAATATAAAGATCGTAGGCTTCGATGAACGCCTGCTTGTCCTTATGCTTTTTAAGGCGTAGGAAGAGAACTTGTTCGCCCCCGAAAAGAGAGCCTTTCAAAACCTTTGACATGTAGTATTACGTAAAAAAAATAAAAGCGTTACACCAACCCTTTTATACTATTGAATTAACGGTTTCTGCTTATGTACGCAATACATAAAATAACATAAATAAAGCAGCTAAGCAAGCAACTCTCTTCCTATTTATACAAATTCCCCTCTTTATGCGATAGCATAGAGAGGGGTAGGGGTGAGTTGCTTGCCATTCCTACAAATCTGTGCCAAGCTTATGATACTATAATACTTAAGTCCAGAAAGTTCTAGACTTTAATATTAGATATAAAGATTCATTCAGAAAATAGTATCTTAATTAAATCTACTTGAGTCTAGATTTCCTTAGACTAAAATATGGAAAAAAGAGGACGTAAACCAAAACCAAAGACAGAGTACATTCCTCCCGTTGAAGCGGCTCATCCGCTCTGGCTTTCGGTTTCGGAAGCGGCTAAATTGTCAGGTGTTGGAACTAAAACAATTCGACGCAGTATTGAGCATAAGGCGATCAGTTTCTCAATTATCAACAACCGTTATCTCATCAACTTCCCTTCCCTCGTTGCCTACTTATGTAGAACTACTAAACTGAAGAATAAGTTTCTCAAGCACGGTTTAGGCCAGTATGTTGATAAGTGGAAATCATAGTTCAAGAAATAAATAAGCCGTCTTCTTTGTTAGAAGACGGCTTTTAAATTTAATTACTTTATCATTTATACGATTGCTGATCATAGTAACCCGCCAGAAATTCTTCCAGAATTACTGTGGCAGCCGATGTAAGTATCTCGGGATCCAGGGGAGAATTCTCATCCTGAAAAAGAAAGAGATAATCTTCGACTGTTCGTTCGGTATCAGCCGGGGATTTTTCAAGCCATTCTTTTATCAATCTTTCCCCTTCTTTAAATGCAGAAAGATGATGTGGCATTTCTTTAATTTCTTCATAGATTGCCTCAGCATTATCTTCATAGCCCTTCAAGGCGTTAACTGAGATCTTATCCCATACCTTGAAGGCTTTTAATTTTACAACACTTCCTTCACGTGCTGATTCAAATACATCTCTTGCAGCGGAACTATCTCCTGGCACCAATTTTGTTATTAGATCATCTGTAATTAAGTCCCAGGTAGCGTTGTATGCCTCAATTAACTCTACATCATCCTTAAGACATTCATCATACATCTTTAGATCTTTGAGATTCTTCGCATCATTAATGGCTGTCAGCATAATATACTTGCCCTTCTTTAATGCGTCGATTTTTAAGTTACTTCCAAAGGCCGCAGCGTTAGCTATCTCCTTAATTCGCATGTAAGCATTAAATCCTTTGAGATGGCGAATCTCCTTGCTTGCAAGCTTGTGCCAGACTTCTTCGTATTTTTTAAGCAGTATATTATCATAAGATAGTAACTTCTCAAGACCTTCCATAAGTATCTTCTCAAAATATGTGAGATCCATTTCGGAATTTGCTGTTTCTGCATCAAAGATCTCTCTGCATTTTTTCAAGATTAGCTGGCCGGTTTCGCTATTCTGCTCCGGAATCATTTCATAAGCCCGTAATCCGCCCTTTAGGGTTTCGAATTCAGGAATTGCAACAGGCGGAGCTCCGAGTGATTCTTTGAACAATAAAAGATTTACACCGTTATCTTTAAGAAGTTTCTTAAATCCCGGTGAAAGCGTAATTTCATTTTGTTTTTGTTTTGACATTTTTTATTTTATTTAATTGTTTATGATATTTAGTTTTTTACGTACATTTTCGTGATTCCCTAAAATATCATAATATTAGATTTTTGTCAATAACAAAGGCCTATCTTGCGATAGACCTTCTAATGCCCAAAGGATTGGCTCATGTTCTATATATCTTTTAAAACGCTCACCTTCTTTCTTCTCGTATTGATAGTAATTCCTATCATATACTTGAGGCAATGAACCTTTAATGGCTGCAACTACTAAATCTATAATTTCTTGTTCGTTGGGCTGAACAATACTAATAATCACCTCGATTGTGCTGCCAAGTTCCGGTTTCTCGTATAAATACTGTGATGAATCTGGCCCAAAGTTAGGCGTAACATCGAGCTGCATTCCGGCAGTGCTATTTCCTCCAATCAAATACATCTCATCTTCATCAAGAGATTCGGAGCGCACAAAGTAAATTACTACTTTATTGTTACCGTAATTCGCTCCAGGATTATATTGATTTCCCAAGCTTCCTTGTATTTCTTTAATCACCTTTTGGTGATTAAGACCAAAAAATAAATTAGCTGGAGTGATAGTAGTAATCGTTGGATCGAGCGTATCCTTGCTTGGCCTCGGCTTTATCCTGGCTTCGTGTAACTGCAGAGGAGAAGTATTGTGATGTGAATTAAAATAGCCCCTAAGAACTAAATACTCGGACAAAGTCCAAAAAAATGTCCAAATACATAAAATAAGCAGCATTTGAAACAGGGAAATCCTTGGCTTGTTCAAAGTTACCTCCTATTTAATTGAATAAGTACGATTATTTATTAATTATTATCCTATTACTTCGTGAGCGCTTCGTCAATCGCCTTTTTTAGAGCGTCGTAGCTCAGGGCATTAATCTTTACACCGTTAACGAAGAAGGTCGGGGTTGCGTTAACGCCCGCCGCGGCGGCGGCATTCGTATCTTCGATAATAGCGGCGCGATACGTCGCGGCGTTCATATCGTTAGCAAATTTAGTCGCATCAAGTCCGATGACCGAGGCATAACCGGAGAGAAGTTCCGTAACTTTTTCAGTAGAAATATTCTTAGTCGTATCGCCCCATTCATCTTGCCGCGTATAGAGATAATCATGCATCTCCCAGAACTTTCCCTGCGCTCCCGCAGTTTCGGCTGCTAAAGCCGTTATTTGAGCGTGTGGATGACTCGGGAGTGGGAAATGTCGGAAGACAAAACGCACATCGCGGGGATAATCAGTCTGAATCTGTTCAATCAACGATTGCGCAGACTTGCAGGCCGGGCATTGGAAGTCGGCAAACTCAGTAACAACGACCTTAGCGTCGTTTAAGCCTTTTGAGTACGCGCCGGCTCGATCGACTAAGGGCGCCGCGGTTTTCGGTTCAGCGGCAAATTTAAACAATAAAACTGCAATAACGATTGCTCCTAAGGCGATACCGCCTAATATTTTGTATTCTCGAGGAAATCCAACCATATAATTATTACATTATTTCTTAGCTACAAACCGTAAAATTCCCAGCATAACAAAAGCCAAGAATGACAGGAATGGAATCGTTATAAAACCCAAAAGGCTCCAGCTCACTTGCGCACAGGGTACGCCAACGGCACAGCTTGCAATCGGTTCAGCGACAAAGCCCTGTACCAGAGCGACGTGATAGGCGGCCAAGATAACTCCGGCGATAATAAAGGGAAATGCGTAGCTCCATGAATTCTGATCTTTTCGAATAATTCCAACCGCAAAAATCGCAACCAAAGGATAGAGCGCTATACGCTGATACCAACAAAGCAAACACGGCGCCAATCCCATTACTTCGCTAAAATAGAGGCTGCCGAGCATTCCGGCTAGCGCTATTGCTAAGCCGATATAAAGCCCATTTTCCTGAAAAAACTTTTTCATAGAGTGTTTTAGTATATTGGTTTAGTATATCGTATTTCTGAGAAAATAAAAAACCGGACTATTCTCATAGTCCGGCACAAAGTGAAAGAGAAGGAAACCGTTCCCGGGGCTTTAACCCGTCAGGATAAAGATCATATTTCTAAGCTTGAAGTCGGCGCTAGCCTAGCCAAGCTCCATATGTTCCCCTTTCATTAATCGTTTAGCGATTGATGACCCTGTGCCGTGCATGACAAAGAATCGGCCTCTGATTTTCTTTCACATATAAAGAACTACATGAACATACACCATATCATATAGTTTTAGCTTGTCAATCTTGAAAATAAGCAGTTTTCCACATATACTGAAAAGACTATGAAGGAAATATTTCACTACAGCCATTGGCGCTATAAAAATACCGTCTTACTCTTCGTCAGTATCATTGTCGTTCTCTTTTTAGCTGACACTGACATTGCCCGTACGCTCATCCAACGCTTAGGCGATTGGGGTTACCTCGGCGCGGTGCTAACCGGAATGTTTTCTGTAATGACCTTTACGGCCGCGCCGGCTCTTATTGTTCTCTATGATCTTTCAGAACGATTAAATATCTATGAACTATGCTTACTAGCCGGTTTAGGATCGGTCCTCGGCGATTTCATCATTTTCAGTTTTTTCAAAGATAAAGTTTTTCTTGAACTTGAACCGATTATCACCCGCTTAAGCAAGCAACCGTTTTTACATATTTTTCATACGCCGTACTTCGCCTGGCTTACTCCGGTTATCGGCGCAATGATTATCGCATCTCCCCTGCCCGATGAACTCGGCGTCGGACTGCTTTCTTCGAGTAAAATAAAAAAGTGGCAATTTATTCTCTTAACCTTTGTTCTCAACTCGGTTGGATTATTTATTATTATCAGCGGCGCTCGCCTTATCTTTAACTAGCATGTCTTTCTGGAACAAACTAAAAAAACCGATTTTTATTCTTGCACCGATGGCGAACGTTACCGACGCGGCGTTCCGCCAGCTAATTGCGAAATACGGTAAGCCGGATGTCTTTTACACGGAATTTGTTTCCGCCGACGGACTCGCCTCAATCGGACGAGATAATCTTTTGATTGATTTATCATATTCAGAAGCCGAACGTCCGATCATCGCTCAACTCTTTAGCTCTAATCCGGAAAAAATGCGCGAAGCGGCCGCCTTGGTTCAGGAGCTCGGCTTTGACGGTATTGATATCAATATGGGTTGTCCGGATAAAAATGTTATGAAACAAAAGGCGGGCGCCGCTCTAATGCGCAATCCCGAGCTCGCTCGCGAATTAATCCGCGCCGCTAAAGCCGGAGCGCCGAAACTGCCCCTATCGGTTAAAACAAGAATTGGTGATACAAAAAATGATTTGGAAACCTGGCTTCCGGCTTTACTGGCCGAAAAACCGGCTGCGATTATTATTCACGCCCGAACTCGCAAAGAGATGTCAAAGGTTCCGGCGCGCTGGGAAACGGTTAAACAAGCAGTTGATATCGCCAAAGGCTCAGGCGTCCTTATTATCGGCAATGGCGACGTTATGAGCCTAGAAGAAGCGCGTCAGCGCGTTACAGAAACCGGCTGCGACGGCGTTATGCTCGGTCGGGCTATTTTCGGAAATCCCTGGCTCTTTAAAGAAAAAGTCCCTTCCGCCAAAGAAAAATTAAAGGTCATGCTTGAGCACGCAAAATTATTCGATAAACTACTCGGCGGAAAAAAATCCTTTCATATTATGCGCAAACATTATAAGGCCTATGCTAACGGTTTTGAGAACGCCAAAGAGCTGCGGGTTGAATTAATGAGTACGGAAAGCGTTGCTGATGTTGAAAAAGTAATTACAAATTTCAAAACTAAGAAGTAAAAAATATGACAAGCATTTTTACCAAAATTATTAATCGCGAAATCCCAGCGCATATCGTCTGGGAAGATGAGGCGCATGTCGCCTTTCTTGATCATATGCCAACTCAGCCCGGACATCTCTTACTTGTTCCGAAAAAAGAGATTGGTTCAGTCTTTGACATGGAAGATTCGGAATATCAAGCTATTTTTGCAAAAGCAAAGTTTTTAGCAAAACCATTGCAGAACGTAACCGGAGCAGAGCGAATCGGTTTATTAATTGCAGGACTAGAAGTTAATCATGTTCACATTCATCTCATACCCATAAACAATGTGAAAGATTTAGATTTTACTCAAAAAGCAAACGTTACACCTGAGGAAATTGCCGAGATGGCAGAAAAAATTAAAGCCGCTTTGCAAAACTAATTTAAAAATTAAAACCCCGCTTTCTCTTTCGAAAGCGGGGTTTGTTGTTAGTGATTAATTACTTGAGGTTGTCTGTCATACTTTGTTGACAATGTATATGTATATATTGAAGAAAGAAGCCAGAAGGAAAGAAATATAATTCGAAGCATAAAGTAGCCCGGACCCCTGTACGTATCTGATGGATAAAAGCCGCTTGAACCTTCAAAATACATAAATACAAGAACAATAATACTTACAATATTATTTACATAAAATAACAGGTAAATAGATGAAGTAAGCCAACGAAATGATATCGGCAGTTCTTTTAGTATGTGCCAAGACAGGATTGAAACGAGCACTAATAACACTCCGACATATCCTGTAAGCAGGCTTGGAAGATACATCAGGTTAAGGACTCTGAACCAAAAAAATAGCCAGAAAGCGAATAACCAAAAGATCGCCAGCACAACTAAAGCATATTTTCCTTTTTCTAGAGCGCGAGCATAATCAAAAATCGCATGAGTTACTCTCGAATAAAGTTTGAACATCAGGAATACCGAGACGATCGTATAGATAGCGCAGAGCCAACCGTAAAGTTCGCCGCGTTCATAGGCATACGAGGCAAAATATATATAGATAAAGAAAAATCCGACATAATAACATTCCGCCAACATCATCTCACCATCACCCACTTCACTTTTACTGAGTAAGTTCATGCTCCACAATAAAAATCCAACAACCGATAGCGCTATTGCCCATTCATATATTATAAGTTCGGGTGCATAGACAGAACAATGGGCGGCTATTGCGGGCATGAATAAAAAAAGCAATCCGTACCAGAAGCTTTTTGAATGTTTCATAATCACCCCTCCTACAAGGCTTAAATTTTAAAAGATCTTATTTTTTTCAATACTAGCTCCCTTATAAAACAGTGTCAATCACCCCCGATCCAAGCAGTTCATCTCCCTTATAAAAAACGGCCAATTGCCCCGGCGTAATAGCGCGCTGTGCTTCATCAAAAGTTATCCTTAGCTCCTGCCTACCGGTCAGGCAGGTTTTATTCTTAAGAATTTCAACCGTTGCTTTGTGCGCCGGATGTCGATAACGAATCGTAACATCGCAGTTTATAGGAATGTCTATGTTATTTGTCCACGTTAAATCACTAACAATACATTCACGACGCCAGAGTAATTCATCTTTAGGATTATTACTGACAATCACCCTATTTTTCTTTTGATCCGTTGCGACAACATAATAGGGACCCTGACCGCCGATATCTAGACCGCCGCGCTGTCCGATCGTATAAAGAGGCAATCCCTCATGCGTGCCCAATACCTTCCCGGTAACATCAACAATTTTTCCGGGCTTCATCTTTAGATTTCTACGAAGTAAATCAGCCACGTCGATTTCTCCGATAAAACAAATGCCCTGTGAATCCGGTTTATCAAAGGTCGGCAGTTTTAGTTTTTTAGCCAGACTTCTAATTTGCGGTTTAGTATATTCGCCGATTGGAAACAGACTGCGACTCAATTCTTTTTGACCGAGCGTACATAAGAAATAACTTTGATCTTTATTGGAATCTCTGCCGCGCAATAAGTGGTAAGCGCCGCCGCGAAGAGCGACGCGAGCGTAGTGTCCGGTTGCGACGTAATCGGCGCCGAAGCTTAGTGCCTTATTTAAAAATATTTTGAATTTAATTTCGCGATTGCACATAACATCAGGATTCGGCGTCCGTCCCGCTTGGTACTCTCGAAAAAAATAACCAATAACTTCCTTCTTATATTCTTTTTCAAAATTCCACACATAGAATCGAATGCCTAAGAGTTGGGCAACGCGGCGAGCATCCTCTAAGTCCTCGGTCCAGGAACAGGAAAATTCCCCAACATCCTCCGACCAATTGCGCATAAAGACGCCGATTACCTCGTAACCTTTTTTCACTAACAAAGCCGCGGCAATCGAGGAATCGACGCCGCCGGATAATCCGACAATAACTCGCTGTTTTTTCTTCATATGCTATAATCACCTATATCTAAACATACAAATGACTTCTATGCAAAAATATACCTTACCTGAGCTCGGCTATGCCTACGACGCACTCGAACCCTTCATTGATGCTAAGACAATGGAGATTCATCACAGCAAGCATCATCAAACCTACGTTGATAAATTAAATGCCGCTTTGGAAAAACACCCGGAATTATATAATACCTCCCTTGATGATTTGCTAAAAAATCTTGATTCAATCCCAGAAGATATACGAACGGCGGTCCGCAATCACGGCGGCGGTCATCTTAACCATTCATTCTTCTGGCAATTATTAAAAATAAATAACGGCGCTACGCCGAGCGCTACGCTCAATGAAGCCATCATCCGCGGCTTCGAAAGTTTCGATAACTTTAAAGAACAGTTCTCACAAGCTGCCTTAAACAACTTTGGGTCGGGCTGGACCTGGCTCGTTAAGAATATGAGCGGCGCCTTGCACATTATTTCAACTCCAAACCAAGATAGCCCGATCTCTAACGGCTTAAAGCCTCTACTTGGCATCGATCTTTGGGAGCACGCCTACTATCTAAAATACCAGAATAAACGCGCCGAATATATCGCCGCCTTTTGGGATATCATTGACTGGGAACAGGTTGACAAAATATACGGGAAATAGTACGCTGTGATTGTTTGTAAGTGTCTCGTTCACGTTCTCTTTGGATAGCTTGACGAAGGTCGCCTTACAACGTTTATTTTTAAGAACAATTCTTGCTATGGCTAAGAAATTGTTTGTCGGCGGAATTCCTTTTGCCTGCACTGAAGATCAGCTCCGCGAGCACTTCACACAGGCCGGCGCCGTTGAATCCGCGTCCATTATTATGGACCGAGCAACTGGTCGCTCAAAAGGTTTCGGCTTCGTCGAGATGTCCACTGAAGAGGAAGCTCAAAAAGCTATCTCAATGTTGAATGGTTCTGACTTTGACGGTCGAACTATCAACGTCAGTGAAGCTCGTCCGATGGCGGAACGTCCTGCGCGCGACAATAATCGTCGTTGGTAATCACCATGACTCTAAAAACCGTCTAGTATACTAGGCGGTTTTTTGTTTGACCTCATACCCGGCCCTTCTCCATCTTTGATGGAGAAGGGTGTAACAAAAATTCAAGTATTAACATTTTAATTTAGTTCCCCCTCTCCAACAAAGTTGGAGAGGGGTTAGGGGTGAGGTGAATAAAAAAACAGGCAGCTCGTTTGGGATGAGCTGCCTTATTAGCCGGAGACATTTTGCGTCTAGGCTTAATGAGGAAAAAATGGAGAAAAAAATTGTGGGAAAATTTTATTTTATTGGAAAAAACTTTTTTTCTGATGAAAAGATTTTGTTACCTTTGTCATCAAAACACTGAAAGCTAAAATTTTTGTTCCAGTTCAGTGAAGCCTTCCCATTATCCAGAACTATCTTATGAGCACATTTCCCATTGAAATAGATCTTAATCATTTTTACATTATTGGAGAACTGATAGTCATCTCCTTCTTTTGTAACAACGACTTCCGGACTGTTCTCGGTTTCTCCAGCATACGTTACTACGTTCTGCTTTGGAACAAAATCTCCAGCCATGGTCTGTCCATGAGCGGAATTAGTGATCAATGAAACAATTGCAATGATTGCGATAGCTAGAATAGCTTTCATTTGTCTTCTCCTAAAGTTTTATTTAATTTTTAATACTTGTATAATAACATATATATAATATCTTGTCAAGTACTTTGGCTAAAAATCTATCTTTTTACACTAATATTAAGCAAAAATACTATAATTATTTAGTTAAAATTTGTCAATAAAATAATGAACCTGCTTGCCAAAAACGTAATAATAAGGTATTACAAAGATAATCAAAGAAGGAGCTCATTTGAAACATATAAATACAGGGGCACTGCCACCGACAGTTCCCTACTACAGTTTTTCCGTATACAGCCTCTCAAAAGGCTTTATTGCGGAATTTGACGGCACATCAAGCCGTGAAGCAACAGTAAACTTCATTCAAAGCGATTCGCTTGAACCTGATAATTATTATGTTCAAAAAAAGGGATTGATTGGTCGCACCAATCCTCCCTGCCCCCGCTGCGGATATAAAAATCATCGCATTTCACATGAATGCGATAACTGCGGAGAGATTCTCTAACCTGGCTTTATTCAAAGTCAGGTTTTTATTTTGTGTAGAAATTAGAAAGACTAATCGCGAGAGCCGCGGCGACGTTCAAGGATTCCAAAGACTCCTCGTGTGGAATTTCTATAGACGTTCCGGCTAATGACAGTTTAATCCCCTGCCCTTCCGAACCGGCAATTAAAACAATTTTTTTCTCATTCAACATCTTCTTCATTCCTTTGGAAGAGGTTTTATTTTTTTCAAGACGATAGATCGGACGATTAAAACCGCTAATAGCCGCTTCCGCTTCCGATCGATTTACCTCGAGCCAAGGCACTCTAAAAAAAGCGCCGGCCGAAGAACGGATTACCTTAGGCGAAGAGGGATCAGCTGATTCAATTAACAGTAATGAGGCTTTAAAACCGAGACACAAACGCAAAATCGTTCCGACGTTTCCCGGATCTTGTACACCATCGAGCACAACAATACAGGATCGTTCGGAAAGATTATTTAACTTCCATTCCGGAATTTTAGCGACGGCGGCAATCTCTTGCGGCGTAACCGTTTCAACGAGTCGATCAAATATCTTAGTGTCATTAGGCGTAAAAGAAAATTCAATAAAGCCTTTGGCTTCGGCAATATTCTTTTTGCCTTCAACCAAACAAAAACCGGACTCGGTCCGGCCTTTTTTGGATTGCAGTGAACGTATTAACTTTTCATCAGCTTTAGTTAACATATTAAATGTTAGAATACTTGCGAACCGCCACAAGACTGGCGACTATATTAATCGCTGCGGCGCCGATAAATTGGAGTGCGAAGAATTGTAAGAAATGCAATCTAAAGTAGTTAATGATATTAAAATCGTAATTCAAGAAGAAGGTTTCAAGATAAGGCTGAAGCAAGCTCAAAAAGAGATAGAATAAGCTGCTCGCCACGAGTATACCGACCAAGGTATAGAGAAGACTCGAGATTATAAATGGCGCACGAATGAACCAATCAGAGGCGCCAACTAAGCGCATAATCGCGATTTCTGAGCGATGGGTATAAATCGCAACCCGCAAGGTATTATAGAGAACAAGCAGAGTTATAAAAACAAACAATAAACTGACTGCGAAACCGGCCTGATTGACTCGTTCGGTAATCGCGTTGATTTTTTCTAGCATCAATTTATGATCATCAAAATTGCGACTTTCGATAATCGGACTCGATACTCTATTGAGTTCGGCAATCAAATTATCATAACGATTAATATCATTAGGCCGTATAATCAAACTTGGTGACAGTGGATTGGTATCAAGTTCTCGTAAGGCCTGTAAAATATCGGGATTATTCTTGTGTCGAGTTTGAAAATCTTCAAGCGCTTCTTGTTTTGAAATATAAATTACCTCTCGGACATCGTCGAGACCGCTGATCTGCGCTCGTAAGGCGAGAATTTCACTCTCCGGCGCTTCGGTCTTTAAATATAAACTGACATCGATTTTATCGCGGACGGTGTCAACGGCCGCCTGGCTTATTACCTGAACTGACAACAATAAGTTGATTGAAAAGAAAGCGAGGACAAGAATTAAAATAGTAACTAACGAAAGCCAAACATTACGAGCAATGTCTTGCAGGCTGAATTTCGCGGCACGTAGCAAGGAAATAATCATAGCGTATATTTACCGACGGCTTGGTCGGAGATTACCCGTCCGTCATGCAGAGTAATAACGCGGCGTTTTAAACGGTTAACGATATCCCGATTATGCGTTACTAAAATAATAGTAGTTCCAAACTCGTTAATCTTTCGTAAGAGATCAATAATTTCTTGTGCGTTAATCGAATCAAGATTTCCCGTCGGTTCATCGGCCAATAAAACCTTAGGTTGATAAACGAGAGCGCGGGCAATTGCGGCGCGCTGCTGCTCCCCTCCTGAAACTTCATTCGGATAACGGTGCATTTTTGCGCCGAGACCAACTATCTTCATAACCTGCGGAACAACTGATTTAATTTTAGCATTGCTTTTTCCCGCAACCTCTAAGGCAAAGGCGACGTTTTCGTAAAGAGTTTTTTTCGGTAATAATTTAAAATCTTGAAAAATAACTGCGACTTGGCGGCGTAAATACGGAATCTCGCGCTTGCCGATCTTCGTAATGTCCCAATCACCAATCTTTATCTTTCCTTCATTGGGTTTTTCCTCGCCGATTAAACAACGGACGAAGGTCGTCTTACCGGTTCCCGATTGTCCGACTAAAGAAACAAACTCACCCGCCTTTATAGACAAAGAAACGCGATCAAGCGCTTTAATATTCGGCGGATAGGTTTTTGAAACATTCTCTAAAGTAATCATGCTATTGAATACGTTTGCTAGCGAAATCCATAAGGATTTTAGTGTCATCGACACTGGCCTGTCGAGTCGGTTCTCCGAATAAAACAACGATGACGTTCTTATTCTTATCGGTCGGCCATTTCGTCACAAGGCAGTGTCCGGCTTCATCAAGATAGCCGGTCTTTGAGCCGAGCAGTCCCGAACCTTTTTCTCGGGCAAGGAGGTTTGTATTTTTAAAACTATGAGCGCTGTTTGTATTTCGAGTCGTTAAGGCGTAAGACGAAAGAACGCTCGCTTGCGCAATTACGGAATCGAAAAACGCCTCTCTTGCTATTATAACATAATCGCGTGCCGTCGTAACATTTTTCGGCGATAAGCCGGTCGGTTCAACAAAATAAGTTTGCTTCGCTCCCCATTCTTTAACACGCTCGTTCATCCGAGCAATAAAAGCGGCGCGACTTAAACCAGAAACGCGCACCAAAGTTTCAACCGTGTTATTAGTTGAACCGATTAGTGAAGAGTAGACAAAATCTTTAATCGGCAGTGTATCCCCGTCTTTTAATCGTAGGCGCGCCGATTGATTTGCCGGTACATATAGATTGTTAAGTTGTTCGTCTTTTACCGAATACGTCACAACTTTTTTCATATCCGGCTTTGTCTCAAGGAATACTTTAACCGCCACAAGTTTAGTCAAACTTGCCAAAGGAACAACCGTATCTTCGGCCTTGCTCCATAGAACGGTTTTATCAGCACTGTTTAAAACCAAGGCGGCTTTAGCGGAAATAGCAACCTCACCGTTATCGGCCGGCTTAGCTTCGATCGGTGTAACAATGTGATCCGGTAATTTCTCAACCGCAACATTACTCATCATCCCCTGCCCTAGAGGCGCAAGGCGGGCAAAGGCGACAGCATCAAGATCAACAACGCGATCGGGATGTAAGCTACGGTTCGGTCCGAAGTCATTTACAACAACGTCAACCGATTTTCTATTATCGAGGTTAATAACGCGCAAACGAGTTCCCTTCGGAAAATCCGGAGAGGCCGTAAAAAGTCCGCCCTTATAGCGATACCAACTCGCTTTTCCTTTAACGATAACCTTATCACTTTCAAAAACAGCTAAACGTGCAAAGGGAATTGTTACATAGGTGCTAATAACGCCTTTGCCGAAGTTTTCGTTGGTCGGTAAGGGCCGCCAACCTTCGGCCGAGTTTTTATCGAAAAAATAAATCTGCTTATACTTTGCCGAGCCGGAACTTTTCAAACTGACGAAATATCGTCCGGGCGCGAAGGACGCCGCGGGAATATCGATCTGATATAAAACATTGGCCGCGCTATAACCGCTCGGCGCCTTAACTTCTTCATGAATCTTCGATAATCTAACAACCGCCGGACTCGTCAGCTGTCCACCAGGCAAACCAACTTCAATAGCGGCTTCAAAGGCCGACAACGCTAAATCACGCTGCAACGAAGCCGAGCCGACGCTCGCCTCGAATTGAAAGTTCGGAGAAATTTCTTCGGCCAAAACCGGCTGAAAATTAATGGTACTGATAATGACGGCGAGAACGGCTATTAAAATTCGTTTCATATTATAAAATAAAAAATCAACCTGCCTGACGGTAGGCAGGCCGAAGTTGACGACAATAATCTAAGACAATATAATTATACCACAGTAGCCCCAAATTAATAAATTTGCACTAATATAAAGTAAATTTATCAATGCTGAAGCTAGCTTGACTATTATCGTCTAACTGCTAGTATCAATAAGGTTAATGCCGACCTAGCTCAACTGGTAGAGCAATGGTATCGTAAACCATAGGTTATGGGTTCAAGTCCCGTGGTCGGCTCA
>CAZSWO010000004.1:0-49457 GCA_964611115.1 uncultured Gammaproteobacteria bacterium
TCGGCGAAGGCTCGGTCGCCGCTGACGCAATCTACAAAGCCTTGAGTGTAAAATAGTTTTAGATAAAAAGAGACCCAGCTTTTTGAGCTAGGTCTTTTTGAAATTATTCATAGTGCTAACATATAGCATATTCAATTTTTCGGTGTTTAGCGGACTTTTTATCTAAAATCATATAGTCCTTACCTTCTTTAAATAATTCAGGGGTTCTAAAAATTTTTTTACCTTTATGAACACCGCGAGAATCAAAAATATCTATTACCGCGTAATACTCATTGGATATTATTGTGCCAGCCCAACCTTGATAACCAAAAGTTCTATACCAACTTTTTCTACAAGAATATTTGTAGTGAGGCCGTGCTACTTTTAGCCATTTTGTTCTAAAGTATTGAACGAATAACACTATCCATATACTTATAATAGCCGCTAAAAGAGCTACGACAATGTATATACAAAATGTTTCCATTGATTCTTCCTTTTCTATAATTTAATTTACATATTTACTTCTTCAATTACTTGGCCGATGTGGGTTAGTTTTTTTCTTGTTACTAAGTTTTTTATCCAGCGGATTAATAATATCAATCCGCAGCAGGACATAATGAAGATAAAATAATGAAGAAGGATTTGACTTCCATTTAACATTTCTATTGCGTCAGAGCTTAGCGTTCCGGAGAAGCCGTTTTCTAGTAGTATGTTATATACCAAGAAAGCAACAGGCAGGCAACACATAACTACACAAGAATAAGCTGTTCTATATATATTCTTTTCAGCTTTTTTTAACAACCATAATGATGGAATCGCCCATAGTATAGTAATAACCACTATCATGAGTTTGCCTACTGCTAGTAAGATTGCCTGATTAAAGTAGAGATAAATAAATCCTCCAATTACGCCCCAAAGCATAAATAGATAAGGTCGTTTAAATTTATTTTTTTCGGTTTTAATCGCAAAGTAGACCGAAAAGAATAATGGAAGGACCAGAAATAGTATTGAAGGAATAAGCTGCAGATGTTCTCTGTTCTTTGTCTCCTTAATAAAAGAACTTATCTCGTTTTTTCTGTGGTCTGCCTGATATCTCCTCGTGTGCAGTGTTTGCGTAACGTTAAAGTAGGGGAAGACACTGGTCAGCCGGCTTGCTTCCTCCTTTTTGATATCTAGCGACTCTGTTTCAAACAATTGCTTAAGCTCTTCCGGACTGAAGGTTGTGTTATCGGGAGCCTTATACTTGTGCAGGATAACTTGTTGTATAACTAATGCAGTATCTCCGCTTTGAATATATACGTTTATACTGTCAGCGCTGCTGATTTTCAAGCCTCCAAAGAAAGCTATTAAAACAATTATGAATGTTTTCATTTACCATTCCTTTTCTATATTTTTTTAATGATCATGTTTTTATTAATTTTAGAATATACTACTTAAAACTATTTTTGTCAAGAGATATCATTGATATGCTATAATAAAGATAATATTGAATTCTATGACTTTAGAACGTTGGGAAGATATACTCGAACAAGTTAGAACAAACTTCCACGTTGAAGACGAGGGATCGTATGACGATGAGGATTTCGGCGGAATGACGACGCAGTATATTGAATTTTCCGGCCCGCTCGGACTTCTTCGTTTAGAGTTTGAAATTAAGCCCTTGTTGCTCAATACTAAAACCCATTATCACAAACGCATCGGTTCGGAAACGACGGTAGACAATGTCTATTCGAAAACCGAAAAAACCTATACGCTCGGCGTCTATAAATATGACGAGGCGACGGACGAATGGATTCCCTTTGAACATAATTTATTCAATTAACAAATATGAAAAATAAAATCATTTTTATAATCGTTATAGCAGTTCTGATCGGTGCCGGATTTTTATACCTATCATTGACGCAGTCCGGCGACGTTCAACCGCAAACGCAAAACAACGAAAACCTGGCGAATAAAATCGAACGCCAATCCGCTTTGCAGAAATTTAAGAACGTGGGAGAGATGAAGGAATTTTTTAAAGACCGCAGCGGCGCTTCAGCGACGAGTTCAATGCTGGCGCGAACCGAATCTTCGGTCATGGGCCTCGGCGCTAAAGACGCAGCTGTGCCCGCAAGCGGTTTAGGCGGGGGAGCCGGCTTTTCCGGAACCAATATTCAGGTCGCCGGCGTTGATGAAGCTGACATTGTAAAAACCGACGGAAATTTTATCTATACAATCAGCGGCAAGAATCTTATTATCGTAAATAGCGCCAAAGCCGAGGAGGCCTCCATTGTTTCAACAACGGTGTTGGCAAGTCGTCCTCAAGAAATGTATATCAAGGGCGATAAGCTTATCGTTTTCGGTTTTGATGAGAGCGCCTATGCGCAGCAAGATCGGATGATGATCTATCCAACGACGCAGCAGATGTTTTTGATGGTTTATGATATTGCCGATCGCGCGGCGCCGAAGGTGCTTAAGAGCTTTAACTTCGAAGGCGGTTATACTGCTTCTCGAATGATTGGCGATCGCCTGTACTTTATTACAACTACCTATAATTATTATCCGCTTGATGATGTCGCTATGGAGCGAATGATGCAAAGCGGCGATGTTTTCTATATTGATACTCCTTCGGCTTATAATGCGACGACCGTTTCCGTTATCAATCTCGAGTCGCTTGAAACTCAACCGGCCTCAACTATTTATCTGATGCCGGCGGGAGAATCGGTCTATGCTTCAACCGAGAATTTGTATTTGACCTATACAAAATATCTTAGTGACTATGAATTGCGGATGACGATTGCGCGGGAAATGATGTTTAGTCGATTGTCGGATCGCGATCGCGCCCGCATTAACCAAATCGAAGCAATCGATAATGTAATTCTGAGCGATGATGAAAAAGCCGCCAAAATCAATCAGGTAATTGAAAACTTCATTACTCGTTTGCCGGCCGATCAACAGAATAACCTCATTGGCGAATTAAATGAAGAATTTAAGCGACGCTATGAAGCATTATACAAGCAACTGGAAACGACGGTTGTGCATAAGATTGCCTTTGAGGGCGATAAATTAAATTACCGCGGTTCCGGCGAAGTTTCCGGACGATTGCTTAATCAATTTTCGATGGATGAATTCAATGGCAACTTCCGAGTCGCAACCACCCGCGGTCAATCCTTCTTTATGCCTTTTCCGATTATTGCCAATAAGACAATGATTGTTCCGAGCGAGACAAAGGATTCATACAACAATGTCTTTGTGCTTAATGAAGACATGAAACAGATAGGGGTTCTCGAGGATTTAGCCAAAGGCGAGCGAATTTACTCGGCGCGCTTTATGGGCGAACGAGCTTACGTCGTAACCTTTAAGCAAACCGATCCGCTCTTCGTTATTGACTTGTCCAATCCAAGCGCACCCTTTGTCGCTGGTGAACTAAAGATTCCTGGTTTCTCAAGTTACCTGCATCCCTATAGCGAAACGGTTTTGATCGGCGTTGGTAAAGAGGCGGAAGATAAGGGCGAACTTGGCGTTGAAACCAAGGGCGTAAAAGTCAGCTTGTTCGATGTAGCTGATCCGAAGGCTCCCAAAGAAATTAAAAGTCTAACCTTTGGCGGCCGCGGCAGCGATACGCCGGTGCTTTATGATCATAAAGCCTTCTTATTCTCAGCAGAGAAAAACCTGCTGCTTATTCCGGCGTCGTTAACCGGAATCAATTCGACAAATTACAGTATTGAATTTCAAGGCGCTCTTGTTTTCGACATTAGTGCAACGACTTTGATAGAACGGGGTCGTATCAGCCATTCCTTATCGACGCCGATTCAGCGGAGTTTGTATATTGCTGATGATGTATATACCTTTTCGCAAAGCTTGATTCAATCCAATAAGCTTGATAAGCTTGGCCTAGTTAAAAAAATTGAGTTGCCGGCCGAGTCAGTTCCGCAAGTCAGTCCAATGCCCGTTGACCTACCCTTAGGTCGATAGAATTATATTTATGGATTCACGTTTTCTATTTCTTCCAACCGCCGTTTTCTTCTTGATCGCGTTATTTCTGTGGTGGAATAGCCGTCCCGAGGATTTCGCCACTGTCATGACCGTCGCCGGTTTTGGAAATCTTTTTGCCGCCTGGTGGATTATGAAATCGCGCCGCGATTGGTTGAGTTTTGCATTATTGCCGGCCTTATTGTTGTGGAGCAGCTTAAGTTACGCGCTGCTTGTCAGCAGTCAGCAACTCGCCTGGTTGATCCTACTCTTAAGCGCCGCGGCATTGATTGCCTATTGGCGTCTGGTTTATATGTATGCTTTTAAGCATGCGAATTACCGACCTTTCAGTCTTGAGCGCTTGAGCGGTTACATTAGTTTCATGACCGCCTTTTTTTCCGCCGCTGCGGCTTATGGTTTAAAAACATTTTTGGATTTGCCGACCTGGCAATTAATCCTCGGTATTGTTGGCGTCCAAGCCGGTTTGGCTTATCAATGGATGTGGGTGCAGAAGGCGGAATGGAAACATACGGGAACCTACGCACTGCTTTTTATTGCGGTGGCTGTTGAATTTTTTATTATTTTTGGATTCCTGCCCTTCGACTTTAATATTCTCGGATTTTTTCTGGCATCAATCTGGTACGGAGTTTCCTATATAGCTAGCGCACAAGCCTCCGGGCAATTAACGAAGAGTAAATGGCGTTTCGCACTTGGCTTAGTGGCGGCTTCATGGCTTCTGGTTCTGCTGACAGCGCGTTGGTTTTAAGCTACAATATAATTCTATGAAATTTACTGAAGCTTCTAAATTTTGGTTTGTACTTATCGGCATCGTTGTCGCCGGTTTTATCGGCGGAATATTGGGTAATTGGGTGTTTATCTACTTATTGGATAAGTACTACGGTATTCCGGGAGGCAATTACTTGGCCGCTCCGACTTCTTCCTCCGTTATTATTCGCGACGCTAAGAAAGTCATTGTTGAACAAGATAACCGTATTGCCGCCGCCGTTGCTTCAGCGGATCGAGGCTTTGTAAGAATTTTCAAACGTTCTGATTCGGGAGTGTATCAATTAAAAGAAGCAGTCGCGACGGCTGCGGTGATGACGAGCGATGGTTGGATTGTGACGCCGTCTCGTTTAAACAACGCTTTAAATGAATATGAAGCGGTTAGCGCTGATCGACGCCGTTTCTCCTTGGAAAAAGTTGAGACTGATTCGGTGACGGGTTTGTCCTTTGTTCGTTTGGCGCGCGCACAAAATTTACCGGTGAGCGGTTTCATTTCGAGCGCGCAGTTATCCGTCGGACAAACTTTGATTTCAGTCGCGCCTGACGCCTCAATCGAAGTCGGTCGTTTATCGCGGACGATTCCGAGCGTACGTGCAAGCGAAGGCCGACCCCTGGTTTTATCGGTAACAGATTTCAGCACTCGTAGCGCTTACTTTTTTGATGCCGCCGGACAGATGGCCGGTGTCTCGGACGGTTCGTCAATGCTGGCGATGGATTCGATTCAAAGTATTTTAGAAAATCTTTTGACGGACGGCCAGATTCGTCGAACTCGACTCGGTGTTAATTATTTGAACCTGTCTCAGGCTCTGGCCTCAGGCAATGACAGCGGTATTCTTTTAACGGCGCTTGATAAAGATAATCCGGCGATTATTCCGGGAACGCCGGCTGAACGAGCCGGTTTGAAAGCGGGAGATATTATTACCGCCATCGACCAAACTACTTTGAATGAATTTTCGAGTTTTCCTTCACTGTTGCAAGAGTATCGGCCGGGCGATACAATCGCTTTGACCGTCAAGCGCGGACAAGAAGTAAAAACTATTTCGGTACAACTCGATACCTATGAAAATCAACTCAATAAAAAATAATCGCGCCGCCCTAAAAGGCAGGCGGCTAGTAGTCCGACTTGATCTTAATGTTCCGCTCAAGGGAACGCGGATTACCGATGACTATAAATTAACCAGCGTCTTGCCGACGCTGCGTTATTTATTAGGACTTGGCTGTCGTTTGATTATTGTTACGCACATAGGCGAGGGTAAAGCTTCGGTAAAACCTTTAGCACTTTGGCTTGAACGTAAATTAAAATTAGCGGTACCGATTTTAAAAACCATCGACCCGCTTAAGCCGGTTAGTGGCGTAGCGATTTTAGAAAACGTTCGCCGCTTTAAGGGCGAAGTAGAGAATGATCCCCGCTTCGCTAAGGAGCTCGCTTCCTTAGGTGAAGTCTATGTTAATGACGCCTTTGCTGTTTGTCATCGTGCTCATGCTTCCGTCAGTGCAATTAAAAAATATCTTCCCGCCTATGCCGGATTATTGCTCGAGAATGAAATTAAACATCTTGAGCGTGCGAAAAATCCTAAAGCTCCTCTGATCCTTATTTTAGGAGGTGCAAAAATTAAAACTAAATTGCCCTTACTTAAAAAGTTGGCTCCAAAAGCTCGCGCCGTTTTGGTTGGCGGCGCTTTAGCCAATGAGTTGCTTGCAAAAAAGTCATTAGCATTTAAAAATATAATTTTGCCACGCGACGGACGTCCACATCTTAAAGGCATGCTCGATATTGGACCTTTAACGATTAAAGAATTCATTGTTCGTTTATCAAAAGCAAAAACTATTGTCTGGAACGGACCTTTGGGGATGTTTGAAAAAAAACCTTTTGACAAAGGCACTAAAGCAATCGCTCAAGCCGTAGCACTGCAGACTCGCCGCGGCGCCTTTTCTTTAATTGGCGGCGGTGAAACGGCGGCGTCGGTTGCTAAATTAAAATTCAGTTGGGTTTCTACCGGCGGCGGGGCGACGCTGTCCTATTTAAGCGGCGAAGCTATGCCCGGACTTGATAAAATCGTTAAGGCTTAATATGGCACGGAATTCAAAACAAAGTCGACCTAAACCAATCGTCTTGATTTCAATTGAAGGTTTTGGCAGCGCGCCGGCTGCTGATGGAAATATTATTTCTCAAGCCAAAACTCCCTATATTGACCATGTCTCGAGCAACTATCCGGCCGGCTTATTATCGGCGGCGAGCGCAAGCGAAAGCGGTTATTCGGTTATCGGTACCGGCCGTAAACAAGAATCTGTTTTTGAAATAATTAATCGCGCTTGTACTGACGCTAGTTTTGCCTCGCTTGATTCATTTAAAAAAGTATCGGACAGAATAAGATCGTTAGGAAAGATTCATCTCATCGGTTTGCTTTCAAGCTCCAATGCAGAGGCTTCAATCGAACACCTTCATTGTTTACTCAACTTTTTTCGAAAAGAGTTCCCCGGACACGAGCTTTTACTCCATGTTATTTTAGACGGACAGGTTTCCGCGGCAACCGCCGGCGAACGCCTGGTGCGGGAGCTTAAGGCCTTTAGCGCGGAGATTGGCAATTGCCGCATCGCGACAATGATCGGACGTTTTTACGCGCTTGATAATCGCAATAATATAACTCGCACTCAAAAAGCTGCGCAACTGCTGTTGGATGGTATTGGGCGTTCGATCAAAGATCCGGAAACGGCGCTGGGAGATTCCTATGATAATAAAATATTTGATGAAGAATTTTCGGCCGCCCTCGTTGATGGCGACGAGACAGCGTTGCCTGGCGATGGTGATGCTCTTGTTTTTTGGAATCATAGGGGCCAGGCCTTCGCTCAATTAGTCGCTGAGTTAGTGAGAGCTAAGCCCGGCTTGCAACTGATTGCTTTAAGCGACTATGGCATTGAAGGAATGACGCCTCTTTTTTCCGCGCCGAACATTCAATCTTCCCTCGGTTCAAGTCTGGCGCGAAACGGTATGCATCAATTGCGTCTTGCGGACAGCGGTTCATATGTCGGAATAACTTCCTGGCTAGACGCAGAAACAGAGGTAAAGGAGGGGATTGATCGTCGACTTGTTCCGATTGCTGCGAATCAGCCGATCGGAGAGGCTATGATTGAATCAATCAAAGAAACTAAAAAGCAATTTATTGAAGCGGTTTCTAACGCACACTATGATTTTATAGCTGTCGGCTTTTCTCAGCTCGATGTCTTAGCTCATCGCGGTCTTGAAAGCGAGCTGAAGTCAACGCTTGAGGCGCTCGATGATGCTTTGCGCCTTATGATGGAAGCCCTTGATAGGGCGGGCGGTGCGGCGTTGATTACGTCGACGCATGGTTTTGTTGAACGACTGATTGATCCGAGCACAGGTAATATTTCCAAACATCATTCTTCCAATCCGGTGCCGCTCTACGTTATTGGTCGCCGTTTTCAAGGTTATAATCTTGGTTGGCCGGAGGCGGTCGGGGGAGATTTAAGTATGCTTAATCCGATCGGTAGTTTAGCCGATATTGCGCCGACGATTCTAAAATTAGCGGGCGTCGCGCTGCCTAAAGAAATGAGCGGAAAGAATATAATCACCTAGTATGGTAGGCTCAACCCTTCGTCGAATTTTTAGTACGCCGGTGGCGAGCGTCGCCTCAGCGGCTTTTATTATCGGTCTATTGTCGGTGGCGAGTCGTTTACTCGGCATCGTTCGCGATCGTATTCTCGCTTCTAGCTTCGGTGCCGGTACGACCCTCGATATGTATTATGCCGCCTTCCGTTTACCGGATTTAGTTTTTAATCTTTTAGTCTTAGGAGCATTATCGGCCGGCTTTATTCCGGTGTTTGCGCGCTTGGCCGCAGAGAATTCCGATCGTAAGGAAGCCTGGCGTTTGGCTAATAACATTTTTCATACGCTCGCTGTAGCGTTGATGATTATCTGCGGTCTCGGAATAATTTTTGCGCCGCTTCTAACCGATTGGGTTGCACCTGGTTTCAATACTGAAGATCGAGAAACAATTACGATCTTAACTCGAATTATGTTCCTCTCGCCCTTCTTTCTCGGATTGTCGAGTATTGTTGGCAGTATTCTACAGTCATTTCATAAATTTTTTGTGTATTCGCTCGCGCCGGTACTCTATAATGTTGGTATTATCTTCGGCGTTATGTTCTTCGTACCGCGTTACGGAATAAAAGGTTTGGCCTGGGGCGTTGTCCTCGGCTCATTAATTCATTTCCTGATTCAAATTCCGTCTTTAATCAAGCTAGGTTTTAATTATCGTTTTGTCTTTGATTTTCGAGATCGAGCTCTGCGGTCAATTTACGCGATGATGACGGCGCGAACCTTAGGGCTCGCTATCACGCAAATTAATTTAATTGTTATTACGATTATCGCCTCCGCTTTAGTCGAAGGTTCATTATCAGTTTTCAATCTTGCCAATAACTTACAATCCTTTGCCATAGGAATTTTCGGCGTATCGTTTGCCGTCGCAGTATTTCCAATTTTATCAACCGCCGCCAGCGACTCAATTTTTATTGAAAAGTTTTCTCGGACCTTCCGTCAAATTTTATTCTGTATCATTCCGGCGACGGTCGCGCTTATTATTTTGCGAGCCCAAATCGTCCGCGTTGTTCTCGGCAGCGGAAATTTTAGTTGGCAGGATACGGTTATGACGATCGATACGGTCGGCTATTTCGCGCTCTCGCTTTTTGCCCAAGCGACGATTCCGCTCTTGGCGCGCGCTTTTTACGCCAAGCATGACTCAAAGACGCCCTTCTTCATTGGTTTGGTTTCGGCGATCGCGAATGTCGCGCTCTCCGTCTGGCTCGCGCCGCGCTTGGGGGTCGCCGGACTCGCACTCGCTTTTTCTGTCGGTATGATTGTTAATTTCTTATTACTCTTTATAATTTTACATCGTCGCCTCGGAACTTTGGACGAAAAACGGATTATTATTTCAATTGCTAAATGTTCGGCCGCCGGTATCGGTATGGCCGTAACGATTCAAGCTATGAAATTATTAATCTGGCCCTATGTCGACATGACCCGTTTCTGGGGAATTTTATTGCAAGGATCATTAGCCGGACTTTTCGGTCTACTTGTTTATTTTGCGGTCTGCTCATTATTAAAGAGCGAAGAATTTAATGAACTCTGGTCCGCCACCAAAATTAAACTATTTGATTCGACGAAGAAACTTAAGAGCGACGACCAAGGCGAAGTGCATGGAATTTAATTTTCTATATGGACGATTTTGTATACATCGACGACTACGGCTTGAAAGGCATTAATTTTTATTGGCAAAACTACGAAGCGAAAGGTCTTAGTAAAGAAGATGTCCTGGCCGCTGGAGTAACAAGCGCCCGCGTTCAAGTTCATAAAGATATCATTCAACCGCTGCTTGAAGTCAATAACATTTTTCAAGATCGAGGCTATGAATTATTTATTAAAGAGGGCTATCGATCGAAAGCGTTGTATGAAATTATGTATCAGCGCCGTTGTGAAAAATTCGGCAAAGAAGAAACTGATCGATTGATTAATATGAAAGACATGCCTCATGCAAATGGTAAGACGGTTGATATTGCATTATGGGATCCGAAAACTAATACGGAGGTGTATCAGCGGAGAGGTGAGGACGGCATTGATGGCTGTTTTATTAATTTTTATAAAGATAAGTCAGGCGTTGATGAAAAGCGCTGCCAAGAGTTGCAGGATTTTACAATCAAGACAATGCAGAGCCAAGGATTCAGATTGGGGAAGAAAAAAGAGTATTTTCATTTTGATTACAAACCGGAGACAGAGGAGAATTATTAGTAGATTAACTCTACCCCCGACCTTGACAAAACCCCTTTTTCATCCTAATCTCCAATCAAGGTTGTTCTTTAACAGCGGAAGGCTGTAACTAAAATTGAGCGGAAAGCTCAGGAGGAAACAATGGCTTCGAAAATAATAAAAAATGGCGAAATTCATTCAATGGATTTTGCAATCTCTGTATTTTTTGCATGGCTCTCAAGGGTTATGTCTAAAATTTCTGAGAATTGGACACCTAATGTTTGTGATACATTAGCTTATATTTTGTACGATGGAGGAAATAGTGATGAAGTACGATTATCTGTAAGGCCAATTAAATGGCCGAGCTTTGAGTACGTTGTTGTGTGGATGAAAAAATACACCGCTAACGGAAAGTGGCAACCGTTTGAAGTAGTAATTCATGCAGAGAAGACATTAGGCGCAGAATTTAAGGATTTTGTTTTCAACTGTGATAAATCAGACCCAGTTACCGGAGTTATTAAAATTACGAATGTTGGATCCAGTGAAATGGCACAAAAATTTCTTTTCGCCATCATGGAAATTGGCATGGAAGATAGTGCTTCCGTTGCCCGACTAATCCAGTCGGGTATTAAAAAGTTTGATGGTGGCGTTTTAGAATAAGATAAAACAATGTTTTTTTGAGTAAACCAACTGGTTTACTCTTTTTATTTTATGTACTAGATTGTAGATATGGATGAATCAAGAAAATTTGTACGAAATAAGGAAGACTTTAGCTGCGAACACTGCGGTGCAGAAGTTATTGGCAGCGGTTATACGAACCACTGCCCGAATTGCCTGTGGTCAAAGCACGTTGATATCAATCCGGGAGACCGCGCTAATGAATGCGGTGCTATGATGGAGCCGATCGGGCTGATTGTCGCTAAAGATTGGATTATTGTCCAACGTTGCGTCAAATGCGGGGTTATTATGAAGAATCGCAGCGCCGAGAACGATAATCGAGAGGAATTGATCGTACTAGCCAAGAAAGTATTACCCAATATTAGCTAAGATAAGCAAAATTTACAGGTTTCCAGCTTGACTTTTGGCACCTACAACACTATAATATGGAATGCCTTGTCTTAAAGTATGCGCCGGGTACGCGGACGGTCGCTGGGCTGAAAATCAGCTTAGAGGAAAGTCCGGACTCCAGTAACGGGCAGTGGGTAACGCCCACCGGGAGCAATCCTAGGGAAAGTGCCACAGAGACAATACTATCCTTTTAAACATAATGTTTTTTGGGAGAAAGGTGAAAAGTTGGCCAGTGTCGCAAAACGGCTATGGCCTTCGGGCTTCGGTGACGAAGCAAACGCGGTAAACCCTGCCTGGAGCAAGAGCAAACCTTTTCCGAAAACGGGAAAGAGGAACGTAGCTCGCTCGAATCCGACAGTAATGGCGGATCAAGATAGATGGCCGTCGTCCCGCCCTAAGCGCGGGATACAGAATCCGGCTTACAGCGTGTCCGGTGTTTACTTCAAGAAAAGGCGATTGTTATATAACATTTCATCATCATCGTTATGAAAAAATCAGAATTGTTTTTTTCTGTACTGCTACTGCCGATTGATTTTTTGATGGTTGCGTTGGCCGGCTTGTCGGCTTACTATTTACGTTTCTCAGAACTCTCAACCGATATTCGTCCGGTTATTTTTAATTTACCGGTGGTTGAATATATTCAGGTGCTTTCCGTCATGAGTCTTATTTGGCTCGTGATTTTTTCTTTTGCCGGTTTATATAATTTGCGCGAACTCGGCAGTTTGAAAACTGAGTTGAAGCGCGTCGTTCTCGGCTGCTCCCTCGGTTTAGTTGCGGTCGTTATCGTTATCTTTTTCAATCGTGAATTATTCTCTTCGCGCTTCATTGTTTTGAGCGGCTGGCTCATTTCGATTGTCTATGTTTCAATCGGCCGTATTCTTATTACTTATTTGCGCCGTTTCTTTTATAAATACGGTTTAGGGATTCATAAGGTTGTCGTTGTCGGCGCCGGCGCGACGGCTGATCGCATTGTTAAGGAATTCGCAACCCGTCGCTCGCTCGGTTTCGTAGTTATCAAACGTTTTGAAACCTTTGATTCCGAAGAAAGTAAGGAGCTAGAAGAATATTTGGAAACCAAAGAAATCGATGAAGTAATTCAGGCCGATCCGAATTTATCTAAAGCCGATCGTTTACGCCTCTACGATTTTGCTGATGAACATCATCTAACCTTTAAATACGCGGCTGACTTACTTGAAACTAAGGTCCTGCGCGTTGAGGTTGATGAATTGGCCGGCGTACCGATCGTTGAAGTAAAGAAAACTCCTTTAGACGGTTGGGGACGCGTTATGAAACGGTTGGTTGATATTATCGGTTCATTATTTTTGATTATTGTGACGAGTCCGATCATGATCCTAACCGCTATCGCGATTAAGCTCGATTCTCGCGGGCCGGTTTTCTTTTCTTTGCTTGATGATGATTCGCCGCTCTACCGAATCGGCCAAGGCGGTAAGAAATTTCGTTATATTAAATTCCGCTCGATGCTTAATCGGATGGACAGTATGCGCTATAAGGAATTAGCCGATCAGAATGTCCGCAGCGACGGCCCGATGGTTAAGATTAAAGACGATCCGCGCATTACCCGCGTTGGTAAATTTATTCGTCGCTTCTCGATTGATGAATTGCCGGAATTATTCTTAGTCCTGCGCGGAACTATGAGTTTAGTCGGACCGCGTCCGCATTTGCCGGAAGAAGTTGCAAAGTATGAAAGTCGTCATAAAAAAGTTCTAAGCATTAAGCCGGGCATTACCGGATTAGCGCAGGTTTCGGGACGTAGCGACCTAAGTTTTGATGATGAAGTTCGGCTTGATACTTACTATATTGAAAACTGGTCGATTATTCTTGATTTAATTTTATTGTTAAAAACGCCTTTGGCGGTTATCTCTTTTAAGGAAGGCGCAAACCTATGAAGACGGCGTTAATTCACGATCACTTAGCTCAAGACGGCGGCGCGGAAAAAGTTCTGCGCGTCTTAGCGGACATGTATCCGCAGGCGCCGATTTATACGCTGCTGGCCGATCCTTTAGTTGCGAAAAATTTTCCGCGTCATATTGAAACCTCGATTATTCAACGTTTGCCCGGCGGTTTAAAGCATTACCAATGGTATATGCCCTTTATGCCGATGGCGGTTGAATTTTTTAATTTAAATGAATATGATCTTGTAATTTCTGACGCCTCGGCTTTTGCCAAAGGCGTTATTACCGGAGCCGATACCTTGCATGTTTGTTATTGTCATACACCGACGCGCTACGTCTGGGACTATACTCACCAATACATCAGCGAACTGCCGTACAATAAATATTTTAAAAAAGTTATTTCTTTGATTTTAAATTATATCCGCCTCTGGGATCGGCAGGCTGCCGACCGCGTTGATTTCTTTATTGCTAACTCTAAGACCGTTCAAAAGAGAATCAAGAAATATTATAAGCGTGATTCGATTGTTATTTATCCGCCGGTTGAAGTTTCTAAGTATTCGGTTCGTAATGCGCCCGGAGAGTTCTTTCTTATTGGCGGACGGCTCGCAAAGTATAAGCGGGTTGATATCGTTATCGAGGCTTTCCGCGATCTCGGTCTGCCTCTTAAAATCTTCGGCTCCGGCGTTGACCTGCCTCGTTTGCGCGAGATAGCGGGACCCGCGCCGCATATTCAATTCCTAGAACGCGTTTCTGAGTCGGAAAAAATTAAATTATTTGAAACCTGCAAAGCCTTCTTAAATCCGCAAGAAGAGGATTTCGGTATTACCGTTGTTGAAGCGATGGCGGCCGGACGACCCGTAATCGCTTACGGCAAAGGCGGCGCAACCGAAACTCTAGAAGAAGGCGTTACCGGCGTATTCTTTAATGAACAAACGGCCGAATCTATCAAAGAAGCCGTCGCTCGTTTCAACACCCTGACCTTCAACCAAAACGTTATCCGTTCCAAAGCCGAAGCCTATTCGGTTGAGAATTTTAAATTGAAAATGACAGAAGCGGTGGAGGAATTTAAGAGAAAATTTTATCATAATTAAATAAGCAATATGTTTAAAGAAAATAAGATTTTTGAAAATAATATAAGTAACCCCGATAAACAGCTGAGACTCGAACAAATTATTAAAGATTTAAAAGAATTGGGCTATGACGACGTCGCGACATTGGCTCAAGAAAAATTAAATAGCTTTAATGAAAATAATAACGAATCACAAGAAACAGAAGAATTTCTAGACAATGCTGAACCATTGAAGAGTGATAAAAAAGATCTTGATGCACCTGTTAGTCCAGAGGTTCTTAAAGATATAGAAGAGATGGAGGAGCTAGTTAAAGAAAAATTAAGTAAAAAAATTAGAATAGAGGATTCATCGGGTGATCATGGTTATGATGCCCTAGGAGAAGTAGATAGCAATAATAATATTGTAAATCTGAAGAGAGTAGGGAAAGAGTATAAAAATCTTTCCGAACTCCTATCTTCCTTTGACGAATTTTCAAAGGAGAGGCCAGATAAAATTGAACATTATGAAACTAAAAAATTAGAATATCAACAAGGTGCTTTGAAGGCAATTCAGAATCTTGAAAAACAGAATGAACAAGTCCGTGGTATAGCAGAAATAACAAAATCTTTAATAGCAAACAAAGATAGCGTTATGCAAGAATTAAAAAGAGGCGGAAGAGAAGAATACGAAGATATTCTTGTTTTTATTTTTATGAGTCCTGATCATTTTGCCGATGAGGCAAAAAACCATACAGGGCTTTTTAATTATTTATATGGAGTGTTGATGGATAAGGATGAAAAGCGCCGACAGGAGTTTATTGATGAGTTTGAGAAATTAGTTAGTAATAGTAAATAATGTTCATCATTGTTGAAATCCCACGTTTTAATTTAAAAGCATGAAAACACTTCTAGTGGACGCGGTTGATGCGTTTGTAATTAAAACAGAAAAAGGTTTTGAAATATTTGAGGAGATGAGGAACCTGCTTGATGCTTTTCCGAATCGAAAAATTATTCTTACGGGCGCTAATGATGAACAGTATGTAACATTTGGTTTAGATAAAATGCCGTATGAAGTTTTTACGTTGAAACATGATCCCGAAAAAACTGATCCTGAATATTATAAGAAAATGCTTAAACATTTCGGACTTGAAGTTGAAGATGTAATTTACTTTGAACATAAGAAAGAAGCGGTTGAAAGCGCGGAAAGCGTCGGTATTAAAACCTATTTTTGGAATAACGATACGAGACCGCTTGAAGAGTTGAAAGTATTTTTGCAAGAAAATCTTTAATCATGCTCATCTTCTAGTAATATGCATAATCACGCACCACAAGATTATATTTGCCCGATTTGTTTAGGGATCAAGGGAATCGAGGATGAGAGAACTATGATCCGAAAGTCCGACATAGTTTTTCAAGATGATTTAGTCACAGTTTTTATCGGTTCGTTTTTTGTCGGCAATAATCCGGGACATCCAATTATTGTTCCTAACGAGCATTTTGAGAATTTATATGATTTGTCGGATGAATATGCACATAGAATTATTGATGTTTCAAAAAAAATTGCTATTGCACTAAAATCTGCTAGAAAATGTGACGGAGTGATGGTTTTACAAAATAATGAGCCGGCGTCTAATCAACATGCGTTCCATTATCATATGCATTTGTTCCCGCGCTTTGATAATGATAAACTTCATGAGAATATGGCAGTTTCCACAAGGTCGACGGTCGAAGAACGGATTCCTTATGCTGAAAGATTAAGAAAAGAATTAATATGAAAATCGATAAGCACGCCAAACGCCCCTATCAAGTTACTGGTTATAATCCAATATGGGCAGAGCGTTTTCAGGAAATAAAAAAAATTTTTAAAGATATTTTTTTAGACAAGGCGCTTGATATAACACATGTCGGCAGTACATCCGTCGTCGGTATGAGCGCTAAGCCGGTTATCGACGTTCTGGTAACAGTTGAAAAAATTGAAGATTTTGTAAAAGAAAAAAAAGAGTTGGAAAAATTAGGATATGCTTGGGAGGAAAATTATATTGATTCGGATACGCTTTTGTTTGCCAAAGAAGATGATTCAGGACAACGCTTAGAAAATGTTCATATTTGTCCAAAAAATCATACAAAAGCTTTGCAGTTTTTGTATGTGACAGAATATTTTAAATCCCACCCTGATGAGGCGCTGTCTTATGGAAAACTTAAAGAAGAGTTATATAGGCAGTATCCGGACGATTATCCAAGTTACCGCGCCGCAAAGCAAGATTTTTTGATACGAATCTACAGGCTAGCTTATGAGGAGAAAGGATTGACTGCACCGAAAAATTATTCGTTTGCATAATAAATGCCCCTAAACAGAATGACCATCCTCTTCGACATCCGTCCTTTAACGGACGAAAAATATAGCGGCATAGGGGAATATACGTTCCGGCTTTTGACCGCGCTTTTGGAAAGAGATAGCGAGAACCGCTATATTCTTTTTTATAATGCCTTCAAGGATGTGTCGCGGCGTTTACCGGACTTTTCCAAGTATCAAAATGTCAGAGTCGTGCGCCGCCGTTTTCCTAACAAGATATTTAACTACGCACTGCTATGGTTTTGGGGTCGGCCGCTTTTTGATAAGTTGGTTAAAGAAAAGGTTGATATTTTTTTCATGCCGCACATTAATTTCGCATCGGTTTCCAAAAGCGTTAAAAGCGTTGTCGCGATTCATGATCTATCTTTTTTGGTTAATCCGGAATTTTTCAGCTGGCGGAAAAACGTTTGGCATAGCTTTGTTAATGTTAAAAAATTGGTACGGCGTTTTGATCAAGTGGTAGCGGTTTCGAAATATACTCAGCAAGATTTAATCGAAGTCTGCGGCGCGGCGCCGCAAAAAGTTACGGCAATCTACTCGGGTCTTGATGAAAGCCTGCGGCCAATCAATAAAGATTCGGATGAATTGAGATTGGTCAAAGAAAAATACAGTTTGCGCAAACCTTTTATTCTTTTTCTGGCAACGCTAGAACCTAGAAAAAATGTTGAAGGCTTGGTTAAGGCTTTTGATATTTTAAAGTCTTCGGGTAAGTTTCCTGATTTAGAATTAGTCTTAGCCGGCGGACGCGGCTGGCGCGCGGCGCCGATTTTCAAAGCGATTAAAGAGGCGAAGTTTTCTAACGATATAAAGGTTTTAAATTATATTGAAAGTAAGGACCGCGCCGCGCTTTATAATCTCGCTGCAGTTTTTGCTTATCCTTCCTTTTACGAGGGCTTTGGCTTTCCGCCCTTAGAAGCAATGGCCTGCGGTACGCCGGTTGTTGCCGCAGCCAATTCATCGTTGCCTGAACTACTTGAAAGCGATGCTGTTTTAGTTGATGCTTATAATCCGGCCTCTATTGCCGAGGGGCTTGAGGCGGTATTGAGTGATAATGCCTTGGCAAGCGAATTATCGGCCAGGGGACTTAAAAAAGCCGCTGTTTTTTCTTGGGAAAAGACGGCCGAGCAATATTTGGAATTATTCTCCAAAATATAATTTAATAAAATTTAGCAAAGAAAAAAGCAGTACATTGGTTGTACTGCTTTTTAATATTCAAATAATATGCAATTCCTTTTTTAATTCTTCGTATTTCCAAACCCTTTTTGGTTTAGATTCTTTTTCGTAGGGTGGCGTATCAATGTAGTGAAAGAATAAATGTAAATCAGGCACCTGACGTCGCAAGATAGTTTGGATTGACTCAATATTATAATCCAATAAATTCCCGTACATTCCTTCTGCATTAAAGTCAAAGATACATTTACGGTATGTCGAATGAAATTCATGCGGCCCTTTGATAGCAACAGCACCAGCTGACCAGATATAGAGAGTTTTTATCTTGGGATTTTGTATCATATAGATATATGACATTAACTGCATGAAGTCATGCGAGTCTTCAACCATCTTATATAGCTCTCTGATCGCATCCTTATCTCTGTTAAAACTGAGAAAAAATTTTTTAGCGCTTGGCTTTGCTCCAAGACTTGCTATCATGTAGTCGGCATCATATTGTTGGTCCGGGTTGCGTAAGAAATAATCTCTCTCTACTAAGATGGGATATTTCTTATCAAGGTTTAGATATTGTAAGATATCTTCTAATTTGTAATGTGCGTTTATAAGTCCCATTTCTTCCTCCTGGAAATTTTTATGTTTTTGTTTAATAAAGTATCATTACATTTCTAGTGGTTTTTGTCAAGGCTAATACATTATTTGCTTTAGTGTTATATTAAGAAAGAAGATATATGAATTCACAGAAGATCAACCTTAAATCTCCATTAGCCGACCGATTGCGACCCGATACGCTCGAGGCCTTTTTCGGACAGGACGATATTATCAAAGAGGGGACATTAATACGCAAGGCGATTGAAGCCGGACAACTGCCGTCCTTGATTTTCTGGGGTCCGCCCGGCACCGGCAAAACAACTCTGGCTTTGATTATTGCCAAGGCAATCGACGCCGACTTTGTCCGTTTCAGCGCGGTAACGCAGGGCGTCGCCGATTTGCGCAAGGTCATTGATAAGGCCCGCTCCAATCAATTACTGGATAAGAAAACAATTCTTTTCATCGATGAAATCCATCGTTGGAACAAGGCGCAACAAGACGCGCTTTTGCCGCACATTGAATCCGGCGCCATTATTTTAATCGGTGCGACGACCGAAAATCCGAGCTTTGAAATCCGCTCGGCCTTATTGTCGCGTTGCCGCGTAGTAGTTTTAAAAAGTTTGAATGAGCCGGCGCTTAAACGAATTATTGAGCGAGCCGCCGAGATTGAACATATTTCTATCCAAGATGAAGCCCTCGGCTTCTTAATCGGCATCAGTCAGGGCGATGCGCGCGCCGCGCTTAATATTATGGAAGCGGCGGCTTTACTTGCTCCCGAGTTAACTGTTGAAACAATTAAAGAAGCGGCGCAAAAGTCTCATCTCTTATACGACAAAGACGGAGAAGAACATTACAATATAATTTCGGCCCTGCATAAATCTCTGCGCGGTTCGGACGCGGATGCGGCGCTCTATTGGTTAGCAAGAATGTTAGAAGCGGGAGAAGATCCGATGTATGTTGTGCGCCGCTTAGTTCGTTTCGCTTCCGAAGATATTGGACTCGCGAACTCGCGCGCGCTTGAACAAGCGATGGCCGCCTATCAGGCCTGCCATTCATTGGGAATGCCGGAGTGCAATGTCATTCTTGCGCAGCTTGTCGTCTATTTAGCGAAGTGCGAAAAATCGAATGAATTATATACGGCTTATCAGGCGGCCGCGAATGATGCGCGTTCGACCTCGAATCTCGGCGTTCCCCTCCATTTACGAAATGCGCCGACAACGCTGATGAAAGATCTTGGTTACGGTAAAGATTATAAGTACTCACCGAATTTTGATTATAAAGAGAATCAAGACTATTGGCCGAAAGATTTTAAAAAGAAAAAATACTTGAAATAAAAACAGAGCCTTAAGAAGAGCTCTGTTGTTTTTTAGGAACCGTTAATCAGTTCATAAAAAGTTTTACGTAATTTTTTTATATGCACTATTATTTTTGGAGCTCGCCTTCCAAAGCCGAACTTACTCTCATAGGTTTGATCAAAATATATAACAATGCCACCGGGTGTTGATTCAACACAAATCTCGATAGTTAACTTTATATCTCGTGACTTGGCAAGAGAAATTTTCTTTTGATCTTTGTGGGCCGGAATGTTTAGGCTTTTTTTCAGAAAAGCAGTTACTTCTTCTTGATCAATTTTTTGAGAGATGAAGATAACCGCTTGGCTGTCGTTGATTATTTTTATGCGGTTAAATAGGACGGGGTCGAAATGTTCCTGTCCCGACATCCGTGTATCAAATTGCCATTTCTTACCCTTATCTCCGATAAGATTATAGCTCGTGCTTTCTTTGTATTGAGTTCCAAACAGCGATTTAAAAGGATTACTGACCGCTTCCTTCCTAAACAATATATCCAATGATTTTTCTTTGGGCATTATAAGCTCCTTTGTGATGAACTTTAGTTAGTTTGCAATTATTCCTATTACATCAGAAAACTTAGGAGAATTCAATATTGACATATAGCCAAAAATACCTTACAATACAAACTCAATCATGGATTTCCTGCCTACCGGCAGGCAGGCATGGTTGAATTTTATTAACAATCTCTCATGTCTTAATGGTTTTTCCTTGCCACGGCGTAGTCCGCGTCAGCGGACGGAGACGGGCTTTCCCGCCTTCGTTAAAACTACGGCGAGGTAAAAGAGACAGAGGAATAAAAGGAAAATATGAAAAACGATATTAAAGTGTCTTTGCCGACCGTGGCTGAGATGCTCGAAGCCGGTATGCACTTCGGTCACCGCACCTATAAGTGGCACCCGAAGATGAAGCCGTTTATTTTTGAAGCCCGCAAAGGGATTCATATCATTAACTTAGAAAAGACGCTTGAGAAGCTTGAAGAAGCTTTGGCCTTCATTGCCCGTTCAACGGCTGAAGGCAAGAACCTCTTGCTCGTCGGTACGAAGAACCAAGTCAAGAATCAGCTTGAAGAAACCGCTAAAGAAATCGGTTTGCCCTACGTCAGCCAGCGCTGGCTCGGTGGAACGCTTACTAATTTTCAAATCATCCGCAATTCGATTCGAACTTACGTTGATTTGCTCGATAAGAAGGATGGCGGTAAGCTGGAAAAATATACTAAAAAAGAACGTATCCAATTCGATCGTCAGATCGCAAAGCTTTCCGAAAGCGTCGGCGGCTTAGTCGGTTTGAGCCGAACGCCGGAAATCGTTTTCATCTGGGACATTAAACACGAAGAAACTGCTTTGGCTGAAGCTAAGAAAAAGAAACTTACAATTATCGCTGTCTGCGATACGAACGTTAATCCCGTCGGCATCGATTACGTAATTCCCGCCAACGACGATGCGAGCAAAGCTATCGGCCTTGTTCTCAAATTGATTAAAGACGCTGTCTTATCCGGCCGCGCTTCCGCTGAAAAAGATAAGAAGGAAGTCAGCGCCGAAACCAAACAATAAATTAGAAAATAAACAAAAACATATGGAACACATCAAAGAACTCCGCGAGCGAACTGGCGCGGGTATCGTTGACTGTAAAAATGCCTTGGCTGAATCCGGCGGCGATCTCGAAAAAGCGATTGATATTCTTCGTAAGAAGGGAATTGCCAAAGCTGCTAAGCGCGGCGACCGTGACGCTAAGGAAGGTTCGATTATTATTGCGGTGAACGACGCCGGAACTGAAGGCTACATTTTTGAAATGAATGCCGAGACCGATTTCGTTGTCCGCAATGACCAATTTAAGAATTTAGCTGATGCCGTTTTAGCGGCCGCTAAGACGCATGCTCCCGCCTCCAGCGAAGAATTATTGGCCCTGAAAATGGCTGACGGTTCGACGGTTGATGAAGCGTTGCAGCATTTGTCCGGTGTTATCGGCGAAAAGATTGTGTTGGGCCGTTATGAACGGCTAACCTCGACCGGTACGGTTGCGGGTTACGCTCATCCCCAAGGCAACATTGGTGTTCTCGTTGCCCTAAGTACTCCGAACTCGGGAGAAACAGCGCGCGATATCGCGATGCATATTGCCGCCGCCAATCCTCGCTATATTAATTCCTCTGAAGTTGATCCGGCTGAAATGGAAAAGGAAAAGGAAATTTACCGTGAACAACTTACTAAAGAAGGCAAGCCGGCGGAAATGCTTGAAAAGATTTTGATGGGCAAAATGAATAAGTATTACGAAGAAGTCTGCCTCATTGATCAGGAATTCGTTAAAGACGATAAGAAGAAGGTAAAAGATATTCTCAACGGTGCTACCGTAGAAAAGTTCATCCGCTACGCACTCTAACTTCGAGTTATCGTAATTTAATAAAAACTCCTCTTATATGGGGAGTTTTTATTTTTGCCCTACCCCCAGCCCCTCCCACGCGCAAGCGCGGGGAGGGGTGACTTTTATTCATGTAAATATGTTTATGACTTATAAGAATAAAATTCTCTTAGCTCGTGAATTTCGGTCAAATCCCACTAAAGCTGAAAAGATAATGTGGCAAATTTTAAAAGGCAACAATATACTCGGTTATAAATTTCGCAGACAGTATGTATTTGCTGGCTATATTCTAGATTTTTATTGTCAAAAATTAAAAATTGCCGTAGAAGTTGATGGAAAAATACATACTATTCAGAAAAATAGAGAATCCGATATGGCCAGAGAAGAAATATTAAAAAGATATGGGGTTGCAATTATTAGAATCACTAATGAGGAGATTGAATCTAATCCAATGGAGGTATTAAGGAAATTAAAAAGTTATATCAAGTCAATGATTCAAGAGTACTTTCTATAATTTCCCTTTCCCGCGCTAGCGCGGGAAAGGGTCAGGGATAGGGAAGAGTTATAGTTAGAATTGTTTTTTTGCTATAATTAAAGTATGAACTACGCTCTACTCGACCTATTCGAAATTATAACGATGGCGATGCTGGTTATCGTCGTTATTCTTGTCGCATATCATCAATATGCTGCGCCTAATAAAAATCAGCAGAACGATTTTGTTGCGATCGCCTCGCATCAACTGCGTACTCCTTTAACAATTATGCGCGGCTATATTTCGATGCTTTTGGGCGGCGACTTCGGAGCAATTGATAATAAACGACAGCAAGCCGCTTTGACTGCCGTTTATCAAGCCAATGAACGCTTATTAAATCTTGTAGAAAATTTATTAGGTGTTTCTCAACTTGAAAATCGTACAAGACTTACAATTAAAAAAAGCACGGTTGATGTATCTACTATGATTCGTGAAATAGTTAAAGACATCAAGCCGAAGGCATCAGTCAAAAATTTGCTATTAAAAACTAATCTGCCCAATAAATCAATCTCGCTTAAAGCTGATGAGATTTTATTGCGACAAGTGATATTGAATTTAGTTGATAACGCCATCAAATATACCGAGCGGGGCGAAGTTATTATTTCGGCGGCCGAGTTAAAAAACAGAATCCACATTTCGGTTGTCGACACGGGCCCGGGAGTCAAGACTTCTGACCTTGAAAGAATTTTTGATAAGTTTGAACGCCGCAATGTTTCCGGATCAAAGGAGGATGGTTTCGGTCTCGGTTTGTATGCCAGTAAGCTTATTGTTGAGGCGCATCAGGGTAGGATTTGGGCGGAGAACAGAAATAAAGCCGCAGGTTTGGTAGTTAATTTTGAAATTCCGCTTGCTTAGAACTGATTGACAACAGGGGACTTTGACGCTATAGTAGAGGCACTTATTATTAAGTACTTTTCACGTATGTCAGATATTCAAGACAAGGCTTTTTTGGAAACCATCGTTAAGACGATCGTTGGCCACCCGGAAAAAGTTGAAGTTGACCGCACCGTTGATGAAATGGGCGTCCTTTTAACCTTAAAAATTGATCCGGAAGATATGGGTTACGTTATCGGCCGCCGCGGCCAAACCGCGCAGGCGATTCGTACACTTCTAAAGATTGTCGGCGCTAAGAACAATGCGCGCGTCAATTTGAAGATTCATGAACCGGAAGGTTCGACTCATGTTCGCAAAGAACGAACCGAACGTCCGGAACGTAACGACCGCCCAGCGCCTGCTAAGTCGTTGAGCGAAGAAGGATTGGAAGATCCGATGGATGTTTCAGACATCGAAAATTTGACGATATAAAAAATATGTAGGGGCGGGTTTCAAACCCGCCCCTACATATTTTTATGTATATGCTATTCCGTGTTCTCACAATTTTCCCCGAGATGATCACCGACTATATGAATGCCGGTGTTTTAGGTCGTGCTCTTAAGAAAAAATTAATTAAACTCGAAACGCATAATATCAGAGATTGGACCGATGATAAACACAATACGGTTGATGATACGCCTTACGGCGGGGGAGCCGGTATGCTTATGAAAGTTGAACCGATTTATAAAGCACTCAAGTCGCTTACCTGCCTGCCGGTAGGCAGGAAAAAAATCAAGAATACAAAAGTTATTTTATTGTCCGCTAAGGGAAAAACCTGGAACCAAAGTTTGGCCAAGAAGTATTCTTCATTGCTGTCATCCGTGGTTTTTATCTGCGGGCGTTACGAGGGGATTGATGAGCGGATTATGGACTTTGTTGATGAGGAAATTTCGGTCGGTGATTACGTTTTAACCGGCGGCGAACTCGGTGCTTTGATTATGATGGATTCGATGGCGCGTTTAATTCCGGGCGTACTCGGTAATAGCGAAAGCATTGTTAGTGAATCTCATTCCGAACCGGGACTACTCGAATATCCTCAATATACAAAACCCGAGATTGTTCGTCTCGGGAAAAAATCCTATCGTGTTCCTAAGGTTTTATTGTCCGGTAACCATGCTGAAATTAAACGTTGGCGAAGCGCTAAGACTAGGCAGTCTAAAAAAGCTCGCTAATAAGCGCCTGCAAATCTTTTGATTCAATTGTTTTACTGAGGCCCAGTTTAGAAGCTTCTTTAATACGTAGATTGCGTTGAGAAATCGGTCGAATTTCTCCGCCTAAACCGATTTCGCCGAGCACTATACAATCTTTTGTAACAGGCTTGTCGAGAGCCGAGGAAATGATCGCACCGGCTACCGCGGCGTCGATGCCGGGATCGTCTATCCGGAGGCCGCCGACGACGTTGACGATAATATCTTGCGCATTAAGATTAATCTTAGTGCGTTTATTTATTACGGCGGCGAGAACCTGCAGGCGGTTTAAATCAATACCCGAAGCTTTGCGTACCGGATATCCAAAAACGGTTTTAGTAACGAGTGCTTGGATCTCGACCAAGAAGGGTCGCGTACCTTCGATAATACAACTGATGACCGAGCCGCTCGAGCGGCTTTTTTCATGTTCAAGAAAAATCGAAGATGGATTTTTAACCGGAATAAAGCCTTTGCCCGTCATTTCAAAGATGCCTAATTCGTTCGTCGAACCGAAGCGGTTTTTACTGGCGCGCAAAAGTTGATAACCGCGGGCAGTTTCTTGTTCTAAATATAAAACGGTATCGACAAGATGTTCTAAGGATTTCGGACCGGCGACAGTTCCGTCTTTGGTGATATGGCCGATAATAATAAAGGCGATGTTGCGGCGCTTAGCAACTTCAAGACAGCGAACGGCAACGGCGCGGATTTGGTTGATGCTGCCGGCTTCACCGGGAACGCTTGTTGTATGAACGGTTTGAATCGAATCGATAATAACTAGTTTCGGATTGGCCTTATCCGCCGCTGCGGCAATCTTATCAATGTCGGTGTCATTGATAAATTTAAAACGCTTAAGTTCGCAACCGAGACGCTCGAGACGTAAGGCGAGTTGCGGTAGAGATTCTTCGCCGCTCGCGTAAATAATTTCTTCATTGGCGGCTATGTAATCGGCGATTTGGGCAACGAGGGTTGATTTTCCAATGCCCGGTTCTCCCGCTAATAACGTAAGCGATCCCGAAACAATGCCACCGCCGAAAACACGGTCAATTTCTTCAACGCCTGTTTCAAGGCGTTTAAAACCTTCGGCGAGAGGCACTTCGGATAAACTGATAAGATCAGCCGCCGGAGCCGAGCCTGTGTTTGAGAGAGCGGCGCCTTGAGTTACCGTTCCCCATTGCCCGCACTCCGAACAACGACCCTGCCATTTTGGAAATTGGGCATCGCAATTAGTACAAACGTAGAGTAACGCTGATTTTGGCATTTAGATATAAAAATAATTAGCGAAGTTTGATCTTTTTGAGACGGCCGGTTGAGCTATCGGTAAAGAACAGATAGGAACCGTCGGGAGAGACTGTTAGATTTTTCATTGAGTATGAACCGCCGCCGAGATTAACAAGTTCTTTTGTGCCGGTTTGAGGATTGATCTTATAGAGGTAGTCGGGAGTTCCTTCGGATAAGCTTGGATAAAGTCCCGCTCCGCGTTCGAGACTTTGCGGAACTGCGCAGAACATAGAACCGTCTCCGAAGCCGCATTTCTCGGCCCAGGTATTAAGGCCGAGCGGACGGCGACTGTTGCCAATCGTATCGCCTTGGGCATTAACGAGCCAGAGGGAGGGTTTGTAGTCGTTGTCCGCCGAGTAGACACTGTAGAGTAATTCATTTCCGGCGGGCGACCATTTCGGTTGAAAGCCGCGTCCCTCGGTAATGATTGATTTGAAATTCTCACCATTTTGTCCGATGAAGAAAATTTCTTTGCGGTTGGAATCAATGCTTTCGGCGTACATCGCTACGCTTTGGTTGTTAGGGGACCAGGAAGAAATAACATCGTCGCCGTTTTCGCCGAGCGCCTCAATTTGTTTGGCTTGAGAACCGTCATCGTTGGAAATAATGAGCCAGCGGTTGTCAGGATCGACACCGATGCTCTTGGAAACGATTTTATTGCCATCCGGGGAGAAGGCGAAGTCCTCCCAGTGCTTTGGTAGTGTTACCTGTTCCTCTGTGTCAAAATTATAACGGACCTTGCTGCCGTCCGGAAATTCGATAATCGCTTTGTTGCTCGTATCCGACCAGATAATACTCTCCGCACCGGCAAAACGCCTATCAGATAAGGTTATCGCTTTACCATCGGCACCAAGTGTATAGAATTTACCGTCGCTTTCGTTGTAAAAACGCATTTGGCCGTTGGCGGATAGGGCGGCGCTGGCAACTGCGCCTATATCGACGCTTGCGTCTTCAACGGTCGGAGTTAGCGGAGCTTGAACCTGTCCCGATCCGCTCGAGCCGGCGTCCGGTAATTCCCCGCTCACAGTTGAGGTTGGAGTTCCTGTACCGCTGCCAGCCTCCGGTAAGCCGCCGAATTCGCCCGTCGCCGGTGTTTCGGGACCCGTGATCGGCGCCATAGTTGGTTTAAAGAAAAAGACAAAGAGGAAGTAGCCGATGACGGCCACCAAGAGTACAAAAGCGACGATGATTCCGATTTTTTTATAATTCATTGTATGGTATAATGAAATCAATACTTCTAAATTATAGTACGTCTTAGCTCCGAGGTCAAAACGGAACAGCGACGTCAGTCTTCCTTATGGAAATTTTTAAATCATCACTGCAAAGTTATCTTGGAATCGACATCAACGCCTTGAGCGTTAAATTAGTCGAGCTTAAAAAACACGGTAACAAAGTAACGCTTTCTACCTACGGATTCAGCGAGCGTTTTAGCGAGGCAATGCCGAAAGAGAGCGGCCCGATTGATGTCCGACGAACTGCCGATTTGATTAAAAGCATTTGCGAAAAATCTCATACGAACTCAAACCTCTCCCTCGCCTCATTACCGACCTTTTCGGTGTTTTCTTCGATTATCAGTGTCAATCACACAGTCAATAAAAAAGATCTCGAGGCGGCGATTAACTGGGAAGCCAAAAAAGTTATTCCCTTGCCTTTGCAAGATATAGTTCTTGATTGGCAGGTTATTGATGAACCGAGCTCGAGCACCGGCGGACAGCGAGTCTTGTTGACGGGTGCGCCTAAAACGTTGATTCAAAGTTATGTAAACGTTTTTAAAAATGCTCAGCTTAATCTCTTGAGTTTGGAGACTGAAATTTTTGCCTTGATCCGTTCGCTGCTTGGCAATGATCGTTCTTCGGTAATGATCGTTCAACTCGGTTCAACAACAACTAACATTTTCGTCGTTGATAAAAGCGTTCCGGTAATGAACCGCAGTATCGCCGTCGGAGGAATTAATATTACGCAGGCGATCGCTTCGCAACTTAATATGAGCTTGCAGCAAGCCGAACAGTTTAAATATGACATGATGCATAACGGACCCGATGCCGAAGGTAAGATGCCGCCGATGATTGTTGAAGCGATGAGTCCGATTATTAACGAAATAAAATACATACTTGAAGTTTTCGGAAATAAGGATAATCGCCGCGTTGAAAAAATTATATTAACCGGCGGGGGAGCACTGTTGCCGGGATTGCCCGCTTATCTTTCCGAGCTATTCAATACCAATACGATAGTTGGCGACCCGTGGTTCCGCGTCGCCTATCCTTTCGAACTCAAACCTATTCTTGATAAGATCGGTCCGCGTTTGGCGGTGGCTATCGGTTTGGCAATGAGAGAATTTGATCGTAAGTAAGTTATGAATTTATTTCTGTCATGGATTAAAAAGATCGGGCGCACCCTGCGTCGAGGTCAGAGCGCTCTTAAGGACGCTTCAGTTAAACACGACATCAGTCGGCTGGAGTATGAAAGAGCCAAAGAAAAAACGGCCATGCTTCGTCAGCGCCGTTTTTATGAAAGATTGCTGCGCCGACCATCGGTTGACGTAGAAGCAAAACCCGTCGCCGCTTCTGTCGAAGCTCCGGTAGTCAAAAAAGAGATTGCCCCTGAACCGAAGAAAGAAATTACGCCTGAACCAAAGAAGCCGACGCTGTCTTTAATGAACCGCATACAAAAGGCCTTCCACTTCAAATTTTCCAAGGGTTCATTAGCCGCTAAGTTAGCCGAAGAGCGTAAGCTAGAAGTTGCCGAACAAACTAAGAATGAAGTTGAAGCAAGACTATGGCAACCCTACAACAGCGTCAAAGCCAACCTTGTTAAGGATCAGGGAGTTTTATTTTTTAACTGGCGCCAGCGAATTTTATCCCTATCTCTTTCATTAGTGCTTTGCTCGTTGGCAATCGGCTTAGTGTATGTTGGTTTGCTGATTTGGCAGAAGGAACGTTTGAATGACAGCCAATCAACTTTGGCGAACTTTGAAGCTATTAATATCGAGGTTTCAAAAAACGAAAAAGAAATTGAAGATATTATCGCCTTTAATCGCAAACTCGATGTAGCCAGCTTTATCCTTAATAATCATGTGCACTGGAGCAACTATTTTAATTTTCTTGAGAATAATACGCTTAAAGACGTCTATTATCAAAACTTCAGCGGTGATTTGACCGGTAATTACAGCATCGGCGCAGTTGCAAAAAATCTTGATGCCGTCCCTTTGCAACTTGAGGTTATGAAAGCTTCGAGTATGACGCGTTCCGTTCAGTACACTGATGCCAATACGGTTAAGGCCGGTCCCGATCTTCCCGAAACGGTTAACTTCAATCTTGAGCTGTCGATTGATCCTAAAATATTTTTGAAATAGGCTTCTATGGCAAAAATTACCTTCAAAACTAACCCAGAAGCCAGCCGTTGGCTCAAAAACCTCGGCGTGGTGCTTTTTAATGTTTTTGCCAACTTCTTTAATTGGTTTGTTATCTTGATTTGTTTGACTATTTTAGTGAGCGGTTATTGGTGGTTGATTAAACCAAAGTATGACTTCATCGCCTCGGATCAAGAATTGAATTTCAGAGAGCGGGAATACGAAGATAAAATCAATTATTTGAAACAGCTGAATGAAGTTAAGGCGGTTTATAAGTCGATTAATCAAGCCGATAAAGAAAAAATTGATGCGATGCTCTCCTCACAACAGGACTTAGATCGTTTAAAAATTATTTTATTACGCGAAATCGGCCAGCTCGGTAAAGAGCGAAATGTTGCGGTTGATAATATTGCCATTACGCCGCTTGATAATTCGAGCAGTAAATTTATAACAATCGCCCAAGCTCCAACAGCCACCAACCCATTGTTTGGAAAACTGCAGTTGGTTCAGGTTTCCTTCGTCATTAAGAATGTCGATTATGATAATATGAAGAAGTTCCTGGGACGTCTTGAAACGAGCTTACGGGTTATGGACGTTACAAAAATAAGCTTTGAGCCGAGCGCTCGGCAGGTTGCGGTCGAACTCGTTACGTATTATCTTCAAAAGTAGTATGATGCTGCCAGAAAATAAAAATTTGATTATAACCTATTCCGCGACTCTTGTGGTCACCGGGTTATTGATTGTTATTATTTTTAATTTTAATAAGTGGTTCTTCCCGAATGATGAGTTGAAATTGAGCGAATTTACGCCGGCTTCGCGCGGAATGATTTCAGAGCGCGACCTGCGTTTTAATATTTTAAGCGATCAAAAGTTTACGGGACTTTCGCCGATTCTTACTCAGTCGGATTTAGTTGTTGAAGAGGTGGTTGAAACCGGAGTAACAAAAACGACCAAACCGGCGACCGGACAAGCTATCGAGTTGCGTCGCTCTAATCCATTCTCTCCTTTTTAAGCATATGGCCCGCAATCAGAATTTTCTCGACAAACAAAAAAAGCTGCTGACGTTTTTGTCGGAACGCAAGCTTATCAGTCCGGTGACCGGGGCTGATCTTATTGCCGAGGTTGAAACGAGCGGACGAAGCTTGGATGAAATTATTTTGGAAAAGAACTTGGTTAACGTTGAAGATTTTGTCAAAGCTAAAGCGGAGTTTTTGAATTTTGCCTATGTAGACTTAGCTGATAAAGAAATACCGGAAGAAATTTTAAATATTGTGCCGGCGAACGTCGCCGAGCATTATCGCATGATCGCCTATGACCGCGATCAGAATAATCTTAAAGTTGCCTTGGTTGATGCGGAAAATTTCAAAGCCATTGAAGCGATGGACTTTTTAGCCCAGAAAAATAAATTAAAAGTTGATTACGCCTTGATTTCAACCTTCGGTTTTAACGCCGCCTTTAGTCACTATAAAAACTTCAGCAAAGAAATTTCGAGCGCTTTGGCGGTTAAGGCCAAGGAAGATTCGACCAAAAGCGATGTTAATTTGAAGCAAGACGAAAGCGTGCAGTTTGAAGGAATTGTCAAAGACGCGCCGGTTGCAAAAATCGTTTCGGTTATTATTCGCCATGCGATTGAAGGCGGTGCATCAGACATTCACATCGAACCGCTTTCCAAGGAAACGCGTGTTCGTTATCGTATCGACGGCATCCTGCACAATTCCTTGGTTTTGCCGAAAGATATTCACCCGGCGATTGTCGCCCGTATTAAGGTATTGTCAAATTTAAAGCTTGATGAAACGCGTTCGCCGCAGGACGGTCGTATTCGACTTGTTATCAATAATCGTGAAATTGATTTCCGAGTTTCAACCATGCCGCTTTTGAATGAAGAAAAGATCGTTATGCGTGTGCTCGATACGACCAAGGGAGTAATCAGTCTCGATAAGCTCGGCTTTATCGGCCATAACCTGCAAATCGTCAATGAGGCGATTAAGAAAACCGGTGGTATTATGCTTGTCACCGGTCCGACCGGTTCGGGAAAAACGACGACCTTATATTCGCTCTTGAATGTTTTGAATCGCGAGTCGGCCAACATCGTAACACTTGAAGATCCGGTAGAATACTTTATCAAAGGCATTAACCAGTCGCAGATCAAGCCGGAACTTAATTTTACATTCGCCTCCGGATTGCGTTCGATTTTACGACAAGATCCGGATGTTATCATGGTTGGAGAAATTCGAGATAACGAAACGGCTGAATTGGCAATTCACTCGGCGTTAACCGGTCACCTTGTGCTCTCAACTCTGCACACGAAAGATGCGCTCGGTACGATTGCGCGTTTAATCGACATGAAAGTCGAACCCTTTTTGCTCGGATCGGTTTTAAATATGACAATGGCGCAGCGTCTAACACGTCGCATTTGCAGTTACTGCAAAGCGGAGCTTACCATCGAGCCGGTCTTTCGCGAGGAGATTATAAATAAGCTGAAGGCGATTCCGCTTGAGACGATTAAACTCTCGATGCCTGATTTCGATATTAATAATGTAAAGTTTTATCACGGCGAGGGTTGTTCCCACTGTGGAAAAACCGGTTATCGCGATCGTATCGGCATTGCTGAAGTGCTCGATATTAACCACGAAATGCGCAATTTGATTTTGGCTAAACGCGGCGCCCTGACCACCGAAGATGTGCAATCAAATCAGCCCTTTTTAACAATGGAGCAGGACGGTTTTATTAAAGCCGCTATGGGACTGACTACGGTTGAAGAAATTATGCGCGTTATTCAAAACTAAATTATGAAAGAAGCGGCCGCTAAAATTCTATTAGTCGAGGATGATCATTTTTTACTCGCAATGTACAGCGCGAAATTTCTTGCTGAAGGTTTTGTTATTCGCGGTGCGATGACGGCCGCGGAAGCGCTTGAAGAAGCGAACAGCTTTAAGCCTAATCTTATTATTCTTGATATTGGCTTGCCTGATGAAGACGGTTACGAAGTGTTGCGAAAATTAAAACAATCAAAAACGACCGCCTCGATTCCGGTTGCTGTCTTAAGTAATTTAAGCGACCCCTCTCATCGCGAGCAGGCTCTCATTCATGGTGCACTTGATTTTTGGATTAAAGCGCATCTCGATCCGATTGAAGTTGTAGAAAAGGCACGAAAGGTTCTTAAGCTATCTTCATAATTTGTATCATGACCACTTTTAATTTTAAAATTGTAAACCCCGCGAATAATAAACAAGAGACCGGAACGGTTGACGCGAGCGGAGAAGCGCAGGCGATCGATACCTTAACTTCGCGCGGTTTCCAGATTATTTCCCTCAAGGAAGCTTCGATGCACGGCGGTTCAGCGCAGGTGCTTGATTTTATGTCGCGGGTTAATGTCAAAGATTTGGTCGCATTCTCCCGTCAGTTTGCAGTTATGGTTGCGGCCAGCGTTCCGGTTGTCGAATCATTGAAAATTCTTGCCAATCAGGCGGTTAAGCCGAAGATGCGTCACGTCATTGCGGAAATCAGCGATGAAGTTGATTCGGGCGGAATTTTGTCCGAATCCTTAGCGAAGCGTCCCGATCTTTTTTCGAACTTCTATATCAGTGTTGTAAAATCCGGTGAACAGTCAGGTAAGCTTGATGAGGCGCTTGATTATATTGCTGACGAGATGGAAAAGGATTATGACATGAATTCAAAGATTAAGGGAGCGATGATTTATCCGATTTTTGTAACCGCCTTAATGGTTGCGATTGGATTTATGATGATGATCTTTGTTGTGCCGAGAATGACGGCCATCGTTATTGAAACGGGCGGCGAGCTTCCGCTGGCAACGCGGGCAATGGTGGCTGTTTCCTCCTTTTTAATTTCTTATTGGTGGCTTATTTTGGCTTTGATAGCGGCCGTTGTAGTATCGCTTCGTTTGTACCTGAAGACTGTTCAGGGACGAAAGCAATTTGATTTTTGGATTTTGAAATTACCGATTTTTGGAAAGTTGCTTCAGATGATTTATCTGGTTCGCTTTACCCGCTCAATGAATACCTTGGTTCTCGGAGGTGTTAATATCTCCTCAAGTCTGCGGGTAGCGGGCGAAGTCGTTAATAACCTGTATTATCAGAAAGTTATTGAAGAAACTATTGCGGAGGTGCAGGGCGGTAACTCGATTTGTACGGTTTTCGTCCGCACCAAGGAGATTCCGAGCATGGTATCGCAGATGATGCTGGTTGGAGAAAAAACGGGTAAATTGGATGTTGCGCTTGAAAAAGTGACTAGTTTCTACAATCGAGAGATAACTTCGATGCTTGCTAATTTAATGTCATTGATTGAACCATCGTTAATGGTTGCTATGGGTCTTGGTGTCGGAGTAATGGTTGCGGCGATTCTTTTGCCGATGTATAATGTAGTCAGCCAATTGTAGCTTGTGGCTTTCTTGATTTTTCGCTATACTATAGAGGTATCAAATAAAATGTATGAAACAAAAGTCTAATCGAAAGGGTTTTACTTTGATTGAATTGTTGGTCGTTATCGCGATCATCGGCATTCTTTCAACCTTGGCGGTTGTCGCCCTGGGTAATGCTCGTGTAAAATCTCGCGATGCCAAGCGTGTTTCCGATATGCGTCAGCTTATGTCTGCTTTGGAACTCTATTATAACGACGCCGGTCGCTATCCGACTTTCGTTACTCCCGGTCAGGCCTTGGTATATGATACAACAACCTATATGGCTATCGTGCCTTCGAACCCGAGTCCGAATAATGATACGCCTTGTCCGGCCAGTACTAACTATCTCTACACCTCGGTTACTGCGAACTCATCTTACGTCATCACCTACTGTCTCGGTTCTGATATAGGAGATTTGTCCGAAGGAACACACCGAGCGACGCCAAACGGATTGGCGAATTAGTTTTGAATTTTTTAAGATGCAGATCATTACCTGTGGTGGTGGTCTGTATTTTTTATAGCTTATGAACAAAACAGAGAAGATACTTCGAGCAATAATAAGTTGGAGCGTATATGCGGTCATTTTTTTTACGCCGCTGTATTTTGCGGTCTTTCATGAAAACTACACAATCTTTGATTTGAATAAATCGGTTATTCTTCGACTCTTTATTAGCGTAGCTTTAATCGCCTGGCTTGCCTTAGGGGCATTTTCGGGAAGACTGATTGCTTTCACGTCAAAAAAAATGAGCTGGGCGTTGATTTTGCTGCTTGCTTCATTTTTAATAAGCTCTTTGCTGTCTTTGCATCCGATGATAAGCTTGCTCGGCAGCTATGAACGTCAGCAGGGTTTTATTAATCTTTTGCCCTACATCTTATTTTTCTTTTTTCTAACGATTACGATTACTAGTAAGGAGAAACTGCACCGTGCTCTTATTGTCGCGAATCTTTCGGCGGCTTTTATCTGTGTCTATGGATTAATGCAGATTTTTGGATTGGATTTCCTGCGCTGGGCGGAAAGTTCGCAGCAACGTATTTTTTCGAGTTTCGGCCAGCCGAACTTTTTTGGTCATTATCTTGTTGTTATGTTACCGCTGACGCTGTATTCGATCTTTTTTGTGGTTAAGCGTTGGTATCTGCGACTTAGCTTGACCTTATTGGTGCTTGCTCAATTGATTTGCCTGGCGTTCACCTTCAGTCGTAGTGCCTGGGTCGCCTTCGCGGCATCCGTCATCGTCGCCGGGTTATTGTATATGTGGCGTCGCAATAAAATCTATGCCGTAACTGCTCTCGGAATTTTTCTTCTGACTTTTACATTGTTATTACTGGCTCCGGTTCGTTCACAGCTACTTAAAAGCGTAGATTATGATCCGCGCAGTTTAGTGTTTCGAGCCGTTACTATCTTTGACTATAAGGCCGGTTCGGCCGGTACTCGCTTATTTTATTGGTCGGCGGCCTGGGACGCGTTTAAACACGCGCCGCTCTATCGTAAAGCGTTTGGTTTCGGACCTGATGTTCAGGCCAGCGTCTTTGTTCGAGAATATAAGCCGGAATGGGCTTACTATGAGCGTATGAACTCTTTTCCAGATCGAGCTCATAACGCACCGCTCGATTTTCTCCTGCAGTTTGGATTATTCGGATTGGCGGTTTTCGTATCGCTCTTGATTGTAATTATTGTTCCCTGTGTTAAAAAATTCTCTCATGCAAGCGGGCAAGATTATTGGCTTGGACTCGCAATCGCTTCGGCTTTACTCGCCTACGCAGTAAACAATCTATTTAGTTTTTCATTAACTGCGCTGGCGGTTATGCTTTTCTTTCTCTTGGCAATCGCCTGGAGTTACGGTCGCGGTGACAGAGAGGTACGCGGATATGAGCTTGGATTCTTTCAACCGGCATCCCGAGCGGTTATTGCCGGAGCCGCCACTGTTTTACTCGGAGTATTGTTTTATGGTTACGGAGTTCGACCCTTGGTGGCTGATGGATATTATATGAAGGTGAAGAAGGCCGAAGCGCGCGGGGACTGCCGCGTGGTGCTTGATGGAATGGAGAAAGTATTAGAGTGGTATCCGGTGAGTCATTATTATGCTCGCATTTATTTACATCACGGAGTTAATTGTTTTTCCGCGGCCTCCTCGGATGTTAGTAAGCGACAAATTTCTCGCAATCTTATTGATCAGGCAATGACAATTTCAGAACGAGAAACGCAGTTTTATACCTTAATTGACCTGGCTCACACCTATTCAGTCCTGGGTTATTATACCGATACTGCCTACTATGAAAGCGCCGAACAGACCTATCGTCGTTTACTGGACATAAATCGCTTTATTACGGTAACCTATCAGGATTACGCACGTATGAAGCTCTGGCAGGGCGATAATGCGGCGGCTCGGACGATCATCGAGCAGGGAATAGAAATTACGCCTTTAGCGGAACAAGCGCCGATACTAAGCGGGCATACGCCGGCGATCAGCCGTCAGCGCGCTTATTTTCACGACTTGCTGGGGCTAAGTTATTTTAGTGAAAATAATTTTGAAGCCGCGGCTTTAGAATATAAAAAGGCGCTTGCCATAGATCCGACACTTACCTCGGCTTATCAAAAGTTGGCTGATATGGCCTATCAGTTAAAAGATAGTGCGGGTGCTATTTCCTATACGGCACAGGCCTTCACGGTTGATCCTAATAACAGCGCGTGGCCGCTGCGTTTGGCGGCTCTCTACAAAGAAGAGGGGAATAGTGTTTCGGCGCGGTTTTATGCCGATATCGCTATGCAGCTTGATCCGAACAACGAACAAACTAAAAAATTACTTAATGAACTGAATAACGATAATTGATATGGAGCTTGATTATTCTTTTTTTATCCAAAAACATATTGCTGACGGCGCAAAAGTTTTTATTCCCAATGAGGCGGGTGAAACGCCGCGCGTCGGCAGTTTTGATGCGGTTGTTTTACGTAATGAACTCGAGCAGTCCGCTGATGTGAGCGCCTCGCTGCAGGAATATATACGTTTCTTGAAACCGGGAGGTTTATTATTGGTGCATGCGCCGAACTATTTGAGTGCTAAGCGCTTATTTAGTCAGTATCATTTTTGGCCGGCTATTAATACAATGTTTAGAATTGTCGGACGCACTGTCGCGCATCGGCCTCGCTTTGCATACTCTGAGGCGCCAGGTGTAAAATGTTTTATCTCTGCGATTGATTTAAAATTAGAACTTGAACGTCTCGGACTTAAGGTTCTTTCGTATCAAGCGGTAGATCATCTTAAAGAGGTTTCATTACGCAAGCGCTTAGGGAGTATATTTTTTGGCGATCATATGAGCTTAATTAGAATTGTTGCAAAAAAAGGCGCTCGCTATGAACGACATTAATCCGATTAAACTTTCCGCCTGTGTTGTTGTTCATAATGAAGAACGACTTATAAGGCGCTGTCTTGAGAGCATTGTCGGAGTGGTTAACGAAATTATTGTGGTTCATGACGGACCCTGCACTGACGCGACGCTTGATATCGCCGCTGAATTTGGCGCTCAGATCATTATCGCTCCGCGTGCGGGCGTCGCCGAACCGATTAGACCTCTGAGTTTTGAAGCCGCTCGTGGCGAATGGATTTTACAAATTGACGGTGATGAATTTTTGTCGCCGGAAATGAAAGCGGCGCTCCCCGAATTAATTTCTAGGACTGATGTTGATGCCTATGAATATGTCTGGCCTTTATATGACGGAGTAAAACCGGTAACGAAGAACTGGCCCTATAAGCGGGGCTTATTTCGCCGCAGCGCCATCTCCTTTCTGGGTTTGCCGAATTTCGTTGTGTCGGTTCCCGGCAAGGTTGTGCGAGTCCCGTATCTCGTCGAGCACCGCCCGGAGTATGATAATTATTCCTGGACAACGTTTAAAAAGAAATGGCGAAACTGGTCGGCGATTCAAAGCGAGTTATATTTACGAGATCTAAGCGAAGTTCCGAAGTTTAATTACCAAGCTGGCGAATGGCCTCCTAATTTCAAGATCCGACGACGTTGGCCTTTGCTTGTTTTACCGCTGGATGCCGCATTGGTATTTGTTAAGACACTGGTCTCGGGCGCTTGGTATCGGGGTTATTACGCCTGGAAAGCCGCATTATTATTAGCATTATCTCGAGTTATAATTGATTGGGGAATTTTTAAAGGTAAACGCGGCCGCATCAGCAAGCCCGAAGTTCTCTGTCCCTGCGGTAATTTTGAATATAGGCGTTCTTGGTATGATCCGCTTGAGAAAACTGTTTTTATTTTACAATGCACACGCTGCGGACTTGCGCGAACTTTCCCAATTCCGCTTTCTGGCGCAGGGTTAGAAGATTATTATGAAGGACGGCACGATCATATAGAACGCTCAGAAAATGAAGCGATCTGGCAATCGTTTTTTATACGTACTTTAAATATTATAAAAAAATATAAAACCTCGGGCTCTTTAATGGACGTTGGTTGTAACCTAGGCTTTTTTGTTAAAGAAGCGCGTGAACAAGGTTTCAAAGCCGAAGGGGTTGATATGTCGACCGAAGCAATCGCCTTCGGAAAAGAAAAATATAATTTTCCGGATGATGTTTTGCAACATGGAACTCTAGAAACAATTGCACGCAGTGATAATTCATATGACATTATTACCTACTTACATTGTTTTGAACATCTTGAGTATCCTAATGAAGAAATGAAAGAAGCACATCGGGTCTTAAAAAACGACGGAATTCTTTTGATCGAAGTGCCGCGTTATTATAGTGCATGGCGCGTAGTACTCGGCCGGCGTTGGTACGGCTTTTCACCCTTTCAACATATTTGGCAATGCGGCAAGCGCGGGGTGTGTAATGTATTAGAAAGCAATAGCTTTGAAATTGTTAAAGCCTATACGCGAATCAGTATGCATCACGAAGTCAACTTCTCGCTTAAAGGACTGTTCAAAATTTGTATTCATGCGCTTGCGTGGTTAAGCGGGACCGGGGATAACTTGATTATTGTTGCGCATAAGAAATAATATGGCGTACTCCTACAAAAAACCACTACCTTTAATTCTCGCGATAATCGTCGATTGTTTATTGCTCCCATTATATTTTTTTAGGAAAGAAGCTTTTGATCTAAGTACAAGTAAAGCACTTCTCATTTTTAGTACGGGAGGAATCGGCGACGCGATGTTGCTTGAACCTTTGATTCGAAGTCTGCATACATCATTTCCCGGACTGGCGATTGATATTGTTGCGCGAACAACGCCGAGCGAGCTTTTGAAATTAATTCCCGGAATTAGAAAAATTGTGATATTTCCTGAATATGATGAACTCGGATATTTTTCTGCCTGGCAAACATTTTATAAGCGAGAGATTAAGAATTTAAAAAATACCTATGATGCCGCCTTTGACGCCAAAGGCGATGCGACAGCGATACTTACGATGTTGGCACTGCGAATTCGGCGCCGCGCCGGTTATAGTAATGGCGCACTCGGAGCATTACTTACGAAGTCAGCCGATGCTGAAGAAGCGATCCCGAAATGGCAGCAGCATCTTAAAGTCTGTGGTTTCCCATTAACAACAGCACCTGCTTTACAAATCGATTCGATTTCTAAACAAAATATAGCGGCTATTCATTTGGGTGCGAGCGCGGTGATTAAACGCGCGCCGCTTAAGCTCTGGATTGAGCAATTATCAGCAATTCCCAAAGAATATTCGATTATTGCTCTTGGCTCGGAAGAAGATAAACAGTATTTAGCTGCTTTGCCTGAGGAATGGCAAGAGAAAATTATTGACCACGCTGGGTTGTCGCTCTATGATGAAATAAAGCTCTTAGCGAGCGCAGAGTTATTCATTGGACATGATACCGGCTTAACGCATATCGCCGCTGCGCTTGGTATTCCTATAATCAGTTTGTTTTCATTAAGTCACAATCCCGCAATCTGGGCTCCGTCGCCTGCGAAAATTATTACTTTTTAATTGATTGGCATGAACTTCTTCTCCCATCAACCGGAACTCCTAAGTACGATCAATGTTATTCTCGGTACAAAAATTGGAAATCTTCCGGCGACGATGATCTTTGGAATATTTTTTATAATAATAACGGCGATCGGACTAATCTTTTTACGACGCCGCTTTTCTTTTTCAACAATAGTTCTGACCGTCGCTGCGATTGCCTGGCTGCCGCTTTTTTCTCAGTTCGCCTTTAGCTCTGTTAAGGAATTTAATGAAACCTGGTTTGCACTATTTCGTCCGACAGAGGAACAGGTTATTTGGCGTTATTGCCGGATTGATAAGTATCAGAATTTAGGCGGCAGCTTTTGCGGCATCTATCCTTTTGTAGAAACAATTAGAGAGGTGATTCCTCTCGGTAGTCGCATTGCTTACGCTGATTCTAATTTACAGCCATATCTTGTTTATTATCTCTATAGCGAATATAAAACAACTAAGCTGGCTGAGGCGGACTATTATATTCTTTATCGTCCTAAGGGTCCTCTGAGCGAAGAATTAATTAAAGATTTTAAAGTATTAGCTCAATTCGGCGACGATCAAATTATTTTTAAACGAAAGGATTAAATATGTGGCAGATTTTTCTTATTCTGATTTCAATTCTTGCTCCCGGCTTGGCAGCGATTAGTTTTTTGTATCCGCGTTTTATTTCCGGCTTGCGTTCTATTTCCCTTGTGTTTGGAATTGGATCGGCTCTTATAACCTTTGAGTTATTTATATACTTTGTGATTGCTCGGCAATCTTTCACGCCTCTGTTGCTTTGGTTTTTTGCATTGCAGACCTTGGGCGCCCTTATTATTTTTGCCTGGAAATTTCCCTGGAAGAATCGCCTAACGCTTGATATTTCTACGGTCAGGCCATTAACTTGGCTGCTTGGTTGTCTGATCGCAGCAGTGCTATTTTTAAGCCTTGTGCAGGCTTTAGGCAAGCCACCAGCAACCTTTGATTCAATTGCATTTTGGTCAATCCGAGCAGAGATTTTATTAGAAGATGGGGCGGTTGATTTTGATCGAACGAGTCCGACATATCTCTCCGCCTTTAGTCACAGTAATTATCCTTGGCATCTTTCGTTATTAGAGTATTGGTTTAGATTGCTCGGTGCGACCGGAGGAGCTGTCAATTTAATTGCGTGGTTTTATTTTGCTTCGCTCATTGTATTGATGACCGACTTTTCAATTAAATATCTAGGTACTGTTAAGGGTTTATTGCTGACTTTATTTTTCTGTTCGCAACCCTTTATTTTTTATCATGCCTCGAATAATTACGCTGACTTAATCGTCGCTTATTACGCCGCCGTCGGTTTCGCCTTTTTCTTTGAGTGGCTTGAGCGGCAACGACTTAATCGTTTAATGCTAGCCGCCACTTTTATTGCCTGGACCTTCAGTATTAAGAATTACGGAACTTTTTATATGATCGCGTTTGCGATTGGTTTAACGGCGGCCTATATTTTTAAAGTCTATCGACCGCGTCTTCGTTCCGCCCTTTTCGCGCTAGGCGCTTTGACAATTCCGATTTTACCGATTGCCTTATTTAAAATTTTTAATCAACTTAATTTACGCAATACCGAAGCGGCCTGGGTGTGGCGCCCTGATGCACTGCACGCTTTTTGGCAGGCGCTCTTTATTTCGGGAAACTGGAATATATGGTGGATTATCTTTATTATTATCGCCCTGCTACTCATTCCGCATATCTGGCGTCGTAAAGAATTGTTATGCGCCTGGCTGATGTTTGCAACCTTGGCGGCGATTTTAATTGTTATCTTTATTGTTACGGAAAATTATCAATGGGCGCTGGATCATACGGCTTTGTCGCGCGCCTTTATTCCCTTGGTTCCGATATCGGTTTTATTGCTAGCAATTAGTTTGGATAAACATTCATATGGAACTATTTTTTCTCGTCGCTAGCGGAGTTTTAGGACTTATAATCGGCAGTTTCCTCAACTGCATGGCGTGGCGCCTCTATGAAGGCGAGTCCGTCAACGGCCGCTCGCATTGCCGAGATTGTCAGGCGATGATTCATTGGTATGACAATATTCCGCTCCTAAGTTTTATATTGTTGAGAGGGAAGTGCCGACAGTGTCAGGCGACTATTTCAATTCAGTATCCGGCCGTTGAAGCCGTAACTGCTGTTTTGTTCATGCTGGCCTACTGGTTAACACCGCTAGACTATATTGCATTGGCTCGAAACTGGTTTTTACTGTCGGTTTTTGTCGTAATTTTTATCATGGACGCTCGCTGGTACGTTATTATGGACAAAGTCAGTCTGCCGGCAGCGGCGATCGCCTTAGCCTTTAATCTCTGGCTTGGCTACGGTTGGCAGTGGCTTTTAATTTCTGCTACAATAGGAACAGGTTTTTTTCTCATCCAATATCTTGTTTCCCGCGGCCGCTGGATCGGCTCCGGTGATATCCGTCTCGGATTATTGCTCGGCGTCGCCCTTGGTTGGCCGAATATTCTCGCGGCGATATTTTTAGGCTACGGTCTAGGCGCCGTCTTCGGAGTTATCGCCTTAGCGACGGGAAAAAAGAAATGGGGTTCAATGGTGCCGCTCGGAACATTCCTGTCCCTTGCCGGTGCCATTACGCTTTTATACGGAGAAAAAATTGTCAGGTGGTATTTGAATTTTGTTAATGTACAGTGATGAAAAAAAAGAAGAAAAAATTTACTACTAAATATATTTTCGTCGTCGGTGGCGTTATGTCCGGCGTCGGCAAAGGCGTTGCGGCGGCTTCGATCGGTCGGATTTTGTCCGGTAAAGGCTTTGCTGTCTCAGCGATTAAAATTGATCCCTACATCAACGTTGATGCCGGTACAATGAATCCGATCGAACATGGCGAAGTTTTTGTTACCGAAGACGGGGACGAAACGGATCAGGACATTGGAAATTACGAACGCTTCCTCGGTACTAATATTTATCGCGACAGTTATATGACGACCGGCCGCGTTTATCAGGCGGTTATTGAACGCGAACGCAATCTCGGTTACGGCGGAAAATGCGTCGAAGTTGTGCCGCATATCCCTTTAGAAATCAAAGATCGAATTGAACGCGCGGTTAAAAAGACCAAAGCCGAAATTATGATGATTGAAGTCGGTGGTACGGTCGGAGAATATCAGAACCTACTATTCCTTGAAGCGGCTCGTATGATGAAGCTGGCGTATGGTCGCGATGTCGCCTTTGTTATGGTTTCCTATCTGCCGGTACCTTCGCTGTCTAGCGAAATGAAAACTAAGCCGACGCAGTATGCGATCCATACCTTGAACGCCGCCGGTATTCAGCCTGATTTTATTATTGCTCGTTCCTCGACTGATATCGACCAACCGCGCCGCGAAAAAATCGCCGTTAATTGCAACATCAAAGCTGAAGATGTTATTTCCGCGCCGGATATCGAATCAATTTATGATGTGCCGGTAAATTTTGAAAAAGATCATCTCGGTGAACGAATTCTTGATCGTTTTGGCCTACGTCCGCGCCGTAAGGACTTAGTAGAATGGCGCGCGATGATTAAGCGGATTAAAACGGCTAAAAAGGAGATCAACGTCGGTATCGTCGGTAAATATTTTCTTTCCGGTGCCTTTACGATGACCGATTCTTATATTTCGGTATTAGAAGCCATCAAGCACGGCGGTGCCGCTAACCATTGCAAAGTAAATATTCATTGGCTCGCCTCGGAAGAAGTTGAAAAAGAAGGCGCTCGTCTGTTGAAAAAGTTTGACGGTATTATCGTTCCGCAGGGTTGGGGAACGCGCGGCGCCGAAGGAAAAATTAAAACAATTAAATACTGCCGCGAAAACGGAGTACCGTATTTCGGTTTGTGTTACGGAATGCAGATGGCGGTTATCGAGTTTGCCCGCAACGTCGCTGGTTTAAAAGGAGCTTCGAGCCGCGAAGTTAATCCGAAAACGCCGCATCCGGTTATTGACGTTATGGAATCGCAAATTGAAAATATCAAACAAGGAAAGTTTGGCGGTACGATTCGCCTTGGCGGCTGGCCGTGCCGACTCGTTCCCGGAACGCGGATGGCGAAGATTTATGAAAAGAAGTTCGGCAAGAAGCGGGTTGTTTCAGAGCGCCACCGCCATCGCTATGAATTTAATCCAAAGTATCGCGAGCTCTTAGAGCAGAAGGGATTAACTATTTGCGGAACGTCGCCGGATCACAACATCGTCGAAGCAATTGAAATCAGCGATCATCCCTTTTTCATCGGCACTCAATTCCATCCGGAATACATTTCTCGCCCCTTAGATCCGCACCCTTTATTCGTTGAATTTGTTAAAACCTGTTTGAAGCTTCGGGAGAAAAAGAAATAGTATGCAAACAGCCGACGTAGTAATTATCTTAGGCGGGGGAGTTGGCAAAAGTTTGAAACCGGTTTTATATACAAAAGAGCGCTTAGAAGGATTTGCTAGGTATTCTAACAAATATAAGAATACTCCTATTATTCTCAGTGGTGCTCAAAATTTTTGGACAAAGGAAAAACTAAAATATACCGAAGCGGGGTCAATGGAATATTTCTTAAGAAAGGCAGGATTTTCTAAGAAGTTATTATTTAGAGAAGAAAAATCAAAAGATACCTTAGGTAATACCTACTATGCTAAGCAGCTTATTAAGAGGCATCCTGCATGGAAAAAGATTTTAATTGTCACTACTAAAGGCCATGGCTACAGGTGTAAATGGCTTTTTAAGTTTATACTTGGCAATGGTTATAAAGTAGATTGTTTAGAAATCCCTTCAAATATTATAGGCTTCAAGAATAATAAAGGCAGAGAAGCCTATGAGCGATTCTTGGTCGGAATATATAAGAGAATATTTAAAGGAGTTAAAGCTGGTGAGGATAAAGAAATCTTAAAAAGGATCAAAGTATTTTATTCTAATAACAAAGAAGCCAGAGAAATAATCAAGGAAATTTCTGAAACCAAACAAAGATTATTAGGGTATACTGATTTAAGAAAAGTTAGCTAGGTATGATTATTACTCGTCGTTTTAATATCTTAAGATACTGGCTGTCGGGCCGACGCAACGGCGTCGGTTTTTTTGAATTGATCCGGCATATCCTAGCGCCGATTTCTTCAATTAAAGCCAAGCCCTTTATTAATAAGATCCGGGAAGAAGGGGATTATCTTGTTATTCATTTTAAAAAATTTGTCCGACCTCTCTATGTTCCTAAAAGTTTTGGCTTAAGTTCTATATACCAAGTAATTTCTGAAATCTTTAAAAAAGACGATTGGCATTATTACGAGATTCCGGAAACCGAGATTAGAAAAGATGACATTGTTGTTGATTGCGGCGCCGCCGAAGGTTTGTTTAGTTTAAGCGTTGCGGGGCGCTGTAAAAAAGTATACGCGATCGAGCCCTTGCCGGAATTCGTCTGGGCTTTGGAAAAAACCTTTGAAGACATGTCTAATGTTGAAATTATCCCGGTCGCGCTCGGCGCAAAGCAAGGCCGCGTTTTTATGATGAACGACGGAATTAGAACGGAGATTTCAGAAATAGAAACCAATATATCCGTACCACTAGAAACGATAGATAGTTTATTCTTTAAACAAGATAAAGCGATAACTTATCTTAAGGCCGATTTAGAAGGTTTTGAACTTGAAATGCTGGCGGGCGCTAAAGAAACAATCAAAGCCAATCGACCGCGGATTGCGATTACGACGTATCACAAAGCCGAACACGCTGCCGAAATCGAGAAATTTTTAAAACTCATCCATCCGGATTATAACATCAAAACCAAGGGAATCGAGGAACGGTCGGGAGCGCCGGTGATGTTACATGCTTGGTAACGGATTAATTATTGACAAAATGATTTTTATCTGTTAATTTCCTAGCAAAGTACATTAATAAAAATCTTTTCGGAGGAATAATGAAAAGTGCAAAAGAAACACTAAATGAAAATAAAAGTTTGAATTGGGACACTGTTGAAAAAGCTTCTCAAGCGCTGATGCCTGGCGAGCGTCTTCCTGGCTTTCCTTTTAATGAAGGATTTCCGACAATGTATGTTGGTCAGAATTATGAAATAATTTTAGTAAGCGGCGAGAGGTTCATTGCGCGGGTTGATGCGGCTCGTGAATTTATGAGTGAAGGTCTGGAGTGGAAGCCGGTCGCTGGAGGAGCAAATTATGAGAGAACTGTTGTAGCGGCTTGGAAAAAATTGTGACTGCATGGGGTTATCTCGATCACGGCATTAATTTTGAAAAGAATATTAATAAAAAATAGAAAGGATATTTTTTGAATAACAAAAATAAAATATTGAGTATAGTAAAAGTTGATGCAAAAGGACAATTCTCAATATCACAAGAGATTAGAGCTATCTTAGGACTTAAGCCAAAAGATAAAGTAGCTATTTTTGCTAAACCGGCAAAAGGAAATAGTCCGGCTTATGCAAGTATCATTAAGGCTGATGATATTTTAGATCAAAGAAAATTAAAAAATCTTTAATAAAAAAGCTCTCGTAAATACGAGAGCTTTTTCATACCCGAATCGGGTGGAGAGAAATTTATTTCTTTTCCGAAATAACGCTGACGATCTTGCTGCCTTTGAGGTGGCCCGTAAATTTCGCCAACTTCTTGCTCGAGAACTTAACTAGCCCGTTGGTAATCGCGTACAAAGTATCATCTTTGCCGCGGCGGACATTCTTACCGGCGTGAACCTTAGTGCCGCGTTGGCGGACAAGGATGGCGCCCGGACGAGCGATTTCGCCGTCTTGTAGTTTGACACCGAGACGTTTACCGGCGCTGTCTCGGCCCAGGGCGGTGGATCCGCCGGCCTTCTTATGTGCCATAGAGGTGTTTAAGAGTTAAAAGTGTAATATTTGAAAGTATTAAGAGTATAAACAAAATTGCTAATATTGTCAATAATTGCGCTTAGTCTGCTGAACCTAATGGTGAATAGGCTTTTAAGCCGGCGGTTTTCGGAGTGATATGATTTTTCTTGTTATAGTCCGCCTGAATCTTACGGCGTCGATTTGTAACGTCGATGGCGAGCTTCATTGCCGGTGTAATTGTATCGCCATACATAATAACCTTACCTTCCTGATGGCGGGCGGCGCGACCAATCGTTTGGATTAAAGCGGTTTCATTGCGTAAAAAGCCGGACATATCAGCATCGAGAATGGCGACAAAAGAAACTTCCGGTAAGTCGAGGCCTTCGCGCAATAAGTTGATGCCGACAAGAACATCGTATTTTCCGGAACGCAATTCTTTTAAAATCTCAACTCGTTCGAGCGTATCGATTTCCGAATGAATATAATTTACTTTGATACCTTCATTTAATAAATAATCGGTTAATTCTTCGGCCATCCGTTTGGTTAGCGTTGTAACGAGAACGCGCTGTTGCTTCTTAACGCGGATTTCGATTTCTTTCACTAAGTCAGTAACCTGATGCTCGGTCGGGCGGACTTCGATTTCCGGATCTAAGAGTCCGGTCGGGCGGATAATTTGTTCAACGACTTGTTTTGAATTAGTAATTTCATAAGCCGTCGGCGTCGCACTAACGTACACAACTTGATTTACCTTAGTTTCAAATTCATCATAGGTCAGCGGACGGTTGTCGCGGGCGCTCGGTAAACGAAAACCAAATTCAACGAGCGTATCTTTGCGCGAGCGGTCACCGGCATGCATGCCGCGGATCTGCGGAAGAGTAACATGCGACTCATCAATGAATAATAAATAATCGTTCGGGAAAAAGTCGATTAAGGTTTCCGAAGGAGAACCGGCGACGCGTCCCGCTAAGTGACGAGAATAATTTTCAATACCTGAGCAATAACCGACTTGGCGGATCATTTCTAAATCATAATTGGTTTTGCGTTCGAGGCGATCCGCTTCGGCGATTTTTCCATTCTCAAGTAATTCTTTTAAGCGCTCAGCCAACTCTTTCTCAATCGCGCCAATCGCTTCTTTAAGCTTCGGTTCGGTTGTCATAAAGTGCTTGGCCGGCAAAATTGAGACGCGCTCTAATTCTTCGGCGGTACTATCATCAAGTTCGCTAATCCAAACCGCTTCCTTTGAAGGAGTGATATTAAAAATTTGGATATTCTCGATTGTATCTCCGAATAAATTAAGCCGGACTATAGCTTCACCGGTCGCTAAATGAATATCGACACGGTCGCCGCGGACGCGGAATTGACCACGGCCGATTTGCGCATCGTCGCGGACATATTGGATTTTGATGAGACGCCGCAAAATTTCATTGCGCTTAATTGTTTCGCCGACCGAAAAATGCTGGCTTAGGGCGGTATAGTCGGCCTTTTCGCCTAAACCGTAAATACAGGAAACGCTCGCAACGATAATAACATCGCGGCGGTTCATTAAGGATTGGGTTGCGGCGTGCCGCAGGCGATCGATTTCTTCGTTGATCGTCGCTTCTTTTTCAATATAGGTATCAGTATGTGGAATATAGGCTTCCGGTTGATAGTAATCGTAGTAGGAAACGAAGTAGTGAACGGCGGATTCGGGAAAGAATTGTTTGAATTCGCTGTAGAGCTGGGCGGCTAAGGTTTTGTTATGGGAAATGATGAGAGTCGGGCGTTTGACCTGAGAAATAATATTGGCCATCGTAAAGGTTTTGCCTGATCCCGTAACGCCGAGCAGGGTTTGGCGCTTAAAATCATCGTTAAGTCCCTTAACGAGTTTTTTGATGGCTTCCGGCTGATCGCCGGTCGGTTGGAAGGTGGAGGAGAGTTTAAACATAATGTATTGACAAATTATATAGGAAATGGTAATACTAGTCAATTACGATCTTTTTAATTTAAATAAAAAACATGAAAAAAACAAAAATAAAAATAAAATCTGCTTTAGACTCACAGGAAAAGAAAGTCTTCTTCGATAGAGAGGGAGGGCTAGAAGAGATTACTGCGGTTCTTGCTAAATATTATGATCAATTAGGTTTTCTGTGTAATCGTTTGAGAGAAAGAAAAATTCGCTTGTTTATCAATTTTGATGTTTTTCCATTTGTTGATAAAAAGAAAGCAATGATGCCCGTGATTATTCAGTGGAACCAATTCTTTTTCAAACACATTGATCCGACCACTGAAGGCACGAGATCAATTCATTTTGAAATAAAATGTGACGCTTCGAATGCTTGGGAGGAGCGACAACGGGACATCTGTGTTTATAGCATGGGCATTGAATTTATTGCTATGGATAGTGTTATTAGGTATGAAATTCTTCAGTATCTCGGCACTGATACAGTTACATTTCTGCATACTATCGACAAGACTACTGCTGTCAGAGAAATGTATAGTCATCTGAACGGTGCATTAGAGGCGCAACTAAAGTTCATTAGGAAAACTTTTGATGGTTCATTACAGGTTGGTCATTAAACGTCATGTAAGAACGGTTATAAGAGGAGAAAATTCTCCTCTTTTTTATTTGTTTAAATAATATTTAGCCTTATTTTTCAAGGAAAAAGCCTTTGACAAAGCCCATTTTTCGGCGTAAAATTGAAAAGACTTATATGTCTGAAAAACCACACTATATAACGCTTGAAGAGCAAATCCGTGACTTTTGGGAAAGCAACGGTACTTTTGAGCAATCT
>CAZSWO010000004.1:49557-53915 GCA_964611115.1 uncultured Gammaproteobacteria bacterium
GCTTGAAGAGCAAATCCGTGACTTTTGGGAAAGCAACGGTACTTTTGAGCAATCTGTCGAAAAAGAGGCTCCAAACGGGGATTATGTCTTTTATGACGGTCCGCCTTTCGCTACGGGAACGCCGCATTACGGCCATATCGTCGCCTCCTTAATGAAAGACGTGGTACCGCGCTACTTTACGATGCGCGGCTTTAGAGTTGAGCGAAAATGGGGTTGGGATTGCCACGGCTTACCGATCGAGAATATTGTCGAAAAAGAGCTAGGTATTACCAATAAGCGCCAGATCATCGAGCTTGGCGTCGATAAGTTCAACGAAGCCTGCCGTTCGAAAGTGTTGGGTTATGTTGATGCGTGGAAAGAAATGGTTTCCAAGCTCGGACGCTGGGTTGATATGGAAAATGATTATAAGACCCTGGATCCGGCTTTTATGGAATCGGTCTGGTGGGTCTTTAAACAACTTTACGATAAAGATTTGATCTACGAAGGTTATCGTTCGATGTTTATTTGCCCGCGCTGCGAAACAACGCTTTCGCAAACTGAAGTCGCCGACGGTTATAAAGATATTAAAGATTTATCAGTCGTTGCCAAATTTGAATTAGCTGATGAACCTAAAACATTTTTACTGGCGTGGACTACAACGCCTTGGACCTTGCCGGGGAACGCCGCCTTGGCGGTTAATCCGGAATTGGATTATATAAAAGTAAAACAGGGCGATGAGATTTTAATTTTGTCAAAATCAGAACATGATAAAAAATCCGCTGATGTTGAAGTAATTAAAACATTCAAAGGAAAAGAATTGGTGGGTTTAGCCTATAAGCCCTTATTTGATTATTATTCGGCGGATGAAAAAACTCTAAATCGCGAGAATGGTTGGAAAGTTTACAGCGCCGAATTTGTTGTAGCCGATGAAGGAACCGGTATCGTTCATATCGCTCCGGCCTTTGGCGAAGACGATATGGCTCTCGGCAAAGAACATAATTTACCATTTATTCAACATGTCGGTATGGACGGAATAATGAAGCCGGAAGTTAAAGATTTCGCTGGCTTGCACGTTAAGCCGATTGAAGATGTTACGGCGACCGATGTTCAAATTATTAAATACTTGGCGGCGAACAAATTATTGTTTGCCAAAGAAAAATACGAACATAGCTATCCGCATTGCTGGCGCTGCGAAACGCCTCTGATTAATTACGCGACAAGCTCCTGGTTTGTTTCCGTTACGAAGATAAAAGAGAAAATGCTAGAGAGCGCCAAGGAAATTAATTGGACGCCGGATTATATTAAAGAAGGTCGTTTCGGAAACTGGCTTGAAGGTGCGCGCGATTGGTCGATTTCCCGCCAGCGTTTTTGGGCGAGCGTTATTCCTTTGTGGCGCTGTGATGATTGCAAAGCGATTAAAGTTTTCGGTTCGATCAAAGAATTAGAAGAGGCGAGTGGACAAACAGTCACCGATTTACATAAACACATCGTTGATAAAATTGAATTTGCCTGCGCCTGCGGCAAAGTAATGCGTCGCATTCCTGACGTTCTAGATACGTGGTTTGATTCCGGGTCGATGCCTTATGCGCAGATGCATTATCCTTTTGAGAATAAAGAACATTTTGAAAATAATTTTCCGGCGGAATTTATCGCCGAAGGTTTAGATCAAACCCGTTGCTGGTTTTATTATCTGCACGTTTTGAGCGCCGGACTCTACGGTAAACCGGCCTTTAAAAACGTTATTGTTAACGGTATCGTTGTTGCCGAAGACGGCCGTAAGATGTCGAAGAAATTGAATAATTATCCTGATCCGAATCTTATTTTTGATAAGTACGGCGCCGATGCCTTGCGCGCCTATATGTTGGCGGCGCCGGTGATGCAGGCGGAAAATATGAACTTTACTGAAAAGGGAGTTGAAGAAGCCTTGCGTAAGAATGTTATGTTGTTGTGGAACGTCCATTCTTTTTATAGTCAGTACGCAAATGTCAGAACCACAGATCCATCCTCCGCTAAAGCTTCGGAGGACAAGAATGTTTTGGATGCATGGATTATTGCGAAGCTCAATCAATTGATTGAAACGGTGACGAAGTCGATGAATGAATATAGTTTGCCGAAGGCAATGCGGCCGATTACCGAGTTTATTGATGAGTTTTCAACTTGGTATTTACGCCGTTCGCGCGATCGTTTTAAAACTGAAGGTGAAGATAAGGTAGCGGCCTTAGCGACGATGAAATTTGTTTTCATAGAATTAGCGAAAGTGATGGCGCCATTTATGCCTTTTACCGCCGAAGGACTTTGGCAGAAAGCTACTGGGTTTGAATTTGCTAATCCGAAGGCGAGTGTTCATTTGGAACATTTCCCAATTGTCAGAACCACAGATGACACAGATAAAAAGATTATCACAGATATGGAAGTGGTGCGGAGAATTGTTGAGATGGGATTGGCGGCGCGTGATGCTTCAAAAATTAAGATTAGACAACCTCTACAGAAAATAACAGTTTCAAAAATTAAACTTGATAATAAAGATTTAATTTCCTTGATTACGGATGAACTAAATATTAAAGAAGTTATTTTTGTAGAAGGTGCTGAAGAAAAAGTTGAATTAGATACCGCTCTGACCCCGGAATTAGAACGCGAAGGTTTGAAGCGTGAAATTGTTCGTTTGATTAATGGCCTGCGCAAAGAAAAAGGCTTAACGATTCAAGATCGGATTAATTTGTCCTGGTCTTCGGATGATGAAACGGTCGTTAAGACAATGCAAGATTTCGGCGAAGACATTAAAATTGATGTTTTGGCTGATGCGATTATAATGGAAAAAGTTGAAGGCAGTCTTGAACAAAAAGTTAACGGTAAAATAATTTATTTACAGTTGAGTTAATATGGAAAAATTAGAACAAATCAAAATACCTTCTCAGATCATGAGTTTTGAAGACTATGCCAACTTTGAACATGCTCAACCTTATATTTACTCGCTTGAAAAAGATGATAAGAAATTGACTTATTTTGGCGCGCGTCATTCTCATAATCCAAACGATCCGATGTTTGATGAAATTGAAGAAAACTTTAACACCGCGCAACCGAAGTTAGTGATTGTTGAGGGTATTAATAATCTAGAAGAGAATAAGGACCGTGTTATTGAATATCTTTCTAAAGAAACTCCGGAACAAGCGATTGAGCGCGGCGGCGAATCGCGTTTCGCTCTAAAGCTTGCGGCTGAAAAGGGTATTGATATGCAATGTCCGGAACCTAAAATGAATAAGGAGATTAAGTTTTTAGAAACGCAGAGTTTTTCTCGCGAAGCTATTTTTGCTTTCTATCTTTATCGAACAATGAATCAATATTGGCGTCTTGATAAGGAGAAGCGTCCATCGATTGAGGAATATTTAAAACCATATTTAGATGAATTTAAAAATGATGCTGGCTGGGAAGATTTTGAATTCAGTGCTGAGCACCTTGAATTAATCGGTCGCGAGATATGGGGCGACAAAGGTTTATTAGATAATCCAAAGTTTGCTGCAGATCGGATTGACCCCGTACCGTGGCCGGAAAAGCAAACTGAGCAAACGATGATCAATCAAGTGGCGCGCGCTTCCAGTCAGTATCGGGATGAATATATTGTAGAAAAAATTAAAGAAGCCTTAAAACAAAAAGGCAATGTTTTTGTTGTATACGGTGCCAGTCACGCCGTTATGCAAGAACCCGCCATGCGGGCTATATTTGAACATAATTAATTTATTAATCCTATGGATATCATAATCAACTATTACGCGGTGTTTGCCTGTGGCGTCGTCGCGATGGTTCTCGGTTTTATATGGTTTGGCCCCTTGTTCGGTAAAAAGTGGATGCAGCTTATGAATCTCGGTCCGCAAACGCCGGAAGAGATTAAGAAGGCGCAGCGCGCGATGATGCCGACGTATATTATCACCTTTGTTTTGGCTTTGTTTCAGGCTTGGGTGCTTGCGTATTACATTAAAGGCTGGGAAGAGGCTTCCGGAGTAGAAAATGCACTTTGGATTTGGGCGGCCTTCGTTGTTCCGACGGTGTTCGGAGCGACGATGTGGAATGGTAGTTCGAATAAAGTTGCCTGGAGCCGTTTCGCTATTCAAGCGGGCAACTACCTCGTCCTCTTCATCATCTTCGGTTTGATTTTGGGAAATTGGAAATAAAAAAATGTCATCCCTGTACCCCGCTTTCGCGGAGTATAAACTCCATCAGGGATCCAGGAGATTTAATAACTAACTTACTTATATGGGAACATGGATTATAATCGCAGTTATCGCTCTTTTGATTTTGATTGTTATCGGTATGTACAACGGACTCATCCGTTTAAAGAATCGCGTTGAAGAAGCCTGGGCTGATATCGATGTTCAGCTTAAGCG
>CAZSWO010000005.1:0-53176 GCA_964611115.1 uncultured Gammaproteobacteria bacterium
TTGTTGAGATGTTTGTTATGAGCGAATGCCCGTACGGTTTGCAGATGCAAAAGGGTATGTTGCCGGTTATGCAAGCTTTGGGAGACAAAGCCGATATCCAAGTTAAATTTGTTAACTACGCGATGCACGGTAAAAAGGAAGTTGATGAACAGCTTCGCCAATACTGCATTAACAAAGAAGAGGATTCTAAGTTTATTTCTTACTTGACCTGCTACTCGAAGAGCGGCAATGCCACCGCCTGCGGCACTGAAGCCGGCGTTAACGAAGCAAAGGTTTCAAGCTGTGTCGCTAAAGCTGATAAAGAATTTAAGATTACCGACAGCTATAATGATAGAACTACCTGGAACGGAAGTTTCCCGAAGTTCGCTATTCATGATGCAGAAAATACCAAGTACGGCGTTCAGGGCTCTCCGACGCTCGTAATCAACGGTAAAGAAGTTCAGTCGAATCGCGACTCCGCCTCCTTGCTCGCAACGATTTGTGCAGCCTTTGATGAAAAGCCGGAAGAATGCAATGCGACGCTTGATGCCTCGACGCCAGCTCCGGGCTTTGGTACCGGAACGACCGCCGCCGGCACAGCCGCCGAGTGCGCACCAGCGACATAAGACTAGACTCTCCAAACCCCCGTCCCTCCGACGGGGGTTTTTATATAGGCTTGATTTATTTAGAGCTTTATGGTTAAATGATTGAGCAATAAAACTGAATACCGCCATTATTAATCTTTCGGCAAGGCGGGCCGAAAGGCCATCTGCAGCTTTAGCGCAAGATGGTTAAGCACTTCTTTTTTATTATATGACAGACAAACAAGTTAGCCCGCAGAATGACTTTGCGGCCTTAGTGCGCGATGACGAATTTAAGATTCCGCAGGTCGGCGATACCTTGACCGGTACGGTTTTGGCCTCTTCTAAGGCTGAAGTTCGTCTCGATATCGGCGGCCGTTTAATCGGCGTCGTTCGCGGACGCGAATTATATTTTGAAGCTGGTGAATATTCGAACTTAAAGGTTGGCGACGAAGTTGAGGCTACCGTCGTTGATGTTGAAAATGAAAACGGTGAACTTGAACTTTCCTTCCGCCATGCCGGTGAAGAAAAGACCTGGGTTGAACTTGAAGAAGCCTTTGCTAAGAAAACTCCGATCATGGTACGTATTAATGCGGCTAACCGCGGCGGTCTCTTAGTAAGCTATGCACAGATCCCGGCTTTCTTACCGGTCTCCCAGCTTTCTCCAGAAAACTATCCGCGCGTTTCGGGTGGTGACAAAGCTAAAATTCTTGAAAAGTTAAAATCACTGATTGGAACTGAAACTGAAGCCAAGATTATTACCTTCGATCGTAAAGAAGGCAAGTTGGTTGTTTCAGAAAAAGATGCCTGGCAGGAAAAGCAGAAAGATGTTATTTCTCAATTCAAGGTTGGCGATACTATCGAAGGACGCATTATTGCGGTTACGAGCTTCGGAGTATTTATTAACTTTTCGGGTAATCTCGAAGGTTTGATCCACATCTCCGAATTGGCTTGGCAGCGCATTGAAGATCCGAATGAAGCTTATAAGGTAGGCGACATGATTAAAGCTCAGATCATCTCGATCGAAGGCGCTAAGATCTTCCTCTCCGCTAAGCGCTTATTGCCGGATCCTTGGGAAGGCGTTGAAAAGAAGTATGCCGTTGGTCAAGTTGTCAAAGGTACTATTCTAAAAATCAATCCCTTCGGACTTTTTGTTGAACTGGATGCTGATATTCACGGCTTGGCGCACGTTAGTCAGATCGGCGTTGCGACCGGTGAAAAGATTGAAGATGTCTTTAAGATCGGCGACGTTCTCGATTTCTCGATCATCTCGCTTGATTCCAATGAACACCGTCTCGGCTTAGCCATTCCGGGTAAGGCCAAAGATAAGAAGAGCTCGAAGTCAAAATCTAAATCTAAGGATTCAAAAGATTCCAAAGAAAAAGAAGTTGATGAAGAGAAGGAAGAAAAGCCTGAGGAAGAAACAGAAAAAACTGAAGAATAAAAAAGTAGAGGCATGCCATGGCATGCCTCTACTTGTATATGGTATAATTTAAGTACTAAAATAAATCAAATCATATGGCTAATCTATTAGAGATGGGTCGTCGTAAATTAAGCGACTTGCAGCGCGTCTTCGTCGTTAACGGCATTATCATGCTCGTTTTAGCAGTTCTTATTGTCTGGACAGATGTTGTGCTAAGACTCTTGGTCGGCTTGGTTATTTTACTGGTCGCCTACAGCCTTTTCTACGTCGCCTATAAAATTCACGCCGTCCGAAAGTTCCTTGACTAAGGAGCTTAGGCGTTGTATACTGCCCGCGATATGAAATCGTTGGTACGTAATTTTTTTATCTTTTTGGTAGCGTTCCTTTTGCTTGGAACGCTGCTTTCGCTTTGGAACGGATCCAAAGAAAAACCCGAAGAAATCAGCTTCGGGCAGTTAGCCGCGCAGGCGCAAGAAGATAAGATTGAGAAGATCAGCGTCGTTAAAGACAGTCTGGCAATTACCTTGAAGGACGGCAAGAAACAAGCAGCCGTCAAAGAAGCCGGGCAGCCCTTAACCGAATTACTAGCCAGTCTCGGCGTTGCTTCAGATAAAATAAACGCCATTCAAATTAATGTTGACGAACCATCCGGCTTTGAAGCCTGGGTTTCGATTATTCTTCCTTTTATTATTCCCCTGTTGTTGATTGGTGTTTTTATTTATTTCATGATGCGTTCAGTACAAGGCGCTAACAATCGTGCGATGACCTTCGGCCAATCCCAACCGCGCGAAGCTAATCTCGGCGGTAAGGACAAAGTTACCTTTGCCGATGTTGCCGGAGCTAAAGAGGCCAAGGAAGAGCTGAGCGAAGTTGTTGAATTTTTGCGCGAGCCGCAAAAGTTTACTGATCTCGGCGCCAAGATTCCCCGCGGTGTATTATTGCTCGGTAGTCCAGGAACAGGTAAGACGTTGTTGGCGCGAGCGGTTGCCGGCGAAGCCAACGTTCCCTTCTTTAGTATTTCCGGTTCTGAATTCGTTGAGATGTTTGTCGGAGTCGGAGCTTCGCGCGTTCGCGATTTATTTAAACGTGCTAAAAAAAGTGCGCCTTGTATTATGTTCATCGATGAAATTGATGCTGTCGGTCGTAAGCGCGGCGCCGGTTTAGGCGGTTCGCATGATGAACGCGAACAAACCTTGAATCAAATTTTGGTGGAGATGGACGGTTTTGAGGTTAATGATGGAATCATTGTTATGGCGGCGACAAACCGCCCCGACGTCCTTGATCCGGCGCTGATGCGTCCCGGACGTTTCGACCGCCAGGTAATTTTAGATGAACCGGATATTTCCGATCGAGAAGCGATCCTAAAAATTCACGCTCGCAAAAAGCCCTTAGCTCCGGATGTAGATTTACGAAAAATGGCTGAGCGCACTCCGGGCTTTTCCGGCGCCGATCTCGCTAACGCGTTGAATGAAGGTGCTATTCTCGCCGCCCGTTATAATAAGAAAGTTATTTCGATGGCGGAGCTCTTCGAAGCGATTGAAAAAGTTATGCTTGGGCCTGAACGCAAATCGCGCATTTTGAGTCCTAAGGAAAAAGAGGTTACGGCCTATCACGAAGCCGGTCATGCCGTACTTGCTCATTTTTTGCCGAACGCCGATCCGGTTCATAAGGTTTCTATTATTTCCCGCGGACGAGCCGGCGGATATACTTTGAAATTGCCACTTGAAGAACGTCATCTCCAAACTAAAGAATACTTTATTGAAGAGATTGCTGTTTTGCTCGGGGGTTACTTGGCCGAGTTAATGACTTTTGGTGACGTTACGACCGGAGCGACTTCTGATTTGCGTCGCGCAACCGCTTTGGCTCGTCGTTTAGTTACTGACTTTGGAATGTCCCAGCATCTTGGTCCCCGCACCTACGGTCAAAAGGAAGAGATGATCTTCTTGGGACGTGAAATTCATGAACAACGCGACTACAGTGAAAAGGCCGCCGAGGCGATCGACGCCGAAATTACCGGCTTTATCAGCGAGGGACGGCGCCGCGCCGAAGAGCTGCTTAAGAAGCATGAAGCGGAGCTCGAAAAGATTGCCAAACTGCTCTTAAAGCAAGAAACAATCGAGCAAGAAGAGTTCAATCAACTGATGTCAGCCTAAAGCCTCCCAACGGGAGGCTTTTTTGTGTTATACTATAATCAGAATATTTAATAATCGCTTATGTCATTATATCGTACAATCATTCGACAGTCCTTCGTTATCGCGTGGAAGCATAAATACCTTTGGGTCTTTGGTTTGTTCGCGACGCTGCTGGCGAGTAATTTTGAACTTGAGTTGATTAACCGTTTTACCAATCGCCAGGGCGCTACGGCCTATGATTGGGAACGCTGGGCGCAAACCGGAGTTTTTAGTCCGCGCTCATGGGGCAATTTGATTGAAATGTTTAAGTCTGATGCCGGCTCAACAGTCTCGATGATTGTAGTCTTGCTTGTATTGGCCGCTTTGCTTATCGCTTTGATCTGGATTTCGGTGGTATCTCAGGGAGGTCTCGTTAACAATGTTCAGAAAGCCTTAGTTAACGGTTCTCGTCTGCCTTCAGCCGCGGAACGTAAGCATGATACATCCACCGGTTTTAAAGAAGGCCGCAAACATTTTTGGCAGATTTTGGGTTTGAATGTTGTGGTTCGGGCCATCGTCTACATTTTGGCATTGGTTACCATCATCCCGATTTTCGCCCCCGGTAATTTAACGGTCTTCAGCTCGATTCTCTACTTTGTTATTTTTATTGTTTTGCTTGCTGTCGCTTTGATTCTTGCCTTTATGACCAAGTATGCAATCGCCTATATTGTCTTAAAGAATCAATCAATGAAAGAGGCGATAGTATCCGGTTGGAAACTTTTCCTAAAAAATTGGCTTATCAGTCTCGAGATGACCTTTATTCTTTTTGCTGTCAGCATTCTCGGTAGTCTCGCGATTATCTTAGCGGTTATGATTATGGCGATCCCGGTAGCGCTGCTCTATATTTTAGGCGTCGTCTTCGGCTCCTTCCCGATCTTTATCGCTGTCTTAGTACTCGGCGTTGTTATCTCAATCGCCATCGTCGTTATCGGCGGTTCAATTCTAACGGTTATTCAGACAACAGCCTGGGTTTCCCTCTTTACACAGTTAGTTGGCAATAAAGCGCCGGCCAGTAAGCTCGAACGAGTCTTCAATAATATAATGTAAATCAAAAAACGTAGGGGCGGGTTTAAAACCCACCCCTACGTTTTTTATATATATTTTTTTAAAAGCCTAAAGTCCTTTTTTAGGATTGGTCGCATTGAGCCGTTATATAAGGCGAGCGCCGGATGGTAGAGAGGAGTAATTGTCACTTCTCCCCAAGATGTTTTTACTTTAAAAGTCTGGCCATGAATTTTTCCAATGGTTTTAAGTTTATCTTCTAAGCCGAAATATTCAAAGACAAAATTAAGGGCAAAGCGACCTAGGGGAATAATTACCCGGGGTCGGATGATCTCTAGCTGCTTGATTAAGTAAGGCCTATAAGCCTTTATTTCTTTAGGTAGAGGATCACGGTTTTCCGGCGGGCGATCTTTAACGACGCTCGTAATATAAACGTCTTCTCGTTCTAATTTAATAGAAGCTAAAAGCTCGTTTAAAATTTTGCCGGCCGCACCGATAAAGGGTTGGCCGCTTTTGGCTTCATTCAATCCCGGCGCTTCGCCGATAAAGAAGATGTTAGCACTAAGTGAACCGGCGCCGAGGACAGGGAGAAATTGATTTTTATTACGATAGGAATAAAGCGGCAGCTTCTTGTCAAAGAGAAGTTCGTCTTCAAGCCCTTTTATGAGTTGCTTTTTAGTCATGCCCTAATCATATAGAAAATAGGCTGTTTTAGCCAATATGTCCATTTATATCCATAAGCTCTTGACAAAATTTTTATGGTGTGGTAGAATGCTTAATTACATTAAAAATTAAATAGAGTAAAATCAATCTATACGAAAGGAATTAGTTAATGGAAACAACAGATAGTAATAAAATAAGACTAGATATTAGACGATCTCTGGCATTTAAAATACCAATGCCTAGGATATATGTGCCTGATGATGATTTTGTGGGCCAGAAGGTGAAGGTTACCCTATGTAATTTTCATGAAAACACCTGCCCAGCCCCTGGATATACAAGAGAAGAAGTCAGTATGACGGGCAATTGTAACTGTGCGTTAAAGAATAAAACAGTTACTATTACTGGGCTAAAATTGACCGACAGAGCATCTTTCTATCACAGTACATGCTACACAATCGCAGAAAGCAAAAATTTAATCCATGAAACTGAATTTGCTTTTAAGATAGAGGGAGATGAAGTTTTCGGTTATGCATTTGAAGACGAGAAAGGTAATTTTTTAACATCTCAGTATAACTATGAGCCAGATGATGCATATTTATTCAATACTGGGATAGTGAAAATGTTACTTAAATCTCAGCCCGAGATAAAGCTTCCGCTAAAAGCCTGGCCTTTGAAATGGGGTTATAAAAGTGGTGTAACTTATTGGGGCAATGCTGTATCTTGGGACGAATTAAAAAGAATTATTTTGGTTAAGTAGAAAGCAGTGGTAATTTTTTTACAGCTCGGTCAACAATGATCGAGCTTTTGTATTATGCTATAATTATTTCATGAAACATTCTTTCTCGGTTAATCAGCAAAAGGTTCTAGCGCTCTTTAATAGCAAAAGTAGGGTGACTGTTTTTGATGTGGTTAAGAATTTAAAAATTCCTCGTCCGACTGCTAAGCAAGTTCTAGCTAAGTTAACTGAATTAGGTATTTTAGAACAAAGAGGGGTACAGAGAGGTTCTTTTTATACTTTGAAACAAATTGATGAGATTCTAGATCCGAGTGGAAAACAGATTGTTGTTGCCTATAAAGGGATAGAGTCATTTCAAAATTTGTTTAACAAGTTAGCTCGGAAATTAAGGAAAGGCGATTACTACTGGTCTTTTGCCTTCAAAGATGAATACCATGATGTTTTTATCGGAGCTATGCTGGCAGAATTCCATAAACAGATTACCAATAAAGGAGTCGATGATAGGACAATAGTTAACACGAAAGTAAGAAATATAGTTAGTCGTAATTTCAAGGATGTAAAGAAATTAAAAATCAGATATACAGAAGCTGATATCCCGGTGGGTATAATTGTTCTTGATAAAGCCGTGATTAGTTTAGTATGGGGAAAACAGCCCTTAGCAATTTTGATTAGCGCTCCCGAAATATATAAACGTTATCAGGATTTTTTTAAAGCGATGTGGAAACAAAGTAAATAAAAATGTAGGGACAGGTTTTAAACCTGCCCCTACATTTTTTTATACCCGGATTACAACGGGCAGTAGCATCGGCTTTCGTTTAGTTTGTTGGAAGAGGAATTGGCCGATATCGGTACGGATTTTATTCTTAACGTAATCGTCTTCGGTGACGCCGGGTTGCGGCATCGGTCGGCCTTTGACGATCAATTTAATTTTCTGGCGCGTCTTTTGGATAAGTTCTTGATTTTCTTTCATATGAACAAAGCCGCGCGAGATAATATCGGGTGAACCGATCAGTTCGCCGGTCTTTGAATCGATCGTTGTAATAACAACAACCATGCCGTCTTCGGACATCATCTTACGATCACGCAAGACAACATCGTTAGAGGAGTCGGTAACGCCCATGCCGTCGACAAAGACGTAGTTAGCCGGAATCTTTTCTTTCGTAAGCTGTCCGCCTTGTTTGTTAAATTCAATGACTGAACCGTTGTCCGGTACAAAAATGCGCTTTGGATTAAAGCCTAAGCCTTTGGCCATCTTTTCCGCTTCTTTAAGCATATAGTGGTTGGCGTAGACGGGAATATAATAATCCGGTCGAGCGAGTTTTAACATATAGGCAATGTCATCCTTAGTTCCGTGACCGGAAATGTGGATATCCATCAAATTGCCGTGAATGACGTTGTCACATTGGCGATAGAGGTTGTCTTTCAAGCGTTGAATCGTTCGCTCATTGCCCGGAATAACCGAGGAGGAGAAAATAATTGTATCTATACGCTTGATCTTAATATGGCGATGGCTGCCTTGAGTAATGCGAGTTAAGGCTGAGTTTTCTTCGCCCTGAGCGCCCGGACAAATAATAACAATTTTATTATCTTGGTAGTTATGGACCTGATCAATTTTGATTAAGGTGTCCTTTTTACATTTGATGTAACCAAGCTCGCGGGCGATTTCAATATTGGTTTTCATACTGTAACCGTCGAGAGCGACGCGCTTGCCGAGAGACTCAGCAATTTGAATGATCCAACCGACGCGTTCGATTTGCGAAGAGAAGGTTCCGATAATAACGCGGCCGGGAGCCTTCGAGATCAGCTCGGTTAAGTGATTTTTTAATTGCTCCGAAGTTGGACTTGGTTTATGTGAAACCATACCGAGACTTTCAAGCATTAATACGGTTGGTCGCGGCAGCTGCGCTAAGTGAGAATAATCAACGAGCGGCTTTCCATTAGGATCGCGTTCCATTGTCCAGTCACCCGGATGGATAACAGTTCCGACCGAGGTTGTTAAAATTACTCCGACGGCGTCCATGATAGAGTGCTCGATTTGGAAGAAGCTGGCCTTGAATGAACCGAGGGTGATTTTATCATTGAGGCTCTTAATTAAAATAGTTTTTAATTTCTTTGAGCTGTTCGGTTTATAGTCTTCAACGCGGTGTTTGACCATCGCGAGAGTTAAGTTACGTCCGAGAATCGGCGGGTTACCGAGTTTCTCAAGTAAGATCGGCGCGGCGCCGATATGGTCTAAGTGACCATGGCTAAAGATAACGCCGCGGATATTTTTTTCTTTGCCTTTGAGATATTCGATATTTGGAATGATGTAATCGATTCCCATCTGATCCTCTTCGGGGAATTGCAGACCCATATCGAGAATAACAATGTCATTATTGTATTCAAAAATCGTCATGTTGCGTCCGACTTCTTCGCAACCTCCAACCGGAATAATCCGGAGTTTGCCGCGACTATCGCCTACTACTTTGACATTCGGCGGCAGAGCGGTGCCGGGGCGAGGGCGTGGTGCAGGTCGACCGCCTTTGTGGCGGGCGAAGTCCTGCTGCTTAGTGTTCTTATATTTTGTGATCATAGTCTATTGTCATCCCTGCGAAGGCGGGGATCTATAAATAATTTATGTTAATTAAATTTATTAGTGTTACTACTGGATTCCTGCTTTCGCAGGAATGACAGTGGTTTTAGTGCCGAAGGAGGGACTTGAACCCTCATGAAGTTGCCCTCACAGCGACCTGAACGCTGCGCGTCTACCAGTTTCGCCACTTCGGCTAAGTTATTTCTTTTTAAGTTGTCGATCAACCTTGATATACCAATCGGCCGCTGTTGCAAAGCGTTCCGCCGGGTCTTCAAGCGAGATCATAGTAAAGCCTTTGATTTTTTTGTTCTGCGGATAGACATAGGCGCGCCAGTACAATGGAATTGCCGGAACATCATCAGCCGCAACCGCTTGAAAGGCGCTGTAGCGTTTAGTTGCCTCTGCGCCGTCGTTTAAGAGGCGCGCTTCTGTGAGCCATTGATCAACGTCGCTTCGAGTCCAACTGCTTAAATTCGCTTCGGAGCTTGAGCGCCATACCAAGAAGGGATCTCCGCCGGTAACGGTAACCGCGTAGAGTAAGGCGTCGAAGTTTTTATTGGCTATAACTTCTTTCTCAATCTGATCGGCTGATTGAATTGTTAGCTTTACATTTACGCCGATTGATTTCCAAGCTCCGGCAACCGCCTCGGCCGCAACTTTGAAATTTTCCGGCGCAACCAAAGCTACGCTTAATTCCTTGCCTTCCTTAGAACGTAGTTCACCCGACTTTAGCCAACCGGCACTGTCGAGCATCTGTTCGGCTTTTCCTTTATCAGATACAAAGACATCTTGTGCACCGGGAGTAAAAGGCGGAGTTAAACTGCGCGCCGGTATTCCCCAGCGTCCGGCAGCCGTTTCGGAAATCGAGTTTTGGTCGATTGCCAAGGCGAGCGCCTGACGGATGGTTTTGTCGGCGATACTGTTTTTGCTTTTAAGATTGAAGAAAACGGCGTTCAAATCCGGTAAAGCCGCTTGATGATAGTCAAGCGAATTTTTCGCTATGATTGTTTGGCCCGAAACTTGATCAACGTAGGAAATGCCGTTGAGTTGACCGTTATTAAGACCGGAGATTAACTCTTCAGTGCTAGCGTAAAATTTAAAAATGATTTCATCAAGATGGGCTTTGTCACCGTAATACGATTCATTACGCTCAAGCGTATAAGAGCGAATAGTTCCGGTTTTGCTCTTACTCAAAGATTTAAAGCGATACGGTCCGGAGCCGATTGGCTTGATATTAAGTTCAGCCAGCGGCATTGTTTGGGCGTTAATCGCCTGCCAGAAGGAAAGAGGCATGATTCCGAAATCAAGCAATCGAATAAAATTGCGATGCGCTTCGCTTAAATTGAAACTCAGGGTTTTGTCGTCTAACTTTGTTGCACTGACGCCGCTGAAACGAGTCCGCAGCGGTGATTTGTATTCAGGGTTTTGAATGAGTGCAAAGGTTGAGATGACGTCATCGCTCGTCACCGGATCGCCGTTATGCCAGAGGGCTTCTTTTAAATGAAGCGTATAGATTTTTCCGTCAGGAGAAACCTCAAAGCTTTCAACTAAATCTCCGACCGCCTCGTCTTGACTGTTACGACTAAAGAGACGAGAGAAGAGCAGTCGTTCTAAATCGGCATCAGCATCATTGAGTGAGGCATAGAGCGGATTAATGTATTGCGGGTTGCCGATAATTCCTTCGACATAACGGCCTCCATTACTCGGCACCAGTTCAATATTATTTTTGTAAAAGATAACTCCGGTGAATACTAATCCGCCCAAGGCAATCACTAAACAAAGATAGAGAACACTGCGTTCAAGCGGCGATAAAAAGCGTCCGACGTATTTAAGTTGACGCAATCCGGGGATGCGTGACTTAGAAAGGTGCAGCACGATCGTTTGATCGATGTTTTTTGAGGAGGCGGACGATTGAGAACGCCAGCGGCGCAGCAAACGCATAGGCAAATTTTTATGAAGCGAATTTAATGATTTCTTGTAACTGGGTAATCTTAAGACAGCGGCCCGTCTCGGGGTCTATCGACAGGTGAACGGCGCCGCATTGGGCGCGTCCGTGATCAGCTAAGATGTGGCTGACTTTTGTCTGAGTTAAGAATGAAGTAACGATTGCTTCGGCGCTTACACCGATAACACCATCGGCGTCGCCTGTCATTCCTAGATCTGTAATATACGCAGTACCTTTGTCCGTAATCTGAGCGTCGGCGGTCGGTACGTGAGTATGAGTTCCGAGAAGAGCGCTGATTTTACCGTTTAGAAAATGGCGCAGGGCAATTTTCTCGGCGGTTGTTTCAGCATGAATATCAATTATTATAGCAGAAAACTTTTTTCCTGTAAAGCTGTCGAGAATCCGCTCCGCCGTTCTAAAGGGGCAGTTATAATGGCGCTGCATGAATGAACGACCGATTAGATTAAGCAGTAAAATCTCATATTCGCCGATTTTTATAATCGCGTTGCCTTTACCCGGCGCTTCGTCGGCGTAGTTTTCCGGACGAAGGATCGGTAATTCGCCATTGAAGCAGGCGTCAATGGAACTTGGTTGGTCAAAACAATGGTCGCCGCTCGTCAGCCAATCAATGCCGCTCGCTAAAACTTCTTGAGCGGTTAAGAGACTGATGCCTTTGCCGTGCGCCATGTTCTCACCATTGGCAATTACCAAATCAGCCTTATAGAGCTCGCGCCATTTCGGTACGAGTTCGGCAACGGTACGGCGGCCGAGTTTGCCGACGATGTCGCCGATAACAATAATGGATAAGGGGGCGGACATTAGCGAGCGTATTCGATGACGCGAGTTTCGCGTAAGAGATTGACTTTGATTTCACCCGGATATTTCAATTCAGTTTCAATTTTTTTCGCAATGTCGCGAGCTAATTCGTGAGCGCGTAAGTCGCTGACCTGTTCAGCATTAACGAAGACACGAATTTCGCGACCGGCTTGAATCGCGTAAACTTTATCGACACCTTCGAAGGAGGTCGTAATCTTTTCAAGTTCTTCAAGACGTTGAACGTATTGTTCAAAGCTATCGTGACGGGCGCCGGGACGAGCCGAGGAGATCGCGTCGGCGACTTTGACGATGACGGTAATAATATCTTTTGGATTATCGTCGTGGTGATTTTCGATCGGAGCGATAATCGCTTCGGACAAGCCGAACTTGCGGGCAATCTGTCCGCCGATTTCCGGATGGGTTCCTTTAACTTCATGGTCAACCGCTTTTCCGATATCGTGGAGCAAGCCGCCTTTTTTCGCAGTGCTGACATCGGCGCCGAGTTGTTCGGCTAAGAGACCGGACAAGTGAGCGACTTCAACGGCGTGCTTCAAGGCGTTCTGTCCGTAGCTGGTTCGATATTTAAGTCGTCCAATAATTTGAACCAGTTTAGGATCAAAGCCGGTAATACCTAATTCATACAAGGCTTCTTCACCCATCTTTCTAATATCAAGCGCCAATTCACGCTTTGCCAATTCAACCGCTTCTTCAATTTTCGAAGGTTGGATACGGCCATCCTTAATCAAATGTTCAAGCGCGCGTTTAGCAATATGGCGACGGATGCCGGAGAAACCGGAAATCGTAATTGCGCCCGGTGTATCATCAACGATAATTTCAACGCCGGTAAGTTGTTCAATTGATTTAATATTGCGGCCTTCGCGACCGATAATGCGACCCTTTAATTCGTCGTTCGGAAGATCTACTGTAGTGGTTGTCAGTTCAGCAATAAAACTCGATGACAAACGTTGCATCGCACCGGCGACGAGTTCACGGGTCTTTTCCTCAATTACTTCGCTGCTTTCGTTTTCCATTTTCTTAATGCGCGAAGCAACGGCTTCTTTGGAAGCCTCTTCAACTCGTTCAAGTAATTTCTCAATCGCTTCTTCGCGGCTGAAGCCGGCGATCTTTTCTAAAACGGCGGTTTGTTCATCGCGAATTTTTTTAATCTTTTCTTTGCTTTCTTCGATTTCGGAAATCTTATCGTACAAAGCTTGCTGTTTATCTTGCAACTCTAAGAGTTTTTGAGAAAACAAATTTTCGCGATCCTCTAAGCGCTTTTGAGTATCCGCCACTTCCCGACGCTGTTGTTCAGCTTCGTGTTTGGCCTGTTCTAAGACTTTAAGGGCCTTATCCTGAGCCTCAAGGACAATCTGTTTTTCTTTGGTTTTTGCTTCGGCTAGAACTTTTTCACTGCGCAATTCAGCGCTGTTAACCTCGGAAAGGGCTCGTTGTTTGCGAATCCACCAGCCGGCGATAAACGCAACAGCGGCGATGATAATATACAAAAGATACGACATACGGTTAGGGCGTTGTCGTCCGATTTGATGAATGATTAGAGAAAAGCTTTATTTAGCCAAAAGAGTCCGACCTAGGGTCGGGGTAGAAGGCGAACTTAATAAGGAAGTCGCTGATTTTTTGCTAACATTAGTCATAAAGCATCCAATTCAATCTTCAAGCGGGCGAAACAGCGCGGTTGATAATAATTAATATAATGTAACTAAGCAAATCCTACCACGGCGTCTAGCCCTTGGCAAGAGAGCCTATCAGTCGCTAAAACGCCGTGCTATAATTGATTCATGAAAGAAAATATTGCTACTTCGCTGGGCCTTGATCGGCCCATTATCATCTTCGATTTAGAAACCACCGGTTTGAGCGTGGTTAATGATCGAATTGTCGAAATCGCCTACGAGAAGCATTCGCCCGATGGAAGCGTTGCCTCCGAAACCCTTTTAATTAATCCCGAGTGTCCTATTCCGCCGGCGGTTACCGAAATTCACGGTATTAACGATGCTGATGTTGCCGATGCGCCGACTTTCAAGGAAAAGGCGGCTGGATTTTTTGAAATATTTAAAGGCTCGTATTACAGCGGTTTCAATATTGCGCGTTACGATCTTCCTTTATTAAAGCAGGAATTTTCCCGCGCCGGTTTTGATTTTCAATTTAGACCCGAGGACATTTTAGACGCCAAAGTGATTTATCATGCGATGGAACCGCGCACCTTGTCGGCTGCCTATAAACATTACTGCGGCAAGGAGCATGAAGAGGCGCACGACGCCAGCGGCGACGTTGCCGCGACTGCGGAAATCATCACCGAGCAGATAAAACGCTACGGCAAAGAGCAGATTCAAAAGATTCATGAAGAAACAATTCGTGATTTTGTTGATCTCGAAGGCAAGTTTTATCGTCAGGACGGACAAATTTATTTTGCTTTTTCTAAATTCAAAGATCGCAGCCTTGATTCGGTTGCCGAAAGTGATCCGACTTTTTTACGCTGGATTTTACAGGCGGATTTTTCCGATGATACTAAAAATGTGATTAGAAATTTTTTGAAGAATTAGTTTCTATGGATATTATCTCTCACGCATTGTTAACTAATTTGGTTTTCAAAGATGCTCCGACATCGCAGCGCTTATTAGCGACGGCTTTCGGTATTTTGCCGGATCTTGTGGCTTTCGGCAGTATGTTCAATTCGGTATTCTTGCGTAAGATTTTATTCTTTAAAAAACCGCCGCAGTCATTATTTCCGCCCTATATCATGCGACTCTACAGTATTTGTCATAGCTTGGTGATTTGGTTTATTGTGTTCCTCCTGCTTTGGCTTTTCGGTTTTAAATGGTTGGCGATTGCGTTTTGCGGCTGGGGTTTTCATATTGTGATTGATATTTTTACGCACAGCAAAAAATCTTTTCCGACCCATATCTTATGGCCCTTCTCTAACTTTTATTTCTCGGGTATCGGCTGGTCGAACAAATGGTTTATGATTTTCAGTTATACTTTGATTGCTTTCTTATATATAGTTTTTTACTTTTAATATGTCCCGATTGATAGATCCAACGGCACCGCTTGAAGAGACTAAAGACGAGGCAATCGTTGATGAGACCCTGCGCCCGAAAAGCTTGGCCGAATATATCGGTCAAGACGGGATTAAGGCTAATCTTGAGATTTTGATGGCGGCGGCGCGAGCTCGTAAGGAAGCGATTGATCATGTGTTATTATACGGCGGACCGGGTCTCGGCAAAACTACCTTGGCGCATGTTATCGCCAATGAACTCGGAACTTCTTTGCGCATTACTTCCGGACCAGCGCTGGAAAAGCCGGGCGATCTTGCGGCAATCTTAACTAACTTAAATCCGGGCGACATTTTATTCATTGATGAAATTCATCGCTTGCCGCGAACCGTCGAAGAAGTTTTGTATCCGGCGATGGAAGATTTTGCCCTCGATATTGTTATCGGTAAGGGACCGTCGGCGAAAATGTTACGGATTGATTTACCGCGTTTTACGATTATCGGCGCAACGACTCGAGTAAGTTTACTATCATCGCCTCTACGCGATCGTTTTGGCGTTTCGCATCACCTTGATTTTTATACCCTGGAAGATTTAGATAAAATCATCCGCCGCAGCGCGCGCATTTTAGCGGTGGCGCTCGATAGCGATTCAGCGGAAGCGATCGCGGGACGAGCGCGCCGAACGCCGCGCCTCGCTAACCGTTTATTGCGCCGCGTCCGAGATTATTCGGAAGTTAAGGGCGATGGAACGTTAAACGCTGACGTATGCCGCTCGGCGCTTGATTTACTCGAAATCGATCATCTCGGATTAGATCGGATTGATCGCAAAATTTTAGAAACGATTATTGATAAATTTTCCGGTGGTCCGGTCGGCGTTGCGACCTTGGCGGCCGCGACCGGCGAAGACCTTGCGACGATTGAAGAAGTTTATGAACCCTACTTATTACAAATCGGTTTTCTTGATCGAACACCGCGGGGAAGGTTGGCGACGCCGCATGCCTATAAACATCTTGGTCGAGAGTATATTCCTAAAATATAGTATATGACATTTTCCCTTATTATATTTCTTTATTTATATTTTTTCTTTCTGCTCTGTTGGACAGTGCTTAGCCTGGTTGCAATGTACCACCTACTGCGTTTCGGAAGTCGAATGTTTGGCAGTTTTTTTCTCGGTATCATTTATATTGCCGGGGTTATTGTTATCGCCTACGTTTCATACGGTTTTCTCAGCGTCATTGATTGGCAGACTGAAGTAATGATTTTCAAGAATATAAATTTCTCCGGCATGAATATGTCACCTACTAACTCTATTAATGTTTTTAAATAATATGCTCTCGACCTATCGTTTGCCGGATGCTTTGCCCGGAGAAAAAGTTAAGACAGTGATTCATCGAGATGCAATCATTGCTGTTAAGCGAGTGCTATTTTTCGCCTTATTATTAGCTCTGCCGGTTATTGTTATTGCTATGGTGAATAGCTTATTTCCGGCTCTGATCAATGTCGTCTGGGCCTGGCCGCTGCTGTTGCTTGTTTCAAGCGCCTACGTATTATTTGTCTGGCTGCTCTTTTTCTTTTCATTGCTCGATTATTTTCTTGATGTTTGGATTATTACCGATCGTCGTATTATTGATATTAGACAAAACGGTTTCTTCTCACGTTCGATTTCCGAAATGCATTTGAGCCGCGTACAGGATATCTCGAGTGAAACGCACGGCTTTTTCCCGACGGTTTTTAGATACGGCAATGTAGTAATTCAAACAGCCGGTGAACAAACCAAGTTATTTTTTGAAGAGGTTAATCACCCAGAGCATATTCGCGATATGCTTATGAAGCTTGTTGCTGAAAACAATGATAAAACTCCGACTCAATCCGCATGAAACTAAGTGATATTGATTTTAATCTGCCGTCGGAATTAATTGCGCAGATTCCGGCTCGGCCGCGCGACCACGCGCGGCTTTTAGTTGTTTCTAAAAATACATCGAAATTTGAACACAGAATCTTTAAAGATATTATCGAGTATCTTAATCCGGGAGATGTATTAGTTTTAAATAATTCCAAAGTTATTCCGGCGCGCTTGATTGGAAAAAAGAAAACAGGAGGAAAAATAGAAATTCTTTTATCTCATCGCCTCGAAGGTAAAAAAGAAGTCTGGGAAGCAATCGGTAGTAGTTCAAAATTAAATCTAAGTGATAAAATTATTTTTAGTCCTAGTTTTAAGGCTAAGTTGCTAGAAAAGAAAGACGGTTTAATGAAGTTAGAATTTAATTGTTCGGATAATCTATTTTTTTCTCGCTTAAATCGTTTTGGTCAGATTCCTCTCCCACCTTATATAAAATCCTTAGGCAAAAAAATTGATCAAAAAAATTATCAAACGGTCTACGCGGATACTAGTGATCACGGCTCCGTCGCCGCACCGACTGCCGGCCTGCATTTTACGCCGCGCTTGCTCAAAGAAATAAAAAAGAAGAATATTAAAATTTTACATGTAACCTTGCATGTGGGCTTAGGAACCTTTCGTCCGATCAAGACAGACAATATTAAAAAACATATCATGCATCCGGAATGGGTGAGTGTCAGTCAAAAAACTCTTGATGAAATTAAAAAAGCCAAGAATGCTAAGAGGAAAGTAATTGCCGTTGGTACAACCTCTGTTAGAGCTCTCGAAAGCGCCTGGAAAAATGCTCATGGAAAAGCCTGGAGCGGGTCGACTGATATTTATATTTATCCGCCCTATCGTTTTAAAGTTGTCGACTCTTTAATAACAAATTTTCATCTCCCGAAATCAACCTTACTTCTACTTGTCTCCGCCTTAGCCGGATATAAGACAATCATGGCAGCCTATAAAGAAGCAATCAAAGAGAATTATCGTTTTTATAGTTACGGTGACGCGATGCTCATAAAGGATTGACTTTTCGCCAGTTTTATTGTAATTTTAAAGAACTTTTATGAATATCTCGGAACTCGCACGCATACTGAAAATAAACCCTAACGATCTTCGGGAGCATCTTCCGAAGCTCGGTTTTGATATTGGAAAAAAGGCGATTAAGATTGATAACTTTACCGCCAATAAAATTATCCGTAATTGGGGAACGCTCTCACGCCGAATTCCGAAAGAGACGATCGACGCCGGACGAGCCGAATTAATTATTAAACCGGCGGTTGATAAAGTCAGCGTCCCGGCTTTTACGACGGTTAAGGATTTCGCCGCGATGTTAAAACTGCCTTTGAACCGTTTATTGAGCGAGTTGATGAAGAATAACGTTTTTACGTCGCTTAATGAAAAAATTGATTTTGAAACTGCGGCGATTATCGGCGCCGATCTCGGCGTTGAAGTTAGCTTGCTTGAAGAAGACGCAACAGAGGAAACCGGCTCCGCCCAAGATAAGATTCGTGCAACGATGTCGGAAGGCAATAGCGCCGAACATATGTCTCGCCCGCCGGTGGTTGTTATTATGGGCCACGTCGATCACGGAAAAACTAAATTGCTTGATACGATTCGTCACAGTAATGTTGTAGAATCCGAAGCGGGCGGTATTACGCAGCATATCGGCGCTTACCAAATTGTTCATAACGATCAAGCCGTTACCTTTATTGATACTCCCGGACACGAAGCCTTTACCGCAATGCGAAATCGCGGCGCTAAAGTTGCCGATATCGCCGTTCTCGTTGTTGCCGCCGATGACGGCGTCAAACCACAAACCGTTGAAGCCTATCGTATTATCGAAGCGGCGAAATTACCCTTTATCGTTGCGATCAATAAAATTGATAAACCGGAAGCCAATCTCGATAAAGTCAAACAAGAACTGTCAGCTCAATTAAACATCACGCCTGAAGATTGGGGCGGAAAAACGATTGTTGTTCCTTTGTCCGCTAAAACGGGCGACGGTGTTAAGGAGTTGCTTGATATGTTGCTTTTGGTTTCCGAAGTCGTAGCCGAAGGTTTAAAAGCCGACCCGAAATTGCCGGCGGTTGGAACGATTATTGAATCGCGCTTGGATAAGGGCGAAGGTCCGATCGCAACCGTTTTGGTTCAGAACGGAACTTTGCGTATTGGCGACCCGATTTCTTTTAATAACTTAGCCTGCGGTAAGGTTCGTTCATTGAAGGATCATAGCGGCAAATTAGTTAGCGCCGCGATTCCCGGAATGCCGGTTAAATTAAACGGTTTGAAATTTGTACCGGAAGTCGGCGACGTTCTCGAAGTCGGCGAAGGCGAACGTGTTAAGCAAAAGGGACGCTCGCTCTCAAGTCAGAATACTAATGCTACAAATGAGAGCGATGAGAATTCGAGCGGTCCGTCTATCAATCTTATCGTTAAAAGCGATACGCTCGGCTCGGGCGAAGCGATTGAAAACTCAATTTCAAAAATTGATACTCAAGGCGTTCGTGTTAAAATTATTTCCAAGGGATTAGGCAACATTACCGAAGGTGATATTGTACGCGCCGAAACCAATAGCGCGATGATCGTTGGTTTTAGCGTTCGGCTCGCTCCGAACGTTGATGTTTTAGCGCGCGACAAAAAAATTACCGTTTCTTTGTATAAAATTATTTACGATTTAATCAACGATATTAAAATCAAGGTTCAGGAACTCGTTAAACCGGAAATCGAACGAGTTGATCTTGGCCGTATTAAAATTGCGGCAATCTTCCGCACCGAACATAAACTGCAAATTCTCGGCGGCCGCGTTCTCGACGGCGTTATCAAAGTGAATACCAAGCTCGAGGTTAAGCGCGGCGACGATATTATTTCTACGGGAACCTTAGCCGGCCTGCAAAGCGGTAAACAAGATGTGCCCGAGGTTCAAGAGAATCAGGAATGCGGTTTACGTTTCGAGGGCGCGCCGGTTGTCGAAGTCGGTGATATTTTGCTCTGCTACGAAGAAAAGGAAACAATTAAGAAAGTCGGATAATATGCCTCGAATTGATCAGGTCAACAGCTTGCTGCGCCAGGAGTTGGCGCTTTCTTTAAACCGCTTACTTGAATTGCCGGGCGGACTCGTCACTGTTACCGATGTCCAATGCACGCCGGATTTACGAGAGGCACAGATTTCCGTTTCCGTTTTGCCGGAACATCTCGCGGGCACCGCATTAGGAAAATTACGCCGTCTTTCAGGCGAGCTAGCACGCGATATGCGCAAACGTTTAAAATTTCATCATATGCCGATTTTGGTGTGGAGCTTTGACGAACGTCCGTCTCGCGCTTCGGCGATTGAAGAGATAATTAAAGAAACTCATGACTAAGGAAGCGTCACTACCTATATACAGCGACGTGCTTGAACGTCTTAAAGCGGCCGATTATATATTGGCCGTTACTCATATCAACCCGGACGGCGACGCGCTCGGCTCGCTCGGGTTTTTTGGCGAACTCCTTGAAAGCTTCGGGAAAAAAGTAGTGTTGTATTGTGCGGGACCGATGCCGCACAGTTTAGAATTTTTACCGAACTACTCGAAAGTTATTACCGATAAAAATAATTTTAAGATGAGTGATTTTGATGTGATAGTTAGTCTCGATTGTGGAGCGCTTAGTCGGACCAATCTTGCACGCGAGATTTCCGGACGCTCAAAAGAACAGACCTTTATAGAGATTGATCATCATCCCTCGCGCGAACAGGTTTCGGATCTTGAGCTTCGCATTACCGAGGCCGCTTCAACCACTGAGATTTTATTCAAACTCGCTGCCGTTGCAAAAATCGAAGTCAGTCCGACAATGGCACAGGCTTTATTGACGGGAATTATTACCGACACGGCGAATTTTATCCATCCGTCGGCGACGCCGCAAACGATTTCGGCCGCTTCTTCAATTCTAAGCAAAGGAGCAAACCTTTCCCGACTCGTTGATCAAACTTCTCGGACAAAAAACATGGCGGCTTTGAAACTGTGGGGCGTCGCCTTATCTCGTCTTCAATTCAACTCGAAATATAAAATCGCCTATACAATTTTAACTGAAGAAGATATGAATGCGGCGGAAGCGACCGCTGATAGCATTGCCGGTATTGCCGGATTTTTATCAGGCATCAAAGAAGCCGCGCTGATTATGGTTTTGCGCGGCGAAGGCAATATGATCTGGGGAAGTGTTCGGACAGCTCGGGCTGATATTGATGTTAATCGACTAGCGCGGGCCCTCGGCGGCGGCGGGCATCGCCGGGCCTCAGGTTTTAACGTTCCGGGACGGCTCGTTTGCAAAAAGGGAGATTGGCGAATAGAATATACATAAGACTATGCCTTCACATATATTAAACAAACCCGAGGAAGCGTCGATTTTAACGGTTGCTCCGGGGGCAAAAAAAATATTTAAAGCGATGTACCGCGAACAAACGGGGGCGGCGCTGGCGGTTGATGATTCAATCCCTCGTTTAGCAGTTTCGGATCTTATTTCGAAAATGTCTTTTTACTATGAAAAGATTCGTAACGCCGTCCATTATCGAGAGGAACATTTACTGCGCAAGGATGCGATTGCCCGTATTATCAAGCGTCAATTATTTATCGAAAATCCGATCAAATTTAACGGACCGGATACGCGCGAAGCCGCTCATCATTTGTTGGTTGAGTTGATTCGAGCCGGTTATTTACCGAATAATAGTTTGCCGGAAACGAAAATCGATGAAGTTGCGGCGATTATTGAAAAATATTTTTTGTTGCGTCGTTTAGCACAGAGTGAAGCGGCCGCCAGCGTTAATTTTTTCGGTACCAAGACGGGGGGCGCCGAATTTTCCGGACGCATTGATTTAACAAATTGGTTGATTGGTTTGTGTGCGGCGGAAATTGAAGAGTTGATTAGCCCTGATGAGGTTTCTAAGACGATGGTTTCGGTAATGTACAGTTTATTGGAGAAGCGCATCGAATTGCCCGGTTCAATGTCCGGCTTTGAACGCGAGTTGCCGATTCAAATCTATCTCTCGATTCATCGTCACCTATTAAAGTTTGACGATGATATGCTGTCCCTGATATTGATGCGCTACTTTCACGGCGATTGGGAGAGTGCTGATACTGAAGTAATTTCTCGGATTGCAAAAAATATAAGCCCGCTGCATCGTTTAATTCAAGATGAAATCGTTCATCCGCTTAATAGCCAACTCGGACGCATTGTTTCGGCCTATACCGTTTATTTCAGTATTTTAAAAGATGTGATTGAGGAAAATCCGGTGGCTGTTTATGATGAATTTTTCGACGATCCGAAGGCTTTTTCCCGCCGCATCAAGCAGGCCTGCACTCGACGCTACTCATCGGCAAAATCAAAACTCTGGCGTTCGGCCTGGCGCAGTATCATTTATATTCTTTTGACTAAGTCGGTTTTTGCCGTAATTCTTGAAGTACCGGCCGCACAGTTCTTCGGAGCGATTATTAATCCATTCATTCTCGCGGTTAACGTCGCCTTTCCGGCGCTGCTGCTCTTCTTTGCTGTCGCCGTAACGCGTTTGCCGAGTGAGAATAATACCAAGCGAATTATTGCCGGAATTGAAGAGATTGTTTTTGCGGAAAAACGCAAAGTTGAGCCGATTATTATTCGTAAACCTCTCGGTCGCAATAAGGTAATGAATGTAATTTTTGGAATTATATATACGATAACGTTCTTTATTTCGTTTGGTGCGATTGTGTGGCTGCTCGAGGCAATTAACTTTAGCTGGGTCTCTACGGTTATTTTCTTGTTCTTCCTTACCTTTGTCAGCTTCTTTATCATTCGTATTCGCCGCAGCGCCAAAGAATGGATTGTTGTTGAAACCAAAGAAACTATCTCCCGTTTTATTGTTGACTTCTTCTCGGTGCCGATAGTAGCGACCGGTAAATGGTTAAGCAGTAAATTTTCGCGCATTAATGTCTTTGTCTTTGTTCTCGATTTTATTATTGAAGCTCCCTTTAAGATCTTTGTTGAAATTGCCGAAGAATGGACTAAGTACGTTCGAGAACGAAAGGATCAAATATAATATATGACTTGGTTTGATATCAATATCATTATCATTCTTGTTGGCTTTGCCTGGTACGGCTTCTTCTTTGGTTTGATTCGCGTTATCGGTGATTTGGTCGGTTTGATTGTCGGAGCTTATGTTGCCGGACGAATTTATCTGCCAGTGTTCGAATTTCTTGATCGCTTTATTCCGGGATCGCCGAGCCTTGGAAAAGTGGTTGTATTCATTCTCTGTTTTTCAATAGTCAGCCGTTTAGTGAGCTGGTTAGTCACCCTGCTTGAGCAAGCCTTTAATGTGATTTCAATCATTCCATTTCTAAAGAGTGCCAATCGCTTGCTCGGCTTAGCCTTTGCCTTAATCGAAGGAGTTTTAGTGCTTGGCATTGCCGCCTATATTTTAACTAAGCATTTACCGGCGCTTTTTCCGCTCGCCCAGTGGCTTGAGAAATCGGAGTTGGCTCCCTGGCTTATTAAGGTTTCAAAAATTCTAGCGCCGTTGCTTCCCGAGATTTTTGGTCGCTTTCAATCCTTTATTTAATTATGCAATTAGTTGATACACATGGCCATGTCAACATGGAGGCTTTTACGACTGATGCTGATTCGGTTATTAAGCGCGCCTTGAATGATGAGACCTTCATTATTATTCCGGGGCTTGATTACAAGTCATCGAAACGAGCGATTGATATTGCCAATAAGTATCAGACGGGAGTCTACGCCGCGGTCGGTATTCACCCGACGGAAGTGTATGATGAACCTTTCTCCTACGATATGTTTTCAATGCTGACGAAGTTTCCTAAGACCGTCGCTATCGGAGAAATCGGACTTGATTATGCCTGGCGCGAACTTGATTCCGACATTGAAGCAAAGAAGAAAATCCAAAAAGAAGTATTTTATAAACAACTCGAGTTAGCGCGCCGGGTTGATCGGCCGGTTATTATTCATTGCCGACAGGCGCATGACGATATGCTCCCGCTTTTAACCGAGTTTCGTAAAACTCATAAAGATCTAATGCCGAAAGATCGACCTTGGGGCGTTCTGCACTGCTTTTCCGGTGACGAAAATCTTGCCTGGGAATATTTTAAACTTGGTTTAATTATTTCCTTTACTGGCTTGATTACCTTTAGTCAGCGCTGGGATGATTTGATTCGTAAAGTTCCGGAAGATAAATTGATGATTGAAACTGATTCACCTTTTATGACCCCCGAACCGCATCGCGGTAAACGCAATGAACCGGTACTTGTAAAATTCGTCGCGCAACGGATGGCCGAGATCAGAGGCGTCAGTCTCGAGAAAGTCGCCGAGTTCACAACAGCGAATGCGAAGCGATTGTTTAAGATATAATTTTGGAAAATAAAAAAGGCAGAACATTATTGCTCTGCCTCCGCTTCCGTTTATGGGAGCGCAACCGGTTTGATCTTCCTATCTAAAATTTTTGTTAGTTTGAATTACAATGGTTTTCATTGAATCAACCCTCCTCCCTAGCTAATTTAAATATATTTATATCACATATATCTAATATTGTCAAGGTATAGAAAAATAACCCATATTTCTTTATTTTCCCTTGACTCAAGCCCATTATTCCTATACAATCCTTAATGGGAGCCCATTGGACTTCTAGTGAAAAACCAAGGACAATCCGGCCTTGTTTTTATTTTTCCCGATATGTTAAAAGGCCCGTGGTGGCAAGAATCAATGTCTATTTTCAGCCGTTTAGTCGGCTGGATTTTATTGCCGCTTATTGTCGGGACTTTCTTGGGTCGTTGGCTTGATCGTAAATATGACAGTGATCCGAAATGGTTTTTTATTGTTATAGGCATTGCCTTTATAGTCTCAATGATCGGGCTTGTTATTCAATCTCGTAAGGAAATGAAAAAGTTCTAAATTGTATGGCCGAAACTAGTCACGCGCACACACTCTACGCCGAACCGATATTCTCAATCGGACACTTTGAAGTTACGAATTCCTTATTTACATCGTGGATTGCGCTGCTAGTCATTTTACTGTTGGGCTTGAGCTTTAGGATTTCTTTAAAAACAATTCCCGGGAAATTGCAAAATATTATTGAGATGGCGGTCGAGTATTTCTTAGGAATTTTTGACGCCGTTACCGGATCCCGCGAACGCTCGATTAAGTTCGCTCCTTTTGTTCTCGCTTTCTTCTTTTTGATTTTAGTGAACAACTGGCTGGGAATTATTCCGGGAGTCGGATCAATCGGAATGTATGTTGTTGAAGACGGACATAAGGTCTTTGTTCCGATTCTGCGTGGCGGTACGGCCGATTTAAATACAACCCTGGCATTGGCCAGTCTAGCGGTCGTTGCTTCCCATATTTTTGGAGTTGTTGCGGTTGGTGCGTGGAGCTATCTTAACAAATTTATTAATATCAAAGCCTTTCTTGAAATTCCTAAAAAGTTCATTAAAGATCCATCCATTATTTTGGTTAATCCGATTAAGGCTTTCGTCGGCTTGGTAGAAATTATCGGAGAAGTTGCCAAGATTGCGAGCTTATCGTTTCGTTTGTTCGGAAACATTTTCGCGGGCGAAGTCTTACTTGCCTCGATGTCGGCGATCATTGCCTTCGCCGTTCCGATTCCTTTTTTGTTTTTAGAAGTTATTGTCGGCTTGATTCAAGCGCTTATCTTTGCTATATTGGTTTTGATTTACGTATCGATCAGTACAAGCGCTGAAGAACATTAGTTTAATTATTGATTTTATAATTTTTAGTTTTTAAGAATTATAAAATTAAGAATTAAAAATTAATTAAGAATAATAATATGGAGAATGTAATGTTAGCAAAAGCAATTGCCATTGGTCTTGGTTCAATTGCTCCGGCCCTCGGCATCGGTCTTATTGGTGCTAAAGCCATGGAATCAATCGGACGCAACCCGGAAGCCGCCGGTAAGATTTTGGTACCGATGCTTTTAGCCTGCGCCTTCGCCGAAGCCGTCGCTATTTACGCCTTGGTTATCGCTTTCAGCATTAGCTAGTTTATTGATACCCTGCTTCGCTATAGGGCGGAGCAGACATTAATATATTAACTACATGGATTCATTAATTTCAGCCTTTCATCTCGATCCGAAGCTGCTTATTGCGCAGCTTGTTAACTTTGCGATTGTATTTTTGATTTTGTATTTCTTGATTTTCCGCCCTCTGTTTAAAACAACCGGCGAGCGCAGTGCGACGATTGAGAAAAGCTTGAAAGAAGCACGCGAAATCGAAGAACGTTTGGCAAAGACTAAAGCCGAACAGTCCGAAATGATTGCTAGTGCTAAAAAGGAAGCGATGGCTATTCTCGATGAAGCTAATCGTAAGGCCGAAGCTCGCAAGACTGAGTTGGTTGAAAAAGCCAAAGAAGAAATCGGTGCGTTGATTAACCGCGAAAAAGTTCGACAGCAAAGCGAGAAAGCCGCGACGCTCAAAGAACTGCGGGCCGAAGTAGCCGATTTAATCGAAGTAAGTTGGCAGAAAATTCTTGGCGAGAAAATGACTAAAGGAATTGATGAAAAGTTGATTTCAAAAACTCTTAACGATCAGAAATAATATGCAATCAACGCCGCGCGCTTACGCTAAAGCATTGTACGAAGCAACCGAAGACGTCTCCAAGCAAGAAGCCGGAGTCATTGTCGATCGTTTCTTGACTGAATTAAAAGCGGCTAATGCCTTGTCACAATCGGCTGCAATTATTACAGAGTTTGAGCGTTTGAGCGATGAAGTCGAGGGAGTTATTCGCGCGACGATTACGAGCGCGCAGCCCCTCTCGAAAAAAGTGTTGGCTGAAGCGGCTGATTTTGTTTTGAAAAGAACCAAGGGCAACAGTGTTGTTTGGAACGAAGTAATCGACGATACGATTTTGGGGGGAGCGGTTATTTCGTATGGAGATTTTATAATTGATATGAGCTTGGCTAGCCGAATTTCCGGATTGGCTTCGAGCATTAAAGAATAATATGTCAAAAACCAAAGATTTTATTGTTGAGCAGATTAAAGAACGCATCAGCGGTTTTAAACCGAAGGCGCGCGAACTGACAGTCGGTCACGTTCTTAAAGTCGGTGACGGTATTGCCGTCGTTTCCGGTTTGGGAGCTGTTCGTATGTCGGAGATGCTTGAGTTTCAAACGCAAAGCGGGACCGTCGCCGGAGTCGCTCTAAACCTCGAAGAGGATTCGGTCGGTGCCGTTTTACTCGGCGACTATCAACTGATTGCTGAAGGCTCGGAAGTTAAGGCAACCGGACGTATTTTAGAAGTTCCGGTCGGTGAGGGATTAATTGGACGCGTTGTAAATCCTTTAGGTGAAGCGCTTGATGGCAAAGGTTCAATCAGCGCCTCCGCACATTATCCGGTTGAAAAAATTGCTCCGGGTGTTATTACTCGTCAGTCGGTTAACGAACCGCTGCAAACCGGTATTAAAGCGATTGATGCGATGATTCCGATTGGTCGGGGTCAGCGCGAATTGATCATCGGCGATCGTCAGCTCGGAAAAACCGCCATTGCAATCGACGCTATTTTAAATCAAAAAGGAAAAGATGTTATTTGTATCTACGTCGCTATCGGCCAGAAAGAATCAAAGATCGCCGGTATTCTTGCTCGTCTCGAAGAGGCCGGAGCGCTCGAATATACGACTGTAGTTTTGGCCGGAGCGTCAATGCCGGCGCCGCAGCTGTACTTTGCTCCTTATGCCGGTTGCGCGATGGCGGAATATTTCTTAGATAAAGGTAAGGACGTTTTGATTGTGTACGATGATTTATCAAAGCACGCGGTTGCCTATCGCGAAATCGCCTTGCTCTTACGTCGTCCGCCGGGACGTGAAGCCTATCCGGGAGATGTTTTTTATCTGCACTCTCGTTTGCTGGAGCGTGCCTGTAAGTTGAATGAAGATTTTGGCGGCGGTTCGATTACTGCCCTACCGATTATTGAAACGCAGGCCGGTGACGTTTCCGCCTATATTCCAACCAACGTTATTTCTATTACCGACGGTCAGATTTATCTTGAACCGGATTTGTTCTATCAGGGTAATCGCCCGGCTATTAACGCCGGTCTCTCAGTTTCCCGCGTCGGTTCAGCCGCGCAAATTAAAGCTATGAAAAAAGTTGCCGGTAAAATTCGTCTTGAAGCGGCGCAATATCGCGAGCTGGCCGCTTTCGCACAATTCGGTTCTGATCTTGATGATGATACAAAAAATAAATTAGAGCGCGGTAAACGATTGTATGAAGTCTTCAAGCAGGGTCAGTACGCGCCGTTGTCTGTTTCCGAACAGGTTTTAGTATTCTGGGCCTTGCTTAACGGCCATATGGACAATATTCCGGTTGAAAAGATTCAAGAGTTTGAAAACGGTTTGAGCGCTTTCGCGAATTCAAACGGATCGAAAACGCTGGCCGCGATTGTTGCGGGCGGTGACTTGACTCCGGAAATTGAGAGCGAGTTCATCAATCTTATCTCCGATTATAAATCAAGTTTAGATTACGTAATGGCTGAATAAGCTATGGCAAATACAAAGGACATACAACGACGAATCAAATCGATCGGCAATACGAAAAAAATAACCCGCGCTATGGAAATGGTGGCGGCTTCTAAAATGCGTAAAGCGGTTGATGCGACATTGGCGACTCGAACCTATGCTAACTTGAGCTGGGAAACCTTACTTAACCTCAGCAAAGGAACGGATGGAAGTTTGCACCCTTTACTTGAATCACGCTCTGAAATTAAACGTCAGGCTGTTATTGTCATCACATCAAATCGAGGTTTGTGCGGCGGATTCAACTCGGCCCTACTTGCCTTAGTTCGTTCGGGCGATTCATCAATTCCGACGGATATCGTTTTAGTCGGCAAGAAAGGTGAGAGCCTAGCTTCGACTCATCAGATCATTGCTCAGTTCGCTTATCCAGAAGCGGGACTTGATAGTTCTGCGATTATGCCGATCGCTCGTTTGGTAAGCGAAGGATTTTTAGCAAAAAAATACGATCGGATTTTTGTCGCCTATACGGATTTTATCAACGCTGCTCGACAAATTCCACGCTTTAAACAGTTACTACCCGTAACGATGGCCGAATCGGAAGAAGCTTTCATTGAAGCAAAGGCGCAGAAGCATAGTCATCGCGACCGCTATCAGTTTGAGTATTTATTTGAACCGAAGCCGGAGGAAGTTTTGTCGGCGATTGTGCCGCGTTTGTTAGAAATTCAACTCTATCAGGCTTTGCTCGAATCATCAGCCTCCGAACACAGCGCTCGAATGGCGGCGATGCATCAGGCGACAGAAGCGGCTAACGATTTAGGAGTTGAGCTAACACTTTCATATAACAAAGCCCGACAATCGGCGATCACCGCTGAGATTGCCGAGATAACCGCCGGCGTCGCCGCGCTAAATTAATTACATTTATGACAACACATAAACATAACGGAATAGTTAAGCAGGTCATCGGCGTTGTCGTTGACGCTTCCTTTGAAACTAATTTGCCGGCTCTTAATTCGGCCTTGACCGTACAAAACGGCGATTCAGTGTTAACGCTGGAAGTTGCGGCTCATATCGGTGCCAATACGGTTCGTGCCATCGCTATGGGAACGACCGACGGAATCAAGCGCGGCGACCCCGTCACTGATACGGGAGCGCCGATTAGCGCGCCGGTCGGTCCGGAAACTTTGGGTCGTATTTTTAACGTCTTGGGCGAAACCATTGACGGTGGAAAACCGGTTATTACCAAAAAGAAATATCCGATTCATCGCAGCGCACCGAAATTAACCGATCAGTCTACTAAGGCCGAAATTCTTGAAACCGGTATCAAAGTTATTGACTTGATTTGTCCGATTTTGAAGGGCGGTAAAGTCGGTTTGTTCGGCGGCGCCGGTGTCGGTAAAACCGTCATCATTCAAGAGTTGATTAACAACATCGCGAAGGCGCACGGCGGAGTCTCGGTTTTCGCCGGAGTTGGTGAGCGCACTCGTGAAGGTAACGATTTGTATCACGAAATGAAAGATGCCAAAGTTTTAGACAAGCTCGCAATGGTTTTCGGTCAAATGAATGAACCACCTGGATCTCGCGCCCGCGTCGCTTTGACCGGACTATGTATGGCCGAGTATTTCCGCGATGAACAAAAGCAAGACGTTCTCTTCTTTATTGATAACATTTTCCGTTTTACGCAGGCCGGTGCGGAAGTTTCGGCACTGCTTGGACGTTTGCCGTCAGCGGTCGGATATCAACCGACGCTCGCTACTGAAATGGGAAAGTTGCAAGAACGTATTACCTCGACCAATGACGGATCGATTACTTCGATTCAAGCGGTGTATGTTCCGGCTGACGACTTGACCGATCCGGCGCCGGCAACAACCTTCGCTCACCTTGACTCGACCGTCGTTCTTTCGCGTGCTTTAACTGAACTCGGTATTTATCCGGCGGTTGATCCGCTCGACTCTTCATCGACGATTCTTGATCCGAGCCTCGTCGGAGAAGAGCATTACAGAGTCGCTCGCAGTGTTCAGCGAATTCTACAGCGCTATAAAGATTTACAAGATATTATCGCTATTTTGGGTATGGAAGAATTGTCACCCGAAGATAAATTAACGGTAGCGCGCGCTCGAAAAATTCAACGCTTCCTTTCCCAGCCTTTCTTTGTTGCTGAAACCTTTACCGGTCGACCGGGTAAATACGTCAGTTTAGCCGACACTGTCCGCGGGTTTGCCGAAATTCTTGACGGTGTTCATGACGCTAAGAATGAGAATGACTTCTATATGAAGGGAACTATTGACGAAGTAAATTAGAATCGATACTATGTCCGAATCAGTTCGCCATTTCAAGTTCGAAATCGTTACACCTGAACGGGTTGTTTTAAAGACGACTGTTCGTCAGGTTTCGATTCCGACAACCGAAGGAGAAATAACGGTTTTACCTTTTCATATTCCTTTGGTTTCATTGCTTAGATCAGGCGTCATCGAAGCCGTCTTAGAGGACGGTTCACGCGACGTTATGGCGGTTTCCGGAGGACTTGTTGAGGTATTGGCCGATAAGGTTGTTATCTTGGCGGATTCGGCGGAGCGCGCAATTGAACTTGATGAAACGGCGATTGATACGGCGCGCCAGCGAGCCGAAGCGCTTAAGGAGCAAGCTCGAAATCAAGATGATGTTGAGTTTGCACGTTTAAGCGCTTTGATCGAACGGGAAACCGCTCGAACACACGCTTTGAAGCGCTGGAAAAATATTAAAATAAATAAATAGTTCATTTTATAATAATAAATAAGGAGACCATCTATGAAGAAATTGCTTTCTCGCAAACATCTCATCATTGCTTTGCTAATCGGCTTTTTTGCCGGTAATACTGTTTGGGCCGGCGGCGGCGATAGCCACGGTGCATTAATCGAAATTTTGATTGCTCTGCCTATTATTTTGATTGCCGCGAAGGTCGGGGCAAGTATAATGGAACGTCTAGGTCAACCGGCAGTGTTAGGAGAGTTGCTGGCGGGAGTAGTACTTGGAAACGTAGCTTTACTTGGGTTTCAGTGGTTTGAGCCAATTAAAAGCGATCTGATGATTGGGATTTTGGCGCAGCTTGGCGTTTTGATTCTCTTGTTACAGGTTGGTTTAGAATCAAACTTACAAGAGATGAGGAAAGTCGGCCTTAAGGCTTTGATGGTGGCAATCGTCGGAGTGGTTGTTCCCTTTGGATTAGGAACCTGGGTGGTTGGACCGTATCTGTTGCCGGGCAATGACTTTAATTTCTATTTGTTCTTGGGAGCTGCTTTAACCGCGACTTCGGTCGGTATTACGGCTCGTGTCTTTAAGGACACTAATACTCTTAAAAGCCCTGAAGCAAAAATAGTACTCGGCGCCGCGGTAATTGACGACGTTATCGGTTTGATTATTCTCGCCGTTGTTTCAGCACTCGTTAGCAGTGGTTCTATAAGTCTTGCGGCGGTTGGCATTATTTCCTTAAAGGCCCTCCTCTTTTTAGCGGGTTCAATTGTAATAGGAATTTTCGCCGCGCCTTTTCTCGGTAAACTTTTGTCAAAGATCCATTCCGGAATTGGCATGAAGTTCACTTTAGTCATTTGTTTTGCTTTATTGTATTCTTATGTTGCCGGTTTACTCGGTTTAGCGCCGATCGTAGGTGCTTTCGCCGCGGGATTAGTGCTTGATCCGGTACACTTTAAATACTTTAAGCGTTCAAAGATTGTTGAAGAGTTGAGCGAGACTGATGAAGGAGACGTTACAGAAGAAAAGAAATTGGCACTTGATAAACACAACGATCATCACGTTGAAGAATTAATCGAACCGATTGGTTTTCTCTTGATTCCTATATTCTTTGTTATTACGGGAATGAGCGTTTCTCTTGCCGCTTTTGCCAATGGCGGAATTATCGGGGCGGCCTTAGCTATTACGGCAGTTGCCTTTATAGGTAAGATTGTTTCCGGTGTTGTTGCCGGCAAAGGTGTTAACAGACTTATCGTCGGTATCGGTATGATTCCGCGCGGTGAAGTCGGTTTAATTTTTGCGACGATAGGAAAGGCGGCCGGAGTATTCAATGATGACACTTTTTCATTAGTTGTTATTATGGTTATTCTGACAACCCTACTAACTCCGCCAATCTTGAATAGTCTCCTTAAGCGTCAGCAGAAGATGATAACTAATTAGTTCATTAATAAATTATACGGAGAAATGATATGCATCAATTTGAAACACCAAAGAATCTTGATACGCTCTGGGAAGAATCTAAACAATCTTCATTTATTCAAAGAATTAAAGGAGGAGAAAGTGCTCAAGATATTATTTCAAGTCAGTTAATCGAATCCGAAGGACTACGACCAAATAAAACGGAATGTTCTGATGGACGTTGTCCTCATGAAAGAAATGAATTCTCGGCCGCCGGCGGAGGAGCTTTTTATTCTGAGGAACTCTTCACAAAGATGTTGGAGCGAAATCCGGGCATTACAGTAATTACCACTCATGATGGTTGCGGTGCGGCTAATCTTTATTTTGGTATTGCCCAAAAAGATGGGACTGTACCGGAAGGCGTTACAACGGCCGCTGAATACGCTGCTTATTGTGCACAAGAAAAAGCAACTAAGCATGGCTTAACTTATCAGCATATCAGTGCTGCGGAATTTGTTGCTCCCGAGCATCATGAACGCGGTGTTGTTATGGATCTTACTGGTTATTTTCATTATCGTAATGTCTCGGGTATGCCAAATATGTTTATTTCGCAAACCGCAAGCGTTGATACCCTAGAAAACGCAGTCGGCGAAGTAAGCGTATTAACTGGTATCGGAACCGGGGAACATGCTTTTGGTGATCGCCTGACCAAAGAAGATCCCTTTATTATTCTAGTAGCAGCAAAAGATTCCGATCAGTTAAGTGATGCAAGAATTGCGCTAGCAACAGCACTGGAAAAATTTGGCGATAAAATCCTAATTGAAGGTTTTATTGTTCCGACATCATTAGTGCCAACAACTTAGTTTAATCTTGACTAATAAAACGGGTGTGTTATCCTATAACCATCCGTTTTTTATTTCTCTTATTTCGAGGCTCAGCCGGTTAATCACCCTCCTGATTGGCCGGCCTAGCTTCTAGATAAGAGCCAAAACCCTTCGCCTTCTGGCGGATGGGTTTTTTGTTTAATTCGAATTTGCTATACTATAGGAGAAGATTAATTAACTTATGACAACAGCAGCGTGCCCTCTGTGTTCAAGTGATGTTATCGTCGAAGATGAAGCCTTTGAGAATGATTTAGTGACCTGCGCCAACTGCGGCGTCGATCTCGAAATCGCTTCCTTAACGCCTTTAACTCTGTCCGCCATTAACGACGAAGAAATTCCCGCTTAAATTGAGCGCCGCGATCTTTGTAGTTTTTAAAAACTCCGAAGCTGGCGCAGGCGGGAGACAATAAGACAATATCTCCGACCTGAGCCTGTTGACGGGCAAGGTGCATTGCTTTTTTCATACTGCTTACTACGGCAGTTTTTTGTTTGGGAAATTCGACGTTGTTCAAGGCTTGTTTAAGACGATCGCTACCCTTGCCCTTGAATAAAATCAAATAAGAAACTTTTTTATTGATTAACTTGGCAAGAGCCTTGAAGTCAGAGCCCTTATCGGCTCCACCGGCTAATAAGACTATCGGATTGTTAAAAGATTGCAAGGCGGTAATCGTTGCGTCCGGAACGGTTGCAAAGCTGTCATTATAATAGTTAACCCCTTTGTTCATTCCGACTAATTCAAGCCGGTATTCAAGACCGTGAAAGGTCTTTACCGCTTCGCTGATTATTGTTGCTTTAATATTCAAAAGCTTGGCAACCGCTTCAGCGGCGGCGATATTCTCTGTATTATGTTCGCCCGGTAGTTTTGAAACTAACTTTGATTTGGAAAAAAATACTAGTTTAGAATTAAGCCTTTCTTTTTTAACAGCCGTTCGTAATTTAGTGTTAACTATAAAATAATCTTTTTTAGATTGCCAGCGGGCGATATTTATTTTTGATTGCCAATAATGTTTAAGATTGGGATGATGATTCGGATTGTTCGGATCGGCCGCCTCCAAATGCTCCCGGCTGAAATTAGTTAGAACGGCGATTGCAGGACTAAGGTGCATGTCCTCAAGCTGAAAACTTGAAAGCTCAAGCACAACCCAGTCATTTTTGTTAATTTTTGAAATAAAGGAAAAAGGAGCAACTCCGATATTTCCGCCGAGCCAAACGCCCTTACCGGCTTTTTTGAGAATATGAGCGATGAGTGAACTGGTTGTTCCTTTGCCCTTAGTGCCGCTAACGCCAATGGTATTTTTGCTCGGACAAAAATTTAAAAACAATTCCATCGGCGAAATTATTGTTGTAAATTCTTGCGCTAGATCTTTACGCAGAGATTGAGAAAAGTAGGCGCCGGGAGATTTGATAATCAAAGAAAAAAGCTTAAGGGTTGCAAGCGAGCGGGTATCTTTGTGCCATTCAAGTTGTTTCCAGTTTTTTAATTTTGGATAACGTTTTTCGATCTCGCGTCGGGACTTTGTTTCAAAAACGGTGATCGACGCCGAAACATTGTTTGCCAATAAAAATTCAAGCAAGGCATAATGCTCGGAGCCGAAGCCGATGAGTGCGATTGTTTCTTGTTCGAGTTGTTTTAGAGTCATAGAATTTTATCCATCTGTTCCCAGTTTTTTCCAAGCTTCCCTTCAACAATAATCGGTACGGAAAGCTTGGTAACGTTTTCCATAATTTTTTTAATTTTTGGAATTGCTTCGGTTAACGCTTTCGCCTCGCCTTCGAAGAGAAGTTCGTCGTGGACCTGAAGCAGCAATGATATCGTTTCGGGATACTCTTTGTCAATCAGCTGATTAACCTGAATCATCGCCAGTTTAATAATGTCGGCGTTTGAACCTTGAATCGGCGCATTGATCGCCATTCGTTCGGCGCTTTTACGGATCATCGCATTAGAGGCGTTGATTTCTTCAAGATAGCGTTTTCGGCCAAAAATCGTCTCAACGTAGCCTTTCTTTCGAGCCGTAGCCAGGGTATCATCCATAAACGCACGGACGCTTCCGTAAGCGGCAAAATAGCCGTCTATAAAGGCCTTAGCTTCGTCGTAGGGAATATCGGCGCTTTGAGAAAGACCGTGCGGTCCTTGGCCGTAGAGAATGCCGAAATTGACCGCCTTGGCTTTACGGCGCAGGTCCGCGGTTACTTTTTCGATCGGAATTTGATTGATGGCGGCGGCGGTAACTGTGTGAATATCTTGGTTTTTTTTGAAGGCTTCGATCAGGTTTGTATCTTTTGAAAGATGGGCGGCGATACGCAGTTCGATTTGCGAGTAATCGAGACTTGCCAGGACGCGGCCTTTGCCAGAGACAAAGCCTCGACGAATTTTGCGACCGAGCTCAGTCCTAATTGGAATATTTTGCAGGTTTGGTTCGGTTGATGACAGGCGGCCGGTGGCGGCGATGGTTTGGTTGAAGCTGGTGTGTAGTCGTTGTGTCAGCGGATTAACTAAGTCCGGCAAATTTTTTATATAGGTTGAGGATAATTTAGTGACCTCGCGATAATGAAGAATAAGGTCGATAATTTCGTGCCGTCCGGCAAGTTTGGCAAGTTCATCGGCGCCGGTTGAGATTCCGGTTTTTGTGCGTGATAATCCAGTTGTTGAAATACCGAGTTTGGTAAAAAGAATTTCTTGAAGTTGTTTAGGCGAGCTGACATTAAACTCGCCGCCTGAGATTTTCCAAATCTTTTTTTTCAAAGCGGCAATTTCTTTGTCCATGCTAGCATCGAGTTCTTTGAAATACTCGGTATCGAGACTGATGCCGTTTAATTCCATTGCGACTAAACTTTCAATTACGGGCATCTCCATTGTTGAGAAAAGTTTTTCCAGTTTTTCTTTTTCTAATTCCTTTGCTAGTTTTTGCCAGAGGCGGAAGGTAATGTCAGCGTCTTCGCAGGCATAGAGTCCGAGTTTTTCGAGAGGTACCTGCGGGAATTTAAGTTTAGCGCGACCGCTGCCGAGTAATTCTTCGGAACTTATTTTTTCGAATTGGAAGTAGCTTAAAGCCAAGGTGTCGAGCGAGTATTGGCGATGGCCCGGATTAATTAAATAGGCGGCAATCATTGTATCAAAATCAACACCGGCCAGTTCAATGCCGAATTGTTTCAAAATCTTAATATCAAACTTAATGTTGTGACCTATTTTTTTAATTTCTTTATTTTCTAGAATTGGTTTGAGTTGAATAAGCCAAGGATGAATAGCCTTGCTTTGTTTTTCTTTATTATAGTCAAACAAGGTTGAGGCTTTTTTATGCCCGGACAACGTTGGCTGACAAACGGATATATAATAGGCCTCGGTCGCTTTCCAGGAAAAGCTTAGTCCGAGTAAGTCAGAGCTGAAGCAATCAAAGCCACTGGTTTCCGTATCGATCGCAAAGCGTTTTTGCGTCGATAGTTTTTTAAGAAAAACTTTAAAGGCCTTGTCGTTGTCGATTATTTCATACTTCATTTCGTCGCGATTGCGGGCGTACTTATCAGTAGTGCGGTCGAGACGCTGGGTGGCTGAAGCCTGCTTATCAGCAAATTCCAGAGCCATTAAACGAGGCATGAGCGACTTGAACTCTAGTTTTCTAAAGAAATCAAGCGCGGCCGCTCGGTCAAAGCCGCCGAAGACCAAATTTTTTTCATCGATATCAAGATCAATGTCACGTCGAATCGTCGCCAAGTCGCGGCTCATAAGGGCGTCGTCCTTATGGTCGATTAATAGTTGGCGGATACGGTCGCTGATTTTTTTGGAATTGATATTTTTATAAAGTTTGTCGACAGTTTGGAATTCCTGTAAAAGTTCAACAGCGGTTTTTTCTCCGATTCCGCGGACGCCCGGGATATTGTCGCTTGGGTCGCCGCGTAAGGCTTTGTATTCAATCATCTGGTCGACATTGAGTCCGTAGCGGTCCCGTACGGCCGTTTCATCGTAGATTACGCTATCAAGTAAGCCTCGACTCATTGTATAGACTTTCGTATCGTTAGCCACGAGTTGAAGCGTATCCATATCGCCGGTAACAATAATCTTATCAACGCCCTTAACTTTGGCGGTTAGAGTTCCGATTACGTCATCAGCTTCGCAGCCTTGAATTTCAAAAGTTGGAATATTTAGAATCTGAGCCAGTTCTCGAATGCGGGGGATTTGAGCATACAAATCATCCGGCGCCTTAACGCGCGTGGCTTTGTATTCCTTATAAGCCTCGTGTCTAAACGTTGGCCCTTTTTTATCAAGCGCCAAAGCGATCATGTCCGGCTTAAGATCCTTGATGGCTTTTAAGAGAAATGAAGCAAAGCCATAGACGGCGTTAACCGGCTCGCCCTGGGTCGTTTTCATATTTAAGGGAATCGCATGGAAGCTGCGATGGATAAGGGCGTGGCCGTCGATAATGAGGAATTTTTGTTTCTTTTTAGGACTCATAATATCCTAAGTATACCATATTAAAAACCCCGCTGGAGGCGGGGTTTTTAAGTGAAAAAATCTAGTTCTTCTTAGCAGCAGTAACGATCATGTAAAGACCGCTCAAACCGACTAAGGCGTATACGATGCGAGCTAAGGTGCTCATATCACCGAGTAAGAAGGAAACGAGGTTAAAGTTGAAAATACCGACGAGGCCCCAGTTAAGAGCTCCGACTACGACGAGAATAAAGGCAACAGTGCCCAGAGGAGTCATTTTGTTCATATAGATAAAATTGTTTTTTTAAATTATAGGTCGACCTTTAGGGATTGTTAAAGAGCTCAGGTTTCTTATATAGTATACCATTATTTTTGAAGTAACTAAAAGGAGGGCTTAGCGTCCATCGTAGAAACCGGCTTTGTAGCGATGAGATATATAAAAATACAAGGGAGCCAAAATTATTAGGAAGATAAGACCAAAATAGAAGAAACCTGCCTGGTATGAAATATGTTCAATCATAAAGCCGATGCCAAAGCCAAAGATAGCAGCGATAATTTGCTCTATTTGTGCAGCGGTTGATAATAATGTGGCCTTGAATTTGCTCGATTTGATAATATCGAGATGATAACCACCGTCGATTTTAGTTAATCCCCATTGGAAGGCATTAATAATAATAAAAACTAAAACTACAACCCAAGATATTGTAACCGCTCCCAAGAGTAAGATTAATAATGTATACGTAATGATTTGAAATCTAAATAATATAGGCAGTGTAATATAATCTTTTATTTTTCCGCTATAGGCGAGCATTAAAGAAGCGAGCGCCCGCCCGGCGCCAAAAAATACGCCATACCAAATAACGGGAATAAGTAAAAAGTCTTGATAGGCTGCTCGGAATCCGCCGATGCTGAAAAGACTGGCACTGACTATTCCGGAGAATAAAGCTATGGAAAAATAATTAAGTTTATAGCCTTCCTTAAGAACACTTTTAAAATTAGTCACGCCGATTTCCTTTATTTCTTCCGGAGAAACCGCCGGGGTAGTTAATGAAAGTACGGTCAGCAATCCGATAAGATCAATTATCAAAGCGATTAAAAAAGGTGTTTTATAGCTGACGCTCACTAAGAAAGGTATGAGCGTTGTTAGAATAATCGGTACTGCAAAACCGATAGCGCTGATTTTTCCCATGATCCGTGTGTAATCATGTTCGCGTTTAAGTGCGCGAAGAGTTTCGTGCATGAAAGCGCTGCCGGTTCCGCTATGAAAGGCGAGACCGACACTTAAAAAAATTGAACCGAATATTAGGAATGTAATACTTTCGGCAAATAGAAAAAATAACGTTGAAACTAATACTGAAAGCCGTGAGATTACAAGTGCATGCTTATGTCCGATTTTGTCGGAAATGTAGCCGCTTGGAATTTCAAATAAAAAACCCGACAAACTGCCGGCTAAAAGTGTAAGGCCGATTGTTTTCGGGGTTACTCCTGGAATCGTTAAATAGTAGGAACCTAAAATTGCAATATAGACTCGTTTATTGGCAACTAGTAAGAGTGTATATTTCCAAATGTTTTGTTGCAGGTTCGTTGTCATAGAAAATGGGTGGACCCTACCGGGCTCGAACCGGTCACCCCCGCGTTGCAAACGCGGTGCTCTACCAAATGAGCTAAGGGCCCAAAACTTCTATAATTGAGGATTGCTCCACTTCAATAAGGGCGATAGAACGAAGCTGAGAAAGCCCCCAATCAATCCAGTCATAGTAAGGGCTCCGAGAAAAAAAATCAAGAGCCCGATTAATTTATAACCGAGACGAGAGCCGCCCGAGGTTCCGAGCTTGTCTTCGAAAAATTCGATGCGTCCGAAAAATTCAAGCAGTTTTTCCGACTTAATGGTAATTAAGGCTCCGACAATTACCATCACCAATCCCAAGATAATGTTCATAGTATTAAAATTACCTTATTATCGGACATAGTTCAATGGGTTATAGCGAGCGCCATTGATCATAACTTCAAAGTGAAGGTGAGGTCCGGTTGAGCGTCCGGTCGATCCCATCGCACCGATGTATTGGCCCTTAGTAACGCGGTTACCGGTTTTGACATCGAAGGAGGCTAAGTGAGCATAGCGAGTTTGCTTGCCGCCGCCGTGATCGATAATGATTTGGTTACCGTAACCGCCCCGGTTATAGCCGACGGAACTTACAACACCGGAGTCGGCCGCGTAAATCGGCGTTCCCATTTTATTGGCGATGTCGACACCTGTGTGTCGCCATGAATAGTACTGCGTAATGCGGTAGCCGGCAGTCGGCCATACCATACGTCCACCGGCGGGAATAACCGAGGCTGATTTTTTATCGGTAATGATTTCTTTGAGACCGGTGGTAACTTGACGGGTGACAGTTTTAGCCGGAGCGGCTGAAGCGAGTTGGCTTCCGCCGGGAATAATCAGCTTAGCACCGGCGGCGATTTGATTTGGATTTGATAAGCCGTTGGTATCAAGAATTTTTGATTCATCGACATCGTACAGTCGGGCGATTTGTCCGAGGGTTTGACCGCGCGAAACGGTATGGGCGATACCGGAGGTTGGTAGAATGCGAAGTTGGTTACCCGGCTTAATAACACTGGTGGCTCGTAAATCATTTTCCCAGAGAATCGTATTGATGCTGACTCCGAATTTATTTGCAATGCGGCTGATCGTATCCCCGGTTTCAACCGTATAGACAATTGTGTCCGTGCGTTCGCTCGGTTCTTGCGGGGCGGCTTCGGGGGCTGTCTCCTTTGTAAATATCGTATAATCCGGATCGAGGGTTGTGCGCTCTCTGATTGGACGTCGCTCAAGTTTTGCAATTTCAAGATTCGGATAGTCTTCAATCAACTGTCCGCCCTCAACCGATTCATCGCTGACGAGAAGCGATAATTTTGTTTTGCCGACGAGCTCGTCGGAGGAGACGACGCCGGTATCAAAGAGTAGGTTGCCGCCCGCAATTACAACTGCAATTGCGATAACGAGCATGTGGATTGTTAGACGGCCGTGAAAAAAGCGAGACAGGCGGGAGGAGCCGGGCAGTTCTTGCGGGCTGGCAATTTTTTTACCCAGTAACACGTAAAGACGATAACCCGGGACGAGCAGTAGATCGAAAATCAGTCGTGCGAGCCAGGCGATTGGCTTCACAATGACAATAACAAAAAAAGCGGTTATAAACCTCTTTGTGTGGATGATGAGTTTTAGAACGGACAGCAGTATGCTAACGCCTATCCGTTGTATGTTATTACTAATATAATTAGCATTATAACAATAAGGAAACCATCATATAATACCACAAAGCAGACCGAGGGTCAATCGCTTTAGCGCTTGCGTTTTGCCCTCTTTTCTTCGCTTGAACTGCCTAGTAATTCGATTACCTTACGGACGCTGCTGACGATTATTCCCAGATATGAAGTGGTAGAAGTTATTTTTTCGCGGACCAAAGTAATGATTTCATCGACGGCGTCGATTTTTGATTTTATTTGTCGGACTGCCTGATAACCTTGTTTGACAGTCATGATTGCGTAGAATAAAAACCAAGCGAGAAAGGCGGTTAGCCATAAAGCACAGAGGGCGAGTACGAGGAATAAGACGTCTTGGCTGTTGGAAATGAATTGCATATCTTTTTATGTTATATAATTATCGATACAATCGCCGATGCGGGCGTCTGCAAACGTCATAATCCCGGAATGATCAGTGCCGATGCCGAGTTCATCAGCGGCGCAGAGCATACCCTCGGAGTCAACGCCGCGGATGGCGGCTTGTTGGATAACCATACCGGTAGGCAGCGAGGCGCCGATTAAAGCGACTGGAACGAGTTGACCGACAGCAATGTTGGGAGCGCCGCAGACAATTTTTAATTTTCGACCGACATCAACGGTTGCGAGCTGTAAGCGGTCGGCGTTAGGATGCGCATTGATGTCAACGATTTTTCCGACGACGACATTCGGGAAACGTGTACTCGCTTGTTTTTTTGAAAATAGGTTAGTGAACCAAGAAAATAATGCCATATATTAGTTGGACCGCAGGCGGTCTGATTCAAGACTTAAAAGTAAAAATTCAAAAGCTGTTAAGCAGAGAATTAATAAACCGATATTAAGCAAACTGAAAACTCCCCGAGAGAACATAAACAACATCCCGCTGATAAGAAGAGCGCCGAAAAATCCTTGGCGGAAAGCGACTAACACCGAACGGACGATTAATTCATGTTTTAAAAACAAGAAACGGACGATGAAACCGATAATAGAGCCAGTTCCGGTTAAGGCGATCAAAAGAGCGATGTAGAATAAAGCGATTCCCAACAACGTCGTCGTTTCCGGATCAACCATCAAAATCAAAATTCCGAAACCGAGCCAGGCGACAAGCGTTGAAATAACCATTAAAAAAAGGTATGTCTTGAGGGTCATAGTATCATTATACAGCTTGCTTATATCTGCGTAAACTCGCAGAGCTTTGTATAAGGGCAATTTTTACACATAATAGCAGCGCGCGGCGTAAAATCAAAGCCTTTAATCGCAGTAATCAGTTCAAGCATTTTCGCCTTAACTTTATCAACCTCGCCGTCCTTGGCGACAAAGCTTTTTTGTTCGCTACCCTTTAAATAATAGAAGGTTAGTTTAGAAACCTTGAGTCCAAAGACTTCTTCAAGGGCGGCTTGGTAGAGAAGAAGCTGCTGTTTATTTTCATAGCCGAAGGTTTTCGGGGTTTCACCGGTTTTGTAATCGATAATTTCAAAGGTTCCATCACCTAAGTCATCGACGCGATCGATTGTACCGGTCAGGGTCTCGGTACCGATTGACAAGGAGAATTTTTTTTCTAAAAAGGCGATTGCCGGGCGTTTGCTCCCCATTTCGGAATGCATATCCTCTAACATCTTTTTTCCGCGCAGACGATATTGTTCCGCCTGCTCACGATTCTCATAACCGTTATCAACCCAGTACTCGTCATAGAGTTTTAATAAACGTTTTAGACTCATATCGCTATCTTTCGGATCGCTTGCTTTGAATAGACTCGGTTGACGCCAGGCGTCGCTTACAAGCGGTAGGAAAAATTGACGCAAGCAGGAATGAATAACACGACCGAAGGTAAAGTAGGGCGTATCTTCTTGCGGCATTTTCAAAATATAGATGAATTTATATTCCCAGGGACAGCGTTCAAAGGTTTTAAGCTGAGAGAAGGAAAATTTTTCCGGTAACGCGAATTGGATGCGCGGCGGTAGAGTATCAATCGAAATCAAGTCGCGTTCAAGTTCAGTTTTTATACTATTTTGTGAAGCTATTATTTCTAGTTCTGCTTCCTCAACAAAACGCGATGGTTTTTTATCGCGCAATCCGCCGTAGTCGCGGGCTCCCGTTGCATATAGACCGCGTTTGGCGCGCGTTAAGGCGACATAGAATAAACGGCGTTCTTCTTCTAGATGCGCGTCTTTGCCTTGAGTCTTAACGGCGCCGAGTTCTTCGGGAATCGCTAATTTATCAGAACGGTTATCAACCGGAAATTTTCGATCGACTAGATTAACGATAAAGACGTGGCCAAATTCCTGACCCTTGGCGGCGTGTGCCGTCATAATTTTAACCGTATCGGCGTCATCAAAATTAAAGCGTAGTCCGCCGGTTTCGCCGGCCTCCATCTCAAGATTGATCAGGCTTAAGAAATCCTTCAATGAACCCTGTTCATCACTGGCCTCGAACTTTTTAATTTTTGAATAAAATTGATTGAGGAAGGAGAATGACTCTTGGTCCTTGTCCTGATCTAAGTAGCCGAGCAGACAGTCGCGTACGATATGGAGATAAACTTTTGAGGCTTTAGAGGTTTTGCTTATTTCAGCATGATGTTTAATCGATTCGAGCAGTTTTTTTATATTAGTTCGGCCGGTATCAGAAACTTCTTTGATCATGTCGATATGCTGCAGACTCTCAAAGAGCGACCACATTTTTTTACGGCCGAATTTATTGAGGTGAAGCAGATCGCTGTGATTAACGCGGAAATGAGCAAGATTCAAAACGCGATAAAGGGCGGCAGTTTCATGATAATCATCCAAAAGCTTAAGATAGGCGAGTGAATCAAGGATAATCGGTTTATAATATAAGCCCTTTAAAGAAACAAAATGATTCGGAATGTTTTGTCGCGTTAATTCTTTAACAAATTTATCGGCTGAATCGTTGGCACGGACCAGAATCGCCATGTCGGACCAACTCTCAGCTTTTTTTTCGGCATACAGTTTTTTAATCATATCGGCGACGGTCTTCGTTTCCTCGTACTCAGTATCAAATTGCAAAAAAGCGGCTGAACCCTTTTCAGAAATTTTCGAAACTAACTTTTTATTTAACTTTAACTTGGTCTCTAAACGGTTAGGATTATTATGAGAAATAAAACTATAGGCATGATCAAGAATAGTTTGTCCGGAACGATAGTTCTCGGTTAGGACGACTTCCTTGGCTTTAGGGAAATCATCCTTAAACTGCATAATGTTAGAAAGAGAGGCACCGCGGAATCGATAAATACTCTGGTCATCGTCGCCGACGGCTACTAAATTATTGTCCGGCGCCGCCAACATTTTTACGAGTTCGTATTGAATCGTATTGGTGTCCTGAAACTCATCGACCATTATATATTTAAATTGTTCGCGATACTTTTTTAAAATATTTGGCCGCTCCTTAAAGAGCTTGATTGTATAGCCGATTAAATCACCAAAATCCAAAAAACTTTCTTTAATCATTAACTGATTATAAATATGATAGGCGTTAGCGAGCTCACTCGTTTTTTTAATTTCCATCTCATCTTCAGACTTTAGAGATTTAGCTAATTCAAGATAAGATTGCGGACTTATATTCTCATCTTTTAAGCGCGAAAAATGTTTAATAATTTCGTGAATAAATTTTGTCGGATCACCGAGCGGTTTAAAATAATCAAGTTTGAAGTCATTAATATGTTTTCGGATAAACATCCATTGCTCGGTTGTATTTAAAACCTTAAAAGCCGGGGTTAATCCGATATCGAGCGCGTGATCGCGCAAAATTCTTTCGCCAAAACCGTGGAAGGTTGAGATCCACAAATTAACATAGCCGTAAGGCAATAATTTATCGGCTCGTTCTTCTAATTCACCCGCGCCTTTTTCCGTAAAGGTTGTTAAGAGAATTTGCTCGGGATGAACTTTTTTTTCTTGAATGAGCCAGGCAAGGCGATTAATTAAAACCGTTGTTTTACCGGTTCCGGCACCGGCAACGATTAACATCGGTCCGGTAACGTGCGTGACGGCTTCCTTTTGGGCTTTATTTAAAGAGGCTAATAAATCAGTCGATTTTGGCTTGGTTTTTGGCATATAATAGCTTTATCTTAGCACGTGAATAGAGGCTTTAATAGTATTGACAATGATTAAGAAAAATGATATTTTAGAGTATTACACAAAAATAAAAAATTAGAAAAAGGAGAAAATTTGGAAATAATAGAGGACTTTAACAAAAACGTGCCTAATTGCTTTGAGCTTAATGAGGCTCAAAGAATTTTAAAAGTAGCACTTATGCATGAGAATAAAGGTAAAGATCCAAGTGCACATAAACACGGAGGATTTTTATCTTTAGGCAGTAGAACTTCTGGAAAATTTGCCTGCGTACCGATTTATGAAATTGGTAAGGAACCGGTATTAAAATATTCTTACTATGCTCTTGAAAAAGTTACGAGAATTTTTAAGAACGGGGATGTTCGTTCGATGCATTCCCGAAATAAAGAATTAGAGCAGTTCGGGGGCGGGATTAGTATGGGTGATTTACTAACGGGTTTTTCGGCTTTGTCCGAAGAACGGGATGAGGCGTATTCAGTTGCGTATGCTTCATATAAAAGTGCAAAGAATTTTTTTGCTCATGCAACGGTTACGGAAGAGGCTCTTTATGCAGTAGTTCATCAAAAAATGATGAATTTTATGCACCATTATTGCCCAGACAATGAATGGATCAAAGTTTTTGCAGATGATTTATATTTAATAAAATAAATTACGAGGTACGCAATGCAGAAAAAAGCAAAAAGAAAATACGAAGGTATTTCAAGAAAAGATTTAAGTACAATGCGCTCCGACCTTAGAAAAACAAAAAAAGTCTATATTGAGGAACTTTCAGAGAAAGAAACTCAAGAAGAAATTAATGCTCAAAAAGGGACAATTAGAAGTGTTGCTTGTAAAATTGGCGGCATCACCAGAGAATTAAACAGGAAGAGAAATTTTAAATCGTTTTTCTAAAAAGAATATAACCATCACAACAAATAACCCCGACAGCAATGCCGGGGTTAAATTTTTTATATTTAGTTCACCTCACCCCGCCCGCCTAATCGGCGGACGACCCTCTCCTAGCTAAAGCTAGGCGAGGGTGATTTTTTATTATTGTTTTTAATTTTTTAATAACGATTGGTAAATTATTTTCAACTAATGCACTAGGGATTCTTATAAGCCCAATTTGTTTATCAAGTATTACTTTGCTTCTAAATTCATCATATTTTTTTACATCAGAATTATTATGAATTGCTCCGTCTATTTCAATAGCAAGTCTTAATTTATGACAATAAAAGTCTACAATAAATCCAGATATTGGATGCTGGCGACGGAATTTTTGATCTAGCAGCTGATTTTTTCTTAAGACATTCCATAGGATAGCCTCTGACTTAGTTGGGTTTTTTCTAAGTTGTCTAACGGTATATATCTTTTTAGATAACATATTTTTAAATTAAAATACCCCTCGTCCCGCTTTAGCGGGGAGAGGGGTAAGGCCTGCTTGCAGGCCGGGGTGAGGTGAATAAAAGAGAGGGGTCTAAGCTAAGGTTAAATTTTTATTTCAATAACTTCTCAAACTTCTTAGTATCCTTATATGGTCCGATAATTGCGAGATTAAGTTTTTTCGGATCAAAGATTTTTTGGGCAACCTTTTGAATATCGTTAGCGCTTATTTTTTTAATCTCTGCTAGAAAATCTTCCGGAGTTACAAGTTTAAGTTTTTTAGTCTGCTGATGATTGATGACGAGCTGATTGACGTACCAACCGGCGATATCATCGGGGCTTTCAAGTTGCAATAAAATCCGACCGGAAATAAATTGTTTGATTTTTTCTAGTTCTTCAAGGGAAATTTTTTCCGAGGCGATGCGCTTATATTCAGCAACAATGATAGCAATCGCTTTTTCAACTTTATCGACGGGAACGCCGGCCTTAGTCGCGAGATAGCCGGTATCCGAATAACCTTCGTTGCCGGAACGAACGTAATAGCAGAGGCCGTTTCGTTCGCGCAGTTGGCTGAATAAACGGGAGCTCATCGAACCGCCTAAAATCGTCGCGATAACTTTAAGCGCGACCGCTTCTTTGGCGCCGAAAGGCATAGTACGAACGCCTAAAGACAGATGAGCTTGATCGGTTTGTTTGAATTCAAGTTTGACGGCCGGCTTAAGCTGCTTTTCTTTGGTGGCTAATTTCTTCTTAGCCTTGCCTTTGGCATAGTTTTTAAAGGTTGAAGCTAAAAGCTTTTCCGGATTGGCGGGCAGTTTTCCGGCAAGGCACACGAAGGTGCTTTCTGCTCTATACTGACTCTTGAAATAATCAACAAAGTCCTTACGGTTAAAGCCGAGAATATTTTTCTTAGTTCCGATTGTGTCCCAGCCGGCGGGAGTATCGCCGTAGAGTAAGCCTTCAAAGACATCTTCAATGCGCATGATCGGATTATCAAGATACATATTTACTTCCTCGACAATAACTCCTGATTCGCGTTTGATTTCTTCTTGATCAAATTTTGAATTAAGGAGCATGTCAGCGAGAACGTCGAGAGCCGGTTTAATTTGCGCCGCAGCCGTTTTAATCCAGTAACCGGTATATTCTTTTGAGGTAAAGGCATTGTATTCGCCGCCTAATTTATCAAGTTCAGAAGAAATGATCATCGCGTTCGGGCGCTTGCTCGTTCCTTTGAAGAACATGTGTTCTAAAAAGTGCGATAAGCCGCTCGTTTTTCGAGTTTCATGTTTTGAACCCGTCGCAATCATGATTAAAATAGCCGTCGTCTTTGCGCCGGCCATTGGAACCGTTAATAAATTCAAGCCTGAAGGCGTCTTTGTTAGTTTGTACATAATTTATAGCTTTTCCGAAAAGTAGTTTTGTAAGTCAGTAATTTTAACGCGTTCCTGCGTCATTGTATCGCGGTCGCGAACCGTAACGTCGCCGTTTTCTAAAGTATCAAAATCGATAGTAATGCAATACGGTGTACCGATTTCATCATGGCGGCGATAGCGCTTGCCGACATTGCCGCTATCATCGAAATCGCAGTTCCAGGAGCGTTTAAGGGAATGATAAATTTCCTCAGCCGCCGCAACTAATTCAGGCTTATTTTTAAGTAATGGGAAAACCGCAATTTTAAAGGGAGCGAGTTTTACCGGAAGTTTTAAGACAACGCGGGTTTCGCTTGCTACGCCATCAGGCGAGTCGCCGTCTCGCTCTTCCGCATAAGCGGACAAAAGCACCGCGAGAACGGTTCGTTCAACGCCAAGGGAAGGTTCGATAACATGGGGAATAAATTTATTACCTTCTTGGTCAGTATAATCAAGACCGTGATTTTTTAAATCAAAATCAGTGCGGTAAGCGAGGCCGTATAATTCTTTGCGGCCGAAAGGAAATTCATATTCGAAGTCGATGGTTTTTTTCGAGTAGTGCGCGAGTTCTTCGGCCGGAACTTCTAGTTCATGAATCTCATCACTCTTAATGCCGAGACTTTTAATCCATTCGTGCATTTCGCCGCGCCAGGCTTCGAAGTGCCCCTGCCACTCGCTATCCTTCTTCGGTTCAGGAATAAAATATTCGATTTCCATCTGTTCGAATTCGCGCGTTCTAAAAATAAAGTTGCCCGGCGTAATCTCATTACGAAAAGCCTTGCCGATTTGACCGACGCCGAAGGGTAATTTTTTGCGCGTCGTATCGACAATATTTTTGAAATTGACAAAAATGCCCTGCGCCGTTTCCGGTCGTAAATATACTGTGTGACCATCGTCTTCAATAGGACCTAAAAAGGTTCTCAACATCAAATTAAATTGTTTGGCCGCGGTGAATTCATGCTTCTTTTTATCTTCAGAACAAGTTTCATTGCCGGAAAGCGTATCTTCGCGAAAACGTTCATGACATTTCTTGCATTCCACTAAAGGATCAGTAAATGTAGAAACGTGGCCAACAGCTTTCCATACTTCAGGGTTCATTAGTATTGCGGCATCAAGACCAACCATATCGTCGCGCATCGTTACGAAGCGCTTCCACCATTCTTGTTTAATGTTGTTTTTAAGTTCAACCCCGAGCGGACCGTAGTCCCAGGTATTGGCCAAACCGCCGTAAATTTCTGAGCCCGGAAATATAAAACCGCGCCGCTTGCAGAGCGACGTTATCTTATCCATTAGCTCGTTTTTCTCTGTTTTCTTCATGAAATCAGTGTATCGCGGCGAAGCCTAACTGTCAAAGCCGCAACAACCGCGAGTGCTAGAGGGCCGATATGCAGGCTAAAAAGCCAGTGATCAAAGAGAGCGATAATAATTAATGAACCGAGTAAGGCTAGGGGCAGGCGTTTAGTAATAAATATTAAGAGTAATATGCCGACAATGCCGAGTTCGGCGAGAACCAGTAAAAAAGTATTATGCACCGGTTGATAAAACCACACCGACTTATCCGGTTGCTGTTTTTCAAGCGCTAAACCGTAAGTTCCGAGTCCGACGCCGACCAGCGGATCGATTTTAATAATGGCAAGAGAATCCTTCCAACCATTAAAGCGTTCGTTGGAAGAAATTTGTTCAAGGCGAGTATTAGTTTCAAAGCGCGGCGCGAATAAATAGTAATAGGGAACAAGGAATAAGCCGGCGACGATCGCGCTGATAATTAAAAAGGGAACTAATTTTTTTATAGTAGCTCTAGCTTGAAGTAAGAGAATAATAATTCCGATGAAGGCGGCGAGCCAAGCACTGCGAGAAAAGGAACAAATCAAGCCGGCAGTAACAAGAACCGTAGACATTATTAAAATATAGTTTTCTAATTTAGTTTTTGTCTGAGAGTGTAGAGAAAAATATACAATAACGATAAGCGCGAGCGCCATATAGCCGCCAAAGACATTGGGATGATCAAAGGGTCCGTAAGCGCGTAACCAACGTTCGACAATTCCATCAGGCGCCGTTGCTTCAATAACCGAGGGACCGAGTTCGGAAGAATTATGCATAGCGAGGCCGAGCCATTTTGAGCTGAACGATGTTTGAGAGCTAAATTGCCAAGTACCTAATAATCCGGCGAGCGCCGCGCCGACAATAAAAGCGAGCGTTAATTTTTTTATACTAAGAGAGCTTTTAGTAATGACATAAAAAATAGCAATCGCTAATAACATTAAAAGCCAATGAGTAATACTTATAATCGGATTTAAACTGGAAAAGATATTTATGATAGCTAAACCAAGTATTAAAACCGGAAGAAATATGTTCTTAGTATTTATTATTTTTTCTTTAAATAATAAAAAACCAAGTATGATAAATAATAGAATGTCGATCCCGTATAAACTGATTGTCCCGTATTCCCAGTATTCGCCCTTAAGTTCTCCGGAGAAAATAATAAGCCGAGTTTGCCAAGGCAATAAAAAGAGAAAAGCTATTAAGACAAAAGATTCTATGTTGGCCAAGTAATTTTTCATAGAGAAGCGAGACGTTCTTTGGCGCTCGCGATAAAATAAGCGCGTCGATCAAGGCTATGAAGCTTAAGCATATGATCATTAATAATAATCGAGGTATCCGAACTGTTCTTTAACTGAGATGACAATAAGGCAAGATGCATTTTTTTAGAGATCTTCTCAAAAATATTCCATAGCGATAATGATTGAGCCAATCGTTGAGATCTAGTAAAACGTTTTTGTGGAACTGGACAGGCGGTTTGCCAATTCGGGAGATCTTTAGAGAGCCAAGGATTGGCGGCTACTAATTTTTCGTAAGCATCAGGCGAGCCAAAGAGCGGGACGAGGCCGGCTAGCCAATAAGAAAAATACCAATCAGCTTCATTAAGTCGGCAATTTGATAGATCAAGCGCACTTTCATCCGTTAGAAAGCTTAAGCAGAGCGTATCGGCAGTTTTTCGCGCGCTCGGGCGTTGACCGGTTAAGGCTAAGATAGTTGTTGCAATAAATTTAACGAGCCAGACGCGGTTATTTTTCGTAATGACAAACAGATCAATGTCGGATTCTTTTTTTAAATTATGACTGCCGATGGAGTTGGCGAGCGTGATGAGCCGTATCCAAGGCAGCCAAGAGATGAGGCCTAGGCGTCGCCGGGCCGTTGCAATCTTTCGTTTCGCGTCGCGGTAACGTCGTTGGCGGGTTTCGACAATCTCTATTCTATTCGGTAAAAAATAAAAACCCTGCGTAGTTTCTAGTGGCGCGGGATTTTCTAACATCTTTCGAACTTCGCAGTAGCTAGCTTTCTCGGATACTAATTGCCAGATTTCAAAATCAGTTAGGGGATAATCAAAAATATCAAAACGAGCGACTAGGGTTTTGATAGCCTGAGCAAGCTTATCGCTTTCCATATTATTCTTCGTTTTCGCCCATGACCGGTCGATCCAAGGCGATCGGTTGAACGCCGGCAACTTCACCGGAAATTTTAGTTACGTCTTTATCGATTTTACCGAATTCTTTATGAGCGCTGTTAAAGTGATTGACGGTTGTACCGAGACTGGCGCCGAGTTTTTGCAGATAGGTTTCATAGGAGCTAAGATGCTGACTTAATTTTCCGACGGACGTAATGATTGATTTAGCGCTTTCTTCGATTTGCATCGCGCGCAAACCCTGCAACACGGTTTGCAAATAGGCGAGGAAGGAAGTTGGAGAAACGATAATGACTTTATATTTGCTGGCGGCTCGTTGGATCAGGTTTTCCGTATCTTCGCTAACGGCGCCGATCTTATTGATAAGCAAATCGTAGTAAATCGCTTCGTGCGGAATAAACATAAAGGCGAAATCCATCGTACCCTGATCCGGTTGGATGTATTTCGAAGTTTCAACAATGCGATTTTTCAAATCGTTCAAGAAAACTTTTTCATAACGTTCGCGCTCGCTCTGATCAGTCGCTTCAACGATGCGGTTATAATTTTCAAGCGAGAACTTAGAATCAATCGGAATAATCTTATCTTTGATGAAGACAGCCGCGTCGACAATCGTTTTATTCTTGAAGGCGTATTGCATCTGATAACTAGCCGGCGGCAGGCAATTCTTAAGCAATGTCTCTAAGTAGTATTCGCCAAGGACGCCGCGTTGTTTCGGATTTTTTAAAATATCTTGCAAGCTTTGAAGCTGGGAAGAAAAATTAACAACCTGTTTGTTGGTTTCATCAAGTTTGGTTAACTTTTCAGTAACATCTTTAATTAATTGCGCCGACTCGCCGAATTGCTGGCGGTTAGTGGCGTGTGTTTCGGAAAGTTTAGCATCGAGCAGTTGGCGTAATTCCTTATTTTGTTCGAATAAAATTTTTATTTCTGAGCTCGTTTCCGGTTTAGTTTTGCGCAACAACAAAAAGGCGATAGCAATAAAGCCGGCGACAATAATAAGTATGAGAATAAGGTCATTCATAGTTGATTTTCACTTCGATTGTCATTATACTGGTATTACCTATGAAATTCAATTTTATTCGAAAAGGGAATGAAAAATGGCGCTTTAGCCATGACTTTTTGGTTGGCCTCCTTAACTTTACGGTCGGCTTTATTGTTGCCTGGGTGATGTGGTCAACGACGGCTAATTATATCTTCGCTTTGATACAGTAATATGAAAGGCAATAGCCGCGGCAAAGTTGGAAATAAAAAAGGCCCAGCGTATCGAACGCCGAGCTTTTTTAAGAATTCCCCCAAAAAGCCAATAAATACAGCAAAATATACTCAAACTCTTGACAAATATCATAAAATATGATATTTTAGGAGTATTCTGAAAATATCTTTCAGAACAACAAACCCCCGGATGAGCAGACCGGTTAAACAAAGCGCAAGCACTTTGAAAGATTGGAATAAAGTACCAAACGCTGACTACATTAACGTAAGAGTTTTTAAACAGTATTACGAAAACGCCAGAAACGAATTTAAGATTCTTTTGGTAACACCCACATCATTTGAAATCTTTGATTGGCTGGACGTTTCAGACCCAAAGTCGGTTATATCAAATGAAATTAAAGAACAAGCAGAGGATGCTTTAACTAAATTAGTTAAAGTTTGCGGGTTTAAACCAGGCGGACCGTATCCTGAATTTTTCTTTGATAGATATCAAAAATGGGTTGCTAACATTGCAGAAATTTCTAGTTCAGATGTAAAGTATAGCCAATTATGTGGATCGATCAATTTAATGATGACAGAAAAGGATTGTATTGAGTTCAAAAAACTGTTAGCATCAATTAAGTGGAATATTATAAAAAAGTAATATTCAAATTTTCACGGCAGAATTTCAAATGAGATTCTGCCGGTTTTTTTATT
>CAZSWO010000006.1:0-46044 GCA_964611115.1 uncultured Gammaproteobacteria bacterium
TTTTCTGGCACTTGTAATAACTGTATTCAATACAGAAGAATTCCATTGCCAGGAAAATCCAAGTGTTGAAGATCAAACAATGACCGCAACACTAACGGACAGCGTTCCAGATGTAGATTTAACAAGCTTCATTCCGCCGCCTCCGGGACTCAATACAATATTTATCACAACCAACCGCTATATTTTCATTGAATATAAACATTGGGAGTATTGGGCAACTCTAACCGGAAGTAATTATAATCAGCAACCAAAAACAAGCTTTGACGGGATTAACTGGAAAGTTGATGACGGTAATATGGTTCTTGCTGAATATAAAGGCATGATCGGCTGGCTCTTTATTCCAAAGGCACCTAAGGGCGGACGACTGCCAAGATACAACGTAGAAAATAAGGTTGAAGTATGTTTCTACCTTAATTCTGAAATGGACGCATGGTTACCCGGCAAAGATTTTGTAAAGATGGGGAAAATCGATAAAAAGTATTTGCTTGACAGAGATGGTGATGAATCATTTAACTACTGGATTCACCCCGTCGAATTACCAATAGATGCAGATGAAAGCACCTTTGATCTTAATGTCAGCACGGCAGAACTTGATGAATATCTCAGGTCCGCCAAAAAGTAAGCTGCTTAAAAAGCTGAAAGGGGTTCAAAATGAACCCCTTTTTTATTTGCCAAAAACAGCAAAATCCTATTATACTAAATTGAAACGAAGTAGCGCCTTTGGCGTTATATAATGCGTACCCCGTATGGATCCTCAAGAGGTACTACCGCTCGTAACTCGAGCAAAAGAACGCGATCAGGCCGCTTTCGGCCAGTTATACGATATCTTCTCAAGCGCCATTTTCCGTTTTGTCAGTCTTAAAACTGCCACTCGGGAACAGGCCGAGGATATTCTTCAGGAAACCTTTTTTAAAGCCTGGCAGGCGCTGCCCAAGCTCTCACTCGAGAATTTAAATTTTAGAGCTTGGCTCTATAAAATTGCGCGCAACTTAGTCAATGATCATTATCGCACGCTCCAACGCCGACCGACGCCGGACACGATCGACAACTACTACAGTCTCGCGAGCGCCGATGATACGCACGAGCAAACCGCGCTCACCTTTGATATTGAATGGCTTCATTCGATTATGAATAATTTAGCGCCGAATTACCGGCAGATTCTTGAGCTTCGTTTTATTCAAGAGTTTTCCGTTGAAGAAACCGCTAAAATTATGGGGCGAACTGCGCTCGCCGTCCGAGTCGCTCAGCACCGAGCCATTAAAAAACTTAACTCACTCGTTAGCCAATCAGATGAACTCCAACAAGAATAACAAAGCTTTAGCCGTACTTAAGGCTTTTGAGCAGCAAACCGGTCTTCATCCGCTTAGACAAGCGGCTTTGAAATCACAGCTTTTAGAACGTGTTGCTAGTGAAGATGTCCCCCCTCTTCTCGAAAAGCGCCTGCTCTGGAACTCTTCTGTCAGCTCCGTTCCGGCAATCTTCGCAGCCGTCTTCTGCGTATTAATCGCGGGGGGTGCGGCACTGGCAACAGAAACATCAACGCCGGGAGATATCTTTCATCCGCTAAAATTAGTTTCGGAAAAAATTGAATTGCGCCTCGCGCCTTCCAATGAAATGAAAGCTACTATAGAGGCGCGGCAGGCAAACGAGCGAATTGAAGAATTAACGCATGTACGAGCTAAGGCTTCGAGCACTGAAAAAGCCGAAATCAAAGCCAGACTAGAAGACCGCAGCAAATCAATCGAAGTCGAAACAAAGGTTCGAGTTGAGAAAACGCTAGAATCATTGGAGCAGGTCCGCAATAATCTAAGCGCCCAGGGCAATGAGCGTGCCGTTCGAGCGATTGACAAATCAATTGAACGCCTTAAAAGCCGTGCAACAAAGTCTCGCATCCGCAACCAAGAAGTTGATCGTCAAATAACGCCGCTCGTTAAACCCGAAATTGAAAACGAGGTTGAAGCCGAAGTTGAAACAGAAAATAAGGAAGAAAAGAATTCAAGCGATGAAGACAAAGACGAATCAGAAATAGAAGTCCAAACCCCTCGTATCCGCCTTCGAAATTAATTAGGTATTTTAAAAGCGTACCAATCATATTGATACGCTTTTTTGATACTATGTATTTTAATCTACGCGTCGATATACTCCTTCTTCTCCTTATGGAAGAATTCCTTGATAGCAGTAAATGCTTCAAATCTTTCTGTAATACTAGGTTCAAATTTATCATCAGCAAAACAAACAAGAAATTTTCCACCCCTCATAGTAAGTCTTGTTTCCCTCAAAAAAAGTGTCGCAGTAATATCCGCAAGATCATCAGAAGTAAAACCACTTGGACCATCATACTCTTTACAAGTAGCGTCTCTAAGCCCGAATTTTTTATCCAAAGCTACTATTGCTTTAAAAAGAGTCAAATCCTCAACCTGATATACTTTCGTCCCTTGTTTAAGCTGAACAACTACTATTTCATCACAGACAAGATAGTACATTGTTAATGTATAACCCAACCTGAACGCTTCGAGCAAATTGCTAAACCTTAAAAACTCACTCTTAAAATTAAATACATTCATTCGAAGATTCCTCTTACCTCTCTATTATAGATTTCCTGTAAATTGTGAATTAGTGTAATAGTATTTACAACTTCTTCGCTGCCTTCAAAGGATGTCATTGGAATCAGTTGAAGACTTTTCTCGGAGTCAGGATGATGAATAAGTAAGTGCGGACTCGTTTTCTTTTCAAAGGAGCCGGTATAGATATCAAGTAAAAAGCCGTGATAGTTCTTTTTTTCACCTTCCTGATTGATACATTCAACGGTTGCTTCATTCCAACCGCCTAAAATGTTACTTCTTAGTTCTATAAGACAAGCAGGGATCGAACCCCATTTGTCTTCAGCAACATATGGTAATAGCATGACAATCCCCCTTTCCTGAGGTTTAGTTTATATTTGTTAAATAACTTTTTTTAATCTACCAGAAAGATGGTGTTTTGTCAATATTAGCGCGCAAGATCTTCTTCCCTATAGCAATCTACATACAATTCTTTCGGAACATTCCATTCCTCCATCAAAGAACACATCGGCGGCTCCTGAAGCGGACCGGCAATAATTTCAAACTTGGAATCATTCTGTTTTAGAAAATAGGCGGCTCCCGTAAAACCATCACTAACTCCGATGACGGCATATTGATTCTTTGTATCGATACTAGATACTGAATATTCTTTTCCATTCAGACCGATTGCCTCTAAATACATTTTTTCCTCTGCCTTTGTCCGCTGAATCGTAACAACATAAGCAATCGCAAACAGCGCCGCTATAACGATAAGTGAAATAAAGACCGGGAATAGTTTCTGAGTGTTTTTCATATCTATAGTATATATAAAATTGTTAGTTAGAGCGAGAAAAGAAATTTCTCAGCGAATTCGCAATCTTACCGAGCAATCCAAAACGATTAGTAGCCGGCGCTTTTGCGGATGTGGTTGGTTTAAAATTCTGTGGTGCTTGTGCGGTCGGAGTTGTTTTTCCGTTGGCGGGACGCTGCCAACTCATTACAGAGTAATTTCCAAAACCTTCGATCGAATAATGAGTCTTGCCGTCGGCGCCGCGCGAGCCGGTCATTTTATAATCAAAAATCTGATTATTCAATCCCCTATTTTGTTCTAAGGTTGAAACAGTCCCAACGCCCGTCTTAGCATCAAAATTTGTTTCAACAATCATTCCAATATGACCGTAAGCTCCGCCGTTCCAGGTAATGATGTCATTTTCTTGTGGCATCATTGTTGAGCCCTGCGCGTAGGTAGCGATTGCTCCTTTGGAAATCTTACTCAGATCCGCATAATTACGGGCGGCACCGAGGCCATATCTAATATTGATTCCGAATAAACTTTGATACAAATTTTGAACACCGGTAACGCATTGGGAGCGCTGAGAATCAGGCGAATTGGCTCGATACGTTCCGTTACCGGCGTAAATCGGAACACCTTTGTAGCTTCCGCTTTGTTGACCGACGCGGCTCGCTGCTTGACTCGCCGCAATAAAATCTTCCTTTCGTTGACCATCCGGATCCCGATAACGTAATGGGTTATTTGTTACGTAGGAATAACTATTCATACTTTGCGGGTCACTTAAGTCAAAATCACCGGCAAGAAATAGAGGGTCTATACTTATGAATTTTCCAGAGCGAGAATCATAGTAGCGATTTTGCATATATGACAAAGCGGTATCAACATCATACTCATGTCCTGAAAATTTTCGCTTTTCACTAAAACCTTTGCTTTGATTCTGTCTAATTGCTCCAAAAGCCGTATAGTCGGTTATTTCTTCAACATTATTTCCTTCATCAGTAACGATAGCGGTTCCGCCTAAATGATCCGGATGTAAATAATGGATTGACGATGCCTGCACAGTGGTTAGAGAAAAAATTAATATAAAGAACAGTATCGGGATCAATCTTCCCGAGAAACAAAAATTTGAAAACATATTTAATTTTATTAACCGAGAGGAAAATAAAACAACCCTCCTAAATGGAGGGTGTTTTTAAAATCAAAACTATAACTAGGCGGGAATCTTCTTTACCTGCGCTGCTTCGTATTTGGATATAACACTATTGGCATGCAAAACATCGACCAATGTATTAATTTGTGATTTAGTCGATAACGTTGTAATGGTTGATTCAATACGATCGAAACGCTTATCAACAGCGTCAAAACGTTTATCAACGGCCTCAAAGCGCTTATCGACACTTTCTGCAAAGATGTTTAGTGCTTGCAATATTTCTGAAGTTGTTACCTTTAGCTCTGAGGTTATTTCTTTTAAATCAGAAATATCTTTAACAAGCTCAGGGCTAGTAGAATTATATGACATAATCTTCATTATTAATAATAATGGAGAGGTTTGGGAATTATAGCAAAATAATTATAACCAAACAAGGTATAAATACTTATGGATAATTAACCAAAGCCCTAGAAACTAGGGCTTTTGTGGCTATTGAGATCCTAATAATATTGCTATATCCACTCAGCTAGAATTGGTTTGAGGTCAGAGCTAAGCTTAGATAGTTTTTCTGATTCAGTTCCCTGAGGCTCATTTGATCCAAAGAAAACCTCTTTTAACTTATCTGTAAAATTATCGTTATTGATTTGATGATCTCTAATTAATCTAATCAAGTTATTAATATGAGAGTCATATTCATCCGCTGGTCCACTATAGAAGCAAGGGTCAATATCATTAACAATCTTAGTTATCTGAGATTGAAGCTCATTATATTGATCGAGCGTTTTAAGATCTGTCATAAAGTTTATCTACTTAATTTTAGAAAGTAATTTTATTACCTTAGGAAGAAAATCTGCCTTGCCATATATAGTTACAGCTTTACCCGCTGGATTAAGTACCACTGCCGCTTCTCGAGTTAATCTATAAATATTACCGTTCGATTGCTTAATTGTGACTAGTGGATTTCTAACTGTGTTCAATATATCTTTCGCACTAACACTTCTGGTAACAGCTTGATCTACACCATGATAAGGATTTGGAGCACCTTCTCTGAAGAAACCAGTAATTTTACCTGGGCTGTTCTTAATAACCTCACCAAATCCTGTTACATTATCTCCTACTCTAATACCAACTTGTTTAGTCAATGCGGCGACAGTCAATCCATTAACACTAATGCCCTTCGTATCAACATTGCTCGGTGTTTCTTGAACAACTGTTTTATTCGCATAGCTTTGACCTTGAGGAAGATCTCCACCGACCGGCTTAGCATTACTGAAATAATCATATGCAATACTAAGCGGTGCAACAGCTGCACCCAATGTTTTAGAAGCAAAACCCGCAACCTTACTCCACGCTGATTCGCCCTCTATATCTTTATACTTTAATGGGTTATTAAGTACATACGAATAGCTATTTTGCGCTTGAGGATCCGCTAAAAACTCGAGGTATGGAGACTTAGTACTTTCTTCAACAGTTTTTGGGTTCGTAATGTCTAAGAATAATGGGTCTTGACTTAACCACCTTCCCATGGTGCCACTATAATAGCGAGCGTTCGCATAGGTTAAGGCCGTATCCACGTCGTACTCATGCCCTGTGAACTTTCTCTTTTCAGCGTGCTCTCCATATTGCTCATCTATCCTCATTGTACCAAAAGCGTTATAATCCGTCAGCTCATCGACTTGTTCATCATGATCCGTAATTACGTTGGATCCCGTTAAATGATCGGCATGGATATTATATACACTGACCGCCTCTTCACTGCTTGAAACCGTAGCTATCGCCGTATCTCCTAAAAATATATGTTTTTCAACACCGTTTGGAGTAACGCTATATTCATTCGTCACTGAAAGCGTTGTTCCGCTTGAGTCAATGGACTTAATACGTTGTCCGGAAGCGTCATAAGCGTAGCTTGATGTTCCGGCAGTTGTTGTTACCGACTCAAGCCGATTATTGTAATCCCAGGCATAGGTTCTATATTCATCATGAGTCAGACCATTAACCTCGACCATATTTCCATTATGATCATAAGAATAGGTCAATGTTCCGGCGCCCGTCACCGCATGCGGATTAGCGAAGTTTGCAATTCCTAAAGAACCGTCATACGAGTATACTCCAACATCCGATTTACTTAAAATATTACCAATAGCATCATAGGTAAAGGTTTGAACATCATTACCGCCGCCGCCTTCAACCGAATTCGTAACAGTCGCTGACAATAAGCGATGTAAGTCGTCATAGGTATAAACTGTAGTTTTTGCGGTTATTGTATCGGAAGCGTCAATGATTTGAGCTATATTTCCAACCGCGTCATACGTATACGTAAGGTCTTGAACATTTTGTTCACCAGCAAGCGTCGATTTTGTACGTAAACGATACAACTCATTGGCGTCATAGGTATTAGTAGTTGTCGCGCCGTTCGCATACGTAATCATAGTCGGCAAAGCAACGGGATTATATTCGATATCTGAAATAACATCGGTATATCCCGGATCATTCGATTCTTTGCGTTCAATTTGATCTACCAGACCAGCCGCATTATAAAAATATTTTATTTCTGAGTTATCCGGATTAATGATAAAGACCTTGTTGCCTTGTCGATCATATGAATACTGAGTTATATAACTCGCCCGATCAATCGTCTTTTCTTCGCTCATTACCTGGCCCAAAGCATTATACTGATAATCAACGTTCAGAACCGGCGTCAAGATATTGCATACGCGTCCGACACCATCGGAACAATTATCATAAGTATTAACAACTTCAAACTGCTGATCGCCGTTGGCGTCTTCGGAAATTAGACGGCTCAAATCATCATAAGCATAAACGACATTAATTCCATTAGGATCAATTCTGCCTACTAAGTTTCCCGCATTGTCATATGAATAACTCCAAACACCGTAGGAACCATCCTGCCAAGCATGAAGATCTTCGGCGGAAGTAACGCGGCCAAGTCCGTCATAATTAAAGTTACGTTCATTATTAAAGGCATCCGTAATCTTGCTTAGCTTCTTTAAGCCATTCCAAGCATAGGTCGTTGTATAAATTGATGATCCATTATGTTCATCAACCCGAACTAAATTATCATACGCATCTCGATAGATATCTTTTACTTTGCCTGTCGCGTCAGTAACAGTAGTTTTCCAATCATCATACGAATTAGTCGTTGTCCAATCTACTGCAACCTTTGCTGTCACAACTCGTTTTTGAGAATCATATGTATAGCGTGTATATAATTTGATTTCCGAACTTGGCGAGGTTTTAGCCTCTCCTGAGGAAATATACGGCAATGATTCTTTTAATAACAAATCATTATCCGTATAAACAAAATCTCTAACATTAAAGTTCCCCGAGCTTTCGGCTTCCTCACGCTCCTGAATCTTTCTTCCTAAACCATCAAAATATGTAAACAAATCGACAATGTTGCCGGAACTTAGATAATTACTTGTTTTAACGCGAGTTGCGTTTGGAGTGTCAGTATACGCATACGCTGTTTTTGTAACACTCGTATTTGGATTAGCGGCATCCGGCTGACGTTCCGCGATAACACGGTCCAAACCGTCGTAATCGGTATAATATGATCGTCCATTCGAGTCTATCGTACGCTTTGCTTTTCCTAATGAATAATCATATTCATAGCTAGTTGCCTGACTCAGAGGATTGGTAACAGTTATCGGATATAAATTATAAGCATCATAACTATAAGTTGTTTCTTTATCGCGCGGATCTTTTTCGGAAGTTACTAATCCGTAACTATTATACGTTCGCTCTGTATCAATGTATTTATTGCTAGCGTGCCAAAACTGATCCATCGTTCGATTTCCCTTATCAACCAAACCGAATCCGAGACCATCATAATAATAAATCGATTCTTTGATTCTAGTATTATTCTGATCTTTGACTAATTCGTAAGACGGTAGGCCTATAACATTAGTTGAAGAATTTGAAGCGTACGCAATAGTTGTTACATAACTATCAGTACCAATATCATTAAAATCACCGTTATCCTGTCCATTAACTTCTCCCCAACTTGTTACTGAGGTTTTATTTCCATTATTGGGATCATAACCATATGATTCAGCTTTGTCTTTATGGCTTGAGTTGCCGTCATAAATTGATTCAAGAGTATTAACTAGTCGGACAAAATAGCGACCATTATTTAGAGGAAATTTATCCCAGGTATTAATTACTTTCTTCTGCAAATTCCAATTAGCATCATACAGCTCTTCGCGGTACTTTTTACCAACCTTGGAAATATGATCGTCATATTCACCTTGGCCTGAATTTGAATCGTTACCTTGATGATAATAACTAATTATTCTGTTTAACGGCACTGCCGGATTTTCTGTCTTTACAACCTTGCTGAAACCGGCGAGCTTCGTGTCAAAAGCTCCACCGTAATAATAATATCCACCTTCATAACTGTACCCAATAACTGAATTATTTCCATTACCGTCATTAGTAGAAACCTGAGATACCGTATCAATAATCATTGATAGATTCGGATTTAACAACGTTGTTCCATTTCGATATAGCGGTGTTGACTTATACGTAACGCTTGTCGAACCGCCGGTATTATAATTAATTTTCTTTATTACATTAACCCGAGATTCAAGATTCTCCACTACTACTGTTTCGACTTGATTGTTGGCGTTAAATTTAGATACATAAATATCCAACATCCCATCTCCGTTCATATTGCTAATATACGGTGAGTATGGATATCCTCCCGATATCCTTGGAGTCAGTTCATATGGCTGATTCCATGACAAATCATTATCAACCTCCCATGAAGTTCCTGTATTAATATGTGCACCTTGTCCCTGCTTCACAATTTCCGGCAATCCATCACCATTTACATCAAATAATCGATAATTTAAATCATTAATTCCATGAGGATTACCATTATCTACACCAAACATTACCATCGGAGGAGCATAGGCGGCATTCTCAACCCAACTTCCTTTTCCATTATTAAGAAAAGTTCTTTTTATCATTGAACTTCCCCACAAAGCTTGAACAATATCATCAAGCCCATCGCCATTTACATCAGTAAGAAGAATGCCTTGGCTTGTTCTCACATCAATCGGTGACTCCCATGAAAGATTTCGAGTCCAACCAGCACCATCATTAATATATGCATACGTAACCAATCCATTACTTTCATATTTCGTACCCAATAAATCTGGAAGGTTGTCACCATTGAGATTAGTTAAATAGCTTGACTGACCACCTGCATAATACTTGAAATTCAAATCCGGAACCCACGTATTATCTTCTTCCCAACCCGAACCCGTATTCAAATATGCAGCAGTAGGATTAACTAAATCCAACAATCCGTCACCGTTCAAGTCAACTAATCGAACATATCCATCCGTTAACTGCCCGAAAGCATCAACAGCAAAATGGAGAGGTGGATTATAATTTGCATTCTCAATAAATTGTCCTTGTCCGTTATTTAGATATGCTCCTTTTATCCATACTCCTCCCGAACTATTATTTTCAAAAAATGACTTCATTAAATCATCTAGACCATCACCGTTTATATCGCCCACCATTCCACCAAAATCAGATTCGATTCTTTGCCCTACCGGCTCCCAATTGGTCGTATCCTCCTCCCAATGAACCGCGCCAGTCGCTTGATACTCAAAAGTCGTGGGTGGAAGTGGAATAGAACTTCCTGCTTCCGGTAACCCCGTTTCAACTATTGAACTTAATAATGAATTAGTTCCGTTATCTCCCGTTGTATATGAAAGATTGTATTTCTTTGTCCAAGTTCCATTAATTTTTGATTGAATTTCATTAATTCGATAGGCGGTTTTATAAGTAAACCCCGCTCGACTTGAGGAATACTGATCAGGTCGAGTTTGGCGCAAAAATTCTACTTCAAAAATACCGTTATCTAAACCGTTTTTCGTATAAAAAACTTTCGCTGGATAAATTTGACCCTGATCTTTAAAATATTCATAACTTATAACATTACCGTTCGTATCACGAATCTCCTCGAGCATCCACTTGAAAATACGATTAGCGTCGGTCGGATCATCTTGACGTGAATTTTCCGTAGTACCAAAAGTATATTTTTTTCCTTCTTTGTCTAAGACAACCCACTTCTGATTTTCAAAGGTGTATTTTAAAAATTCTCCATTATCTACTTTGGATCCAAATTGACCACTGCCTAGATCTACTAACTCATCGCTTAACGAAGAATAATAAACCGGTTCTGTGTACATTTTATCAATGCCCTTTTTATTCATTAACTCTATGTAAGGAACATTCAGTGACCAGCCTTGTCCTAACCATGAATTTAAATCACGAGACTGGCTGTTATAAAACAAGCTAAGATCAGGCTGCATACCATTTCTTCCCGGAGCAATTGACAATGGATAGCTATAAACTAAGGCGCCACTCGCCTCATCAGGCACAGCCGGTTTTTTCTTCAAATTATTTTCAACCGGCATCTTTGGATCTGGTTCTTGCCCTGACTGACTCTCTTGTCCGTCATTTTCTACAGTTTCTTCGGTTGACGGCTCTTCCGTTTCTTGATTCTCTGAAACAGGGGCTTCAGCAGCTTCTTCAATCGGAGCGGCTTCTTCCTGCACTGGTGCTATTGGCTCTGTCGAACCTTCTTCTTGCCCAAAGACCGGAGCTAAAGGCGAAATTAAAAATAAAAAGACTAACAATCCGGCTGTTAATCTTCGAAATGATACAAACATAGTGTGAGCTTAATTGTTAGCATGAGGGGAGAGCGAAACCGCTTCCTTATCTCGATATTGGCTAGCCCCCTCCAAACTGGCACAATACCGAGATAACGAGGCGTTTTAAGCTCTCGATATTGGAATTATACTGCCGTTTGAAAAACCAGTCAATAGAAATAACAATTTTTTATATTATTTTAGTTTTTTTTATTTAATACTAGTATATTTTTTATTATTATTTTTTGTTATTTTTTTGCATTTTGCCAAAGCACTTCGAACATTGAACGCAAGATATCCACAGCCACTCTCGATTCCATTATAACTATTTCAAGATTTTCATTCCAGGTCGTAAAAGAGACACATTCTCCCCATATACTGATCGTGCAATCCGGGTTGTACAATTTCTTCGATAAAAAACGTGTTTCACGCAGATCCTTAGCCTGCTTTTCTTTGAACTTAACACTGGTGCCCAAAGCACTATCGGGCAACAGCAGTCTAGAACGGATACCTCTCTTGTTCTTTTCAGAAACATACCATTTCAAAAATTCAGGGTAAAAGAAAAATTTTTCTGATTCTACACCTAAATGTAGAACCTCCTCACCTTTTTTAAGTCTAAGGATTCGATTAAATAGATCTTTAAAGCCCTCTTCTCCGCGTAATATCTCAATTTGAGAACCCGATGCAAAACTTAAGAAATGAGACTTTTTAATATCACCTACTAAATTTGCTAAATTTGCTCTCTGAGCTTCGAGCTCTTTCGCCTGCTCATCAACGAAATTTTCAATCATCTGCGGTGAGCGAAGAACAAAATTGCGACGTTTTCCATGCATGTACTCATCAATAACGCCTGTCCGTGAAAACTTTTCTAGCGCCAATAAAACTGTCGAACGGGGCAGCTTTGTACCATTGGTTACCTCCTGAATAGTCATCGAAGGCCGCGACAAAAGAACGGAATATACCTTAGCTTCCGCCTCGCTCATCCCCGCTTCCGTTAATTTTTTAGTAATTTCTAGATTCATATTCACTTTTATATAACACTAATCCCCTCGTTCTGGCAAGTTTAACTAAAAACCCGAAGACTACTGCCCTCGGGTTTTATAAATCGCAAAATATTAATTTCTCGTCTTGCCCTGAAGAAAGATAGCGAGCATAGCCATCAACAAACCGATATCGCGGACAAAAACGGGTCCGAATTTGAGAACGGTCAAGGTATGAGCCAGGCTCAAGAACAAAATTGCGGCAACGGGACGAATCCACAGTCCGGCAATTAAGAGCAGTCCGCCGATTAATTCAACGGCTCCGTGAATACGAACTAAAACCTCCGCCGGTCCAAACATTGAGGTCCATTCCGGCACAAGCCCGGTCCACATCGCGGGATTGCTAATACCGCTGTAGCCGAACCAGGCAAAGACAAAGCCCAATCCGATTCGCAAAACTAAGGGAGCGTACTTTGAATAGTTATCGAAATTCATATTATTGAATTAAATCACCAATCATATACGAAGCGAGAGTGTCTTTTGCTTTTTGGAAGGTACCGTGTTGCTTAGTAAAGGTTTCAGTTCCATCAACTCCGCACAAACCTTTAATCGCTTCCGGTCCGCCCGGATGCTTCGCAATCCATTCAGTAACATCATATACTCCCGTACCGACTACAACGTAGCAGCTCGCTTCGTTATTATGTGTCGCGACTTCAACCATTGTAAAACCGGCCTTCTTCGTCTCGGTCGGAGCCGTTTCCGGCTCAGCCGTTGCGGTTATTACCGAAACTTCCGTATTAACTTCGGTTGTTTCAACAACTTCCGGAGTCGGGGTTTCCTTCATTGATTTATTTTGCCAGATCAAAAATCCAACTAAGGCAAGGATGATTATGCCTATGATAATTAAAGCTTTTTTACTCATAGTCTTTTCATTAGTATGTAAAACAGGCATCTACGCCTGTCACTACAGTATACTAATATGCTACAATTATGACAAGACTATGAAACAAACAGTCATTTTTCAGAGTTCATCAGTTATAATCGGAACGGTCATCGGCGCGGGAATCTTAGGATTGCCGTTTGCTTTTGTCCAAGCCGGGTTTTGGACCGGGATACTCGTTCTCGGAATTATCGGCGGATGTATCCTTATTTTAAATTTATTTTTTGGCGAAATCACACTGCGCACTAAAAAGATGCACCAACTAACCGGCTATACGGAGATATATCTAGGAACAACATTTAAAAATATTCAGGGCTTTCTATTATTGTTCGGAATGTACAGTGCCTTACTCGCCTATATGATCGGTCTCGGAGAAATTCTATCCAGTCTACTCGGCGGTTCAGCCTTTACCTACTCTCTCATTGCTTTTGCACTTCTTAGTTTCTTTGTCTGGAAAGGACTCGGAATCATCAAACGAGCAGAATTTTTTATTACTCTATTAATCATCGGATTATTATTTGTTCTAGCCGTTATAGCTTCCCCCTACATGAACTTCAATGCCTGGCAGAACTTCAGCTGGAGCTCATTCTTCATTCCTTACGGAGCGATCCTATTCGCCTGCTCCGGTATTGTTGCGATTCCCGAGGCGCGCGAAGTTCTCGCGGCTAAACGCGGCGAACGTTACCTTAAAACCGCTATTCTTATCGGCAACGGCGTCCCTATCCTTATATACGCAATGTTTGCCGCGATTGTTGTCGCTGTTACCGGAATGAATACGACCGAAATTGCCACCGTGGGCTTAAGCGCGGCCATCGGTCCGATTGCTTTAATTATCGGAAGTTTATTCTCGATTCTAGCTATGTCTTCCAGCTTTATGACCCTCGGTGTCGCCCTAAAAAGTATTTTTCACTATGACTATCATGCACCGCGTTCTCTAGCGCTGATTCTTACGCTTTCATTACCGGTAGTTATGTTCCTTTTAGGCTTTAGAGATTTCTTCAGCATCGTTAGCGTCGCCGGAGCCTTAGGCGTCGGCCTCACCGGACTTATCAGCGTTGCAACCTTTTGGCGCGCCCGTCATCACGGCGATCGTAAACCGGAATACGCGGTTCCCGATTGGCTCGCAATTCCGGCCAGCATCATTATTATTTTTATCTTCGTTGCCGGCCTCGCCTTTACCTTATAAATTCATTGTATGATCAAACTTTCCAAAGAAACCTTTCTTATGTATGTGCGTAATTTTATCTTCGGCGCAGAAGATAGCTTGGTTTCAACCGTTGGATTACTATCAGGTATTGCTACGGCCGGAGCGAGTCGCACAGCCATTATTATGACCGGAATCGTTCTTATGTGCGTCGAAGCATTTTCGATGGCCGTCGGCTCATTTTTATCAGAACAAACAACCGAAGAGTACCAAGCGCGCGGCAAGGTCCATATCAAAAAAACACTTATCTCAAGTGTTATTATGTTCTTCTCTTATTTAATTGCCGGCTTAGTTCCTCTTCTGCCCTATATATTTGCCGGCGTCGCCAAACCTTTTTGGATTTCGATAGTTCTCTCTTTGATTGCGCTTTTCTTCCTTGGTGTTATCTCCGCCAAGGTACTGCATACTAAGATTTGGCGTAACGCCTTACGCATGCTCATTATCGGCGGACTAGCCGTCGGTATCGGTGTTGTTATCGGACAAATCTTTAAATAATTAAATACCCGATACCGTTAAATTGTATTTTGCTTTAAGATAACGCTCGACGCTTTGACGCTGTGCGGTTGTTAAAACCGCATTATATATTATAATCTCTGCAATATCGCCGTGAAAAAATCCGCTGCCGCGATCGCTTGCAATATTATTAAACTGAACATTGCCGGTCGGATACAGCTCAATTAGTTGAAAATTCGATCTGTCTTTATAGAGCAGCGTCCAACCCACCGAAACTCCGTTATTATATACCGGTCCAGCCTCAATAAAATCGTTGGTGTAGGAACCGATAAAAATACGGTCATTGGTTCCGGTTTCCGTAGATCCATGAAAATCATAGGTGGAGGAATGTCCGAGCAAAATCGGATATGCTGCCGATTTAATTTGGCTATCCCATTTCTCAACGATTATTACTGTACGGACCGTATTAATATTACTTGTCAGAGTTAAAACATCGTTAGTTCCGTCAAAACGAATTACGGGTTTGCCATTTAGCATATTTGTTTTAAAGATCGGACGATTTGCCGCGGTTAATTGCGATGCGTGGTTATTATTTCCGCTCGTATCATTCCAAGTTGCAACTCCGTCGCCTTCATTATAATTAAGCCAATCAGCTCGCAACCATAATAATAATCCGGAAATAGCATCAGGACGATTGAGCGTTGGAGTTCCGCCTTGTGAAATTACATTGGTGCCGGAAGGAAAGGAATTAGTTGCTCCTCCAAGACAAAACTTAAGCTCAAAGTCATGGTTCCCTGGTTTTGGAGTGTAAGAAAAATTCGTATCAGTGGCACAGGCTCCGTCAATTCTCGGCATAGGATTCGACGGCACTATATTTAAATAAGTAGTAGAACCAAATACAAAACTTTGCCCCGGCGTAATAGCCGTCGGATAAATACCATTATGCAAATAATAAAGTTCAAGCGCTTCATTGATTTGTTTAACATAGGTAACTCGCCGACTGTCCCGCGACTTCATACGAGCGTTAGAAACTGAAATAACAGTAAAGACGGCGACGATCCCGATGACGCCGATAACAATAATGAGTTCAATGAGCGTAAAACCTTTTTTCATAATTAATTTCTAATACAGCGAACTGAAACTCCGCCTGTTTTATCGAAATACTGACGCGCGCTGGTCGCAAGGCTAGATGAGAGTGTTCGCGTCCAACTGTAATCAGCGTTAAAGGCGGTCGAGCTCCACATAACACCGTAGGTGCCGCGATAGTACCAATCGCCGTTTCCGAGACGATAACCGGCAATAAGCATATTAAAACCGGTACTGCCGCCCGCCTTTAATTTTGTTCCGGCGGCGCTGCAATCATAGGTACCGGTTGAACGCGAAGCGTTGCAACTTTGACCCGAGTCGGTTAAGAATTGATCCATTACGTTAAGTTCGGCGTCAGTCGGAATATGCCAGCCGGCCGGACAAATTCCTTGGCACTTTCCTCCGTTGCATTCACTGGCGGAATAGTTCATCGCTTCGGTCCACGGATAAATCGCACCATAAGTCGTACAATCACTTTCTGTTAAGGCGGTAGCGGCGACTTGTCCATGTGCTCTCGGACAATACTTTTCTACAATTCCGTTATTAGCGTAAGCCGTTCCTCCGGTCGCGAGCATTGTTCCGTAATTAAGCGGTTTATCGAGCCAGCATTGAGTTCCGACAGCAACGGTATTGTACGTTACGCCGCCGTAACTGATTGAATATTGACCGCACACTTTACAGCTCGTTCCGTTGTCGCAAATAGTCGTACCGGCAGAATGTCGACCGGTCGCCTTACCGAGACAAAAACTCAAGGTATAACTTCCGTTTCCCGGATACGGAGCATAGGTAAAATCATTATTTGGACAACTTCCGTCAGTACGCGGCGTCGGATTTGATGGCACTGGATCTAAATATTTAGTACCGCCGAGAACGAGTGCCTGACCCGCTGTAATAATTGTCGGATAAATACTGTTCTTAAGATAATACAACTCTAAAGCAGTATTGATTTGATTAATATAGGCAACTCGCTGAGAATCACGAGCTTTGATACGAGAACTGTTCAAGGCGATAATCGCAAAGGTAGCAAGACTGGCAATTACAACAATAACAACAAGTAACTCAACTAAGGTAAAGCCGTAACGGTTTTTAGACAAATGCATATAACCGTATTATAGCAAAGAAGGCCCTACTTTGATAAGAAAGATCGTGATTTAAAAAGATATTTTGTCCAACGCGTAGCAATACGGAGCTGATTAGCCAAGCCAGGTGTTTTAAATAAATACACCGTTCGCCAGATATACCAAGCAATTCGACCGGAAATCGGCATTCCGAAAATTCTTCCAACCGCGTCCCATGTTCCAAGTGAAATAAGTAAACCAATCACTTTCGATGTATACCTTCGCAAAGCCTTGCCGGAGATAAGATTACTAATATTATCAGCAACAAACCCAGCTTGTCGCGTTGCTAGTTGAGCAAGCATTGCCGGCTTGCCTTCTCCGGCTATTGATATAATATCGCCGAGGGCAAAAACTTCCGGATGTTTTTCTAAATTCAAAAAAGGGCTTACAATAATATTTTTTCGTTCATCGAGATAATCGGCATCGATCAACTCAGTATTAGGAATGACGCCGGCGGCAAGAACCGTCATATCCGAGTAATATTCTTGACCGTGACTGACTACTGCGGCGGGCAAGACGGCTTCGACATTGGCATGAGCATGAAAATCAATGTCGGAACGGCGCAAACGTTTCGCGATATACTTCGAAAGTTTCGGATCGGTTTTTGCCAAAGGAATATCATCGCGTTCAAATAATCGAACCTTTGAAGAAACACCGGCTTTATTAAGCATCTGATCAATTTCACAGACTAATTCAAGTCCGGTAAAACCACCGCCGATAATATTGACCTCGAGATGAGTTTTGCCGGCTCGAATCAACTCAATAATCTTATTTCGTATCTTCTGCGCGTCAATAACGGTCTTAAGACAGTAGGCATGTTCCGAACCGCTAACGATATCCCGGCGAGATCGTGCGCCGGTAGCAATCACCAAGGTCTCATAGTGTAAGACGGCTCCGGAATCAAGTTGAATTGACTTAGTAGCAAAATCAATCTGAGTAGCCTTGGCTTGAACAATGTTAAAATGTGTTGATTTAATAAAACTCTTCATTGAAAAACGAACATCGCTCTCGCAGAGCATTCCCGTCGCCACTTCGTGCAAAAGCGGAGTAAAGGTAAAAAATTCATCGCTGGCAATAAGTTGCACAAAAAAGCCTCGACGTATTAAACGTAAAGCCGTATAGACGGCACCAAAACCGTTTCCAATAATTGTAACAGAGTGAAGTTGCATAAGAATAAATAAAACAAGCTGCTCCGAAACCGGCGGCAGCTTGCTTTATATCGAGTAGAAAAAGCTCTTAGAGTACCGCGTCCTTGGCAGCCTTCGCCAAGCGGAACTTCACAACGGTCTTGGCAGCGATCTGAATCGTTTCGCCGGTAGCCGGGTTACGACCCTGACGAGCGGCACGCTTTACCTTAACCATTTTACCAAAACCCGGCAAAACGAATTCTCCGGATTTCTTAACTTCCGAGTAGGCGAAATCCGCCATTTCGGTCAACATGTTGGCAACGTCCTTCTTGGACATGCCCGTCTTGGAAGCCAAAGCTTCCATGAGTTGAGACTTTGTCATACGTGAACTTTTAATTACTAAAAGGCAAAAGCCTCTTATATACTAGTAAGTATACAGTAAATCATAAAAAACAGCAATGAAATCAAGGGGTTTTACCAAAACTTTGTCAAGATGCTATAATATTAGAGAAAAATGACACATGAATCAAAAAAATAATCGAAAAAACGGCTTTACCTTTATTGAGTTAATGGTTGTCATAACGATCATCGGCATACTTGCCGCCATCAGCGTTAATACCGCTCAATACGTCCGAATTGGCGGCCGTGACGCACGCCGCATCAGCGATATCAATCAAATCCGCAGTGCCCTTAACCTCTATTATTCAAAGTACAGTCAGTATCCGACAGCAATCACTCCCGGACAGCAATTTTCGGTCAACGGCATTATCTATCTTCAAACAGTTCCGGAAAATCCCCGCCCCCGCAATGACGGCGTTTGTGACATTAATAAAGACTATGACTACGAACAGCGCGACGGCGGTATTTCCTATACCCTAGGCTTTTGTCTTGGTTATAACCAAGGTTCGGTTCAAGCCGGTCCTAACGTAGCCGTTCCTGAAGGAATTGTTATTGAATAATATGAAGAAAACTCCAAAAGGCTTTACTCTGATTGAATTATTAGTTGTTCTTGGAATAATCGCTATTTTAGCGGCGATTGTTGTTGTTAGTTTTAATAGCTCCAGAATCAAATCAAGAGATTCTCAGCGTGTTCACGACATTCAACAAATTCGAACTGCACTTGAACTTTATTATAATCGCAACCGAGCATACCCAACATTACTTATTCCGGGACAAGCCTTCTCTGACAACAGCACAATTTACATTGACCCAGTTCCGTCCAACCCCTCTCCTAGAAGCGACGGCGCCTGTGTTCCAGAAAATTATGTCTACACTCCGAGTCTGGATAGAAGTAATTATTCACTCACCTTCTGCCTCGAGCATGCTTCCGGATCGCTTGAGCCCGGGTTCAATACCTGTGACAACAACAACAGCTGTACCGCCTTTGCCTTTGATTCGACCGCCACTGATTTATTTGCTCGTTTTAGTGCCGTACCCAGCGACGCAGACAAACACTACATCAACAGTTTGATTGTTTCCGCTAAGGGTCATGGTTGGTGGGATAAGATGGATGCGTTTTATATGTTCGCCATCGGTACAAATTCAACCGACGCAAAACTAAACTGGAAATCAACCAGTTATACCGCCAGCGGCTCACCAACCTGGACCGCCTATCGAGGTTTCACAGGTAACGGCTCTTCAACCTACCTCAACACCAATTACAATCCCTTTGCAAACGGTGTTAACTACACACTTAATAGCGCTAGTTCCGGTATCTACAGTTTAAGTAATATATCTGCCTCAACCGTTGAGATGGGTGCGTCAACCGGAGGCCTTGCTAATCGAATCGAATTTGCACTGCGTTTTGGCGCAAGTGCATACATAGCAATCAATGATAATGCCAGCTCACAGGCAGTATCAGATTCACGCGGTATGTGGATCGGTTCTCGCACTGCGGCAAATAGTTTCTTTGTAACTCGTAATGGAACAGTGCTTTTTAGTCCTAATACCGCCTCCACAGATCGTGCTAACTTTAATATATATATTGGAGCAATGAACACAGGAGGAGTTGCGGCATACCACTCGGCTCATCAAATCGCCGCTGCCTTTATCAGCGGTGGATTAAGCGCAACAGAGGCTTCGGTCCTTTCAAATGACATTAACACCTACATGACTGCCATTGGTGCGAATACGTATTAAAAAAAGTAGGGGTGGGTTTTAAACCCACCCCTACTTTTTTTTATTAACGTTTGGCAACCAACTTATCTAAATCGTATACTTTTCCGGCTTCGTCCCATTTCTTCAAGGTCTTAATCGCAGTCGTTGAAAGCGTTAGCTTAATCATCCGACCGGTCTTCGGGTTCTTAACCCGCTTTACCTGAAGATTCGGTTTAAAGGTTCGTTTAGTACGGCGATTGGAATGGCTCTTATTAAAGCCGCTCTGTGTTCGTTTACCGGTTAATTGGCAGGATGTAGACATATAATTCTAGAATAATAAAACCTGCTTTCGGCAGATAATATAGCCATTATGACGCAAATATATAAGACTGTCAAGCCTTATTTAGTAAGGATATAACGGCGAACAACGCGGCCTCCGGCAATATCGTAACAAAGCGGAACACCGGTCGGAAGCTCGAAATTAGGGATTTCTTTATCGGAAATACCGTCCAAATATTTAACTAAAGCGCGCAGGCTGTTGCCATGGGCGACAATAAGGACTTTTTCGCCCCGGCGGATTGCCGGACGAATCGTCGACATCCAATACGGAACAACCCGCCTGACCGTATCCTTGAGAGATTCGGCCGTCGGCATCGCTTCCGGCTTAAGGGCGCAGGCCGCGGCTGAAATTTCTCCTTTCCGGCTTTCCAAAGTCGCTTCAGGCGGGCGCTGGTTATAGCCTCGGCGCCAATTCATAAACTGTTCGCGGCCGAATTTCTTTTCAATCGCCGCCTTATTCTTTCCTTGCAAAGCACCGTAATGTCGTTCATTCAAACGCCAGGAGTATTCTGCCGGTACACACATCTGATCCATTTTTTCTAAAATAAGCCAGAGCGTTTTAATAGCTCGTTTTAAGACTGATGAATACACTCGATCAAAGACAAATCCGTTCTTGGCGAGCAAGGCGCCGGCCTTAATCGACTCCGCCTCCCCTTTCTTAGACAGGCCGACATCAACCCAGCCAGTAAAAATATTCTTCTGGTTCCAGAGGCTTTCGCCGTGCCTAACTAATACGAGGTTGGCCTGTTTCATTATTTTTGATAATTTTTCGTCCAAAACTCAATCGATCGCATCGCCTTATAGCCGTCTGCCGGATTGCCGAGGAAATAACGCTTTCCATCCGAAGGACTGACGTACCAAGCTTCTTTATTTGATTCAATGTTAATGACAATTCTGCCTTTTTGTTGGTCGGCGTACTTTTGATCAATCGGCATGCGCGCATTAGCAGCCAGTGGATCAAAGCCTCCTAGGATTTCATCTTTGTCTTTAAAGCTGTCGCCGTCGGTGTCGGCGTTATCGGCTTTAGTACCGAGTGCGGCTTCAACCTGATCCGATAAACCGTCCTGATCGGTATCGGGTCCGGTATTGAGGTTGGCATCGGCAATCGAAATCTTTCGTAGGTCAGCCGCGGCGATTCCGGTTCCGAGTTCTAAAATCAGGTTATAAACGTTAGCGTCAGCCGAAGTTAACTCAATTTTACACTGCTGCAAATCCTTAGTTGCTGTCGCCTGTCCTTCGATTTCAGTCTTATACTGCTCGGTCTTAAGGTTCAGTTCTTCTTGAGCCTTTTTCAAATTTTCATCAATCTGTTTGATTTCATTGTCTTTTTTAGAAAGATTTTCACTCGTCCTGGCCAATTCTTCTTTGGTGTTTGTAACATCAAGCAAGAGTTTGGTATTATCATTATAAATTTTCAAAATCAAACCAACCGCTCCTAAGAATAGGGCGACAATTAGACCGTAAAAAACCCAGCGTTGCCAATGGCGCTTACTGACTTCACGAGCTAAGGCTTCATGATGCTCGACCGGCGGAATTCCGGCCGGAGTCGGCATTGGATTGGTTGCAAACATAGGTTTGGATGATTGATTAGTAGAAGAAGGCGTCGCCGAAGCAGCCTGACCGCAGTAGGGACAGGTTGGCGTATTGTTCAAGATCAATTTTTGACAATTCGGACAACGCATAACATCTTTAGTATACCATATTTCGGAAAAAGACGGATGCTCGTTGACATTTGAACAAAAGCGTGATGTAATGCAGGAAGTTATTTAAAAACATTCCGAAAACCAAACGAACTAATAATAATGAACCTATTAGAAAAATATTACTTAACGCATGATATAAAGCGCTACGGACTTAAACCGGCCCTACGAATTAATGTCTATAGGGTCACTAAAGATGACCTTAGAGAGATACCCTTGGCTGAAATGTTCCCGCTCACGATTGATTTTGCCGAAGCGAAGTTTTCTAGACTTCGCATGTACATTTTTGAAATTTTTCTTGAACACATTCGGGATAAAACACTCGACAAAATTGCCCAGGAATATCTCCTAAGTGAAAGCTACATTCCAAAAAACGAGCATTATAAACCTGTGGCACTTTTAATGAGCGCTCTCGAAATAAAACTCGGTGATAACAGAAAGCAGTGGCAGAAGGCGGCGGATTTATTTTCGGTTCACAAAGAGCTAAGCAAGCTCCTTGAAGAAAAAATGCAGCAATTAGAACCAAGCGTTCTCAAAAATCAAAAAGCATTGTGAAATCACAATGCTTTTTTTATATCCTCCAATAATTCGGGAAAGGTTTCTATATTGAAATGGCCGCGATCGGAGAAGGTTCTTAATTCCGCACTCGGTAACGCGGCTTTATATTTTGCCTGATCAACAAAGGGAACGACATCGTCATCCGAACTATGATAGATATATATGTGATCAACCTGCTGGGCGATCCTGCTGATATCGGCGGGCAGGGCGAAGCTCGTCATTGAATAATCGGCATCTTTTTCATCAAAGGGCGCGGCTAGCAAAAATAATTTTGATATCTTTTTAGGAAAGTCATTTTCAGCCAAATACTTGGCTAGAAAAACTCCGCCCAGGGAATGCCCAAGGAGGATTACGCCATCATGCAAAAAGGGAAGCAATTTTTCAAACCATAATTTCCATTCGGAAAACTGAGCGTTCCATTTATTAGGCATATCGGGCGTCAGGCATTCGTAATCGTCGCCGAGCTCATTAATAAGCCATTCGCGCCAGCGCTTACGCGGTTTAAAACGCTCGATATCAATCTCAAAGTTTTGTAAGAAATCAATATATTCCTCGTAGCTATCAAAAGAATCGCCACCGTGGATAAAAACAATTTGTTTAGACATATTATTTTAGAGTTCCGATTTTAATCGTATCAAGATTTTCATTGGTAATACCAAGCGAAAGTTTCTTAAATACATCAATTACGTTGGTGATTGTAATAAGATGACGTTGACCGTTGGTATCAACATACCAAATCACTCCCCTGTTTTGCACCTGCAGCAACAATCTTCCCTTAAGACGATTAGCGAGAGCGGAAACTCGTGATTGCGGCGCGACCGGAATTTGTTCTAAATTCTCATTAGTAATTCCCAGGGATAAACCCCGGAAAACTGACAATACATTGTCCAAAGTAACACGGTACCGCAGACCCGAGGTCGGGTCAATATACCAAATCTTACCTCGATCCTGCACCGCTAACAATATTCTACCTTTTAATCGTTGCGTTAATTGTTCGTCAATCTCCTTGCTAGGTCGCTCGGGCTCCTCCGCTTCTTCAGGAATAACTATGGGTTGATCCGGAACAGGAGTTTGGTTTTGCGGTATAAAAGGAGCGGGACCGCTAATAATAGGTCCGGAACCACCGCCGGAAGAACTAGAGGCGACGACAGGTGTTAGCAACAAATTGGTTGGAGCATTTAAGGCCAGTATTGTATTATCTTGGAATTGAGCGCTATAGAGAGTCAGTCCCGACGAGGTCATTCCTGCCGGTGAATGTCCGACATTAACTATCGCTGATTCTTCATTTGTATCCGGATTAATCGCCCATAAGGTTCCGGCATCAAAAGCGGCGACATAAACAAAAGACCCAACGGCATACAGATCGCGCGGACCGCCTACGACGGAGATCGTATCGCTAACCAAACGCGTTTGCGAATTTATAACCGAAACGGTATCAGATAGATAATTAGCGACATAGAGGTAATTACCGCGCGTCGTCAGTCCGTAAGGACCAAAACTGCCGGCCGGCAATAAAATACCGGCGTTTAATGAATTGTCCGCTAACGAAATAACCGAAATATAATTCCCGCCGCTAATATTAGGATCGCCGTAGTTAGCAACATACAACTTACCATTGAGTGCCTTAAGATCACGCGGATTTAAACCGACCGAAATCGTAGCGGTCACGAGATTGCTCGCCGTATCAATAACTGAAACCGTATTAGAAGAGCCGTTACTAACATATATATTTCCGGCTGACGCTTCTAGGTAGCCGGGATTTACACCGACGGCTACCGTCGCGACAACAAGATTGGTTTCGGTATTAATAACCGAAACCGAATTCGATCCGCTATTACTTACATAGGCATAGGTCGTACCGGAAACCGTAGCGAGTGCAATACCAAAGGGCTTAGTGCCAACGCTGATCGTCGCCGTTTCCGTATAATCGCTCAGACGAATTACTGACACTGAATTAGCGCCCTGATTAACAGCATATAGATAGCTTATGTTATCGGCGATTCGAATAAAGGGAGCGGATAGTTGCCGAGGGTTTGCTCCGGTCGTCGCCTTAAGGAAGGATCCGATAACAATATTTTTTGTATCTCCGATATTACTGACAATCGGCAACGATTCAACCGATACTGAGCTTGCTGATGAAGGAAGATTATACGAGGTTCTCGTATGAGCTTCGAGATCGGTCACCGAGGCCGAGGTAATCGCAGTAACGCTTAAATCAGGCGTTAGATCGGCAGAAGCGATAGTATAGGTTCCGGATAGAGTACCCCCGCTAACGGTACTTAAAACTGCGGATCCGCCGCTGTTTAAACTGACTGTCATCGTTGATCCGGCCTGCAAGGCTCGAGCAAAATTCGCTGAAATAGTAATAGCTTGACCGGAAGTGTAGGTTCCGCTGGCTGACGAAGTGCTGAATGAAACCAAATCGGGAAGCTGACTGACAATTTTTTTGAAATTAATAACATTCAAACCGGTCGTATTTCTATTTGAAATATAAAGGCTTGAGTTAACAACAGTGAAATTCTGAGGTCCGGCTTGAGAGCTGATAGTATCACTAACAGTATCGGTATTCGTATTAATGATAGAAAAATCAGTTCCCGCATTCAGAAAGTTCCCAACAATCATACTATCTTCAACAATGAAAGCGCCCGAGGGACTATAGGTTAAGGCAATAGTTGCAGTAACCGCATCGCTTACACTATTAATCACTCTCACCTGCGAACTAGTGCGATCGATGGCGTAAAGTTTTGTTCCAACCGGCGACAGCGCCGCTAAGGCTCCCCCGGCCGGATCAATAGTAGTTATCAGCGTATCCGTTCTTGTATCAAAAACTCTAATCAGCGTTGAATTGGTAACAACATATAATTTATACCCGATCACTGCGGCGAAACTAGGCTGGGTACCGGTGCTAATTGTCGCAATTACCGTATCGCTCAAGGTATCAATTACTGATATTGAACTGGCATTAAAATTAGCGACATACACTTTTGTCCCAACTACCGCCACCACTCTCGCTGATGCGCCTGCTGTAATCGTAGAGCTAACAGTATTTGTCAGGGTATTAATAACGGAAACGGTACCCGAGGTTTGATTGCCAACATACAGCTTTGCTCCCGCTAACATTGCTGTTACCGGCGCAGTTCCGACAGAAATCGTCGTGCTGACAGTATTAGTTAATAAATCAATGGCCGTAACATTATTAGAAGATTGATTATTAACATACATTCTATTACCGGCAACAATCATTTTTTGAGCGCCGGATCCGACCGGAATTGTCGCAACAACGGCATCAGTACTAGAATCAACAACTTTTACGTTGGTTCCGGCAATCGTGTAAACATAGCTCCCTCTCGAAATTGCAGCGCCGCCGCCTGATCCGTTATTCAATTCAATAAAGGTGGAAATAGTGACTGCTGAATTTACTAAAGCCGCGGCAGAAGTACCGAGCGAAGAACGAATTGGATTTACTCCGGGCGTATAATCAACCAGGACAACATCATTGACGCTTAAATTTGCCTCTAGCGGTAGTGTTAACACTGCCGTCGTTGTCGCAACCGAAATAGTAGAAAGAGGGATTGAAATGCCATTAACCGTAATATCGAAATCGCCCGCCGAAGGAGTTGAGTTCGTATCTAAGGGCTTTGAGTAAGTTAAAGTAATAGTTTTTAAGCGCGCGGTAGCCGAAGACAAGACCGGCGTCGGGAAGACAAAACTTCCGCTGCCGACGGTATTAAAGGTCATCTGAGCGGGATCAAAGGTTGCACCACTTAAATTAACTGCTGCATTATCGGCAACAACAATCCAAGGTTGGTGAAAAGTGAAATTCCGCGTTGTTGTTATAGCGGACGAGTAATAACGAGTTACAGTTCCATCAACTGAACCCCGATTTTGAATTTCCGAACTGTCTCCGTTAAAGACGGCATTGCCCTCTATAACACCTTCCGATATAAAGGAACTGTCATTAAAGGTTGCATTGCCTTGAATAACCGCAGTATCTACAACCTGGGACGAAGTATCATTAAAAACCGCATCACCGGTAATTGTACCGTGATTCGTAGCGGCTCCGTTAAAGGTAATATCTCCATCAAAAATAACCGGTGCGGCGGGACCCGAGCCGGAACAGGGCCCCATTCCGTCAACAATAAAAACAACATCCCGAGTAAAGTTCGGTAATGATCCAGCGGCAACAGTACAGTCGGCATCCTGCCAATAATTTCCTATTTCCGACGGACTGTAATCAATTTCATTGTTAAAATAATAGGTCGCAACCGGCAGACCGACAAAGGAGCCTCCGTTAATCTCTGAGAAAACTGTGGTTGAATCAATCGTTGCCCCCGAAACATCGACTACAACGCCATCAGCGACAACTGTCCAGGGTTGTTCACCGTCTCCAATAAAAGGCTGAGGGAAAGTCCATACTCTAAAATCACGAACGGTAGTTGTTGCCTCTGTATAATGCCGAGTCAACGTACCGTATATACGACTATCTCTATTGCCGGCCAATGAGTCGCTCACATCATTATAAAAAGTCGCATTACCATTAATAGTACCCTCAGTATCGGTTAGAGAAGAATCGTGAAAAAATCCATTGCCTCCAATCAAGCCGCTGTTGTATGCTGAATCATAAAAAGTTGCATTTCCCTGAACCTCTCCGCTTGCCGCATTGTAACTTGTATCATTAAAAGTTGCGTTGCCAGTAATGACTCCTTCATTAACAGCAGTCAGATTAAAGGTAATGCTGCCGTCAAAGATAGCGCCATTAGCAACAAACACCTGATCAACATCAAAATCCGGCAATTCCAAGGCCGGATCGCTATAACCGCCATCATACCAATAGTTTCCTAATTCCGCCGGACTTGTGTTGACAGCATTATTAAAGTAATAAGTTACCGGATCAGCCTGCGCTTTATGCAATGTAAATAATTGAAAAGAAACAACCAAAAGAACAGCAGTCGTTGCTATCGCTTTAAAATACTTATTTTTATAAAAATTAAAATTCATTGTTCTATTTATCTTTTGGCTCCTGAATACGCGATTGCTCGAACAATATTCCAAGACAAGGCATTACGCGGCGCGGCGCCGTAGACCCAACGATAACTCTTGATCGCCGCTTGTTCACTTTGTATATTGCGTTGAGCCGGTAATAGTCCGTAGGCGATAACCATTACAGCATTATAATCAACATTACGATTTAGATTCGGATCGCGTCCATAAACTTTTCTAAACTGAGTAAAGGCTCGCTGCTCGGCGGAGGCGCTCCGCTGACTCGGCCAACGACCGTGGGCAATTTTTAAAGCGTCGCTCCATTCACTCTCGCTGTCCGGCAATACGCCGTAAGCTTGCAAGTAGGAATTAAGAACTCCGGCACGCTCACCTTCTCCTAGAACGCGCGTACTGTCCGTTCCATTACAAATGTAATTGACGATTGAATCTTTTTTAGTACTATCAAAAGTACTATCCGCATCAATAACGGATCGATACTTTTGCATAATTCTTGCTTTTGATAACTGATCGGCCGCCGTTAATTCATTGGCTTTTGCACTTTTTGACTCAAGAGTAATACGTTCTAATACTGTTGTAACTTGCGAAACCGGAGCTGCGGGCACAACTTCAACCGGTACCGGAGTTATTACAATCGGTGCGGGAGCCGGACTACTACCGCCTCCACCTCCACCTCCGCCTCCGCTACTACCGCCGCCTCCACCTCCGCCCGAAGATTGGCCAAGCGTTACCGACAACTTAGAACCGGAAGAAAGCGCGGAATAATTTAAGGAAGTGTCTTGTGCAAAGGCAGCGTAATAATACGTTGTTCCGTTTACTAAACCGACATTCAAATACGAATTATTAAGTCCCGAATAAATAAGCGTCCCATCATTAACATCAACCGGATACGAACCGGTTTTTCTCACCAACTTTATAGTTAGAAGATCCAGCTCAACCGGATTATCCCAATGAAGGTTAACTAATCCTGTGCCGTTTGTTCCCGCTAGGTTTGTAACTGATCCCGGTGCGGTTGAATCATGCGCATAGTCACTGTCCTTTGAATCAAGAGCAATAGCGGAATAATTATAGGTTGTATCAAAGGCGAAGGCGGCATAATAATACGTAATGCCGTTTGTTAAACCGCTGTTGGTATACGAAGTTCCGGTGCCGGAGTATACTTCGCTTCCGTCGCTCGCACTCGTCGGATAAGAGCCGGTTTTACGGACAACTTTTGTTCCCAAATAATCTCCGCCCACCGGATTGGTCCAGCTTAAAGCTATTTGACCATCAGTTCCCGTCGCTTGAAAATTACTAACCGAAGAGGGATGAACATTGTCGGCAATAACCATCAAAGGATCGCCTACGACGACTTGTACATAACCCATTTTCGGCATACTCATATACGCCGCTTCAATCCAAGGATAACCAATAGCGTAGGCAGTCATCCATATTTCATCGCGCGCCAAAGAAGTCGTATAAGGCTCATAAACATTGCCGATTCCCCCGCTGCCGCCGATTGAAATCCATTCCGCAACTTGACCGTGATAATACTGATCCGGATTTAGAAAACCGTAAGCGGTAAACGATTCCCAGGTCGATATAACAGCGCCGTTTAATAAATCAAAATCGAAATGATTAGGATTTGCCGGATTATTTGAAATATAACCATCACCCAAATTGTCTAGATATCCCATTGATGAATATCCCATAATCGGGTTAACGCTGGTTGTTATATAGGTCGAGCCCGGATAGGGGTCGTAAATTGTATTTTTATGAAAACTTTGTAAACGGGTATTAGCCGTTGCGTAAGCCGGATAGTTCAAACTCGCTGCTGAATCGAGCACCCAATAACCGGAGCTCGTAGTATCGGCGGCGACGCCGCGATCGATCATGCCGATAACGTCATCAAGCGTATAGCCATCAAGGCGCGAAACTAAATAGCGAAGAGTAAAACCGTTCGACGTAAAATGATTTAATTTAAAATGATTATCTTCAGCGAAGGTTGGGTCGGTATTGTAATAGGGATTTGTATGACGGGTTGTTGATTTAAAATCTTGATACGATAAAGAAATTCCGGCATCGACCGAAGCGAAGTTAACCGGACAACTCGGGCTGCAGCCGACTGCAAAAGGATCATGAAATCCATCATCGCCCATAATCTTCAGCGGTACACCTTTAACGGTAACGATAATCTTGATTACATCATCAAGATTATTTGTCGTTAAGTAAGTCTCTAATGGAGTTTTAATTAAGGAATTATATTGCGCCCAAGTAATTTCTTCAGTCAGCGGCATCGCCAGTCCGACAACTTGATTAAGAGGAATACCCGGTCGCACTGACCGATAATACTCTGCAATCTGCTGACTGTCCTGCGTTAGGTTGGCGTCGCTATCAGTTACATATGATGAATTATAAACAACCAAAACCTCGCCCTCCGTAGGGGCGGGTTGATCCGTTGATGCTTTAACCGAAAAACTCGGTAAAAAACTCGAAAATATCAAACTGGAGATTACGGCCCATAACAAAATACGGCCTCTCTGTTCGGGGTATTTCATATCTTCAGTATATCAATAATAAATAGCCATTAAAAGGCTTTAATCCTACTGTTGACAAATGCCTAAAATAGTACTATTTTAGAGACAAATAAGCTCGTTAACAAAATATTTCTAAACCAAAGGAAAAATAAAAATGAAAAAATTATCAAGTTTTCTTCTTGTTACTCTGTTTGCGCTTAGTGCACATAGTGCATTCGGACAAACAACATATAAAGAAACAATGGGAACCGTTCCGGGAACAACGGCAATCGCTAGCCATACCGGATGGACTTATTATGGGATCTTGAACTACTCCGGTTCTGCAGATGTAAGGGCTACAACTCAATCAAATGTAACTGACTACAGTCAAGCGTCGGGAGGAGCTAATGTTTTCTTCACTAATATAGTCGGAAGAGAATTTACAATTGCAGGAATTAACACAAATACATTTACGAATTTTGATAAAATTTCATTTGGAATGTATAAATCTACAACTGTAAGTAACGGCTCTGAACTTATATTAGAGTATACGACAGATAACGGGAGCTCATGGACGGCATTTACCAAGCCAACTCTACCAACTGGCTCAGGTACTGCTAAATGGTACTATATAACCACATCAGCGGTTATTTTCCCAACCGATACAAATCTAACAATTAGATTCAGACAAACTAGCAGTGCAGGAGTTCAATTTAGAATAGACGATGTTACTCTCATTGGTGATGGAGCATTACCCGTTGAATTAGCTTCCTTCAGTTCTTCCGTAAGCAGCAGACAGGTAACTCTATTCTGGATTACCGCTAGCGAAATTAATAATCATCGCTTTGAGATTGAAAGAAAAAATAATGACGAATGGAAAACAGTTGGGACTGTAATGGGGCACGGTACAAGTAATCAGCAGCATGAATATACATTTCCTGACGCTGAACTAAATTCCGGATCATACCAATACAGATTAAAACAGATTGATTTTAACGGTAATCATGAATATCACAATCTCCCAGGGGATGTGATAATCGAAAAGCCTCAAAAGATCAGTCTAAAACAAAATTATCCAAATCCCTGCAACCCAACCACGCAGATAAGTTTCGATCTTTCTGAAAACGGTTATGTTAGCTTAAAAATCTTTGATATTATTGGCAAAAAAGTCGCCACACTCATTGATAAAGAACTAACCGCCGATTTCTACAACATTGAATTCGATGTCTCAAATCTTGCCAGCGGAACGTATTTTTATACCTTAACCGCAGGCAGTTTTAAAAGCATCAAAAAGATGACCGTTGTAAAATAATTTTAGAGGGTTTTGACGCTCTTATGATTAACAAAAAGCCGATAGTATAACTATCGGCTTTATTTTTTATGTAATTAAGATTAGAGGCGTTCGGCTTCGGCCATTGCAAAATCCTTAGGAAAAATTTTTCGAGAAAGGTGATAAATACCGAAGGAGATAAAGAGGGCTGAAAAAACGTCGATTGAGTAGTGCAGATGTCCGAACAATACCGCGGCGCCCCCGATCGCCGTACTGATTAAAAAGAAATAACGTAATGATTTCTTTTTCCAAAAAATAAAAGCGAGTAAAAACGGCGTTCCGGTATGCGCCGAAAAGAAAAGATCATTGCCGGAACTTAGAATCGAAATATAATCTCCCGGATTGATATAGATTTGATCTACGGGCGGAGCGAGATGCGTCATTACTAAAAATAAGGAACGGATCAAAATAAATAAGGCTAAAGATTTTAGAGCGAAAGGAGTATGCTTCGGTTCCCGAGACAGAATAAAAATAAATATTCCAATGAACAAAAGAGCGCCTTCGGAAAAAATCAGATGAACATCAACCACCGGAATATGATCGAGAACGATATCGGTTACGTAATTACTGCTATGGGCGGTTGCGTAGGCGTTGGCGTATTGATTAATCATAAAAGCCACCGCTAAAAACAACAGGCTTAAAAGAGCATTATAAATAAATGTTTTCTGAATCCAATAAAATTTATGATCTCTCCACATACGCGTAACTTTATAAATATAGAATACAACAGAATTTCACGAATTACCAGAATTAGTAAAGAAACTTATCATTGACAAAACGACGTAAATCCTCTTAAATGAAGCCAATGTAACTTAATAAATTGTGGGGAGGGCCACATATATGAACTCAAAAAACAATCTTAGTATCGCTCTCCTTATTTCAGGAGGCGGCTCAACAATGGAAGCGGTAATTAAAGCCTGCCAGTCAGGTGAATTGAAGGCCAATCCGGCGCTCATCATCTCAAGCCGGAAAAACGCCGGTGGCATTGAAAAAGCTCATGCTCTTGGAATCAAAGGAAAGAATATATTATATATACAAAAAGATTTCCCAACGCCACAAGCCTTCGGTGAAAACATTCTTATTGCCTGTCGCGAGCGCAAAATTGATGTTATCGGACAATGCGGCTGGCTACCGGTCACACCGGACAACGTTATTGAAGAATACGACGATCGTATATTCAACCAACATCCGGGAGCACTTGACCCGGGGCACAAAGATTTTGGCGGAAAAGGTATGTACGGCTTACGAGTTCCTGCGACTTCTGTCTACTTTAAGAAGGGGCTTATTGCTAATAATATCGGTCGTCGTTTCTACACCGAAGCAACAACTCATCTAGTTACAAGCTCAATTGACAAGGGAACGATTCTTCGACAAAGAGAAATCGAAGTAGAAGAAAATTATACTCCGGAAGTATTACAAAAATTGCTTCTGCCGTTCGAGCACAGCAATGTTATAAATACTATTGCTGACTACACAAACGGTAAGCCTAATTATTTCTATAGAATAGCTAGGCTGATTCAAAGAAACGAAATAGAAATATTAGAGAAAAGCAAAGAAAAAGCAATTAAAAACTATCCATAATATAAAAGAAAGCAAAGGTAATATTCATGATTGCACAAAATTCATCAGTACTCATTATTGGTTCAGGCGGCAGAGAACATGCTCTTGGGAAAAAGTTAAACGAAGATGGCGTAAAGAAATTATATTTTATGCCCGGTAATGCCGGTACAGCCAAACTTGGAATTAATTTAGATACAAACATCAAAGATTTTTCTGACATACAGCGCTGTATTGAAAATCTGAAAATCGATCTGACTATTGTTGGGCCGGAAGATCCATTAGCTGAAGGCTTGGTTAATTATTTACAGGAGTCCGGTCATAAAGTCATCGGACCACAGCAATCCGCCGCTCTCTTAGAGAGCAGTAAAATCTTTGCACGCGAATTGATGAAAAAACATGGAATTCCTCAACCTGATTATATTATTTGCGATACGATTGAAAAAGCACGCGAAGCTCAAAAATACTACGGCTTTCCCGTTGTAGTGAAGGCTGACGGCTTAGCGGCAGGTAAAGGTGTAAGTGTTTGCCAGGATGAAACAGAATTCAAAACAGCTCTTACGGCAATGTTCGTTGATAAAAAATTTGGTAAAGCAGGCGCTGAAATATTAATTGAGCAATGCCTCTTCGGGGAAGAGATGTCCATTTTTGCATTATGTGATGATCATAGTTTTAAGATTATCGGTACTGCGCAAGATCACAAACGTCTTAAAGATAATGATGAAGGACCAAACACAGGCGGCATGGGTGCATATTCTCCGGCAGTTTTTGAGAATCTTGAGCTTATGAAAACGATTGAGACACGTATTATTTCTCCAACGCTACAAGCAATGAGCGGCTGGGGAATGCCTTTTACCGGCTTTCTCTATATCAGTGTAATGTTGGTTGATAACTTTCCATACGTCATCGAATTCAATGTTCGCTTAGGTGACCCGGAAACACAGGTTATCCTCCCTCGTCTCTCTAATTCTCTCTTTGACTTACTGGTACTTGCAAGTAAAAATCAATTATCTCAGGCAAACGATATAAGATTCTTCCCTGGTTCAGCAGCTTGTGTTGTCAAAGTAGCCGAAGGTTATCCCGAAGCCTACAGCAAAGGGCACACTATTGAAATTTCGGAAAACGGATTTAATGATTGCTCTTATATCATTCATGCCGGTACCAAAAAATCCTCTGATATTATAGTTACAAATGGAGGGCGCGTACTTAATGGTGTCGGATTAGGTCCGAACTTACAGCTTGCGCTTGATAATGCCTACTCCGCTATAGATTCAGCGGATTTCAGTGAAAGTTATTTCCGAAAAGATATCGGCCAAAAAGGCTTAGACTATCTTGAAAAAATAAAAAATTAATTTGATACGAAAGGTATCAAAAAACCCACGGAGAAATTTCCGTGGGTTTCTTTTTTTTATAGCTATTGCTTAAAGTTAAATGACGCAATAACCTCGTCAAGCGCCGCGTCGATAATGGTTTTATCAAAAGCAACTATTCCCTGCTCCGGCGAATAGTTAGCTAGATTCGTTGAATGAACTGTTGCTTCAAGAGCAAGACAGACGCCGTCGCGCAGCGTTCGATAACTTTTTGTCGTATAGAGATTACCAACGCCTGCGTCGGAAAAATTAAGTTCGGTAAAAGTTGTTCCATTAATACTCCTAGTCGTTGCCGGTTCGGTATCGCCAATCGTACAACCGCTCACTTCGGCACTATCGGCCGAAACGCCGACTGTAATACTGGCGTCCGCAAAATTAGTCTGCATCATAAATTCTTTAGGCAGCTGCAGCGTAAATAATCTTCGACCGGGGCGCTCGGAATTGTAAGACCAGGGCATACGAGCTTCGTCATCATCGTCAACTTTCAAAAAGTTGGCACTGTACTCTAAGCTAAAACCAAATTCATCGTTCGTATAACCCGTCATTTCGCTTTCCGGTCCTGTCGCCTGCTCCATTGATTCTTCCGGTTCACTAGTAGTTTGCTCTTCTTGAACCGGAACCTGCGTTTCGGCATTTTCATTAACACGCGGCATAAAAAACCACAGATATACTCCGACCGCCGCTAAGATGATAATAAGAATTGGGATCCAGGCTTTATTCTTCATAGTGATGCTTAATAATTAGTGCGCGCCTAAACGTCCGAGCCACATACCAATAACGAATACTATTAATCCGCCAAGGATGACCTGGATCGTAGTTTTAATAAGCGAACTGCCCATATACTTATAACGAATATAGGCGATAGCGAATAATTCTAGAATGACAATTATATAAGCCAAACGTAAGGCGAGGGTTAAATCGGTCAATAAAAATGGAATAGTATGCAACATACCGCCGACGACAGTCGCTAAACCGGTAATCAAACCGCGCATAAAGGGCTTACCGCGTCCGGTAATTTCCCCATCGTCGGACAAAGCTTCGGATAAACCCATACTGATACCGGCGCCGACCGAAGCGGCCGTACCGACGAAAAAGGCGGTTAAAGGATCGTTAGTTAAACCGGCGGTCGCAAAGAGTGGCGCTAAGGTCGAAACCGAGCCGTCCATCAAGCCGAGCAAGGCTGGCTGGATTTTTTGTAAAAGGAATGTTCGTTCAGGAGTTTGAATATGCATGTGAGTGAAATTACATTATTTTTTAATAAAATTTATTGTAAAATTAAACCCGGTGATTTTGCGGCTAATTTCAAAACAGTCTTTAACTCTTGTATATTAACATCTTCCAACCTTTTAAAGCGAATGCAGCTTTTGCCAACACTAACCTTACCCAGATTCTTTTTATGTTGCTCGGCAATATAGCCTTTTGCATCAACTGCGCAGACATACAAACTAATATAATTCTTTTGCGCCGCTAAAGCGACCAACGGCCAATCAATTACTTCTTTTTTGTAATTCGTGTATTTAAAAATTCCATACCCGAGCATATTATAAGCCAGCCAGGGTTTGAATTTTGCAGAAGATTTTTGAATTAATGTATGCAACGTTTTAATGTCTTTGCGCCGATCCTCCCCTACCGAATCCAAATATTCTGTAACTGTTTTCGCCTTAACTTTTTTAAACATGTTCATAATTGAAATTTAATCTATCGTTACGCCTAACTTAATTAATTGGCTTTGCAGATCTTCGAAACTTCGAAAAAGAATTGGGTGATATCCTATTTCGGTCGCCGTACTTAAACTCTTAGTGCTATCATCAATGAATACAGTCTCTTCCGGAGATACACCGAGAGCAGTAAATAATTGTTCAAAAGCCGCCGGTTCCGGTTTTTGCGCCCCAATTTCCATTGAGACTAAAATTGCATCAAAATAATCACTTAATTGGGCACGCATATTCTTAGCATTTTCTACTGTATTATTGCTCAAGATTGCGGTTTTATAACCGGAAGATTTCAACTTCTTAATTAAATTCAGAACCGACTCATTAATAGTTTTATCTTTTAAGAATGAGTTTTCCAGCGCAGCCATAACTTCATCCTGTCTATCTTCCTTTCCCAATATTATCAATAAGTCAGTAAATAACTGTTTCAAGGTTATGCCTTCTTTATTAAGACGATGATTAATTTTAAAATACTCTTCCAGAAACTTATCTTCTGAAATTCCGATAATTGCACAAATACGTGCATTAAAATCAGAACTTGGTGTTCCGACAATCACTCCTCCGTAATCAAATGCGATTGCTTTAATGCTCATATTAATTATTATGTATTAAAACATATTTAGCGGAAAATCGCCATTTTGACCACAATCCACGGCGGGTCTATACTTATACTATAATTCTTAATCAATCCATATGACCTATATCATTCTTGGAATTGCCTTTCTCCTCTTGATTATCAGCCTCAAGCAGATAAACCAGTACGAACGCGGGCTGCTCTTTACTATGGGCCGTTTTACTAGAATCATTAATCCGGGTTGGCGAATCGTTATTCCGATCTTCCAATCCTTTAAAAAAGTCGACATGCGCGTTAAAGCCGTCGATGTTCCGGATCAAAAAGCCATTACGAAAGACAATATCTCAGTAACCGTTAATGCAGTTATTTATTATCGAGTGGCCGATGCTTCGAAAGCAATTTTAGAAGTTGAAAACTTCTTCTACGCGGTTTCGCAGTTAGCTCAAACAACAATGCGTAATGTTGTCGGCGAAGTTGAGCTCGACGATCTCTTAAGCAAACGAAATACTATTTCTGAAAAAATCCAAACCATCGTTGATGAAGCTAGTGACCCTTGGGGAATTAAGGTTGACAACGTCGAACTTAAGGATGTTTCGCTTCCGGAAGATATGGAACGAACGATTGCGAAGCAGGCCGAAGCGGAGCGCGAACGTCGCTCGGTTATTATTAAAGCTGAAGGAGAAGTTGCCGCCGCTGAGAATATGGCGAAAGCTGCCGGTATGCTCGCCGCTCAACCCGGCGCCCTTCACCTTCGTACCTTACAGTCGATTAACGATATAAGTTCCGATCAATCTAATACTATCGTCTTCGCCGTTCCGCTCGAAGTATTACGAGCGATTGAAGGTATCACCAACTTCGTAAAAAAATAATATAAACTAACAAAAAACCGGCCTAGGCCGGTTTTTTTGTATACTTTATTTTTTCTTCACTTTCTTTGCTCGTTTCTCAAGTATACCTTTGACCGAGGGACTTATCGCCTTATCTTTACGATGAATACAACCGATCCAACAACAAGGTCGTCGCTTCCCTTCTTTAATCTCATTAACCAATCTTTTAATGTGGTCTTTTCTGGTTGCTTCTTGTTTAACAAAAGTAACCCAACAAATCCATTCGTTGCGTCCGAGCGGCGTAAGATCTTCCCACGCAGTTAAAGCCCTTTTATCGGATGTAAGAGCCTTTCCTAAATCTGATGGCATTTTGTGAACAGTTCCATTAGAGAGCTTGACCGTATGGCTCATGAAAAGATATTAGGTATTAGCATCCATTCCCTCCAAGAAAAAAGCAAGGCCATTGATCAATAATTAACATTGTCCAAGCCCAGGCAAGAAAAACAAGAATTAACAACTGAACTCCCAGCAGAACATTATTCCTAGTTACCGTAGCGTTTCGAAATGAATTAATTACCGTCATAAGAACATATGCAAAAAGTGCCATATGAAGCCAAAGCCCAATAAAAAGTGACACAGGAAAAAATGAACGAGGATCTAATGGGTTTCTATTGAGCAACTCTCCAATTACAAAAGGCACGTTAATTAAAAAACTAAATAATATTGCAATAATAATTTTTGAACTTAATTTCTTAAGGTTCATATTGTTACCAGTTTAAATATGTAACTGTCAGCTGCAACACCGTAGCGAAGCAAACCCACAGCAAATACGGAATATTAACATACACAATCCAACGAGCCTTCGGCCAGATAGCGATTAAGGACCAGATTAAGGTTCCTAAAACTAATATAATATCAATCGCAGCCAACAGGTTATTTTTTAATCCGAACTGCAGAGGCGTAAAGCAGAAGTTAAAGACCAAGTTAAGAATAAAGGGCAAGGCTATAAACCAAGATAATTTACCTTTAATAGCCTTATATAAAACCGTTCCAAAACTGACAACAATTATTGCGTATAAGATTGTCCAAACCGGACCGAACAACCAACTCGGCGGCGCCCAGCTTGGTTTAATTAATTGCGAATACCAGATATAGCTTTCATTCATATACTAATTATTATAAAGGGTTTTTAAGAGATTGGCGAATATGCATAATAAACAGCAAAACCGTCGTTAAGACGGTTTTGTGTTGAAAATTAATTCAATACTAATCTTATTTTTTATTCTGAAACTTATTATGTTCCGCTCGGTTTTGTACGCCGCAGTTACCGATGTTGGTAGTCGCCGGTGCGTTATCCGCTCCGGGTCCAACAAATTTTCCCTGTGATGTTGCTTGTGAGTAAGGGAAACCAGTTCCGCAATTCCCCCAACCGTTACCCGGTTTCGAATCGATAACCTGTACCGCTCCGGAAAGTACGTTAGCCCAGTAGTTGCCTTGAGGATCGCGCGTACTAGAACCGGTGTCCCAGGCGTTTCCCAAAGATTCATCCTTTACGTACAAACCGCTGGTTGCAGAAAAGTGATTACGTACGAAGGTATTACCTCCCGCTGCACTGCCGTAAAGATACACCTCTATATTCGGACCGGAGAAAGTATTATTAATCATAACATTTCCCGTACTGGCACCGCTCGTACTATCACCATACATACTTAGAGCCGCACCGCCGTTTGAAATGATTTGATTATTCGTAAGCTGGTTATTCGAGGACCAAATAAGATCACAGCCCGCAACACCGATATAGTTGGTTGTTGCCGTTGCGCGGCAGGTGTTTGAATCTAGGATATTGCCGTTCGCCGAAACGAGGTAAATACCGCGGCCGGGATTAGCGTTACCCGTACCGGTATTGCCTGTAAGATTGTTGTTGTGACTGTTCCATACAATAATTCCATCAGCGCCTCCGATACCGGTATTGCTGTTAAGTGTATTGTTATTTGCACCTACACCAGCAAGATCCCACAACGTGATACCAATCCACTTATCAGATTCTCCATAGTTATTAAGAAGTGTATTTGAGGAAGAACCTTCCAAGGTAATGGCGGCGCCGCCGTAGGCTGGTCTTGTTGTTACTGTATTATTCTGCAATAAGTTGGTTGATCCGCTTTGCAAGTGAATACCCATCGCCTGAGACACGTTTGAATTAACAGTGTTTTTTATAAGGCTTCCGTTATTAACGCCGTCGAAGTGAATTCCCTTCCAGAAATTATCTACAACGCAGTTGCTAACGCTTGTGCCGGATTGATTTGAATAAACCGCCGTGCTCGGATATACTCCCGCGCCGGTGATTGAAAAATCGCGACAATCCAAAGAGACGTTCGGTGCTGTAATAGTAAGACAGGTACCGCTCGCCGATAAGAGGTTGCCGGTTAATTCATAGCTTCCCGAAGCGCTGATAACTCCACAGGAGCTAATAGGCGCAAAAGACGCCGCCTCACCGGACTTGAAGGCCATAGCCGCAAAAACTAATGCTACAACGCCTAAGGAAATTGGCACTATTTTCGCTAATTTTGAGATATTCATATAGCTCATTAGAGTTATTAATAGGACTCCATTATAACACAGGGCGATTGCAAAGTAAATCCATGCAATTTTCGTAAAATCAGACAAAAATACGCCTGAAATTTAAAATTATAGTTTTACTTTCTCAAGAATTCTTTTGATTGTATCTTCCATATCTCCATTGGCATCAATCGCGATTGCGCCCCGTTTAATCAAGCACTCCTCAAAAGGAATCTTTATTTCCAAAATCCAATCTTGCATATCCGTCTCTCGGGCAAAATCGTGCGTTGTTCGAGTTGTCAGCCGATGGCGCAGGGTTTCGGGATTGGCTTGAAGCAAAATTACAGTATCAAATAACGCGGCGACTGCCTCGATATTTGTAGCGGTTCCATTATAAAAACACAGTTGCTCAGGTTCGTTTTCAATTAATTCTCTAAGCTTAGTTATATCGCAATTAAATGCTAGATTCCTAATCTGCTCAAGGTTATTCGTATCCCATTCTTTTAAGATTTCTCCGCTGCGCAGATCAGTCGTTACAAACATATCCGGAATATTTTCAATATCATGAGCGCAATATCCGAGCTCTCGTAATTTCTTACAAAGCGTTGACTTACCGGAACCGGACATTCCCGTTATTAAGACCGATCGTTTCATGCTTGAAAAAATATGTTATTAACCCCGGCGCGCCGCATCAATCGCCGCAACGTCGATTTTTTTCATAGTCATCATCGCGTCAAAGGCGCGTTTGGCTTCATCACCACCGGCGGCTATCCCTTCCGTTAAGGTTCGCGGTGTAATTTGCCAAGATAGTCCCCAACGATCCTTGCACCAACCGCACTCACTTTCCTGTCCGCCATTGCCGACAATCGCATTCCAATACTTGTCCGTTTCTTCTTGATCCTCTGTTGCGATCTGAAATGAAAACGCTTCGCTTTGTTTAAAGGTCGGTCCGCCGTTTAGTCCGATACAGGGAATTCCGCAAACCGTAAATTCAACGGTCAGTGCGTCTCCCTTTTTACCGCCCGGGAAATCGCTCGGTGCATAAAAAACATTATTTACTTTAGAATCCGGGAACGTCGCCGCGTAAAACCTAGCCGCCTCTTCCGCTCCTTTATCAAACCATAAGCAAATTGTATTTTTTGGTATTTCCATAGTGTTTTTTATGAATTAAATATAGTAACAGTATAAAAGGTTTTTGCGTGTTTGGCGAATATGTCCAATATAATAACAGAATCTCCCGCATGGGAGATTCTAACGAATTTGATTCTATTTTGTGTCTATAATTTCCGATATAGCTAAAATAGGCTCAGCACCTGCTGCCCTGAAAACCAAAATCCACACCGGAGTTTCTACGCTCTTTCTATATTCATCAATCGCCTCTCGACTTTCCCAAATTGTTATAATCCGCCAAATTTCTTGATCAGCAGAATCTTGAATCAAATAGGAATTAAGAACTGACCTAGGCAATGAATTTTTGTCTACCTCCGAATATTCCTGCTTTAATAGATTGCATTTATCAGAAACTACTCTCGCTTCCAAAATTGTTAGTATTTGATTCATATATTTATTTGCAAAACCACGTAATAATGTTAAAACTTATTTATCCTCCTTTTGAATATAGCTTACATGAACTTCGTTTTCAGGTTGCTAACCGGGGATTGTTGTAAGTGTCATCTTTAATTTTCCAATATAATAAATATTTGTATTCGGCGGAATCACAATAAGATCAGTTGGCTTAGCCGGAGTAGCTTCCCCGTTCAAATAAAAAGTTCCCTCCCCTTCTAGAATATAATAAATAAAATAACTTTTCTTATCTGAGAACTCTTGAAAATGCCCTTCTTCAGTTTCAATTTCCACGAAACCGAAGTCGTCAGTCTTCGTATCATACACCGATAAACTTATTCCGTGCTTTGATTTTTTGAATGATTCTTCTTTAGTAAGTTTCATAAATTATGTTTACTGAGCTCATTGGTTCAGAACCGATTGTATAAGAGTATTATAAGGGGTTTTAAGTGACTTGGCGAATATGCCTAATATAACAACAGAATCCCTTTCAGGGGATTCTGCTAGCGCACAACTTCCTACTGGGATGCCACTATCATCTTACCTTGAGGGGTAGTCCAATCTGTAAATCGCCACCAAAAAGGGGTGAACACAAAGAATACATCATCGGGATGTTTATCTAACTTTTCTGGAAACTTTTTAAAATAAGCAGTTCTCAACTCTTCCGTATCCAAAAGTCTTGCTACTCCATCCATCTGAAGAGTCTTCATATTATCTTCACTCACACCAATAACAAATGAAGCTGGGCTGTCTCCTTTTCTAAGCGGCTCCACTTTTTTATAACTTGGAGAAGTTAAAAAAATAAAGGTTAGTGGATTCTCCATATGCGCGAAGTGTACGGTAGCGCCATGAGGTGAGCCGTCCATCATTTTCACGGCCAACACTCCTACTCGTTGAGATCTAATGTAATCGAGAATTTCTTGTTGCATATATTTTAAAAGCTTTCATATTCTACCATAAAAAAGCTTCTGAGCACGACTCAAAAAGCTCCCTAAACAAACGGCAGAATCCCCTTTCGGGAGATTCTGCCGGAGCGAGATCCCTACACCAATCTGATTTTGACTGTTTGATATAAGTCTCTAAGTTCAGAATCACCCATATCAAGTATGGGTTCATACATAAATGAATTTACGTGTATGTTCTCAGGAGTAATTAAATTTACTTTCTTTAATATAGCGATAATTTCTTTTTCATTATTAAATTCTTCCTCGTACTTCTTAAATAGGTTCCAGGTCTGATTCAATACCCCATCCAGTCCACTTATAAATGTTTGATCCGTTATTTTAGACTTCATAAATTGCTCTGCTTTCAAGCGTATAGCAATTGACATAACAATTTTATGTTCAAGATTTATACCGTGAGCAGCAGTCAGACACTCATCTGCCGCCTCAAATATTGCATCCGAGATGTTTTTAGTAGTATCGATAGTTGTCGGAAAGGTGACGTTTTTTATATTTTTCTCAAAAATCAATTTGAAATCATTTACTGTGATTGATCCTGAATTACTCTTCTGGTGCAATACGGAGGTGAGTAGTAGATAGTCTGCATTATCATCCCCCTGTGTATACTCGATAATATTTCTAATAAACGGTATCGAGGCAATTAGTTTTTTATTGTCAGTCAAATTATTTTTCCAATTGTTAATGAAAGGATTTCTTACATAATCAGCTTTCTCCAGATCGATACCTACGTCACTCTTTATGCTAATCAAGCACTGGCCGTAAGAAACAACATGACGACTTTCTATTGTTCTAAAGAAATCAAAGTTGTGAGTAAGGATTATTTGGAAGAAATTGTCATCCTCGGCTATATCTTTTAAATACTCGACGATCGCGTATTTGTTCTTGTAATCAAAAGAGTCAGCAATGTCATCAATAATGAGCAATGTTTTCTGGCCCGCATTTTTTCTAGCTCTTATTTCAAAGATGATATTTAGAATATACAAAGCCCTCCGTTCACCCTGACTTAAGACTCTTAATAATTCTTCTCTGTTAAGTTTCTTGGTGTCGGTATCGGTAAAGACGAACTCGGAAACTGGAGCTTTTGTTTTTAGTATCACATCTTCCTTGTTCTTAATAACTATTTTGAAGGGCAGGCTCGTAAATCTACCATTGAATTCCTCTGCGGCTAATTCCCACTCAGTAGCAGTATCTCCAGCTTTCTTAACTATTTCAACCAACTCCGCTTTCTTAGATGCGTAAAACTCAAGAAGTGTTTTTACTTCAGTCTCCATCTTAGAAAAATATCCGAGCCAGACACTCTTCTTGAATTGATCGTAATCCTGAAGTTGGACAAGTAAAGAGTTGTCGCTTTCGATGACCTTCTTGAAAGCTCTTAATTCGAGATTTGACCCAATTGCCTTGTCAATTGCATCGAATGTCTTCTTGAGGCTCTCATCACTGAAGATTTTCTTTATTTCTGCCTCTAGTAATGTTTCAAAATCTGAAGCGGACTTAATTGTTGTGTTGTCAGAAAGATTTATCGAATGTCCAGCATCAAAGAACGAGTTATCTGCTACCGATCCCAGCAACTCTTTTGCCTCATAAGTTCCAAAGGTATTTGCCGATTTTTTAAAAAAGCCCGATTGTGAAATCAGCGACTCATACTGCTTAACATATTCATCGAGCGACTTGCTGTGTTTATCTAAAAATTTCTTTACGTTACCTTTCTTGTCGAAGATGTCATTATATCTAAAAGAGTACTGAGTGTTTTTATCATTAATAGAAGGTGCTAACCTTTCGAGAATATCGTAAATGGTATCTTTCTCACTCTCAGAAAAAGTAGCCAGTATTTCTTCTTCACAATCTGAACTTTGAGAGACAGACTTCAACTTCTTGATAAAACTTTCTTTCTCCTTCTCGACATCGTTATAGATCTTTTCATATTCTTCACGTAGTTGCTTTTCTACAACAAGTGTGGCCTCCTTATCAGATAAAAACGATTCGTTATAAGGCTCAACAACGAGAATATCCTCTGGTTTTAAGTCTTGTCCATTCTCATCCTTTATTTCTCTAACGGTAGTTCTTTCGGGATAAACCAGATCCTTTGTCTCATTACCATTCATTAGGTCAGTGAACGTCTTAGCCAATGAGGTCTTCATTGATCCGTTCGGTGCATATATTGCGAAAGTTCTGCTTCCGAAATCAAGTTCTTTTTCTAGCTTTTTAATACCGTAGCAACATTCAAGTTTTATCGATACTTTTTTCATATATCGTAATTAGGCATTTCGTGCGCAATAACCTAGTACAAGTTCACTGAAGCTACTTAATGATATTGGAACGTTTATTAATTCTGAAACTTCAGAATAATAGTCCTATCGTTAATCCTTCTCAAGTCTTCAATAAAATTAATTAACTCTTCAGCATACTCTTGATTGCCATCTTCTATCTTTGAACTTTTAATTTTTTGGACATAGCTAGAAAAAATTTCTGGTATTTTTAACGCATTATCAATTTGAATCTTGGGTGGCATAGAACCACCGACTAGATAACTTAAATTACCAGCAATTAAATCTTCATCGATTTCAATATCAGTTCTTATATCATCTAAAATATCGTTTCTAAGAGGTGAAGACATCTTTGGTCTCTTCATATCGTTCCACATATATTTTCCAAGTTCTTTTAACTCAGAAAAAATTTTATCTTGTTCTAACATAGTTGGATGCTGCGGGACTAGGATTCGAACCTAGATAACTGGTACCAGAAACCAGAGTCCTACCGTTAGACGATCCCGCAATTATAATTTTAAATTTTTAATTTTTAATTTTTAAACTTTTCCTATTATTCATACTCTACAGGATTTTGAGATTTTGGCAAAGATTAAGACTAATTCATGTGATTCTTGCCATAATCTTCTGCATTCTAAAATATTGACTTCTTTAAACTCGGCTAGCATCTGTAGCCAATATTTTGTTTCGTTCGCCTCCTTTTGGGAAATTCTGATTTTATTTCTAAAATCTTTCTTGGAAGCAGCTTGATTTGCCTCCATATAATTTGCCCCAATACTTGTCCCCGATCGTATCAGTTGATTCACAATCGGTTTATTAAGACTACTGACAGGAACACTTTGGCAGAAAGCTATTATAGCTTTCCCGAAAGAATGCGTTCTTTCTTCAAGATTGTAATTCATACCCTCCTTTATGAATTAGTGAATTAAAAATTATTTAAAAATTATAAAATTAATAATTAAAAATTCTGTCACCCTACTACCTTCCCTCCAAAAGTCTTTAATAAGTTATCAATCACCGACGAATCAATGCTCGCGGCGCTCACCGCCGCATCAGCGACAC
>CAZSWO010000006.1:46144-51466 GCA_964611115.1 uncultured Gammaproteobacteria bacterium
TTATCAATCACCGACGAATCAATGCTCGCGGCGCTCACCGCCGCATCAGCGACACTCGCGGCAGCGGGGGCGGTCGCCTCGAAGCTCGGAGTTGTATTTTCTACTAAAATAAGATTTGGGTCAAGTACGGTCGCGATTGCTACCCGTCGGCCCATAATATCGGCTAAAAGCCCTTCAACGAGCTGACGAATCGCCGGTTCGTTAAGACGGTCGTGATGAAACTTATGCTTAAAGGCGACGCGGATTAAGGAGCCGTCAACGCCGGTTAGGAGGCAGGAGCGCAAGACGAAGGATAAGGAATGATTGTGCTGTTTAACTCGAACTAATAACTCTTGCCAGGCCTGCGCAACTTCGTTTGACTCTAAAGCCGGACCGGCCGGAATATCGTTAGCGACGGATTGAACCGGAGCCGCAGCAGCGGCGGGACGAGGCCGAGTTAGACTCGGTCGAAGCGGCGCAGCGGCCGGACGCGGCGCCGCCGGCGCACTCATAAATTCCGGATTTGAGAATTTTGAAAAACAGGTATCGATAATCGCGAGTTCGATCGGCAATTGCGGTAAAGGCGCATCTTTAATCGCTCGACCCGCTTTGATAAAGCGTTCGATAATCGCGGATAAGGCATCGGCTTCAAATTTTGTAACGACCGGTTCTAAACGCGCCTGCAGCGCTTCGCCTAATTCCTGACGCAGAAGCGCTCCGAGTTCGGGACTGACTTTAGCGAGCAATAAACGCCGCGCCATATCAACAACTTCGGCCGCCAAAACTTTTAAATCGGCACCGTTCTCGGCTAAGCGATTAATAAAACCGACGGCCTGCGATGCATCTTTATTCGCAAGGTAATCAAGCATATCGGCCGCTTCATTTCGATAACTGCGAGGAATAATAAGTTCGGCTTCATCGAGCGTAATCTCTTTGCCTTTGAGCGAACTTTCTTTTCCGCCCATCGCAATAACCTGACCGAGTAAACTTTCCGCGTCGCGCATATGTCCGCTCGCTTGACGCGCGATCGCTTCCAAAACGCCCGGACCAACTTTAATATTTTCTTCGCGGACAATGCGCGAGAGCTTCGTAATAATTTCGGAGACGCCGATTTTCTTAAAATCAAAACGCTGGCAGCGCGAAATAATTGTCGGCGGAACTTTGTGCGCTTCCGTCGTACACAAAATAAAAATAACATGCGTCGGCGGTTCTTCCATTGTTTTTAATAAGGCGTTCCAGGCGCTCGTTGAAAGCATGTGCGCTTCATCGATAATAAAAAGTTTGTAGCGTCCCCCGGAAGGCGCGATGCGCGCCGAAGAAATAATCGTTTCGCGAACGTGATCAACACTCGTATGACTCGCGGCGTCGATTTCCGCAACGTCCATCGAACGACTTTCGGTAATTTCTAAACAAGAGGGGCAGGTGTTGCAAGGATCAGCACTCTCTTCATCGCGCTTCTGACAATTTAAGGCTTTAGCGACGAGACGAGCGATCGTTGTTTTACCAATCGCGCGCGGACCGCAAAACAAATAAGCGTGAGCCATCTGCCCCGCTTGAATTTCGTATTGAAGCGTCAATTTAATATGTTCCTGACCCGCAATTTCTGCGAAGGTTTGCGGGCGGTATTTGCGATAGAGAGTGGCCATGAAGCAAGTTTATTTCTGCTTCATTGTACTGGTTTAGAGAGGAGAATGCAAGCCTAGGTTTTTTTGAAAATATGCTCAACGGCCGCCCAGCGGGACTGGCCGGTTTTCGGTATTAAAATGATGATTTCATCACCGGCCTCGCCTTTGAAGTAGCTGACGCTCGCATCAAGAATGCGGAAGCGCTTGCCGCCGGCCGAGGCGGTCCATTCGCCGGTTGCGCCCTGCTCAAGAATTCCGGTTAAGCGCAGGCGGTCAATCGGCTGAATCTGTTTATAAATCATTGTTCCCTGATCCGTTAGGGAAAGTTTCAATAAATCGCCTTCGACTAATTTTGATTTTGAAGAATAATTTACCGGTACGGCATATTGGCGTCCGTCGGAGCCAATCATTTTCTCACCATCGAAAACACCCTCAACCATCTTCTCGATATTTGCCGGCGGAACAACCGCTCCGGGAGCAAAGGGACCGTCAAAGCCGTTTATGCCGGATAGAAAATCAGACAGAGCCTCGGAGGCCTGTCTTAAGTTGGAAACTAAGGAACGAAGCGCCATCAACTTCTGTTTTGAGATGACTACTCCTTCTTCTTCTGAATTGTTATTTTGGTTTTCCATATTTGTTTTTTCTGTTTTTTCGGTTTTTATTTTTGCTTGCCCCGCCGAAGCTTTAGCGTAGGTGGGTTTTATTTTGTGATCGGTGCTATTTTGGTGCGCTCTAAAATGTCGGCTTCAACTTGAGCTCGGTCTTGCCCGTACTTAGTACGAGACATATGTTTAATCCGGCCGGGCATTTCTTCATTAACTTCTCCAAATAAGGGCCAGGGCGTTTTCATCGAAAAGGGCCGGCTCGTAGTATTATCTATTAACAGTTTAACATACGTAGTGAATTTTTCAACATTGATGAGGTCATATTCGTTAAAAACCGGCGCAAATTCCTTTTTTAAATATTCGGCGTCTTCCGACCCTACTTTAAACGTCATCATTGTGCCGACGTTTCCGAAGACCGCATCTTTAATCGTCGTATCGCCACGCTTGCTCAATTGGCCGATGTATTGGTGCGCGATGATCAAGCCTAAACCGTACTTACGGGCTTCGGATAAAATTTGAGCGATTGAATCGGTGGTAAAGTTTTGGAACTCGTCGATGTATAAAAAGAAATCTTTACGCTCGGATTGCGATAAATCGGCGCGGGATAAGGCCGCCATCAAAATTTTACCAACGATGATCATACCTAATAAGTGAGCATTTAATTCGCCGACAATTCCTTTCGGCAAACTGACCAATAAAATTTTGTTTGAATCCATGATATCGCGCAAATTAAAGGAACTCTTTTGCTGACCGATAATCGGACGCATCATGTCATTGGAAATAAAGGAGGTCAGCTTCGAGGTGATATACGGTACAACGTTGGCTAAAGCGGCGTCCCCGCCCGCTTTTTCGGCTTCCTTGCGCCAGAAATCTACAACCGTAGGATCGGAGCAGCGGGAAAGCTTAAGGTTTCGGAAGGCTGTATCAGATAAGACCTTAGGGATTTCCATTAAGGTCGAACCGGATTCCGGATCGCTCATAATTAAGAGCATCGCGTTACGCATATACTGTTCAAAGATCGGACCGCCGGTCGCCTTCAAGTCATAGAGTTTATCAAAAATTCCGATCATCTCGTTAATGACAAAACTTTTCTGTTCCGGATACCGCGGATCGAATTCCAATAAGTTAATCGACATCGGGCGCTCAATATCGGCCGGCGAAAATATAACAACGTCGTCGGCGCGCTCCGGCGGCACATGTTTTAACACATCATCAATCAAATCCCCGTGCGGATCGATCATACAGAGTCCTCGTCCGGCTATAATATCTTGAATCGCCATGTTCGCCATTAATTGCGATTTACCGGTACCGGATTTACCGATGATGTAGGTATGACGCATTCGATCAACCGGCTTAATTTTAACTTCTCGTTTCTCGCCGCGGAATTCGTTAGTACCGAGTACTAAACCTTCGCTCGGCAAATTAACCGGCGCGGCGGCTTGTCGCGCCGTTAACCATAAGATGTTCGGGGTTTCGGCGCTCTTCAACGGCAAATGAAACAAGCTTGTCATTTCTTCGGTATTTAAAATAAAGGCGCGCGATTCTTTAAAACGACGGAAAATAAAATCGCGCACGATCGTCGCGCTGCGGCCGCTGCCCGCTACCGCCAAACTATTGCCGTGTTCATAATAATTATATTGGCTGAAGCTTGAAGCGATATGATTAAGCATCGTTCGTGCGCGATGCGCTTCTTTGGCGCTCGCGACCAAACGAACCGTAACCTCGAGTCCGGCTTTGGAACTTTTTTCTTCAATGCCTTTGACAATCTCTTCTTCCTTGGCGCTTAAATGTTTTTGAGGCTGCATCGGATCGGTCGATTTCTTAGGCGGCAAAATCGTTTTAAAAATATCACTGCCAAGAGCTTCGCGAAGCGAACCGCTGCGATGCGCTTTTTCAACAACGCTGCGCGCTTTGCCGTGCCAGTTACTGCGGGCGCTCCTCACTAAATATTGAACGGCAACGCCTTCGCCCGCTCCGACCTTCGACATCGCGTTGATAATCGTATTAAGCGGATCAGCGTCGTCCTTAACATAGGTCTTTAGTGGTAAGACGTCCGACAATTTAGTTTTAAGCATCGCAACCTCAATCGAGCCTTGCGGTGTAAACATATTATAATCGCTGACCGGTTCGATAACCGCTTCGGGATAAACGGCGTGCAGCTGCTGCTCTAGATACATTTCATACTCGCGCGGCGCGACCATATAAAAAGCGATAACGCCGTTATGTGCGACGATTTCAAAGCCGAAATGGTCATTGCGTCCGCCGAACCAATGCTTTAAGCCTTTTTGGGCTCGTAAGCCGCCGATAGCGGTAAATAAGCCTTCGCCGCGAGCAATCTCTTCGCGAAATTGCTGAACCGAGGCGGTTTGCGCCGCATCTTCGGGTCGTTCCTTCGGAAGCTTTACTAAGAATACAACGTGATCGGTTAAGGCTTTATTAGCGAGGCGACGGCGAATAATAAATATCGCCGCAATAATAGCAACTAGTACCAGTGCGCCAATAACATAGATCGGACCGAGCGTCGGTGCCGTTACTTCCGCCGAAAAAGGAACGTCGGTTTTATATTCATTTAATTGATCTTGGCCGAAATCCATACTAGAGTTTGTCGTTCAATTTAAGAATTCGATCGGTCTTAAGCTTCGCTTCTTGTTCAAGAAAAAATTTATTGACGCCGGGAATAATCAAAAGCCAATTGCGGATTAATTTAATAATTTTATCAACCTTAATTTTTGCCGAAGCGAGAATATGATTTATCTCTAAAACCGTCTTTTCTCCGCTAATACGGAATTGCTCGCGCTTATCTTCGGGCAGATTAAAATAAACCTCCGACAAATCTTCTTCGAGAATTTTTTCAATCGCTTTAGCGCGTTCAAGTTCCGGCGTAAGAGTAATCTCGGGCAACGATGAAACCGGCGCCGCTGTCGGCACTACGCTAGAATCAGGCGCGACGTCGTTCACCTTTTCGCTAGGGCGTTCAGGCGTAGACGGAAGCTCCGGACTGATCGGTCCGGCAATAGGTTTCTCAATTTCCGGAACTAGTATTTTTTCTTGTTCACTCATAGGTAAATAGACCGTAAAATACGGTTGATAGATACTTATATTATAGCGAAAAA
>CAZSWO010000007.1:0-12483 GCA_964611115.1 uncultured Gammaproteobacteria bacterium
CGTTCCATTGACTGAAGAAGCGATCGCGGAAGCTCGCGACATCATGCTTTCAACCCATAACTTGCTCAAGCCGGCGACCGGCGATCCGGTTGTTTCGCCCGATAAAGATATTGTCTGGGGTTCGTTCTATATGACAACGATTGAGAACGATGGCAAAGTTACTAAATATTTCTACTCGCCAACGGAGGCGAACGCCGCCTACCAACTTGATCGCATCGGTTTGCGTGAAAAAGTCGGCATTATGATGGAAGGCAAGGGGATTGTTGAAACGACCATCGGCCGCGTTATTATCAATAATCTATTCCCGGAAAAACTTCAGTTCGTTAACGAAGTTATTGGTAAGAATAAACTTAAGGCGATTGTTAAAGAATGCTACCGCCTCTTTGGTGAAGATCGTACTGTGCAGTTGCTCGACGGTGTTAAAAACCTGACCTTTGATTATATTACTCGCTCCGGACTTTCCTGGGGAATGGATGATTTGCCTCGCTTTGAAAAGATTGAAGCTCTTATTAAAGATGCTTCAAAGCAGGCCGAAGAAATTCAGGGTTATTATGAAGAAGGTTTGTTGACCGACTCCGAACGTTATTCGAAAGTTATCGAAGTTTGGACCAAGGTCAAAGAAGTTGTTACCGCTATTTGTACCAATGAACTTGATAAGACCGGTCCGGTGTATTCGATGATCGAATCCGGCGCTCGCGGATCGTGGGCACAGTTGACTCAGATTTTGGGTATGAAAGGTTTGGTTACCTCTCCATCAGGTAAAATTATCGAATTGCCGATTAAAGGAAACTTTAAGCGCGGCTTTGATGTTCTTGAATACTTCATCGCAACGCACGGTGTCCGTAAAGGTTTGTCCGATACTGCTTTGCGTACCGCTAACGCCGGTTACCTGACTCGACGTTTGGTCGATGTCGCGCAAGACGTTGTTATCGCTTCGGAGGATTGCGGAACGAAGGAAGGCGTTACAATGACCAAGAATGAAAGTGATGAAATGGGTCGCCCATTAATCCGTCGTATTACCGGCCGCTTCCTCGTTACTGACTTGAAAAATGAAGCCGGTAAAGTCTTACTCAAGAAAGGCGAACTGGTTACTGAAGAATTAGCCGACAGCTTCGCCAAAGAAGAAATTCCGGAAGCGACGATTCGTTCCGTTATGCGTTGCGGTTTGCATCGCGGCGCCTGTCAGACCTGCTACGGTTTCGACCTTGCCTACAATAAACTCGTTAAGATTGGAACTGCTGTCGGTATTATCGCCGCTCAATCGATCGGTGAACCGGGAACGCAGTTGACGATGAGAACCTTCCACACCGGTGGTGTCGCCGACCAAGACGACATTACCCAAGGTTTGCCTCGCGTTGAAGAAATCTTCGAAGCGCGTCAGCCGAAACGTAAGGCCTACATCGCCGACGTTGCCGGAACCGTTAAGATTGCCGATATTAAATCCGAAGGCGGAACTTCTCAGGGAAGAATGGTAACGATTAGTTATGACGGTGAAGAAACCGATAAATATTACTTTACAGAAGCGACTCTCTCCGCTCGCGCCTCAGCCGCGAAGTTGAAGCTCGAAGAAAAAGATGCCAAGACTAAAACGCGCGTTAAGAAAGCCAAGGTTGAAGTGTTGGTTGCCGACGGTGACAAGGTTAAGAAGGATACGCCGCTCTTTAAAGCGGGCGAAGCGGTTGTTAAAGCGACTCGCGCCGGTAAGGTTAAGCTTGAAGAGAAATACGTTAAGGTTATCGCTCCGGTTGAAAAACTGCGCGAATACGTTGTACCGCGAACGTTTAACATTTGGATCAAGGACGGTGCGACGGTTTCGATCGGTGATCAGTTGACCGACGGTTCACTCGACTTGCAACAGCTTTACGAATTGAAAGGCATTGCCGCCGCTCAGAAGTATATTGTTAAAGAAATTCAGTATGTCTATTCGTCTCAAGGTCAGCCTTTGAACGATAAGCATATCGAAACGATCGCGCGTCAGATGTTCTCTCGTGTCTACATTCAAGATCCGGGTGAAACTGATTTCTTAGTTGGAGAAGTTGTCGAGAAGCCGGTCTTTGATCGAGCTAACGACAAAGCTGTCAAAGCCAATAAGAAGATCGCTACGGGCAAACAATTGTTGATGGGTATGACGAAAGCTTCGCTTTCAACCAACAGCTTCTTGTCCGCTGCTTCCTTCCAAGAAACCGCCAAAGTCTTGATCGACGCCGCAATTACCGGTAAGATCGACAACCTTGAAGGTCTCAAAGAAAACGTTATTATCGGTCGGCCGATTCCGGCAGGTACCGGTTTTAAACGGGAAGTGATTACTGAATAAACTACTATAGAAAAAACACTCCGCCTCTGCGGAGTGTTTTTGTATAATCTTGACTTTTGTACTATTTTATTGTTAAATAGCTAGACCAGAAAAGAACATTAATAAAATAAAAAACGAGGGTACTAATAATGAAACAAAAGATATTTAGACGAGCCTGGATCAGTGGTTTAGGATTATTAGTTTTATTAGCATATGTATCTACGAAGCTGGATATTTTCAATCAAATTTATCCGACTCCAAAAAATACATTTATTGAATCGCGAGATACAAGCACTTCCGTTTCTGAAAAATATTTGTCAAAAACAGACAAATCTTATGATCAGAAATCGAAGGATAGTCTTCAACAAGATGAAACAATCGATTATAAGGAAGAAATGTTAAGATGGATTAATTCAGGAAAAGATGTTGCTTTAGGATCCGAGGTCGTAGAGGCAGAAGACGTTATGTTCTTTCTTGAAGAAACAATGCGACCCGCACGACCACATAATTACAGTTTTGTTCCGCTTGATTCTACCGACTCTAATATTATTGGTTTTGTTTTTGTCAAAACACATGATTCTCTTCCGAAAAATAATTTTTGGAACTCAGTGGTTGTTGATAATTCGGGAATCAATTGTATTCGAAGTGAGGGTAAAACTATGTTAGTCGTTAATGCCGGTCCGGAATTATCGAGTCCAAAAATGAGAGGTTTAGTCACAATCTTTCAGGGCTCATTAGCTCAATACTCCTTTGAACATCGTTACGGCCCAAATAATAAAGCAATAGAAGTTGAAGCTCTATTAAAAGCTCATCATGTTAAAAATAGAGTTATGTTAGAAATCGGTGGCGAACCATACCGTGAATGCCTTGAAAAAGAAATAAGGAGGCTGGATAGCTTGATTGACAGCGCTCAAGCACATAATCCCTTAGAAGATTTTTTTCCAGGACAGATTGATTACGGGAAAGAACTTAACGGTATTTTCTCAGCCAATACAAAGTTTGAGGAAAATAAATTAGCGGTATATTTTCATAGTCATGCCACTTTTTTACTAGTGGAACGAAGGTATGCAACAGATGCAGCCCGTAAAAAACGTCTTTATATTGAAGCTCTTTATTTTATAAATCAAAATCAAGCGGATTACTCAGGTAATCCGCTTTTTATTTAGAAATTTAGTTTTTTGGAATTGAAACCTTGTAAATACCGGTTGCCTTGAGAGCTTCCTCGCAGTCATCAAACCAAATATCGATGCGTCGCCCTTTGATAACTCCACCCTTGTCGGTAACGGCGTAATCATGTCCGTCGATTGTTAAATCGGTTCCGCCCGGAAAACATCCCCAGTCAGCGGCGACGTGACCGGCGGCCGGTTCAAGCGTCGAGGCGGTTTTGTTGCAGTAGTTAGTTGTTACTTCGTTGAAATCATTACAGGCTTTCCAGCTCAATGTTTCCGAGGAACATTTCGAAGCGTCGTCCTTACCGTTGGGGCAGGAACAGTTGAGCGCAACCGCACAGAGAAAGTCATTACGCTTTGTGTAGCTTGTCGCCTTGGGTTTGCAGTAACCGGTAACAAAGGCCTCAAACTCTCCGGCGGCCTCTTCTTTCTCGGAAAACACAGTGCAGCTTTTTTGTGAATATTCGTCTCGAATCGCTTCAATCGGTTTAGTAAGAAGTTGGCGATAGAGGGTGAACTTCGTCCAATAAGCGCCGTCCTCGGTCGTAATTAAAAAAACGCCGTAACCGATTACAACTACTATTAATATTTTTAAAATCTTTAATAACATATTTTATTTTGCTCTGCAATCTGATTCGCAAGGATAGGTTATGCCGAGGTCTTGATGATTATGTTTTACTGATTTTCCAAAATCAAAGGTTCCGCGATTACCGCATTCAGCGCCGTTACGACAGGTTGTTGTTGAAAAATGCATATAGTCTTTATTGGTTTTCCAATTGCCCCCCCAGCACCAACCAGCGTTAGTCCAGATTTCAATTATTTTCTTTGTCATCGATTGTTGATCGGCAGTGTAATCCTTACCAGCGCCAGAATTGTCCGATGGATGCCAGTAATTGCCAACTCTTGTTTTCTTTTCACCATAGCAATCTGGGCAGTAGTTTTGGAGGTAGTTAATATCAAGGGCGAGTCCAAGTCCATGACAGAATTTTGATCCCGGTCGATAATCGGAAATATCTGTAACGCTATAACCCGCATTCTTCATGGCAAGAAATGCCTTTTTTGAAGCTTCAGCGATAGTTTCATCAACTTGAATTTTTCTTTTACCTTTTATTGTCTCTACTTCAACTTGAATAATATTTTTTGGAGCACTCTTAATAACATCATTCTTTACTTCTCCACTTTTAATTTCTTCAATCAATGATTCATATTCTTGATAGGTAGGTAAATCTTCATTTTGCGTTGTTGCTAGTTTAATCGGCGAGAGATTGGTTAGTGCTGGATTAATGATAGTAAGAATCATATATGAGCTGACGGCGATAACGATTCCAAAAAGACTGCCGTTGATCCATTGTTTCGCATCGGAAATCCGTTGTTCATTTCCAGCGGCCGTGAGCCACACAACACCGCCGATCATCATAACAATAACCGCCAAGATAATAAGCGAACCGATTCCGTAGGTGTAGAGAGCTTTTATATAATCAGCTAGCCACGGGACATAGCAGTTTTGACCCTTTCCACCGTTCGTCGGTTCGCAAAAAATACTTCTAAAACCGGTAAAACCCGGAATTGAAACCGAGAGATTCGGATTGGTGAAGGGATTGGAAAATCTCGGTAAGTCGGCGCCAACATCGGGCTTTTCTGTCTGAGTCGTTTGCGCAAAAACGCCGGCTCCGAAAAAGAGCAGGCAGGCGGAACAGATGATAATAGCGCTTACTTTTAATTTCATAATCTTATTCTAGCTCACGTTTCTTTAAAGCGAAAGAAACGATGGAGATGGCGCCGAGGACGATCGTCGCCGCACCCATGATGATATATTTTGGCTGGATCTTAGACACCTTTGTTTGTTTGCAGCAACAGATAGAATCAGCACCCATATAACCGCAGCGGCCTTGATCATTAGCTAAGCTATAGTTCGTTCCAAAGCTGTCACAACGCAGATTAGTTTCAGTGGCGAGCGCTAAACAATCCGTCTGAGCAAAGGTCGGGACGGCGAATAATAAAGAAACAGTGGTGATAAAAATTATTTTTATTGACATGCGCCGAGAGTTACGGAGGCAATGCCGGTTTTACCTAAGGCGGCATTGCGATCCGTACCGGTAAAGATATCGAAGCGGCGACCTTTAATAGCTGAACCGCGATCGGTTACAGTTAACGTAATTTTTCCTCCCAAACAAACTTTATCGCCGAATTGGAAGCAACCGCCGTCAGCGGCGATGTGTCCGACAGCCGGTGCGATACCGGAGGCAGTGTTAGTGCAATAGGGCGTTCCCGACGGGAAGGGCGAGCAGTATTTATATTTGTGTTTGCAGAGACTCTTGTTCGGTCCGATTTGAGTTGAGCCGCTCGGGCAAGAGCACTGCAAGCCGACGTCGCAGAAAAATTTTTGACTATCTTCATAAGGCGGTTTGTAATAACCGGTTGTAAAAAACTCGACTGCCTTACCGCCATCAAACATCGACTTATTGCAACCTTGCGCTTTATAGGTCTCAGCGCTTTTGCCAACAGTATGACTAATAACGCCGGAGTTATCAAAATTTTTCATCATCTCGGCAGATTCTTGGGTGATCGGTTCTCCGTCCTTTAAGGCGATGAGTAATTCTCCTAAATCTCGTTTTTCTATATATGTTATATCTATACTCTTTAATAAGGTTAAGTCGGGGTTGATGGTGTAGAGAAGTAGGTAGGCGCCGAAGGTGAGAATCAAACCGCTTAAACTGCCGACGATCCAATTTTTAGCTTCGCTGATTTTCTCCGGACTACCGCCAGCGGTTAACCAGATAACTCCGCCGATCATCAAGGTGATAACAGCGAGCATTCCGATGATACCGATAGCATAGCGTTGAAGTGCAGCTACGTACTTAGCAAGCCAGGGGATTGAGCATTTTTGATTCGGCTGACAACTAATTGCTTCAAACTTATCAAGCCCGGGAATTGAAACGCTTAATTCCGGAATTTTAAAGACGCTCGGTAAAATCGGTTTGCTGTCGGGACTCGACGTTTCACCGCCGAAGGAGCTATTTATTTTCAGCTGAGCTTCGGGAGTGCAGCAACATCCGGAATTACTCGGAAGGTTCTCAACGCCGCAATAATCATCTCGAAAAGGAATGGTGTTGAAGGAATCGCAAAATCCGCCGATTAAAGGAGTCTTAACCGCGCAGCCGGGCACTACTTCGGCGTCTGCCGCTTTGCTCATAACAATAGTAAGAGCAATACCAAGACAGACAGAGAGAATTGTACGTTGCAGTAATGTAGTCATATGCAATTATTGAATTCGTCTAACTCGCAGATCCTTACCTTTGGCCTTGAATTTGCTGTAGTATGCTTCAAAGGAAGAAATACTGACCGAATTACCGTTCCAGCCCGAGCCGCCGTGAGATTCGGCTAATTCACCGTTGCCGATGTACATAATTACGTGACCATTATTAGCACTGCCGATTTTTGGCCAACCGACTAAATCACCCGGCTTTAAGGTTATGCCGTTGACGGAAGTTCCGGTCGCGCTATTAATTTTTTCAGCACCGCTAAAAATATCACCAGTTGTGCCGCTCGGACCGACTTTGCCGACGCAGCTAAAAATATGTCGCATAAAATTCGAACAATCATAGCAGAGCTGTCCGGCCGGACATTTGGTTGGACGGCTGCCGAGCGGAATTCCGTCGCCGCCATTTCCGCCGTAGCGATAGGTAACCTTACCGACATATTTTTTTACAATTGAACTCATGTCGTTGATTGATCCGGTAGCAAGGCATTTTCCATCAGGCTGTCCGTTACTGAGTTCAGTATTGGTATTTCCGGCATCAGGTGAATCTAGTCGATCAAGCTCTAACTTTCCAACATAAGATATATTAAGCGGTTGTAGCATTGTTAAGTTTGGATTGATGGTGAAAAGAAGCAGATAGGAGCAAATAGCAAGAATAATGCCGAGCAATCCGCCTTTAATCCAATTCATTGCGTCGCTGATCGCTTCGCGGGAACCGCCCGCCGTTAACCAACGAACGCCGCCAATCATCATAACAATAACCGCGAGTAAACCGATGATAACCAAGCTATACTTATAGAGAGCCCCGATGTATTCGGCGAGCCAGGGGATTTGGCAGGGCTCATCCGGATTTTCACAACGCACATCGCTGAACTTTCCGAAGCCGGGAATTGAAACTGATAATACGGGAGGGATAACTTTTTTCGGTCCGGGCGGTGTTGCGTCTTTTACATCGTCGGGCTTTTTTGTACAGCAACATACTTGATCGGCGCCGGCGGTTCCGCTGCAATTTTTTGCATCAAAGGGATTTTGATTGCCGGCATAGCCCGAAGCGGGGCATTGGGCGCCTTCTTTAGTTTCGAATTTACAATAATCAAAAGGCTGAGCCTTTGATTCCGAGCTCAGTAAGAAACTGCTACATAATAAAGCCAACAAGAAGAAAACTTTTTTCATATTATGGATTGTTTGGCACGCATTTTAAACCGTCGCCCGAGTAATTTTCGCAGCGATGATTATCAACGCAGTCGGTGGGAACTAGGCAGCCATAATACCAACTTGGAATTTTTGCAACGCAGGTTGTTTTATAGGGGTCTCCGCCGCGAGCGCATTTTAAACCACTGCAGCAATCCGAGCTTTGATTACAACCTTCTTGATTTGTATTAATACAGCCAGTTTCTTGTTGAGCATTTTGAGAAGCTTTTACACAGGTGTTTGAGTTAGTCCCTTCCCCCTGCTGATAATCACGCATGAAAGTAAAATTAGTCGTTGCGGCAGATACAAGTTCACCGCCGGGTAGCGTGACATCAAAGGCGCCGAACTTACACTCTTTTTCGTTTTTTACATTTTTGCTGTTTAAATTAACACCGGTAACTTTCATTGTTACCTGACAGCAGCCCTTTACCTCGACGCATTTGTTGTCTTCTGCTTCTTGACCCTCAAAGAAATCAACACTTTTATAGCCGGTGTCGCTAATATCTTTTTTTGCTATATCACAAGCATCGCCACTTTGGGTTCGTGCAGTCGTATTTCCGTTTTGATCAGTTTTTAAACAACAGCCGGTAGTGAGGCCTACGTACTCTATACGATTGACGGGTGCAATTTGTATGTCGGTTAGATTTGTATTGATGGTTGATAATAACAAGAATGAACCGAAGGTTAGGATTAGTCCGCTTAAACTCGAGATAATATAGGTTTTGGCTTCGGTGATGGCGCTTGAATTGCCGCCGGCCGTCAACCAACGTACGCCGCCGAACATTAGTACGATTGCCGAAATAATTCCGATGACGCCGATTGAATATTTGAAAATGGCGATTATATAATCGGCTAGAGGTTTTGTACTCTCGGCTAATTTGACTTTGGCCCCGGCAGTGAATTCGGATTCGGGGATACTTACTTGCGGCGTGAATTCAATTTGTTCGCCCGATTTAACAGGTGAGGTATTGGGCCATGGCTCACACTTGTTTCCAAGAGCTCGTTTATTCCCGTCCCAGTCAGTTTTCTCATAATCGCCGTTTGTCTCAAGTTCTTCACATCGTTTTTCCGTTATAGTCTCGGTCTTAATAAGAACATTTGTTTCTTTCTCAAATTCTGAACAGCAACCGGTTTTTTCTTGCGCGCTTACCGCTGAGCTCAGACTAAAAAAAATAATGGCGAGTACAATGATTTTATTTAACATACCGTTGGATTAGCTGTTCTAATTCGGTTTTTGTAAGGGCGCCCTCGACTTTAGTGTCATTGAAGAACCAGGTCGGCGTCCCCTTAACGCCCAGTGTTTGAGAATCGGCGGTGTTCTTTTGAATTAAGGATAGATATTTTTTTGAATCAAAGCATTCTTGAAATTGTTGGTTGTAGACGCCGAGTGTGAGAGCGAGGGTTGCGATATCATTTTTATCGGATCCGAAGCTTTCAGATTGGTTTCGATAGAGAGCATCATGCATTTCCCAGAATTTATTTTGCTCACCGGCGCAGTAGGCACCGAGGGCGAGAGAGATTGAATTTTGATGTCCCGGCCAATCGCGGAAAATAATTGAAACTGTATCTTTGTATTTGAAGGCGAGCTCGCGCAGGCCCGGCGCCGATGCGAGGCAGTAGGGGCAGGCAAAGTCGGCGAATTCAACAATCGTTAGTTGCGGTTTATCCGAACCGTAACGCTGCGTATTGGTTCCTTCGATAAGTAGCCGCTCTTCATCAGTATAGACATTGGCGGGAGTCGATGTTGGGTTGGCAGTATTGGCACTATAGTTACCACTGTTAATTTGTTCGCTTTGTTTAAAAATTGAGGCGACAAAACCGTACATTATAAGTATTATAAACAAAGCAATCGGGACGACAATTATGCCGATTATGATTTTCTTGATGCGATGATGGCGGAGGGGATCGGTTACTGGCATTGAATTGCGATTAGTGGACTTGTCAGCTATACTTTATTATACAATGCTATGAAATTATTGTCATGGAATGTCAACGGAATCCGCGCCTGTGTTCGCAAAGACTTTGCGGCCTTTTTAAATTCGGCCAAGCCGGATATTATTGGATTGCAGGAAATTAAGCTTGATGATGAGGCTCGCGCTAAAGAAGAATTTGATTTTAAGGGCTATGAAGAATACTGGAATCCGGCGCAGCGCAAAGGTTATAGCGGTACCGCAGTTTTAACAAAGATTAAACCACTGTCTGTAAAGAATGGTTTTGGAATTGCTGAATTTGATAGTGAAGGCCGGGTACAGACGCTAGAATTTCCGAAATTCTATTTTGTGAACGCCTATTTTCCGAATTCTAAGCCGGGCCTCATCCGCATTCAATATAAAGAAGATTTTAACGCCGCTATGCTCAAGCACCTCAAAAAACTTGAAAAAAAGAAGCCGGTAATTTTGTGCGGTGATTTAAACGTTGCTCGAGAACCGATTGATCTCGCTCGTCCGGAATCTAATGAAGGCGAACCGGGTTACTCCGAGGCGGAACGGAAATGGGGAAAGAAATTCATCGATTCCGGCTTAGTTGATACCTTCCGTGCGTTGAATCCGAAGAAGGCTCAATATAGCTGGTGGAGTTATCGGGCGATTGGTGCCCGAGCTCGCAATGTCGGTTGGCGAATTGACTATTTTATGGTTTCGGCTAAGATGATGAAAAATATAAAGAAAGCTTTTATACTTGATCAGGTACATGGCTCAGATCATTGCCCGGTTGGAATTGAATTATAATGAAATACGATCACAAGATAATTGAAGAATCATGGCGTAAGGTTTGGGAGGAGAATAAGCTCTATCAGACCAAAGACGACAATACAGAAAAGTATTATGTACTTGATATGTTTGCCTATCCTTCGGGTGAAGGCTTGCATATGGGTCATGCCCGCATTTATACAGCGAGCGATGTGTATGCGCGTTTACGGATGATGCAGGGTTATGACGTCCTACATCCGACCGGCTGGGATGCTTTCGGTTTGCCGGCTGAACAATACGCAATTAAAACTAAGACGCATCCGACCAAGGTCGTTGCCCAAAATACGGCGCGCTTCCGCGAACAGATGCAGCGACTCGCTTTTTCCTACGACTGGAGCCGCGAAATAAATACGACCGACCCAACGTATTATAAATGGACGCAATGGGCCTTTGTGCAAATGTTTAAAAAAGGTTTGGCTTATGAATCTTTTGAACCGATCAATTGGTGTCCGACCTGTCAAACCGGTTTAGCTAATGAAGATTTGGATAACGGCCGCTGCGAACGTTGCGGTTCGATTGTCGAGAAAAAACCGATGCGTCAATGGGTTTTAAAAATTACCGATTACGCGGAAAGACTTTTAGATGATCTTGCTAGTGTGAATTGGATTGAGTCGCATAAAGAATCTCAGCGCAATTGGATTGGACGATCCGAAGGTGCGGAAATTGATTTCTTGATGGTTGATAATTCGGAAAAGATTACAGTCTTTACAACTCGGGCTGATACTTTATTCGGGGTAACGTATTTAGTATTAGCGCCCGAACATGAATTGATACATAAGCTTGAAGATAAGATTGAGAATCTTGAAGAAGTTAAGAAATATATTGAAGCAGCCGCTCAGAAAACAGAAATTGATCGAACTAATGAAACCCGTGAACGGACCGGTTTAGAATTAAAGGGCTTACGGGCCATTAACCCCGCAACTAAGGAAGAAATTCCGGTGTGGGTAGGGGATTATGTTATTGCCGATTATGGCACCGGCGCAGTTATGGCTGTTCCGGCTCATGATAAAGACTATGAATTTGCCAAGGAACACGGGCTGCCAATTAAACAAGTTATCGCGCCTTCATATGGTATTGAACGTGAAAATGAAACCCCGGTTAAAGGAGTCTGTGGTGCAATCTATGATCCAGAAACAAAAAAATTCGCTGTCTTAGAATGGGGTGACAATAGTAATAGCGAATTACAAGGTCTGTATGGAATGTATGGCGGTGGTTCGGAAAATGAGGAATCTTTTGAAGAAGCGGTTAAGCGGGAAGTTTTAGAAGAAAGCGGCTTGTATGATTTTAAATTAATTGAACCGTTGTGGTTTGCACGTCCGCATTATTTCAATGCCGCAAAAAATAGCGCACGTCATGCTGAAGTATGTTGCTTTTTAATGATTTTAAATTCTAAAGATCAGAAAGAAGTTAAGCATGAAGAACATGAAACATTTAGCCATGGTTGGCATACAGCTGAAGAGCTAATTTCAAATTGGACAGAACGTAATATTAATCATGACTTTGATCATTGGATTGATTTTGTTAAACGCGCCGTTGCCCGTCTTCGTCAACATGGTCATACCGACCTGGGAGATTTTTCAACAGCACCGTATACAAAAGAAGGTTTTCTTTGTAACTCTGGGAAATTCGACAACCTATCTTCTCGAGAGGCACGCGAGGCAATTACAAAATCAGTTGGCGGCCGAACAGTCGTGAAATATAAATTACGTGATTGGGTTTTTTCGCGCCAACGATATTGGGGCGAACCGATTCCGATTATTCACTGCGAAAAATGCGGCGCTGTTCCCGTGCCTGAAAAAGACTTGCCGGTAACATTGCCCGAGG
>CAZSWO010000007.1:12583-49464 GCA_964611115.1 uncultured Gammaproteobacteria bacterium
AAATGCGGCGCTGTTCCCGTGCCTGAAAAAGACTTGCCGGTAACATTGCCCGAGGTTGAGCATTACGAACCGAGCGGAACCGGAGAATCGCCGCTGGCTACTATTGCGGAGTGGGTTAATGTAAAATGCCCGAGCTGTGGAGCTGACGCTAAGCGCGAAACTAATACGATGCCGCAGTGGGCGGGATCAAGTTGGTATTATTTGCGTTATATCGATCCTGCTAATAATGAAGCGTTGGTTGATTCTAAGAAAGAAAAGAAGTGGATGCCGGTTGATACCTACATCGGCGGCAATGAACATATTACGCGTCATCTTATTTACGCGCGTTTTTGGCATAAGTTTTTATACGATATCGGCGTTGTTTCGACGATCGAACCCTTTACGGAATTACGAACCGTCGGTTTGATTCTAGCAGGGGACGGACGAAAGATGAGCAAGCGCTGGGGCAATGTTATTAATCCCGATGAAATGGCGGAGCGTTACGGTGTTGATGCTTTGCGCGTGTATATGATGTTTATCGGTCCTTTCGCACAGCCGGCCAGCTTCCAAGAGGCGGGCGTCGCCGCGGCGCAATCCTTCTTAAATCGTATTGTTACTCTGTCTGATAAAGTTGCGAAAGAGGCTGTTGAAGATAAGGCCTTAATAATTTTAGTAAATCAAACGATTAAAAAAGTTGGCGATGATATTATTGATTTTAGATTTAATACAGCAGTATCTAGTTTGATGATTTTGGCTAATGCCCTAGGCGAGGCTAAGGAAATTAGTTCAGCAACTTTTGGAATGTTGCTTCGATTACTTGCGCCGATTGCACCTTATATCTGCGAGGAATTATGGAAAAAATTAGGCAATGATGAATCAATCTTTACTGCCGGCTGGCCGGAGTACGATGAAAGTTTATTAATAAATGAAAGCGCGACTATTGCTGTACAGGTTAATGGAAAATTACGTGATACTTTTGAAATTGCATCGGGAGCAAATGAAGAAGATATTAAAACCGTCGCCCTCGCTCGTCCGGCGGTTCAAAAATGGATAGACGGAAACGAAATTAAAAAAGTTATTGTTGTTAAGGGAAAATTAGTCAGTATCGTTATTTAATTTGAATGTCACTTTTGCAAGAAACAATTGATCTCTCGCGCCTCTACGGCGTTAAGCCGACTCGCCATCGCGGGCAGAATTTTTTAATTGATGAAAAAGTCTACGATGATATTATCGCCGCGGCTGATTTAAAAAAGAACGAAACGATTTTAGAAGTCGGACCGGGACTCGGATTTTTAACACTTCGTTTAGCGCCGCTTGTAGAAAAAGTTGTGGCGGTTGAACTTGATAAAAAATTATCCGACGCCTTGAATAATCGTCTCGGCGTCGAGAACGTTTCTAATGTTTCCGTCTTTAACGGCGACGTTATGAATTTCAACGGTCACTGGGCAAAAAAAGTTGCGCCGCTTAAATCGGAGAATTTAGCAGTCGTCGCGAATTTACCATACACAATTACGTCGACCTTTCTGCGATTTTTCATCGGTGGCAATAAAATGAAGATTATGCCGAATCGTTTTGTCCTGATGTTACAAAAAGAAGTTGCCGAGCGAATTATTGCGCCGGCCGGAAAATTAAGTTTACTTGCAATCTCGGTTCAGCTCTACGCCGATCCTAAAATTATTCGTCTCGTTTCTAAAAAAGCTTTTTGGCCGTCACCCGAAGTCGATAGTGCGATCATCTCGATTGTTCGAACCGACCGTTGGTTAAAAAAGATCGAAGCTGTAGGCGGTACGGACATCGCCTTATTGCATTTGGTTCGCATCGGCTTCTCGGCTCGACGAAAAATGCTGAAAGCCAACCTAGCGGGCGGTTTTCATATTGAATCTGCTGAATCCGCCAGCCGTCTAGAGCGCGCCGGTATCTCACTAAATGCTCGAGCGCAAGAACTGAGCCTTGATGATTGGCTCAAATTATTGCCCCTTTTTATCTAACATAGTATAATAAGAGCATAGATTCAAAAATTTCCCATGCCTTTTTTTGAAAGACTGGCCGAACGATTAGAACTGGATGGTTTTGACAAACGTCATAAGACGGCGTTTGTTGTTTTGGCTTGTGTTACCGTAGTAATCATTGCTTTGTGGGTTATGAAGTTACGAGGTGACATTATCAATCCGCTCTACGGCGGAATCGATCCGAATAGTTTGCAAAGCGCGAGTCAAACAATCGATGCTGATGCGCAAATGAAGAGTCAGGATACTGATCTTGACGGTTTGAACGATTGGGATGAATTAAATATTTATAAAACCTCGCCGTACTTAGCCGATTCCGATAGTGATTCGACTAATGATCGCGAAGAAGTTGAAAAGGGGACTGATCCTAATTGCGCGGCCGGAAAAATTTGCGGAGCGGCACTGGAACAAAATACTTCGACACCGGCAATAACAACAGATTCAAATCTTAGTGTTACACCGACGAGTACCGCTACTCCAGAAACCTCGAACAACGCCGCGCTCACCAGCGAAGAAAAAGAAGCGCTTAAAAAAATTATCGGCGCTTCTAACGATCCGGCAGTGCTGCGAAGTTTCTTATTGCAGAGCGGCGCCGATAGCGAGTACATCAATTCTCTCAGTGATGCGGACCTGCAAGCAGTAATTAATGAAATTTTGAAATAGATATGCGACCAAAGATTTCATCTCTCAAGTTTTCATTTTTATTTCCGATTGTTTTGTTTGCAACGATTCTCGTTTCAACGCCGCCGGCGCATGCGATTCCGGTAGAAGATATTCCCGCTTCGATTTGGCGATCAATTAAAGATGTTATCGGAAAATCCGGTTCGCAAATTTTTAATAATGTTTTATCGACGGCGATTAATCAGCTGGCTTACGATTACGCGACCTATCTCGGATCGGGAGCGCCGGGACAGAAACCATTCTTTGAACAAACACCCTTAGGGGATCGTTTGCGCGACGCGGGGGACGCCGCCTTCGGACAGTTTATTGAAGATATTGCTTCGAACGGTTTGCGCAATAAGGATGGCTCATTTCAAGAAGACGGCCGAGGCATTGATATTTGTTCGCCGGATATTTTCACTTTAAATAAAATTACGCTCGGCTTAACCGATTATGACCGTCCGGGTTATGAAAGCGGCGGCTGTTCATTTACGGAGTTGAGAAACAGCTGGGTGAGCGAGTTTGATCAGATTACCTCGATTATAAATGACAAAGATTACCTAAAGAAATTAGGCAGTTACTTTGATCCGGGTGGAAGCGATTTGGCTATTTCTTATGAATTATTCAATAAGGCTAATGAGGAAATTATCAAAGGCCAGACCGATGAACAGAGAAAGGCCGAAGAAAACGGCGGTTGGCTCCGAGTTCAGGGATTAGTGGGCAAAGAGTATCAAGATGCTCCCGGCACTAAAGAACGAGTTGATACGCAGATTAAAGACTTACAAGCGGGAGCAATCGGAAAATACACCGGCGACATCTTTGTTGATGCCGCTAATATCTTTTTAAACCAATTGGCATTGTCCGCCTTTAATAAATTGATGAACAATATCGGATCGGATACGAGCAACAGCTCCGGTTCGGGCGATCAATTTGCGCAAGGCAATCGCGGCGGTGTTCTGGAAATTGAGAATAAGCTCAGTACGATCGTACAGGCGCGTTTCGGCGATCGAACCGATTATAATATTCTTGGAGAATTAATCAGCTGTCCGAATCCGGATAAGCCGGGTCCGACGAACTGTGTTATTACCGATTCATTCAGTACGGCGGTTTCAAAACGCATGACCGTTATCGACGCGATTAACGCCGGTTATCTGCAAAAAGATTACGCCTTTGGTTACAAGGGTCTTAATAATGAAGAGCCGCCTTATAACCAAGGTTATCCTTATCGATCTTTGGTTATTTTGCGTAAGTACCGAATTTTGCCGGTTGGCTGGGAAGTCGCCGCGCAATTTATTCAGAAAAATAACAAAGTTCCGGTAACTCCGACGGTTAACACGCAAGATATTCGCTTGATGGATTTAATCCGCTGCTTTGATCCTTGCGACGAATATGAGGGCTATAACGACGGAACGGGATCAGCTAAGCAAGGTAATTGCCGTCCGCAGGTTCCGGCGACGCCGCAGGCTTGGTGCACCGGTCTGGTTGATCCGAACTGGGTCCTAGAAGTTCCGAAAATGTATTGTAAGGCGCAGGGTTACGGACCGGAGGTTCAAAACAGTCAGTACATTAATCAAGGAAAATTCTGTTCTATTAAATCAACCAACGGCACTGAAAAAGCCTGTGTTGATAAATGTTCAAATCTTTCGGGAAATTTTGATACTTCGACCTGCTGTCAGGCCAACGAAGGAGAGTGCGAACAAAAAACACAGTTAGCCGTAACACGTAATCAAAATTACTGCGCTGACGAACAATCTTGTATTAAAGAAAATAACGACGGGTCCTGCGCCTACTTCGGATATTGTACGGAAGAAAAACGCCAGTGGACCTTCTCGCAGGATAGTCGTAACCAATGTCAGCCGATTAATAATACCTGCCAAACATTCACTGGTAACGGTAAGACGGTTTCATATTTAGAAAATACGCTTGATTACGGAAGCTGCGGACCGAATGAAGTCGGTTGTGCTCGCTACGCGATGAACGGCGTCTATAATACAACGGCTAAAGCCGTTGATTGGGCGACGTCGACCGAATCGAAATTCTTAAATAAGAATGCTGAGAGTTGTGACCCTGATAAAGAAGGCTGTCATCAGTTTGTCAGAACCAAAGATGATAATGACACCAACTTAATCGCTGATGGAAGTTTCGAAGGTTCACAATGCATTGTGAGCGGCGGGGGAGTAGAAAGTAAATTACCGGAGGAGAAATTCAATCCCTTTGTTAAGTCAGCTTTGGCGCAAGTTGCGCAAGGTAATTGTCTGCTTACCACTTTAAATAATTCCGGAAACTTAACGGGACCGAATAGTCGCTGGCATATTCGTGTTAACGCGGGCAGCGTTAACGCTGGTATTGTTAATGATTCATCCAATCATGGCAGTCAGAGTATATATATAGAAGGCGCCGGCGGAATTTATTCAAAGGACAGTATCGCCCCAACCTTGCTGCCGACCGGATTTGCCTTTGAAGACAATCGTTTTTATACGCTGAGTGTTAGTGTTTTCGTTACCGAGGGTCGAGTACGTGCCGGTTTCGGTACTACTGCCAACGGACAATCGGCTGAATCAAATGCGACTAACTCATGGCAGAATATACTTGTGAATTATTATCGCACGGCGGGCGGAGCGACTGACTTTTATGTTGAAGGCGTTGACGGTACTGCCAAATTCTATATTGACTCCTTAAAACTTACGGTTGGAAATGCTCAATCAACCTATAGCGATTACCTAGGTAATAATGTCGTATACCAAAAGCTTTTGCCGAAATATCTTGAAGCGGCTTGTTACGTGAGTGTTGGCGACGGCGATGCTCCGGGCAGTGCTAACTATCAGTATAAAGAAAATGCGCCGACAGAATGCTTTAACTTTACTCGCAAATGCAATGCCGATGAAGTTGGTTGCGAGCAATATACTTCAACAACGACCAATATCGCGATTAGCGGAAAAGTTAAGCCGAAAGATTATTGCCCGGGATCTTGTATTGGTTACGATGTCTTTGTTGAACAGCCGACCTATTTCAGCGCGGCCTCTTCGCAGTACTTTATTCCATCAACCGCACGTAGTTGCAGCGCCCAAGCAGTTGGCTGTAGCGCCTTTACTAACTTAGATAAACTTGAAGCTGGTGGAGAGGCGGTTGAGTACTATAGTTATTTGCGTTCTTGTATGAAGCCGGATGCGGCTAGCTGCGGTGAATTCTACACTTGGGAAGGATCGGATGAAGCCGGTTTCCAACTCAAGGTTTATTCTTTGAAGCAAAACGGAACTGAGCCGGCGAGCACCCTCTCTCCGGAAGAAGAGGCTTTGATTTGCAATGAAACTGTCTTTAAAAAATCTCCTTCGGAGCCGGGCTACAACTACGATTGTCGTGAATTTTATAACCGCGATGGTGAGGTTTCATATCACCTCTACACCCGAACCATCAGCTGCTCCGATGACTGCAGTCCTTATCGTAGAGAAGTTGCGAATCAAGCTGAATGTACTGCCGGCGGCGGAACATGGGACGTTACGCAAAGCCGTTGCTTGTACTACGCAATTTCAACCGAAGCAACGAGCTGCTCGGCTCCGGAAGTCGGTTGCCGTGAATATACCGGAAACATCGCAAATAATACTCGGACAGTTTTGAATGACAACTTCGAAACCGTCGCAACTCCGACCGATAATTGGACTGGCGGCAGTCAGAGTAATACCTCGCTTAATCTCGGCGGGCACTCTTTGCTCGGCAGTAATTTCTCGAAAACAATCGGTTCTATCGTTAAACGTAATCAATCATATACAATCAGCTTCCTTGCGAAGGCTCAGGCGGGGAGCGCCGTAGTTGCTACTATTGAGCTTGTTAATCAAGAAAATCAATCAGCCGTTTTCTCAACCGGTTCTAGTACTAATGTCAGCAGCGATTGGAAATTGTATACCTTTAATTTAGGTTTGCTTGATCATGAGGTAACACCGATTCCGAGCCAGGGCGACGCACCGGATGTTGGAGAAAAACTACGAATCAATTTTTCACAAGCGGTTCATATCGATACTATTAAGCTGACTGAAGTTCCGAATCGTTATTACATGATTAAAGATTCATGGAATACACCTGATGAATGTGATCAAACGGTAACGGGTGCTTATTCGCCGCGTTACATGCTCGGTTGCAGTCAATATAAGACGCGCGATAATACGACAGTCAATTTGCACAGCTTTAGTCAGTTGTGCCAGGATTCGGCCGCCGGTTGCGAACAGATGATTGATACGAATAATTCCGGAGACTTCCGTAAGCGTTTGTATAATGATGCGAATAATAATGGCACTTGTGACGCTGGTGAAACGAGCTGCGTTGAAGTTCCGGCTGACGCTATGATGAACGTTGTTTACGATCGTACTAAGGAGTGCGGAGCGGGCGATAAGGGTTGTTCGCGTTACGGTAAGGCGTCGACCTACGATACAACTACGACCTACGCCGATACCTATAAGAAAGACAATCCCGATACCTATAATACGAGTTTGTGTAATCAATCGGCGGTCGGTTGCGAGGCCTGGTCTAACGGTAGCGGAACCGCTTATTTCAAAGATCCGGGCAATCAGGCCTGTGAGTATCGAGCTAAGAAGGGAACCAATAATCAATTTGAATGGTTTAAAACTCTTAAATTAAAACGCTGTGGCGGAACAACCGGCGGTGCGGTTTGTACGGCTGACTCTGAGTGTGCAGGGGGATTGCAATGTGTTGAAACCGATGATCCATGTCCGGTGACGATGGCAAAAACAATCGGAACGGGCGGACGCGGTAACGGTGTTGAACAGCCGACTAATAATTGGGCCGGTTTGTGTGCGGCCGCACAGTCGGGTTGTACTGAGTATGTTGATCCGGTTTCACGTTTTAATAATAATTTGATAGTAAACCCAAACCATGAAGATGGTGAAGGAGGAGTACCACACCCGGGTTGGACCGGCGTTAATGGAAATAGTCAAGATATGGGATCAACAAAGGTTGAGCCTAACACTCTTTATATTTTGAGTGGTGCGGAAGCGAAGATTGAAGATTGGGGCAACGATAATTTATATCAGCTTGATTCTGGAACTAACCAATTTAAATTAGTTAATGCTCAAAATCCATTTAAAGCAGTTGCTGCTGATAACGACAACAATAGCGTTAATAGCGTAGAATTCTTTATTCTCCCGGTTGATATTTTTGATGGCTTTACAGTAACCCGTGGATCCAATACGCCAACGACCGAATTGAAAAAAGCGGCAGTTGGCTATCAGTTGCGTCAGAATCTTGATAAATCGCCAACAACCGTAGACTTTAAGACTGGCCGTATTCTGTTCAATGAGCGCCGTGTTTCCGGTAATGGAATAGCACCACTCACGTATAATGCCGATTATACTGCCACAGACAGTCCGACAGGTAATACGCCTTCGGGTTCTGGTTTGCGTAATGCAAACGTTATTATAAAAGTTGCTCCCGATCGATCCTGCAGCAAGTGGCTTTCATGTAGAAGTTATGGTACGGATCCAAACGATCCAACTAAACAAATTTGTTTTGACATTGGTCAATGTACGAGTTTGTCGCCGAGTGGCGAATGTGAAAGTTTCGATGAGGGGCTAGATTTGAAGAATCAAACTCTAACTGGTGCAAACTATGATCTTTTTGCGAATATGACGGGTTATAGCAAGGTTGGTTATGAAAATAACCTTGTTAATGCCGATATGTATAATCTCGGTACAATGAAGCAAATTGGAGGTAGCGCGAATGTTAAGAATGGAAGCTTTGAAAGTTCTTCGGATTGGACTGGCGGTGCTATTCTTAATAAACCAAATTTGATTCAGTCTATTACCTATGATGATGGAACCCTGCCGGATGGAGCCGCGGTTCTTAAAATTACAAATTCGGAAAGCGCTAAACAAGAGAGTATCGCACTTCAAGCTGATGCTACTTATGTAATTTCGGCATATGTGTACGTACGCGGTGGTAATCTTTCATTCAAAATTAATAACGGCCAAGAAGTATTCAATACGGTAAATGATCTAAAGGGTCAATGGATTAGAAAGGTTGGAATATATAGACCGTCCAGCGCCGGACAATATGAACTTACTATTGTCGGAGTTGATGAAGGAGAAAAATATATTGATGACGTAAGAATTGAGTCCGTTTTGAATAATCGTTGTTTTGGTCCGAACTGTGATGGTACTACTGTTGGACAACGCTGGTACACGGCGAGTATGTGTCGTTTGTATCCAAAGGCGGATGCGCTCGGCTGTCAGTACGAAGATAGCTCCAGTGTTATACAAAAGGGCTGGCGCGGATATTGTCTTGAAACTGATCCGAAGAATTCTCAAGCCTGCCTGCTCTGGTATCCGGTTGATAGAATTATCAGCGAAGGTAGTGAAGAGGGAGCCGGTTTAAATATTAGTGCTGATTTGTCATTTTGTACTCAAGCTGAAGATCATTGTACTGATCCGGGGCAAACTACTAATCGTCCAGAAATTTATTGTGGAGTATTTGCAAAAGTTGATACAACAAAGTATTGGCGCTCACGCTTGATTGAAGGATCTAATTATGTTTTACCGTTGCCGGATGGAAATATTGATCTCGGCTACGGCGGTATTGGTACTAATAATGAGAAGATACCAGTGCCTGTTAGTTCGATTAACCGTTTTAGTACTCCAAGCTTATATGGTAGTCATGTCATGCCCCAAACTGAGTGGGATAATCTAGCAACGATTAGATATAACGCTTCAGATTTATATAAAATGAACCCTTTCTTGCCGTATTTTGCAGCCCTTACCCCTGATTCATGTCTTGCTGGTTTTGGTAATGGCTGGGGAGATGCAACGGTTTGCGGAGGATGTCAAAGTTCAGGCGGCCAGTATCATAATTATGGCAATGGTTGTAGCGCAGGAGAATGCGCGGGCGGTAATGAGAATGAAGCTTGCAAAGAAACCGACATCTATCAATATAAAGGGCTAGTTAAATATGATAGCTGCTCTATTTCAGGAGGAAGAGCTGGCACTCGTGTAGTCAATGATGGTGCTGGAAGATGGGGAAGTGTGACAATTGGAGGTAATGGCTGCCCTTCTAGTGGCTTTGAATGCTCTTTTTCAACACAAGAATATAGAATTGCTCCATCAAAAGCGATGGCTGACCAAGCTGTGCGACGTTTGTTCGCTTCCGGAAGTGGTGATTTGTCTTGGAGTGGGTCAGACTATGTATTAGGGGGAACAGGTTGGGGAACGCCGGGAACACAATGCGCACAAAATAAACGACCAACTTATAATACAACAACAAGACAATGTACTGCTGTAGACGGAACGACCGTAGGTAGCTGTATTTCTGGTTCTGTTGGACAATTAAATTCTACTAATGATTATTGTTATGTTGCGCCGAATGTCTTTAATGTTAAAGTTGGTCGCGAAGGAATTACGAGCGGAGTTTATACTGTTGAAGGTGCCGGTTATGTTGAATTGAAATTTAATTCTAAAGTTGACCCGGAACAATTGCCATTAACAGCCTATACTATCAATTGGGATGAAGGTGCGACTGATCCTACACAAAATACAAACGCGAATATGTATGATCGACCAAATGAAACGAGCCCGCACGTCTTTAGACATTATTATAGTTATGGTGACTTGAAAGCGGGGCTTTCTTCTCAGCAATGTCCAGAGTCATCTAACTATTGCTTAGTCAGACCTACGATTACTATTACGGATAATTGGGGTAAGCCATTCACCCTAAATTTACCTGTCCAAATAAGGGTGACAAAATAGACGCTGGACATCTCATAGCTAAAATAGGCCAAAAAGGCCTTTTTTAGTATACATTGACAAAAATCATAAAATGTAGTAATATTAGGTGTATACAAAACTAGCTAAACAGTACTACAATATAGTAAATGCAGCTTTACTAGTAAGGACTTTGAAAATTTTTAAATAATAATATAAAGGGCAAAGACCCAGGAGTAATTAAAAATGAAAACAATCATCGCATTGCTTTTCGGTATTGCTCTTTTAGGCAATACAGTTTTTGCCGAATGGAATAGCATTTCATCCGGAACAACTAACTCAATAACCAACCTTAGATTTATTAATGATCAGACTGGTTATTATGTAGGATCAAGTGGTACAGTAGGTAAAACTACTAATGGAGGTTCAACTTGGAATGTATTAACCGTTCCGACAATCTCCAACTTATTTGGTATTTCATTTCCCTCAGCCACAGTTGGTTATATTTCGGGCGGCAATACATCGACTTCCCGAATGATAAAAACTACTGATGGTGGCAATACATGGACAGTATTAAACTTTCCTGTTTCCACAATACTCAGAGATGTTTCATTTGTTAATGAAACAACTGGATATGCTGTGGGAGGCAATAGAACCATTATCAAGACAACAGATGGTGGAGCAAGTTGGGTAATACAAAACCAGAGTGGAACTGAATTCTTCACTTCGGTCAAAACTTTCTCAAGTACGGAGGCAATTTGCTGCGGCTCAGCTGGTGCTATTTATAAGACCACTGACGGCGGAGCAAGCTGGGTTTCAAAAACCAGTCCGACCACAAATCATTTAGCAGCAATGAATTTTCCTAACGGTATGGAAGGTTATATCTTAGGTGGAGGAAATTTCATTTTAAAAACTGCTAATCGCGGCGAGGACTGGGAGATGGTGTCTGTTTCTGGTAGCTCTGGACTGGCTTCAATAAAATTTTTAACCCCCACAATCGGCTTTGTTGTTGGCAGTAATGGGTTAATTATGAAAACCACTAATGCTGGTTTGTCATGGACTACCGAGGTTTCTAACACTACAGAGTCTATACAAACAATTGAGGCAACTTCATCTCATTTGCATATAGCTGGTAGTAATGGTTACTACGGTCAGACTGAAAATCTCATCGGGATCCAGAATATCAATTCTGAAATTCCTAAAGATTACAAACTGAGCCAGAACTATCCGAACCCTTTCAACCCGATAACAAATATTGAATTTTCAATTCCTACAAAAGGAAATGTGAAATTAACAGTATTTGATATTTCAGGAAAAGAAGTTGGATTGTTAGTCAACAATGTTCTTTCACCAGGCACTTATAGATTTGATTTCAATGCTAATCATCTTTCCAGCGGAACCTATTTTTATAGGCTCGTTGCAGGAGATTATGTTGAAACAAAGAAAATGGTTCTTGTGAAATAAGGAGAAATTTGAAAAAAATGAAAATGTGAAACCTCTGTTATGTATTTAACAGAGGTTTTTGATAATAAATAAACCCCCAGTTTTTAATTGGAGGTTTAAGAAGAGATATATTTTTTTATTATTTTTACTAATAAGTTTTCAAGAATGAATAGATCTCCTTTTAATTTTTTCCCAGACTTATTAGGTAATAAAGTACCATGCCAACCCATCAAATGACGTAAGATTATTGTTGATAGAAAAGTATCTATTCTTAGTAAATCAAGTCTCTCGTTTAATAAATTTGTATTTTGTAAAAATTGAAACTGTCGATTATTTCCTACATTTTTAGATATTTCAATATATTGCTTAACTAATCTCTGTTTCTCTTCTATTGATAGTAATCCTTTGAATCTTTTTCTATCATTTGAGAACAAAGATAATTTCCACAAGTCCATTAACCAATCACCTCCCTTAAGACCTTGCTCCCAATCTATAAGCCAAATCTTTCGATCTCTTTGATTAACAAGAATGTTGCTTTCATTTAAGTCTCCATGAATGGAAGTACATAGTTCATGAGCGCTCACCAGGTCGTTAATTTTTTTTGTAAAAATATTAATTAAGCTAAGTGCGTTGCCGAGTAGATTTGAAGGCAGCTTAGAATTACGGAGCATACTATTAATACATTTTTTATAGTTTTCTAAGCGTGTATAATAATAGTCTCTTAATAAGCACGGGGCTCCCGTTTGATTATGTAGGTTAGTTAAAAATATTATAATCGTTTTAACAAGGCTATATGCAGGCGATAGGGCAACATAATTTGATCTTGATATAGTAGATATTTTCTTTCCATTAGCCTTTTCGAAGCATAGTGAATAAAAGATAGAACCATTTTTGAGAGTCTCGCATTTATTAGGAATGAGTTTTGGTATCCGGACTTTCCAGTTTTTAGAACCCAATATTTTTAATGCATTTTCTACTTTTATTTCGGCAGAATTGTATATTGATATACGCTTAGAAAGTCCCGTGACTTCACAGACCCATCTATCAATAGATTTTCTGAAATGTAGAGGAATATGCTTTTTTAGCGAAGGACTAATTTGATATACCTCTCTTGAGTCAATTAGAGTCACCTTGATTGTTCCATTTTTAGGATAACCATCTCCGATATAATGCCCAAAATTTTTTATATCAAGATTCTTTGGTAGTAGCACAGATGTGCTGAAAGATTGTTTTTTCATGTTTTTGTATTGTTTGTTAATGTACTTTATAATGTTAGTACCATTTATTAAAAGAAAAGTCAAATATCCCTTTTTGAATTGACAGTTGCTCCTTTTTATTATAATATCGTGAAAAATCACAAGTACCATGAAAAAATATAAAAAAATTGAAAGAAATTTTATACTTACCCTCCATTCCCTATCAACATGGAATGAATTAGGTCGCATTCAGGGTCAAACTGATTTGCCCCTTAGTAAGATGGGAGAAAAAAATGCCAGAGACTTAGCGTTAATTCTTAGAAAATATAACGCAGAGGCAATTTACTGTTCCGATTTAAAACGATCCCAACAAACAGCTAATATTGTTTCTTCTATCCTTAAACTGCCAGTTATAGCTTCTCCGGATTTACGTGAATGTTCTTTCGGTAGCGCAGAAGGAAAAACTAAAAATGAAATTATGAACCTTTCTCCAGCGAGTCTTAAAGATAGCTTTTTTTCTTTGCAAAAATATAGCTTTAAAGAAATTGGCGGGGAAAGTAGGCAAGACGTTATAAAAAGGCTACATAATTTTTTTAATAGTTTTAAAGACGATGGAACATTTATTATTATCGGGCATAGAAAAATAAGTAATACATTGCTTGATTATATAGGTAAAGAACCATCATTAAAGAAGGGGGATACAATCTTTTTAAAGCATAAAGACTACAGCGGCTTTTTTTAAAAGCCGCTTTTTTATACTATTTACAAAATTAATAAAATATGTTTATATTTAAAGATTAAAGTGGACTTTAATAACTAAATGAATTAGAAAAGGAGAATTCCTTGGAAAAAGAAATATTAATAAAGAAAATGTGGGGAGAAAAAAGAGAGAAAGTAGTAAGCTCAGAAATCTATCCTCTAGGAGTTACCATTTCTATTAGTGACAATCATTTTGATTGGCATATGATAGTTATAGAGCTTCTAAAGTTACTGAGAAGTAATCCTGAAAAAGCATTTGATTGGTCTCGACATTGGGGAAGGGCTATAGTAATAGTTAACCCCAAAAGAATATTCTCATGTTGTTTTAGCATGCGTAAATGTTTTGATGAAAAAATTTCTGCTATGGTTGAAACATTGAGCACGCTTGACCCTGTGAATTTTATAGATGTATCTTCAAATGTGGGAGATTTTACGATATTACTTAATTATAATAAGCCAATGTCGTTAGAAGGAGCGCTATTGCAGGTTGAGCGGATGATAGATGAAGTAGTTTGGTGTACTTATTTATCAATCCGAGATAAAAATAAATCCGTAGGGATGGATACCGACTCTTATAGGTTAGCGTTGGATGAAGTGTGGCGAAGAGGTATACGCATAAAATATGTCGCAGAAGAAGAAATCTTTCAAAGAAAGATAGAAGATTTTTCTTTGCCCGTAAGGGTCTATGGCGATGTATTAAAAAGAGGCAAGCTACCTCAAGTTATTGGCGCGGTAGTTCTGCCTTCAGATATTCAGTCAACATCTGACTTATATGCTTCCCATAGAGCAACAATACTCAAAAAGATAGAACAATCCCATATTGCCATACCACTGTTTTCCTCGAAGTCCCAGGAAAATACTATAACTTACGAGAAGTCAAATATATGTTGCGCCGTTACTATTGGAAAATCTCTACATATAGGTCACTTACTTCTATTTACATATGCTGAATTAGTGAGAAGATGCATGAATTCTCCGAAGCAATTATATATTGAACTAGATGATGCAGGAGATCGTATCGCTGGTCTTGTGGCAGCCTTAGCTTGTGAGTTCGGTAGAAATATTGAAGATATTTTGTATTCAATGCATTCTAATGAATATTCTTCGGAAATTATCCGCAAAGCTTATTCCCAACGATTAACAAGCGGAGCTTTATATGAACAAGCGAAGATAAGGTTACAGAATCCTTTAAATGAGGCCTTGTTTAGTATTATAGAGGAGGAATATCTCTTAAATCTTGCTAAGTTCGGACTCACACCTGTTCTCTTAAGAGATAGTAAATTAAGAATGAAGCACGCATGTGAATCATTCCCAATGGCAGTGAGTAAGATTGATGAAGGATTTAAGTACATACGTTATCAAAAAGATAAGCATTCCTACTTAATGGTGCTGGAGAAAAACGGTTTTCATACGGCATCTGCAATGCGCCTCGCGATGATGATAGAGCTATCACAATCCAAAGACGAATCGGTTATATTTGTTGATAGCGGATCCGATGTAGCTTTGGCCTCTAGTGTACTTGATATTTTTGATAATTCAAAGATTAAGTGTATAGAAGGAGCCGCCGTTGGATTCGATAGTTTTATTGCTTCGGCAACGAACGGCCAAAGTATTCAATTGATCTATTATTATGAGAGAATAATTAATCGGTTTCCAGATGTAGGCGTATCACAGCTTAAATTTGGGATTACATTTTTTCTACTCACGAGGTATGCTGTTGCCTTAGGTCATAGAGAAAATCCTCTTTCAAAAGCCGTAAAACAAGACTCATCATTCTATGACTATAAAGATCAAGAATCTTTAATAGATGATATGTTGTTAGCTCTTTCTGAGAGCACCCTGTTTCTTGATAATATTAAAAGAATAAAATCGCACCTTATTGATTTGAAAACTTTTAAGAGTACTGTTATTTCGGGATGGAGCAATACTAGGGTTAAAGTATTCCGCGAAAAGTTACTGAATCTTAAAGGTATCAGAAAATTTGACAGAATCTTCCCTAAATCCAAACCTCTTGGTTTGCCCGATCCCTTAAGAAAGATTCGAGAGTGGCTTCATCATAAATATTTAGGAATATATTCGACCAAAGCGATTGATGTATGGATTATTGAATCCTTGCTTGAAAGTAATGGTGATCCAGTATTCTTTTATGAATATTTTAAAAAAAGAAACAATATCAATTTTCCGACGAAGTTAAAGAAACTTGAGAATTCTCATTGTCAATACATAGATAACTTATTCTCCAGGGGTTATAATGGAGACAAAATTAAAGAAATGATGTTAGAGTACCTCAGCGGAAATTGGTATTTAATCAAAAAACGTTGTATATATTATGATCTGTTGGTTGAGATTTCAACTGTTTTCTCTAGTATAGAATACATTGATCAATGCCTGCATGAAGCGATGCTCGAGGCAATTGATATATGTATTAATTATTTAGGCGTAGATTGTACTACAAGTAGCCAGCATATATAATGCTGGCTTTTTTTATTTTAATATTTTTTTTAATTTTTTAACTTCTTGCTTCAATTTTGTAGGTGTAAGTGCTTTTACTTCCTTATATTTTTTCTTGTTATTAAGTAATTTAAATGGGCTAATAACTTCATTTTTATATCGAGGTAGAAAGTGGAAGTGGATTTTAGGAAGGGTTTGACCCGCTTGAGCGCCTACATTACAGAATATATTATAACCATCAAAGGGATAAACAATTTTCAGTTTTGTAATAATATTCTTCAATAATACAAAAAAACTCCCCATTGTTTTAGTGGAAATCTCTTCAAGTCTATTATTATTTTTGAAAGCTATAATTAAGTGACCTAGGGCAAGTGGCCGTCGAGGATAGAACAGAATAATTTCATTATTCTCCAATATTATTTGATAGCTTGGAATAAATATAGGCATACTCTTGACAATTAAGTCTAGTTTAATTATAATGAAAAATTACTGGATGCTATTATAATAATAGCATACAGTACATATAGAAAAAAAGTTCTTTTAAAAAATATCAAAAAAGGAGTTATTAATATGCCATCAATAAAAATGCTTCTTCATAACGGTGAAGTAGCCCAGGAAACAAGGCGTCTCTATTTTTATACTGCTTTTAATTTGCCGGTTGCCGAAACGAGAATTTTTTCATTTGGTTCATGCAATTTTGAATGTCCATATTGCAAAAGAATGGATACATTTCGCTTGCCCGATGGATCGGTTATAGATACTAAGTCTTTGGAACTCAATGAAATTTTTGAGCTTTGTGATGACGCGATGAATAAATCGCAAGTAGTTCGATTAAGTGGAGGTGACCCGGTTATGTTTCCAAAAGCTTCCGAAGCAATAGCGCACTATGTAATTGAAAAAGGCGGAAGATTTTCAATGGCACATAATGGATCGTCTCTGCCATTAGCAAAAAAACTTTCCCCGTATCTCGAAACCGCTGCAATTGATATTAAAGCTGCACGTTTAAAGATGGGTCCTGTTATAGGTTTTAACGAATCAATGGGAAAGAGCTCGTATGATAGATGTCTGCAAGTTATTGAGTACCTAATTTCCGAGAATGTTTTAGTTGATGTTAGAACACCCATATTTCAAGACACAACTTTAGATGACTTAATGTCAATCGCCTCTGATATTGACTCCCTTAAAAGACCAGATAAGTTATTTTGGACAATGCGTGTTTACAAACCTGTAGATTGGTGCAATACGCTCCAGCCACCAGGACAAGAAAATGTAATTAAAATGGCACAGATTATCAAAGATGCTTTCCCTAACATTAAAATAGGAATGAGGGCAAAATGGGAGCCAAAGGGATTTCTATTTATTGAAGCTAATAAGCAGAGTATTCAAATTTAAATCCAAGTTAAACATTATTAACCCCGCCAAAGAATATGGCTATTCAGGCGGGGTTTTATATTATTTTATATAAGAGCTTGACAAAAATATTAAAATGTTATAAAAATAATTATTCTTTAAAAAATTAATAATTTCGCAAAAGGAGGAAAATAGTTAATGAACGCAAAAAAAATACTCGTAGTTATGGTCGGGATGCCCGGTTATGGACGAGAAATAATCGCTCTACGATTGAGACATTATCTGAACTGGTTAGGTATTGATTCCAGTGTCTTTACGGATGATAAGAGCTACCAATTCATCAATCAGCTTGCCAGCACACTCAAAACGAAAAGCAAGCCGGGTAAGAATCCTGACAATCTGTCAGATAAGCAATTAGCCTCTATTTCTGAATATTTCGACAAAAAGAATATTCGTTCAGATGAGCTTATTGGTAGTATTAAGAAATGGTTTGCTACTGAAAAAAATACTGTAGCTATATATGATGCTCCAAGTGCCTCTGTCGCAAAGAGAGCATATATAAAGAGCCAGTTTAAAGACTCTAATGCGACTGTTGTATTTGTTGAGGTGTCTTTCAGTAGCGATCAAATAAATTTAATCGGAAATGAAATAGTTCGAATTTTTCCGGACTTTTCAGATCCTGCTTTTGATGCTCAGGAACTTCTCTGGATTTTTAATGGATTAAAGGAGAAATTTTCTCCTATATCAAGAGAGGAAGATTCTGACTTGTCTTATACCCGGTTACTTTTTCACTCAGGAGGTATAGAGATAAACAGCTCGAGCCTTCCTGAAGAGTCAAACTGTATTGAAATCAAAAGATTTTTGTACAACGTTCAACCCATCTCTCCTGTTACTTATGTATGTTCCTATAAGGGGAGCATATTAGATCAAAAATATACAAAAAAAATCCAGCAGCAATTTAAAGGGAAAACTATGTATATTTATCTGGGCACCCATGATATTGAGTGGAATATATGCGAGGCTTTGGAGGGCACTGTAGAACATCCCGTATCTTCTGATTGCAGAAATGAAGGCATCTTTATACTTAAGGCGTTAGATGCGGAATTAACACTCCCAAATATAGAAGGGAAAACTTATGATGAAATATATGAAAAGCTGATTCATAATCCTGAACTAGATGCAAATAATCTAAAGCTTGAATTGAATACAGACACAATGAGTCATCATGTAGCTACCCGGACAATGATCTTGGCTGAACGGCTGACAACTTCCTTGAATAACTTTTCAAGGCATGTTGAAGAGACTGTTTTACAGAAACGATATAGATTGACTAGTGTTATCCTTTCTATAGAAAAAGGAAATCCGGCAATAGTAATTGCTTCTCAGGCAGTAGTTGATGAAATCGCCTCATACTTTAATTCAGTCAATGTTATTTTTGAAGAAAGCTTTGGAATCTTATATAAGGCTTCTAATGAAATCAAGCTGTTAGAAAGGCCCGGTAAATCATGTTTATAGATCATAATGACCTATCTAAAATCAAAGATAAAAAATGTCTCGGCTTGATTTATCAATTTCTGGCCTCAAGCGAAGGACATAATGAAAATCTTGCTTCTCAAGAAACAATTTTAGATGAAGCAAAAGCTACGTATGGATCGGAAATTCTCATTATATATTTAGGATCTGACTGTGGCATCGATATGTATGCTATATTCTAGTACTAAATAGTACCTAGCCCCCAATCGTATATTACGATAGGGGGCTTTTTTATTTTTTTTGATATAAGTCAACTTATTGAGTATAATCAACTAATATGAACTTCAAAAAACTCCCAAAACTTAAACCGGGTGACAAAGTGGCGATTCTCTCACCTTCATTCGCGGCGCCCGGCCGTTGGCCTCATATGTATGAGCTCGGCTTGAAACGTCTTCGAGAAGTCTTCGAGCTTGAACCGGTCGAGTTTCCGACAACTAAAAAGATAGGAGCATCGAAAGCAGAACGAACACAGGATTTAATCGATGCTTTTGAAAATAAAGAAATTAAAGCCATTATCAGTTCACTGGGCGGCGATGATCAAGTTACCTATATTAAAAATCTTCCCGCTAAGCCATTTATCGATAATCCGAAACCATATTTTGGATTTAGTGATAACAGCCATTTTGAGAATTTTTTGTGGCTTAATGGTATTCCATCATTCTACGGTGGCGCTCTTTTTACTGAATTTGCAATGCAAAAAAGAATGGATGAATTCACAATCAAGTATTTGCGTAAAGCACTTTTTGAAGAAGGGGAGCATGAACTAATCGCTAGCCCAATCTATAATGATATGGGCTTGAGTTGGGATGACGAAAAATTAATGGATCAAGAGAGAATTTATGAGAAAAATGATGGTTGGATTTGGGATGGATTAAGTAGTGCTGATGGAGTTACTTGGGGAGGCTGTATTGAATCAATTGATGAAATGTTAAGACACGGTAGCGAGACCCCTAAACTCGAAGACTTTGATAATGTAATTCTTTTTACAGAAAGTTCAGAAGAAATTCCTTCAAGCAATTACGTGTTTCGAGTATATCGCGCGCTCGGAGAAAGAGGTATTCTAGGCCGTGTTAAGGGAGTTTTGGTGGGTCGAGCAAAAGCCTGGGAATTTGATAAACAGTATACATCTGAAGAGAAAAAAATATATCGTGAACAACAGCAAGAGGCTATTATAAAAGCAGTTCGAATGTATAATCCATTAATCCCAATAATTCAAAATATGGATTTCGGTCATACGGCTCCGCAGATTTGCTTGCCTAATGGAAGCAAGATTAGAATAGACGGAGAACATAAAAAGATTTTTGTAAATTTTTGAAGTATAGCTTATGGTTAAACAGATACAAAAAATTTCTGCAAAAGGCTTGGTATACAAAGATGGCTGTATATTCATGCTTAAAGATACTAAAGGGAATTGGGAATTGCCCGGAGGTAGAGTCGATTTTAGCGAACATCCTCAAGATGCCTTACGAAGAGAGTTTAAAGAAGAGTTAAATATTGACGAGGTGGATATTAGTAATATAGTGAATGTTTGGGATTTTACTGTTAATGCAAAAGGAGATGATTATCATTTTATTATTTTAGTCTTTGTATGTTCGGCTAATTTAGATGAGATCAGGATCAGCGATGAACATCTAGAGCATGCCTGGATTCCTGTTAATGAAATTTCAAATTATCCGATGCAGCAAGGATATATTGATTCTATAAATAAATTTATAGAAAATAATTATGACTAAAAATATTGAGCTAGAATTTAGAGCAGAAGTAGATTCTAAGAAATTCAAAAATTTATTAAGAAAATTACAAATTCAAACTAACCCCATCTCGTTCACTAGAAGGTTGTCAGTTATGTATTTTGGGAAGAGTAATAAAAAAGAGCCACTTGATATTAGAGTAAGAGTTACGAATGGTGCTGCTGAAATTGCTTTGAAAAAAGGAGCATTGCATTCTCATGATCGTGTTGAAATCATAACACCTATAGATAAATCTATATTTTTAGATATGGTTAATATTTTCTATCACCAAGGATTCGAGACCAAAGTAGCGGAAAGAGAAACACACAATTTTAACCTTGGCAATAATATTATTTTTTCATTAGTAAAAGCTGGAAAAATCGCCTATGTTGAAGTTGAGAAAATGAGCTCAAAAAAAGATATAGAGAAAAACAAGAAGCAGGTCTTAGGAGTTATGAGTGAATATGGGCTTAATATAATTAAATCAAAGCGAGAATTTGATGAGCTATGCGATAGACTCTCAAAGTATTCTGATTGGAAATATAAAAATTCAAACAAAGATCAGTCTGGGCTTAAGAAATTAGTAAGTAAGTACTCTAAGTAGGTTTCGGAGAGATATCAGGATAAACCTTGAAAATAACCTTAAATTAAGCTATATTTTAATAGTATATCAATTAAATCAATCCAATGTCCGAAACCCCGCAATACGACAATATCGCCGATGAACGAGCCACGCGGCTGCAAAAACTCAGTATTCTTGAGGATCAGGGCGTTTTGCCGTATCAACCAACCTCCGAACGAAGCCATTCGATTGCCGAAGCCTTAAGCGAGCCCGTAGGAACTAAGACAAGCATTGCCGGCCGTATCGTTTCGAAACGCGTCGTCGGTAAGATTATCTTTGCCGCGATTCAGGACGTTACAGACAGGATTCAGGTAATTTTTAAAAGCGACGAATTAGCCGATTCTTTTAAATTATTCTTAAAAATGGTTGATACAGGAGATTTCATCGAAGTTTCGGGTGAACGATTTCTAACCCAGCGCGAAGAAGAATCGGTTTTAGTAAAGGAATGGAAGCTATTGAGCAAATCGATTCGCCCAATGCCGGATAAGTTTCATGGTCTCAAAGATAAGGAAACTCGTTACCGCAAACGTTATTTAGAATTGATTAGCGATCGCGAAGTCTTTGAGCGTTTTAAATTGCGTTCCCGAATTATTTCTTACGTTCGAGAATTTTTAAATAAACAAGGTTTTCTCGAAGTTGAAACGCCGGTTTTGCAAACGCTTTACGGAGGAACGAACGCCCGTCCCTTTACGACGCATATCAATGCCTATGATATGGATATGTACCTGCGCGTTGCGCCGGAGCTATATTTGAAGCGACTTGTTGTCGGCGGCTATGAAAAGATTTATGAAATCGGTAAGAATTTTCGTAACGAAGGCGCCGATCAGACGCATAATCCGGAATTTACGATGATTGAATGGTATGAAGCTTACGTCGATTACCAAACGATGATGGATCGAGCGGAAACGATGTATAAATTTATTGCTGAAAAATTATTCGGCAAAGCGGTTTTGCCGACCGATCAAGGCGAGCTCGATATTAATTACGCCTGGCCGCGGATTACTATGCATGACGCGCTTAAAGAATATGCTGACATCGATGTTTCGGATTTTTCTGATAGTGAATTAAAAAAAGTATGTGAGAAGAATGAGATAGAAAATAGGGGAGAAGCGACTCGCGGACAGATGATTATGGATCTCTTTGAGAAATTAGTTACTGATAAATTAATTAAACCGACCTGGATCATCGACTACCCGAAAGAAGTTTCGCCGCTCGCTCGTACTCACCGCTCCAATCCCGATTTAGTTGAGCGTTTTGAATGTTATGTTAACGGTAAAGAAATCGGCGACGGTTGGTCGGAGATTATTGATCCTCGCGTTCAGCGCGCTCGTTTTGAAAATGAACAAGCGGCTATGCGCAGCGGCAATGAAGAGTCGCATCCGATGGATGAAGACTTTATTGAAGCGCTTGAATACGCTTTGCCTCCGTTAGGCGGTATCGGTATCGGTATTGATCGCTTAGTGATGCTCTTCACTAACCAAAATTCAATTAGGGAAGTGATGTTTTTCCCGATCATGCGTCCGGAGTAGACAGCTATTGCATTTTATCTTAAAAATCAGTCTAATAAAGGGCTGATTTTTTGGTATCTCGTAATATTTTATGGTATACTAAGGACATAATCATTATGAATTATGGCTGTTGCTCAAGGGGTCGACGCGTTAGCGTTTAAGCCGACTTTAAGCGGTCCGGAAGAGGAGCGTTTGGCGGCGGCGCAACTTCGTGAGCGAACTCAAAACGCAGTCGAGACACCGTTCGCGGTTCGATCAGTACGGCCAAGTAATTTGTCGATCAGTGATGAGCTAAGGCAGGCAAAGCAGCAGTCAGCCTTAAGCAATGCAAAGCCGCTTGAAATGAATAATACTCAGGGCAAAGAAAAATTTGATTCAAGCCTAAAGGGAATAAAGGGATTGATGAGTAATTTTCATAATCAGGCCACAACTGCGAAATTAAGCTCTGGGAAGAGTCCTGATATTTCCAAAACTCCTGGTACTGGAGTTGGAATGCCTGTTCCTCGTATAAAAAATGCCGTTGAAGATGCCGTTGTTGCGCCGATTAGTCGGGCGACGAGCGAAGCGCTTAAGCAATCATGGCTCAACTTGATTGATAGTTACGGACTGACTCTTTTATATATTAATTTCCATGTCTTTTCCCGTTTCGTTTTCGGACCGAAAATGTTTTGTAAATTAGGACATGAGTGGGTAGGAAAAACCGGTTCAAAGGAAGCGGGCGGAATATTCGGAATGCCTTTCGACGCCCTTGGTTTAGCCGAAGCCGCCTTACTGATCATTTTAGATGCCCTTGTTGTTGCAGTTATTTTTATTAGTATTCTTCCGTATTTGGTGCTTGCTGCAATGCTTCAGAACCCAACGGATTTAATGTGGGTTGATTTTGGAGCAATGTTAGATGTTGTTAAAGCTTATCTTGGACTATGATGAAACGTTTGAAACAATTTTATTCTCAACGCTGGCAGATTAGCGGTCTTTTGTTTTCATTAATTATACTCGCCGTTGTTGTTTTATGGCCGAGTACAGCCTCGGCCGATTTAGCTACTACCGTCAGTCAGATTACCGGTGGTGTAGTCGGCGGTATCGTCAATTTCTTGGGCAAATTATTGATTTTGCTCATGAATCTTTTAATTTGGATCGCGCAGTATAACGGTTTTATAAACTCGCCAGCGGTGACTAACGGTTGGACAATTTTGCGGGATATCTGCAACATGTTCTTTATTTTAATTTTATTGGTTATCGCCTTTGCAACGACTTTGAATCGAGAGAGCTACTCCATGAAGAAGCTCTTACCTAAATTTATTATTGCGGCGGTTTTAATTAATTTTTCAAAACTGATTTGCGGCGTCATTATCGATTTTGCGCAAATCATCATGCTGACCTTTGTTAACGGTTTCCGAGACATCGGCGCCGGTAACCTGGCGGATATGCTTGGTGTTACAAAACTTCTTTCGATAGATTTATCAAACGCTGATGCGGTTAATACAGCATCAATTCTTTCAACATATTTCCTAGCGCTCTTATACGTTATCATCGCCGGCGGCGTTATCGCGGTTATTGTTTTCTTGCTCGTAATGCGTATCGTAATGATCTGGATTTATGTTGTGTTGTCGCCTTTGCCTTACTTATTGTGGGTTTTGCCAAAGACTGAAAAATTTGCTTCGCAGTGGTGGCAGCAATTTACCGAAGCGGTAGTTTCCGGTCCGATTCTAGCGTTCTTCATCTGGCTTTCCTTTGCGAGCGCGACGATCGGCAGTACCGGTACGGATATTATCGGAGTTCAACAGGGCTCTTCGACGGAGAATGAACAAAAGTATTTAGATCAATTGAATTCGACTAACGTCGGACTTTCCGAAGCCGGTGCCGCGGATAGCGCCCTGAAGTTTATTATCTCAATCGGTTTGTTGATTGGCGGTGTTATGGTTACTAAACAAGCCGGCGGTCAAATCGGTCAAATCGCGGGTAAGTTTAGTGATAAAATGCAGAGAGGTGGACTTAATTTTGCAAAAGCTCGGGGTGCGGCTGGAGCTGCGATTATGGGTAAGGCTGCTAGCCGTACAGCAATCGGCGGTGCCGGACTTGCTACTAAATATTCAGGAATCGGATTAAATAAACTCGGCGAAAGTCGTCTTGGAAAATCGGCTTTTGGAAAATATACGGGAATTGGTGCTGTTACTCGTGGTGTCGGTACTTCCTTAAAGTCAGGTGGCCAGTTTATGACTGACTGGCGTAAAGACTTGAAAGAAACTCGAATTAAAGAAAAGACGGATAAGCGCAAGAAGACACTTGAGAAATTAGGCATGAAAGAAACCAGTCTCAAGTCCCTTGAAGAAGCCGCTAAAACTCCGTTGGCACGTGGGGTTAAGGGTGCAGCAACGGTGGGAGCAGGATTATTGGCGGGAGGAAATCCTTACTTGATGGGAGCCGGTGCGGCGCAGTTAGCAGCTGCTTTGCCGGGCAAATGGTTGGCCGGAAAAATGAAGAATTTTGCCGTTAATCGCCAGAAGAAGAAAGATTTGAAACAGGCGGAAGCTCAAATGAATGAATTTGATACTCAGAAACGTGACGAGAGTGTTGAGGGAATGGAAAATTTGCGCAACAGTCGCAAGGAAAAGATAGCAAATTATAAATCAGAGGAAGAGAGGGAGGTTGGCGAGCAAAAGGAAAAAAATGAAAGAGCAATGAATGAAGCGCTGGATAGTGGTATGCCAAAAGCAGACCTTGATAACCTTAAGAAGGATCATGATAAATCTTTGGATGATATTGCAAAAAAATATTCTGCTTTGCGAGATCAGGCAGAAGAGGAATATAGGAAAGACGCGTTGTCTTTAGATAAAAAACTGGATGAGAAATATAAAGATAAGACTACGGCAGCGGGACAGGCTTATGACTTGGCGTCAAGGACTATTAAGCGGGATACGGAGATAAATGAAGCTAACAATTTGAAGGAAGTTGAAATGAAGAGAATTCAAGATCAGCGTAAGAAGGAGGTTGCTGAGGCGCGAACTAAGTACTCAAGCTCACCATTGGCGCGCGATCTCGAGCTTAAGAAGATTAATACTAAGTATGATGCTCAAGAGAGCATGGCTAATGATAGTCATAAAGATATACTAAGGATGATTGGCGATGACTATGGTGATATTCCCCAAACAACAGAATTGCGCGGTATTAATAAAACAGTTGGCAGTGCAATTAAGAAGGCAAATGAGTATGAGCCTAATAAATTGACTATCAGTGCTGCTCAATTAGGAACTAAAGAATGGAAAGAATCGGAGCAGTTAGTTAAAGCACTGGGGGCTGGTGGAGGCTTACGCCAAACAGATGCGTCGGCGTATAGCGGTTTGACTGGACTTTCGGGTAAGCAAGAAAAATTCTTTGAGACTTTAAGTAAGAATGATGAGAACGCAAAGAATGCTATTGACGCCATGATTAAAGATTTGAAGGCTATGCAGAATGAGGGCATAGATCTTCCGAAAGGTAAAAAAGATATGATTGAAGCATTGAAGCGCGGTGTTGCTATGTTTAAAAAGAAGAAGCCTGATACTGCGGCTGCGTTTAGTACTCTTACAAGTGAACTAGATAACACTAACATGGCCGAAGGAAAACGCGTTGATGACTATACTCCTAAAGACTAACTATGCCGATTATTGAAGAAGCCATTGCAAAATTCCATTCCGAATTACCTGAAGAAATTCAGTTGACGAGCGAGATGCCGGAGATTTTGAATCCGCTTAACGCTCTCGGAACAAGCTACGGCGTTGATCTTTCGTCGTTATTAGTCTTTCTTGTGGTCGGCGATTTGACGCTTGAACAAGTTCCGCAATTTGCCAAAGATGAATTCGGTTTTGACGGTGCCACTGCAAAGAAATTCGTACAAACCTTTGAAGAAACTGTTTTTAAGCCGCTGCTTGAACGTATTGAATTTTTAAATGAACATCCGGATAAGACGATGACCCTAGAGCAGGAAAAAGTTGTCGTAGAAAATATATTTAAGAAGAGTATTTTAGCTGAGTTTGAACGTAATCCTATATTGATAGAAGCAGTTAATCGTCGTTTATTTTTTATCTTAGCGCGCGATCTTGAATTTCAAAAGCGCCTCGAGCAGTTGTTGTATGAAAACAACGAAGTTGTTACGGAGCAGAACATACTTATAGACGGCATTGAACAAAAGGGGACGATTGCTAACTGGATTAAGGATTTCATCGCGCATTATGGATCGCAAAGTTATGACAGTGTTAGTCTCTCGGCCTTCCTTATCAATTCGGATAATGGAAAGAAGTTATCGGAAGAAGATAGAAAAAAAGTTGCTCGCGTTTTGCGACTTTACGCTAACGTGAAATTCTTCCCCGAGAGTATGCCCTCCGATGAACCTGAAGATTGGCAAATAATTCCTTTCGAAGATTTAAATGCCGCTCCTGAAACCGTAGTAGAAAAACCTTTACCTAAAACTACCAAAGAGCCAGTAGTACAATCAGTCGACAAGCCCGGTCCGAGCAGTCCGGAATTACTCGAGCTTAAGAATATGTTATTGCAATATCCCGTTGGCAGTCTCGAACGCGCCGCCATTGAAGAAGAAATAAAAACGCTTGAAAAATAACTGTGTATAGTCCATGCTTTCCTATTTGCAAAAGTTTAATAATCTTCCTAAAGAAATAAAGGACGCCGTCGCGGCGCCCGAGGCGGCGGCGCGTATAGCCGAAATCGGCCACAGCTATAAAATCGATTTGGCTGCTTTGGTTATGAAGGTTATTACCAAAGAAATACCGCTTGATGGGGTGCAGGCGCATCTCGTTAATCATTATAATCTTTCTCTTGATAAGGCTGGTCAGCTTGAAAAAGAATTACGTAAAAATGTTTTTAGCAATGTACTTGATTATTTGCTCGGAGCCTCGGCCGGACCTAAGCTGGTTTTTTCTCACGAAGATGAAAAAGATTTAAAACCCAGTGTCGATGCGACGCCGGCGAAAGATTTTGATGCGTTAATAGAAGCCGCGCTGGAGCGAGTTGTTGTAAAATCGCATATTGATTTAGACGCTCTGACCGGCGGAAAATTCCGACAGGTAATTAAAACCTTTTTGCGCGGTACACGCGATAAGGCGATGACGATGGAAGCATTAACTAAAGCTGCTGAATTAGGCGGAGTGGCTCTAAGTCGCGATGCTGCCGAACGCGCGATCGGCGCCGCGGAAACGGAAAGTCGGCTGTTTGGAAAATCTCCGGCTCGTCCGACCGTAAAAATTTCCGTACCCGAGGACACTGCTATGCGACCTGTCAGCTCGCCATTTACAAAAGTAACGCGCGACGTTGATTATGACCTAGCGACGGTGTTAAAAGATAAGGCGCCGATAAAAAAAGAAGCTCCGATTATGGATCCGGCGCATGAGCTTGCTCCCGTAGTCCCTTCAGTTGTTAAAACACCGGAACCGGCGCGTACAATTATCAAGGAAGCGGTTGCAGCTAAGGCGATCAACAAAACCGCTTTAAAAACAATTATTAATTATAAAACGTCGGCATCAGGCAAGGTTCGGATGGATGATATTAGATTTACGCCACAGGTTTTAAGTCCGATTGATGAGTTGCGCTATATGACGGTGAAAACATTTCGTCGTCTTAACCCCGATCCGACAAAGGCGACCGAAAAAATAAAAGAGAAACTTGAATTACTCGGACAGAGCGAGTATGGCAAAAAAATTGAAGGAATTGTTGCCTGGCAGAGAAGCCCGCTCAGTCAATTGTATATCTCGCTGTGTCGACGGGCGCTCGAAGAAGGCAAACCGGTGGTTGATATTCTTAAAAACGAGTTAAAAAATCAACCGGAGTCGCTTAAGCCGGATGAATTATCGGCGATCATCGCTCTTAATCGAAGTTTGAAGTTCTAGTATGATGCAGTTTACCGTTCCGCAATTTATTGATGTTGAAGATAAAATTATCGGACCGATTACGGTTCGACAATTTGTTATCATGCTGGTAACAGCGTTGCTAATTGCCGTTGGATATAGAATCTTCGATTTCGCCTTATTTATTGTTGTGGGACTCGCTTTATTTGCGGTCGGAACTACCTTCGCTTTTGTTAAAATAAACGGCGCCGCCTTTCACTTTTTTCTGCTTAATTTGATTCAAACATTGAAGAAACCGCGTTTACGAGTATGGTGCAAAGATGATACACTAAGCATAGGACTTGAGTTTGATTCGATGGCTGCGCCCGAAGCGGCGATTCCGTCAGGCAGACAGTATTCGCAAAGCCGTTTGAATGAACTGTCATTGATTGTTGATACTCAGGGATCATATCAGGGAGAATCATCCGATGATGTTGTCGTACAACTGCGCAAGGAAATTCCGTCTGATTTTTAATTATTTCTATGGCCAAAAAAAAGGCTCCCGCCCATCCATCAACGCTCCGGCATCTTGATATCGCCGGTATTAGACAAGACACGGTTATCATGAAAGATGGTAACTTGCGTTCGGTTATTATGGTTTCGAGTATTAATTTCGCACTGAAGAATGAGGATGAGCAAAACGCGATCATCGCCGCCTATGTCAGTTTTTTAAACAATATAAGTTTTCCCTTGCAAATAGTTATTCAATCAAGAGAATTGAATATCGAGGGATATCTAAATCAGCTCAAGCAAAAAGAAAAGGAACAGACCAATGAGTTGCTTAAGATGCAAATTACCGAATACCTCAGTTACATCAAAGAGCTTGTGTCCTTGAGTAAGATTATGAACAAGCGTTTTTATGTGATTGTGCCGTATGACCCGATGTCTGACAAGAAGAAGGGTTTCATTGCTCGTTTAACTGAAACCTTCAGCCCGACCTCTTTGATTAAAATGAAAGAAGAAAAGTTCATGCGCTTGCGCAAAGAATTGACCCGGCGCGTCGACACGGTAATCTCCGGATTAAGTTCGATCGGACTTAATATGATTGAACTTGATACCCAAAGCTTGATTGAGCTTTATTATAATACCTACAATCCGGTAACTGCCGCTAATGAACATTTGGTAGAAGTTGATAAGTTGCGGGTTGAAGATAATTTGTAATATGTTAAAGATTTTTGATTTATTTTCAAAAAAGGAAAAAGAAGCGCAGGTCCCGGAATTAGAAACTCCGGAAGCTAAAGGCGCTTTTATCGGACCGGGCTCGGATCAGCTGCAGCGTTTTGAAACTGAAGCAATGACGGCTGAAGAAACCGTTGCTGAAGAAAAAACCTTCCGCCGCGGTTTGTTGTCGATTAACGAATTGATTGCGCCGGAGAGTATGGAAGTTACGCCGCATTATTTGAAATTGGGCGGTCGCTTTCTACGTACGATCTTCGTTGTTTCCTATCCTCGCTATATCAGCGTCGGTTGGTTTGCGCCGGTAATCAATCTAAACTCGACCTTTGATATTGCGATGTATTTTTACCCGGTTAAAAGCGCGATTATTTTAAAACAGTTAAAGAAAAAAGTCGGTGCGCTTGAAGCGCAGATTATTGCCGATGCCGAAAAAGGTTCGCCGCGCGATCCGATTCGAGAAACCGCCTTGCGCGATATTGAAGCCTTGCGTGATGCCTTGACTCAGGGAACGGAAAAATTCTTTCAGTTCGCGCTCTATGTTACGCTGTATTCCGATACTTTAGAAGAACTGGATCGAATGTCCGATGTTGTTGAAGATATGTTCGGCGCCCGACTCGTTTATTCAAAGCGAGTGTATTATCAGGCGGAACAAGGCTTTAATTCGACCTTGCCAGTTAATAATGATGAGCTCTATATCGCTTTTAACATGAATTCTTCGCCCGTAGCCTCGAGTTTCCCTTTTGTTTCAAGCGAATTAACGAGTGATAACGGAATTTTGTACGGTATCAATCGCCATAACAATAGTTTGATTTTGTTCGATCGTTTTAGTTTGCAAAACGCCAACTCGGTAGTTTTCGCGACTTCCGGTGCCGGAAAGAGTTATGCGATTAAGTTGGAAATTTTGCGCAGCTTGATGATGGGAACCGAAGTTATCGTTATCGACCCGGAATACGAATATAAACATTTAGCAGAAGCAGTCGGCGGAACCTACGTAAATATTTCTCTCGCTTCCCAGAGTAAAATCAATCCTTTCGATTTGCCGAAAGCGGTCGGAGATCAGACAAAGATAGAAGATATTATTCGTTCGGCGGTTATTACGCTGAAGGGTTTGATTAGATTGATGATTGGAAATTTATCTTATGAAGAAGATTCAATCGTCGATCGAGCTTTATTAGAAACTTACGCTCGTAAAGATATTACGCCTGACGCCGATCTCGCGACGGTTGAGCCGCCGATTATGCAGGATTTCGAAGAAATCCTTGAAGGAATGCAGGGCGGCGCCGATCTCGCGACACGTTTGAAAAAATACACCGAGGGAACTTTCGCGGGACTGTTTAATTCGCCGACCAACGTCGAGATGGATAACCAACTCGTTTGTTTCTCGGTGCGCGATCTTGAAGATGAACTGCGTCCGATGGCAATCTATACTGTCATTAACTATATTTGGAATGAAGTAAGAAGTCAGGTTAGAAAACGCATTTTGGTTATTGATGAGGCTTGGTGGATGATGCAGCAAGAAGACAGCGCCAAATTCATTTATTCGCTGGTTAAACGCTGCCGCAAATATTATCTCGGCGTTACGACAATTACTCAAGACGTTAACGACTTTTTACGCAGCCAATACGGCCAAGCGATTGTTACCAACTCATCGCTGCAGATTCTCTTAAAACAATCACCGGCTTCAATCGATTTAATTCAGAAAACCTTCATTTTGACTGAAAGCGAAAAATATCTCTTGCTTGAATGCGGCGTCGGAGAAGGAATTTTCTTTGCCGGCAATAAGCACGCCGCTATCAAGGTTGTTGCCTCCTATATTGAAGATCAGTTGATTACCTCCGACCCGCGCCAGCTTTTGGAAATCGAAGAAGCTAAAAAGCAGTTAGCCGATCAAGTTGGCAATAAGCCAGAATTAAAGTAAGATAATAATTATATGAATAAAAAAGCCCTAGCTCTGATCGTCGGCGGAATTATTATTCTAGCCGCGATAGTCTACTTTATCTTTATCTACGATTACTCGGGCACGAGTCAAACGCCGCAGACGCCGGGACAAAGCGAAACCGCTGAGCCGGTTATTTCGAAAAGCGAACCGCAAACCCAAAGCGGTGAAACGATTAGTCCGGCCGAGCAAAGCCGCGATGAGGCTGAGAAGTTAGCTGTCTATTTTACTGAACGTTACGGCAGTTCTTCGAACCAATCCGATTTTAGCAATCTGACTGATTTGGAAGTATTTATGACTGATGCGCTCAAAACGAGAACACGAGCCTTTATCAGCGCCGAACGCGCCAAAACTCCGGCTGAAAGCGCATATCAAGGTATAACGACTAAGGCGGCCTTTGTTGAGTTCCTTACGTTTAGCGAAGTTACGGGTCTGGCCGAAGGAACGGTTAAAACAAAGCGACAGGAAGCTAAAGCGGATGGCAGTGTTTCAACCTACGACCAAAGCTTGTCAATCGCTTTAAAGAAAGAAAACAGCCAGTGGAAGGTTGATCGCGCTGATTGGAAGTAATTTTATTCACCTCTCCCCAAACCCCTCTCCTGCTTTGCAGGCGAGGGGTTTTTTGTATGATTATTAATTATATTTTCGACATTCTGTTTCCTAAATATTGTCTTTCCTGTAATCAAGAAGGGCAGTATTTTTGTTCGGCTTGCCGACAAAAACCGTTCAAGCAATGGGACGGGCAACTCACTGTTTCAGGTGAGAAATATTTTGACGCCTTATATTGTTTAGGGGATTATGAAGACGAAGTATTGGGGAAACTAATTAAAACCTGCAAGTATCGCTTTGTTAAAGAATTAACTATTGATTTAGCAAAACTGTTAATTCAAGAAATAAGAGATAAAGAATATAGGGGAGTTGTTGTTACTGTACCATTAAGTAAACGACGCGAGCGTTGGCGGGGTTTTAATCAATCTGAAGAAATCGGACGTACAATTTCAGGAGAATTGAATCTTGAATTTAGAAGTTGTTTAGTTAGAGTTAAACATAAAAAAGCTCAAGCTAAGTTGAGCGAAAAAGAGAGGCAAGAAAATATGAGCGGTTGTTTCGAAGTCAGAGGAGAGATTCCAGAAAGAGTTATTTTAATTGATGATGTTATTACGACCGGAACGACTGTTAACGAATGTGCAAGAGTTTTAAAAGAAAATGGAGCAGGGTATATTACGGTTTTAACAATAGCGAAGGGATAGGAGAAAAGGTTACTTCAATAATCCTTCTTTCTTCATCGTCTTAATATTATTTTCAATATCTTCTAGTCTTGCATTCAACGATTCAGCTATTATGTTATTAGATTGTTTTCCATACAAAAGATAATATTTCAAAATCTTTGACCGCAATTCTCGATTTGATCCTTTAAAAGGGGATTGTTTCGTATAATGAAGCGAACGTCGACTCGGATTCGGCAGAGTTTTTTTCAAATGAGCGCCGTAATCCATTAATGCATAATACCATTCACGTGGGTTCTTTTTGTCTAGAGTTTTTTCGATTAAAGGTAAAATATTCTTATCATGAATATCTTTTTTGTCTTTAAAAAAATGATGGATAAAAACCGTTCGAATATTTGTTTCAATAACAACAACCGCCTTGTTCCAGGCAAAGGCCATAATATCGCCGGCCGTAGCCGGACCGATTCCCGAAAGTTCAATAAGAGAGTCGTAGTTTCGAGGAAATTTTCCTTGATACTGAGAAACGATTTCTTTGGCGGCCTTATGAAGATTAGCGGCACGGCGATTATATCCGAGACCCTGCCATAACCTTAATACTTTTTTCAACGGAGCGCGCGCTAATAAAAAAACGTCGGGAAACGCTTTGATGAACTCATTATATTTGTCTACGACGCGCGGCGCCTGCGTCTGTTGGAGCATTATTTCCGAGACAAGAATGTTATAGGGGTCCTTAGTTTCGCGCCAGGGAAAGTGCCTGCCATTCTTTCTATAATAACTCCAAACGGTAGCTTTAAATTGTTTCACAGTTTGAGAATTTTGTTTAAGGCCTCGGAAGCGGGCGGATCGGTTCGCTCGGTATCTTCGGCTAGATATTTGAGCAAGTTTTCACGGACGAACAGCGGATTGACGTCGAAAAGAGGGAGGGAAAGACGGTGTTTTGTGCGGCTTTTAAACTCAAAATATAATTGTTTAATATCGGCGTGCGGTTTATAGATAATGGCGAAGCTTTGCATTTCGTCGTAATCGAAAAATTTTCGACCAACGATAATTCCCTCGGTCGTTAAGCCGATAACAACGCTTTGGGGAGTGCGGGCATCATTTAAGATCAAGACAAAGCCGGCGATGATGATGATTATCGCAAAGAGAAAATTACCGGTTGCCGCAGCGTAGATAAGGAAAGCCAGCGCGATAATTCCAAAAAGAAGATACCAGCGTTTGCTGCGCTCGTGCTTTTCATATTCGGGCACTTCCCAGGAAATAATCTCGGAATTTTCCGTTGCGGCTTCATTTTCTAAAGTCTCGTCTAAGGTTGACATATATCAGTGTTTATTGTATTTTTATTATACACTATTTTATTGATTTATTGGAGGGGTGCCAGAGTGGTTGAATGGAACAGTCTTGAAAACTGTCAGCCGTGAAAGCGGCTCGCGAGTTCGAATCTCGCCCCCTCCGCCTTTGCTACGCTGAAGCGTAGCTACGGCGTGACGGAGTCCGCCGGACGATACGCGAAAGCGAGCTTATTAAAATACAGTATTGGAGAGATGCCTGAGTGGCTGAAAGGGGCACCCTGCTAAGGTGTTAGGCTTTAACGAGTCTCGAGGGTTCGAATCCCTCTCTCTCCGCACATTCGTTTGTATGAACATTCTTAGAATCATTAGAAATTTCTTTCGAAGAATTAGACAAAGCCGTTTTATATACGACAGTCTTATTGACGTTCTTGTCTACGAAAAAGAAATTATCCATAATTTTAACTATTTTCGTAATCAATCGCCTCAGCTTGAAATCGCGCCGGTTCTAAAAAGCAATGCCTATGGACATGGACTGGTTACGGTTGCAAAAATACTTGAAGGGCTTAAACCGCCTTTTTTTTGCGTCGATTCATTTTTTGAAGCGCTTATTTTACGAAACGAGAATTGTAAAATACCAATTGCGATTTTAGGTTATACTCCCTTCAATAATATTATTAATTCCAAGCTCAAAGACGTCGCCTTCTCAGTTTTGAGTTTGGGTGAATTAAAGAGACTTGTTCGAGCGATTCATACACCTTTGACTATTCATCTTAAGATTGATACCGGCATGCATCGTCACGGCGTTAGTCTTGATGATATAGGCGAGGCGATTAACTTGATTAGATCAAATTCCCACATCAGGCTTGAAGGTATTTATACTCATCTAGCCGACGCTGATACTGAAAACTCGGCACATACAAAACGCCAGATTGAAACCTGGAACTCAATAGCGCGTCGCTTAAGTGATGAATTTTCTTCATTGGTGTATATTCATTGTGCGGCGACGGCCGGTCTAAAGTACAACACCTCAATTACTGCTAATACGATGCGCGTCGGTCGGGGATTGTACGGAATTCAATCGCCTGATTGTAAACAAGATATACATCCGGCCCTGGAAATGAAAACAAAAATAAGTTCGCTGCGAGCTATTGAGGCCGGTGAATCAATCGGTTACAACGGTACCTATACCGCACAGCATAAGATGCGGATTGCGACGATTCCGGTCGGCTATACCGAAGGTTTGGATCGTCGCCTGTCTAATAAAGGCTTTGTTACAATTCGTGACCAACAATGTCCTATTGTCGGTCGTATTAGTATGAACATAAGTTCAATCGATGTTTCCGCTCTGCCCGAGGTTGATCTGGATGATGAGGTTTTAGTTATCAGTCGCGACTCAAAGATGACTAATTCGGTTGAATATATGGCCTGGCTCTGCGAAACAATCGGTTATGATATTCTTGTTCATATTCCGGCTCATCTGCGCCGAGTAATAATCGCCTAGACTTGCTTTTCTTATAATTTTTAGGTATAGTTTTGTTTACCCACCATAGCTCCATAGGAGCGACGGTCGGGCTCTCGTCGTTCAATGGATAGGACGCAAGATTGCGGATCTTGTAATATAGGTTCGATTCCTATCGAGAGCACAATAAACCTATGCTTCTTTCTACGCCGGTTGCCGAAATCCCGGGCATTGGCACAGTCACGGCGCGAAACCTCAAAAAACTCGACATTAACAGTGTTCGAGATTTGTTGTTATATTTTCCTTTTCGCTATGATGACTTCAGCGTTCACAAGCGGATTGCGGATTTAGAGCCGGGCGAAACCGCTAATATCAGGGCGCAGATCGAGTTGATCCATAATAAGAAAAGTCCGCGGCGTCGGATGTACATTACCGAATGCCTCGTTAATGACGGTTCGGATAGTTTGCGCGTTATCTGGTTTAACCAACCCTTTTTAACCCGTAACTTAAAAGCCGGTGATGAGATATCTTTAGCCGGTCGAGTTACTGAAGACTACGGCGGAATGATTATGACTTCGCCGCAATACGAGAAGGTGAGCGGACGAGCAATTCATACTCAAGGTATTATTCCGATTTATCATTTGAGCGGTAATTTAACACAAAAAGCTCTGCGCTCGGCCATCGCAAAAATTATTAATTATGCCGATGGTATTGAAGACTGGTTACCGGTTGAAATTCTTAAACGCTATGAACAAGCGAGTTTAGCCGATGCTGTTAGACAAATTCATTTCCCCGAAAATGATGAGACTCTGGCTCTGGCAAAACAACGACTCGGCTTTAATGAATTATTACTTATGCAACTGCGGGCGCAGCGTCAGCGGCAGCGCTTCGCTAAACTTAAAGCCCCCGAGATTGATTTTGACGAAACGGCCACTAAAGAATTTGTAGCACGTCTGCCCTTTGATTTAACGGCTGACCAGAAGAA
>CAZSWO010000008.1:0-46826 GCA_964611115.1 uncultured Gammaproteobacteria bacterium
CCCTTTTGCATCTGCAAACCGTACGGGCATTCGCTCATAACAAACATCTCAACAACCGGAGTTTTGCTCTTTGGCAAATCAGCCGGAATAACCGGTGCGCTGGCAGTGCCCGTCGCAGAATCGGTTCCGGTAGCAGTACCGTTAGCAACCTCTGCCATATTCATCACCTGTGGGAAGAAAGACAAACCGTCTTTAGATATAAAAGATTCGATTGAGGTATCGCCAACTTTTACCGCAAGCTTATACAATGCCTTGCTGTAATCGCTTACTTCGGTAACTGTCGCCGTTGTTCCTTCGGCAACTAAATTAGCATTGATAAAAGCTTCAGCTTTGGCCTTAGCTTCATCGGGCGAAATGTTCTTCGCTCCGCTAAACATACTGCCACCAAAATTCGCTACGGCAACAACAGCCAAAATAACGACAACGGCGCCGAGCGCGATCATCAGGTTAGATTTGCTGTCGAGCTTCTTTGGCGAATGGTGGACGACTGGGGTTTCGTTTTCCATATGCATGGGAATTAATAATTAAGGTAGTCTTATTATAAAGGCTAAATCCAGGTAACGCAAGCTACAATATCACCGGCTTCTTTGAAGCGCATTAACCGCACTCCCTGCGTATCTCGGCCGAGTTCGTTAACCGATTTAAAGGGCAAACGTATAACCTGTCCCTTAGTCGAAATGATCATCATATCGTGCTCGCTCATGGTCTCAGAGTTAACTACAAAGGCATTGGTCAGCTCTCCGGTCTTATCGGTAACTTTGGCCGTCTTAATACCGGAACCGCCGCGACCCTGTACCTTATACAGATTCAAAGGCGTGCGCTTGCCGTAGCCGTTGGCCATCACCGAAAGAACCTGATACTTCTTGATCTTTTCTTTGTCATTAGGAATAACACCCATTCCGACAACACTATCACCTTTCTTTAAGCGAATACCGGAGACACCGGATGCGTTTCGTCCCATCGCACGAACATCGGATTCTTTAAAGCGAATCGCCTGGCCCTGAGCGCTAATAAGTTGAATCTCATCTTTGCCGCTGGTCGGCTTAGCCCAGATAAGTTTATCTTCCGGACGCATCTTGATAGCAATCAGTCCCGAGCGGCGAACTTTTGAAAATTCATCAAGCGGAACCTTCTTAACGACACCTCGTTCGGTCGCAAAGAAAAGATAGGCGCTCTTAGAAATTTTATCGAGCGGCAAAACCGATGTTACTTTTTCATCCGAAGGCAGCTGCAGGAAATTAACAATTGCCTGCCCCTTAGTCGTACGCGATGAGGCCGGAATCTCATAGGCCTTTAACTGAAAGACGCGACCCTTGGTTGTAAAGAATAAAATATCGTTATGCGTCATGGTTGTAAACAAGAATTCAACCATGTCCTCTTCTTTGGTGGTTAAACCGATAACGCCTTTGCCGCCGCGAGCTTGCACTTTAAAGGTATCAGGCGGCAGACGCTTAATATAACCGTCGCGCGTCATCATAACCATTGATTCTTCATTAGGAACAAGGTCCTCGACGCTGAAATCTTTAATACCGTGCTCAACCAAGGCCGTCCGGCGCTCATCACCGTATTTTTCAGTCAACTCAACTAACTCTTTTTTGATGATGGCCAAAAGCTTCGGACGAGATTTGAGAATACTTTCCAGCTCCTTAATAATCGCCTGCTTTTCCTTTAATTCATTTTCAATATTCAAACGTTCGAGGTTAGCGAGCGAACCGAGTTTCATTTCAACAATCGCAAAAGCCTGGCGGTCACTTAATTTGAATTTCTTCATCAAATTCAGCTTGGCCTCTTCGCGATCTTTTGATGATTTAATAATCTTAATGACCGCATCAATGTTAGATAAGGCAATCATCAAACCTTCTAAGATATGAGCTCGATCGCGGGCTTTTTCCAATTCAAATTCGGTGCGGCGTCGGACAACATCATCGCGATGCTTGATATATTCTTCTAAGAAGGCCTTCAAGTTAAGTACCTTCGGCTGAATACCGTCAACCAAAGCCAACATGTTCATGTGGAAGGTTTCCTGAAGCTGGGTTTGTTTATACAAGGAATTTAAAATTTTCTTCGGGAAGGCGTCGCGCTTTAATTCAATAACGACGCGGACACCGTCTTTATCGGATTCATCACGCAAGTCTCTAATGCCCTCAATTTTCTTTTCGCGGACCAGGTCGGCAATCTTCTCAACCAAGGTTGCTTTATTAACCTGGAAAGGAATCTCGGTGATGATAATCGAATAACCGCCTTGTTTGGTTTCAACAACTTCGGCCACACCGCGCATCACAACGCCGCCCTTACCGGTCGAGTAGGCGCGCATAATTTCCGATCGATCATAAATAATACCGCCGGTCGGGAAATCCGGTCCTTTAACGAACTGCGCCAAGTCTTCAACCGTTGCGTCGGGATTTTCAATCAAGTGGACGATGGCCGCGGAAATTTCGCGGAGATTGTGCGGTGGAATATTAGTCGCCATACCAACGGCAATGCCCATCGAACCGTTCAACAGCAGGTTAGGCAAGCGAGCCGGCAAAACGCGCGGTTCCTGCACCGAGCCGTCGAAGTTCGGAATGAAGTCAACGGTTTTCTTTTCAATATCAGCTAATAATTCTTCGGAAATGGCAGCTAGCTTGGCTTCGGTATAACGCATCGCAGCAGCGTTATCACCGTCCATCGAACCAAAGTTACCTTGACCTTTGACGAGCGGATAACGCAAAGAGAAATCCTGAACCATACGGACCATTGAATCGTACACCGCCCTATCACCGTGCGGGTGATATTTACCGAGTACTTCACCGACGACGGTGGCCGACTTACGGAATTTAGCGCCCGGACGAAGACCGATGCTCCACATCGCGTAAAGAATACGGCGATGAACCGGCTTAAGTCCGTCGCGGACGTCCGGCAAGGCGCGCGAAACGATGACGCTCATCGCGTAATCGAGATAGGAACGGCGCATTTCATCAACAATCGGTTGCGCCTCAACCGTGCCGAGGTTATTATCATTAACTATCTCTTCTTCGTCTTTCTTGTTTTTACCCTCCGTAGCTTTAGCGGAGGACGGGTTTGCTTTGGCCATACAAATTAATTAGGCAAGATATTAGGCTCAACAGTCGAAGTAGGGGCGACGGTCGAAGTTGTAGTAGATAGTTCTTCAAATTCTCCAAGGCTGCTTTGCACCTCGCTGAAAGCGTCCTTTAAATCATCGCGCAATGTCTCTAACTCTAGGTTGTTTTCAGAATTAACGCCCTGCACGGAAAAAGCATCCGGACCCAGGAGTTGATTTAAATTTAAAATCCAAACTGTTACAATCGCCGCCATTACTACGCTGATACCGAGCCACATAATCATGCGTTGATTTTTTTCTTCACTAGGCTTAAGCGGCGAATTATCAAAATGCAAGGTATGACCATGCGCCACCGAAGGACCCGAGGGACGCAAGGGCAGGGTCTTGCTCTTAGAAGCTCGCTTTGGTTTTTTGACAGCGCGAGGCATAGATTAAAAAGACAAAACAACTAATTCCATATCTTCCTGCGGCAATTCTTTTTTGGAAATTTTCAACTTCTCTTCCTGTCGGGGCTTGATCGCAATTGCTTTTAAGAATTTTTCGAGCGGATCAAGCTCTTTGGATAGTTTCAAACCGGGAACCTGATAATGCATCGGAATAATAATGCGCGGTTCGATCTGATTGATAACCGAAACGGCTTTTTGCGCATCAATTGTATACACGCCGCCAATAGGAACTAATAAAATATCGGTACCCTCGAGTCGTTCAAGTTGTTTTTCATCAAGTTCATGACCGAGATCGCCGAGGTGTGCGATTGAAATATCTTCGATTTCAAATCGGAACATAATATTTTCCCCGCGCTCCGAACCTTTGCTCGCATCGTGAAAGGACTGAATGCCGTCGATATACACGCCGCTTGATTCATATTCTCCGGCGCCGCGTACAACAAAGGGCTCGCCTTTAATGGCGTCAAGATTGTTATGATCGTCATGATCATGACTTATAGAAACAATGTCAGCCTCAAGTTTTGGCATTTTTAAGCCAACTTTTTCACTGACGAAGGGGTCGGTAACAACAGTTACGAGATCGGCGCCGACTTTGCCCTGAAGACGAAAAGACGAGTGCCCAAGCCAAGTTATCTGCATGGAATATGTCTAAAATAGATAAAAAGATACCTCTTCACTATAGGTTATTTTCGGCTCTGCGTCAATCAATCTGAGCTTGATTTTTTCGCTATTTTATGCTTTATTTATTAAATCGCTTCGATAGGCTATAATGATGAAGTCCAGACATTTTCCTATGTATAATAATGAACATATGCTCCACGATTTGGAGCGCCTCAATCAGCCCGAAATTCACCCGCCTAAACGACGGCGTTTTATTAAAGCGCTTATATATCTAATTGCTTTCTTGGGTCTTATCTTTGCCTTCTTTTTCATTAAGAACTATTTCGCCCCAAGCACTAAAGAAAGTTGGGTCGATAAACTGCCTATCATCGGAACCGTTAAGCACCTGGCCGAGAGTTCGGATCGCGAACTCAAGGGCGAACCGCGCGATCGAATTAATATTTTGTTACTGGGAATCGGCGGCAAGGGTCACGACGGAGGACAGTTAACCGATACGATTATGGTCGGCAGCATTAAGCCCTCAACCCGCCAAGCTTCCTTGCTTTCAATTCCGCGCGATTTAACGGTTCCAATCGAAGGTTCGGGTTTTGGAAAAATTAATGCAATCAATGCCTACGCTGAACAAAGCGATAAAGGCTCCGGCGGCATCGCCACGAGTCAGGCAATCGGCGACTTACTTAACTCACCCATCGACTATTACGTCCGAGTGGATTTTTCCGGTTTTGAAAAAATAATCGACCAAATCGGCGGCATCGATGTCTACGTCGAAAACACGCTTGATGATTACGCCTACCCGATTCTCGGCAACGAAGACAATCCTAACTATTACAGTCGCTATGAACACTTGCATATTGAAAAAGGTTGGCAGCATATGGACGGTAGCCTAGCTCTTAAATACGCTCGCTCGCGCCACGGCGGCGCAGGCGAAGGAACGGACTTCGCGCGTGCACGTCGTCAACAGAAAATAATGGAAGCGGTCAAAGATAAACTTATCTCGGCCAAGGTTCTCTTGAATCCTAAAAGCGTCAGCGAGATTATCGGAACCGTTAACGATAACATCGCCACTAATGTTAAAGTCTGGGAGATTATTAAGCTCTGGTCATTTGTTAAAGATCTCAAATCGGAAGACATTATCAATAAAGTATTAGACAATAGCCCGAGCGGCCTGCTCGTTGACGGACGCGGCGTTAATGGGGCATATATTTTGAGTCCGCGCAGCGGAGATTTTTCCGAAATTCAATATCTCTTCGCTGAAATCTTCGGGGACGCCGCCTATAAAGACTCCAGTAAACTAAAAAGCGGCGACAACGATCTGCCAAGCGCTCGCGTCAGTATTTTAAACGGTACCTGGGTGAACGGCCTCGGTGGTCGCAAGGCGCTTGAGTACGAACGGATGGGAATGGAAGTTGTTGAAATCAGCAACTCCAGCCGTCATAATTTTGAAAAGTCCGTCATCTACGATTTGAGTTTCGGCGCCAAACGAGAAGCGCTGCAACACCTCAAAGAAGAGACCGGCGCTAATATTGCTCCGACCTTACCAGATTGGCTCAAGGAAGAATTGGCCGCCCAAAACGCCGAGCGCAAACGAATTCAACCTGACTTTATTATTATTCTCGGAACCGACGCGGATCAAAACTCCTCCGGAACGGATAACACTAACTAAATGCCTACTGTAAAAAAAGCGCCGCTTGTCGTTATCTTTGGACGAACCAACGTCGGAAAATCTACACTCTTTAACTGCTTAACCGAGCGGCACGGCGCCTTAGTTTCCGATATTCCGGGAACAACCCGCGACGCCAACCTTTCAACCGTTACCTGGCGCGGACAAAGCTTTGATATCGTCGATACGGGCGGTTTTATGGACTTTGATTTTTTGCGACTTAAGAAAATTAACGCCTTAACGATCGATGAGCTCGTCCAAAAACAAGCCCGCGATTATATTAAAAAGGCCGATCTTATTTTATTCGTCGTTGATGCTCGCGACGGTTTATTGCCGCAGGACAAAATAATGGTCAGCATCGTCAAACGCATTATTCCGAATAAGAAAAAGATTTTAGTCGTTGCCAATAAAGCCGATAAAAAATCACTGATGACGGCCGCGGAAATCGAATTCTTAAAATTAGGCCTCGGCGACGTTTCAACCGTTTCGGCAACGACCGGTACCGGTACCGGCGACATGCTTGATGTTATTTTTACAAAAATTAAACCGATCGAGCGCCAAGCTGAAATCGACAAAGAAGAGGCGCCGCGCCTTAAGGTCGCCATCATCGGTAAACCGAACGTCGGCAAATCAAGTTTGATCAACGCCATCCTCGGCTTTCCGCGCGTAATCGTCAGCTCCCTACCGCACACGACCCGCGAACCGCAGTACGCGCGCTTTAGTTATAAGGGAAAGGAAATTGAATTTATTGATACGGCCGGAATTACCAAACACGGACATAAGGTTGAAAACTTGGAAAAGTTCAGCATGGATAAAAGTTTAGCGGCCATCAATAAATGCCAGATTGCTATCTTAGTACTAGATATTTCCGAACCGCTGACTAAACAGGACGCTCGTTTAATTGAAGAAATTACCGGCCGACATAAGAGTTTAATCTTTGTCGCTAATAAATGGGACTTAGCGGAAACAAAAGACCCAAAAAAATTTACTAATTATATTTACGGCGAATTACCCTTTGCAACCTACGCTCCGATTCAATTTTTATCGGCTAAAAATCGCGCCCGTATCAGTCAGCTGCTTGATTTGATTTTGCATGTCGCCGAGCAACGTTATATTATGTTGCCGGACTCGGCGACCGATCGACTTTTACGCTCAGCCGTCAGAAAACATAAACCGACCAAAGGCAAAGGCACTAAATATCCTCGTATCTTTGAATTTAAACAAGCCAGCGTTAATCCGCCAAGCTTTATGGTTCAAATCGGTCCGCGCCAAAGTATTGCCGACTCCTACCTACGCTTTTTAGAAAACCAATTGCGCGCCAAGTTCGGCTTTCTCGGTACGCCGATTTCGATGTGGGTCAAAAAGGGCCGTGACGTTCACGGAGCGCATGATTCATAAAATCACTCTACCCCCAGCCCCTCCTCGTCCCGCCGCTCGCGAGCAGCAGGACAAGGAGGGGTGACTAATATTCACTTGAAAACTAATTTCCCCTCCTTATTCGCTTGCGAATGAGGAGGGGTTAGGGGTGGAGTAAAAAATGCTATAATGAAATACATATGAAAATCATCATCGGTCTCGGTAATCCCGGAGAAAAATATAAAAACACTCGTCACAACATCGGCTTTATGGCGGTTGATGTTTTGGCGCAGCGTAACAATCTAACATGGAAAGAGAACAAGAAGTTTAAAGCTGAAATCGCTGAAGGAGCGGATATGATTTTAGTTAAGCCATTAACTTTCATGAACGATTCAGGAATTTCGGCTTCGGCAATCTTACGTTTCTATAACCTTATTCCAAAGACGCTTTTCGGAATTAAAAAAGACGCCGATCTCTCAGGTGTCTTAACCGTTATTCAAGATGAACTTGATTTAAACTTCGGAACGTCAAAACTTTCAACCAACTCGGGGAGCGCCGGGCATAATGGCGTTCAATCAATTATCGATCATCTTAAAACTAAAAACTTTAAACGCCTGCGCATTGGAATTGCGAGCGACGAAAAGAAACAAATCCCCGGCGATAAATTCGTCCTAATGCGTTTTAGTAAGGAAGAGGAAGCAGCTATTCCAAAATTACTTCAAAAATTCTTAGGAGAAATATAAAACATAAAAAAGTAGGGGCAGGTTTCAAACCAGCCCCTACTTTTTTATATAGAATTCTATTCCTTAGCTTCGGCTTCTCGCAGCTGTTTGCGATGCAGAATATCATCAAGAACGACCATAACAGCCGTAGCGACCGGAATTGACAATAAGGCGCCGAATATTCCACCGATCGAGAAACCGATCATAATCGCGGCAATGGAAACAATCGGATTAAGACCGACCGCCTTCTCCATAATCTTCGGCGTTAAGAAGTTATTCTCAACTTGCTGTATAACAACATACAAAGCCGCCACCGCGAGTGCTCGTCCGGGAGATTGGGTAAAGGCGAGGAAGACCGCCGGAATACCGCCGATAAAAGGACCGAGGTAGGGAATAAATTCGGTCAGTCCCGCAATCAAAGCAAGAATCAAGGCGTACTTAACGCCCATGAGCGATAACCCAAGATAGGTCAGGGCGAAGATAATCAGACAAAGAATTAGTTGTCCGCGCAACCACAAACCCATCTTACGTTGCACGCGATTGAACATATCCATGACATAGGCCTGATGTCGTTCAGGGGTCACAGTCCAAACAAGTTTCTTAACCGCGTTCTCTTCAACAATCATGTAGAAGGTGATAACGAGGATAATAATTAAAGAAAAGATTCCACCGAAGAAACCGACGATGCTGGCAAAGACTCCGCCGGCAGCGTTCTGCAAATTCGACGCGCCTGATCCGAGCGAGTTCTTAATATTATCAAGCCAACCGTGCGCCGCCGTATAATCTCGGAAACGAGCGAAAAATTCATTGAGCCGTTCTAAGTAAGCCGGTAAATCAACTAGCAACTGATTAGTTTGTTCGATGATGGCCGGAATGATTAGATAAAAAGCTAAGCCAAAGACAGCGAAGAGCAGGAAATAAATCAGTGCGATACCGAGCGCTCGCGGAATGCCCCAGGTCCGCATCCGTTCAACCGAGGGAGTAAGCGCGCTTGATAAAATAACTGCAACGAATAAGATCGCGAGAATATCCTGAATCAGGTAAGCGAAGTAAACGAGCAACAAAACCGCCAAGATGCGGATGAGGCTTGCAGTAGTAAGTGTTATTCGAGTTGCTTGTTTTTCTTCAGACATACTATTTAGCGGCGACCAAACTGTGGTCGAGGTGAACGCGGCGCCGGTTTAAAGTCTCCGCTTTGTTTGCCTTTTTCTCCAACCCACAAAGCTTCGTTTTCAGCGAGGCCCTTCATCGTTAAGTTAACGCGGCCTTTTTCATCGATCTCCTTAATCTTAACTGTAACAGTATCGCCGACCGAAATAAAGTCCGAGGGTGAACCGACGCGGTAAGGCGCCATCTCGCTGACATGAACCATTCCGTCGCGACCAGGCAATAATTCAACAAAGGCGCCGAAGTCGAGCAGGCGGACAACTTTACCGGTATAGGTTTCACCGGCCTCAAACTCACGAACGATATTAGCAATCCAATCAATGGCTTTCTGAACACCTTCGGAACCGGTACCGCAGATCATAACTAAACCGGAATCTTCAATATCAATCGAAACGCCACAGGTATCAATAATCTCGTTAATAACTTTTCCGCCCGAACCGATAACTTCGCCGATCTTCTCCGGCTCGATTTGCATCGTCGTAATACGCGGCGCGTACTTCGAGAGTTCGGCGCGCGGTGCAGCCAAGGTTGAGTTCATGACATCTAGAATTTTCAAACGAGCGTTCTTGCCTTCAACTAAGGCTTTTTCAATAATCGCCTTATCAAGTCCGATAGTTTTAGTATCAAGTTGGATCGCAGTAATTCCTTCATCAGTTCCGGTAATCTTAAAGTCCATACCACCTTCGCCGTCTTCTAAGTCCTGTAAGTCGGTTAAGACTTCCCAGCGGCTCATATCCGGCACAGAAGCCAAACCCATCGCGATTCCCGCGACAGCTTTTTTCAAAGGTACGCCGGCATCAAATAAGGCGAGCGATGCCGAACAGGTCGAAGCCATCGAAGATGAGCCGTTGGAAGACAGAGTTTCGGCAACAACGCGAATCGTATACGGGAACTCCGCTTTTTCCGGAAGCAAGGACGCAATCGCTTTTTCAGCGAGAGCACCGTGACCGATTTCACGACGACCGGCGCCGCGCATCGGTTTAGCTTCGCCGACCGAGAAGGGTGCGAAGTTGTAATGGAGCATGAAACGCTTTTTGCCTTCGCCTTCTAAGCCTTCCAAGGATTGCTCGTCGCCGGGAGCGCCGAGTGTAACAACCGACATAACCTGCGTCTCGCCGCGAGAAAATACGGCGGCACCGTGATTGCGAGGAAGCATTTCGGTATCAGCTTCAAGTAAACGAATTTCATTCAAAGCGCGACCGTCAACGCGGCGCTTCTCGTCGAGAATCGCGCGGGTAACTTCGGCTTCAACCGCCGCTTCAACTAATTGTTTAATTGCAACTTTGCGGTAGGCAGCGTCATGTTCTTTTTCTAATAAGTGATCATCCAACTTTTCTTTGATAGCGGCAACCGCGGCCTTGCGTTCGCCTTTAGTATAGTAAACCTTATCAAACAAAATATTCTTAACATTTTCCTTAAGCCAATCTCCGGCCTCGGCCAAGACGGCAACCTTAGCTTCATCGATTTTTTCTTCAACCTTACGGACGACGCGTTCGTGCTGTACTACTTTCAATTCCGAAGTCATCTTATCTATCAAATCAATCGCGGGAGCCATCGCTTTTTGTCCGGCTAGAATCGCTTCGAGCATAACCGCTTCCGGAATTTCTTTAGCGCCGGCTTCAATCATCAAAACGCGCTCACGCGTCGCAGCGACGATCAAATCCAAATCGCTTTCCAAACGATTTTCGTAGGTCGGGTTGAAGCTAAATTCTTCCTTAAGCCGTCCGACGCGGATACCGCCGATTGGACCCTTCCATTCAACGCCCGAAAGCGCTAAGGCGGCCGAAGCGGCGACTAAGGAAACGATGTCGTAATCGTTTTCCTGATCAACCGATAAAACAGTAATAACAACCTGCACATCGCGACGCGAGGCTTGATCAAACAAAGGACGGACTGAACGATCAATCATACGTCCGGTTAGAATCGCATCATCAGTCGGACGGCCTTCGCGCTTAACCCAACGAGAACCTTTAATAATTCCCGCCGCGTATAAACGCTCTTCAAATTCAACCATCAAAGGAAAGAAGTCGGTTCCTTCGCGAGCTTCCTTAGATTGAACGACCGTCGCCAAAACAACGGTTTCGCCGTACTGAACGGTAACGGCTGAATCGGCTTGCTTCGCGAGCTTGCCGGTCTTAAAAGTTAGCGGCCGGCCGAGCCAGTCGCAGCTAAACACATGTTCTTTATTCATATATTTTTTATGTGTCTGGCCAACAAACTAAAGGACTGAGGAAAACCCAGTTCTGTCTGTTTGTCGGTCAGACGATTAATAATTATTATTATTTTCCAATCAAAAACTTTCGATTGTCGCTCAGGCTGATAAAGTCATCGACTTCTTCGATCAGTTTCGAAGAGGTTGTTTGACGAAAGGCCATCACTTCAACACGGCAGCCCTTGGACTGAATGTAATCAACCAACGGCAAATAATCGCCGTCGCCCGAAACTATAACGATAACATCGACGCGCTCCGACATCTTAATCGCATCAACTGCGATACCAACATCCCAATCGGCCTTGCGCGCGCCGCCGGAGAAAACCTGCAAGTCTTTTACAATAACTTCGAAACCTTGATTGCTTAAGGCCTCAAAAAAAGTTTCTTCTTCATCGTTAGCACCGCGAATTACGTAGGCAATCGCGCGCACCAACTTTCGATCGGCGATGGCGCCTTTTAATACTTCCTTAAAATTGACGCGTCGCTTATATAAATTCTTTGCGGAGTGATACATATTCGCCGCATCCACTAATACTGCTACGCGTTGGTCTTTGTGTTTTGTCATAGATTTAAAGGAAGCGGACGCTTAGTCCGCTTCCTTGTTGATTTAGTCATTTTTTTCCGCTTCTGCTTCGGCGGCCATTTCATCGGACATCAGTTCCGTTTCTTGCGCCTTGCGAATCTCTTCATCTTCAATCATCTTCTTGGCGATCTTAAGCTTAAGCTTTTGTGCCAACTCAATGAAGGACTTCTCATCCTCGCGCTGAAGATATTTTAGTAATCGACGACGTTCTCCAACCTTGCGGAGCAAACCGCGGCGAGAGGAGTAATCGTGCTTGTGCATTTTCAAGTGATCGGTCAGTTGAGTAATTTCCTCACTCAAAATAGCGATCTGCACTTGAGGCGAACCGGTGTCGGTCTCATGCACCTTATAACGGTTAATCAACCGTTGCTTGGCTTTTTTATCTAACATAATTCTTGGCCCGTCTCCGAGAATCGCCCAGCCAAGGGCAGATCCAAGATATGGGACGTTAATAATAAGTGGCTTTACTCTACAATAAATTGAAATATAAATCAAGACGTCGTATAATATTAACAATGACAGAAAAGATAGCCAAAAAGTTGAATCAATTAGATCGGTCAATCACCGATTTTTTAGAATATCTCGAGGTTGATCGCGGTCTCGCCGAGCTCACTCTGCGCAACTACGGCTTCTTCCTCCATCGCTTCTCCGACTTTGCTCGCGAACGCGGCATTACTAAACCAGAGGCGATAAATAAAATCATCATCCATCAATTCCGTTTGTACTTAAATCGTCTGCCTTCGCGTACCGCCGAGAGTATGAAAAAAAATACGCAGAACTATCACTTAATTGCGATTCGGACGTTTTTAAAATATTTAATTAAGAATGATGTTAAAACGCTCGAGCCCGAAAAAATCGAATTAAGTAAGCAAGCGCCGCGCCAAGTTGATTTTCTAGAAGGCTCGGACTTAGAACGAATTTTAGAGATGCCGCTCGAACACAATAAAAATACCTTGCAAGGACTGCGCGACAAAGCAATGCTCGAAACCTTATTCTCGACCGGTTTGCGCGTCAGCGAATTAACAAAATTAAAAGTTGAAGAAATAAATTTAAACAAACCAGAGTTTACCGTCCGCGGCAAGGGTTCAAAACTGCGTTTAGTTTTTTTATCTGAATCAACTCGTGAATGGATAAAAAAATATTTGGCCGAGCGGCATGACCCTAATCCTTTGCTCTTTCCGATTACGCCGCGCTCCGTCGAACGCTTGGTTTCCCGTTACGCGCGTCTTGCCGGAATTATGAAACGGGTAACGCCGCATACAATGCGCCATAGCTACGCGACCGATCTATTGATGAACGGCGCCGATATTAGAAGCGTTCAATCAATGCTCGGCCATTCTTCAATCACAACAACCCAAGTCTATACTCATATCACCGATCAGCAGTTGCGCGATGTCTATACCGCCTTTCATGGCAAGCGCCGCAAAAAATGATGTTTTACGTTGACATTAATGGTTTTTTCTGTTAGTCTTTAAAAATCATCCTTCGCTAAAGGCTTTGGATGACAAGCTTTTTTCGCCTACTTATAACAGCTAGCAAAGTAGGAAGCTTGCTCACAGAAGCTCGCGGAGCGGAGGTGAGTCCCTGTAGTTCAATGGATAGAACAGGAGACTTCTAATCTCTAGATGTAGGTTCGATTCCTACCGGGGGCACAGGGGAAAAATTAAATACATGGTGCCTATAGTTTAATGGTAGAACATCGGGTTGTGGTCCCGTCAGCGAGGGTTCGATTCCCTCTAGGCACCCACGAAAAAACATCCCTAATATTGGGGATGTTTTTGTTTAGACGGTAGTGGGAGTTGAAATAGTTTCTATTGTACTTAGGGTTTTGATATTAAAAAGCCGATAACATCTGAAAAGACATCACCGGCAAACTTAGTAAATACTAATTTTAACGCTCAAAACCTATCTACGCAATTACTCATCTAAAGGCATCTCCCTTGTCTCCGTATAAGTAACCTTCAAAATCTTAGGGTAGGTTTCTTCTAACATTTTATAATAGGATGGTATGCGCTCCTGAACATATTTAAGATTTTCTTCACGAGTTTTAAGATACTTTTTCTTAGCTTCAAGAAATGCATCTTCAAAAGTCGTAATATCTTTATCAAAATAAATCTCTTCAAACCATTCGCTTTTTATCCACCTAATATTTGGGCTAAACACATCTAGTCGTGGCAGCTTCGGGATTTGAAGCCTGAAACCTTGAGACTTTATTTGAGATTCCATTATGACGCTCCTTTTTATATATTGGTTTTTTATATTATTTAGTTAATTATCCCTGCCGCCATTTTCAAGAAAAATTAACCAAATATTTGTTAATGAGCCGATGAATTAAAATATCATATTTCTCTAATTTTGTCAATCATCTTCCCCACTACCACCCCATTTGCTACTATATTTATAACCAAAACCCCAACCTGGACCCAATTAAAATTCAGCTCTTTTCAGGCTGTTTTTTGTTATAAAAAAGAGTATACTTAAAATATATTAAACTATTCTATGAAAAAAATAACATTCCTTATTGCATGTACAATGCTAACAAGTCTCCTAATACCCTCCGTAAGTCGGGCTTATTATTATAATTACGCTTCATTTTCTGCCCAAGGAATCGGTGGCGCTTTACGCTATGGGCAAACACGGGCACCACTTTTTTATATAACGATTACCAATACAAGCCCGGATTCTTTTACTGTAACAAAAATTATTACGGGATTTGCCAGAAAAAATGTTCGCTTAGAAAATGTTGAATTACAACTTAATAACTTGGGCATTGGTTCAGTCTCCTCCTTGGTCAACTACGGTGTTCCCTTGAATGGCCAAAATACAACCTTGCAAGAAGCACTGCTCTACTCTTACGCCCCAGTACAACTTGCTACCCCATTAACCTTTGCCGCCGGAGAAGCAAAAACCTTTACCGTGATCGGTGACATTCATTCAGTCGCTGCCGATACCTATGCAGGTTCAATTAATCTAAAAATGATCAATAACTTTGTGGGCTCCGAGGGAGATGTCTTAAGTTTTAGTAACCAGAATTTACAAGTGCTCGCTAATTTTAACGGACCAACTATATACTTAGCTCCTCAAGCACCGGCGCCCACCCCGGAGATTGTCCCTCCTGTGCCGTCGCCCATAGTAAGCGACTATAACAATCTTCCGGATCAAATTAGTCGATTAATTAAGAGCGGCAGTAATCTTGATGAATTTATCAAATACAGAAAGACCAAAAAAAACTCAAAGGACCAGATTTATGCTATGAGTAAATACACGCTTCCCCTAGTGGGAAAAGAAAAAATTACACTTCTGCAAAAATATGCGATTAATAACTTTATTGTCTACGGAATTCCCGCTTTTCAACCACACTCAGCTAAACAGCGCCGAGATTTCATTTATACATTTAAAATGAAACATAACAGAGTCCCAGTAAGCGCTGCCGACTGGACAGAGGTCTGTAATTAGGATTTATTCTTACTCGTAATTTTTTCCTAAACGATTATAAAATAAATCCATCAACGACCCCATATAATTCTTAATTTTATGATAAACAAAATCGAAAAATTACAACAAGAACCTTCTGAGGATCCGTCAAAAGAAGACCTCGGTTTATTGGAATACCAGCTTCAAGAAATCGAAGATGAATTGACGTGGCAATATGATACAAGACAAATCGATAAATTAAAAAATAAGAAAAAAGAATTGGAACAAAAAATTCAAGGAACAGAAAATTCTAATGAATTATAAGATAAACCCATCCACGACCCAAAACTTAAAAATATCCCTAGCATTGGGGTATTTTTATTTTGGTATAGTAGTGGGAGTCGAAATAAAAAAAGAGGTAGTCATTGTGTGACCACCCCTCTAAGATTAAAAGTTACTAAATATTTTTTGCAAATTCAATTAATTCATGGAAACTGTTAGACGTGATGTCTTTACCAATCTCTTCACGAAGAATCGTTCTTGCTTTTGCTACAGATTTTTTCAAGTGGTTAACTTCAGAGTCTTTAGGAACTTCATAGGACATTTGTTTCAGCTCGTCCCATGTATAATGTCCTCTGTTAATCCACCAAGGAATTGCCGACGTAACGCCATATGCCCAATGTTCTCTACAAGCTTGTTCCAATAAATCACGCAAGGCATCTATTTTCTGCGCGCTAACCGATCTATAATGGAACTTTCTGTTGAGTTGGAGTGGATTGTCATTCGGGAGTAATTCTACATCAGTAAAAATGCCTTTTTGTTCATCAGGAGCGGTTCGAGAAATTCTGTATCTGCCCGCTTTAATGGTTAAGATATTTTCTCCGTGCTCTTCCAGGAATGGAAGCCAACGAAGTGTCTGGTGTAATGGCTCACCCGGAAGTCCGATAATAATAAATATGTGCGTATGGATTCCAGCGCTTCTAAGGTTAGAAAGAATCTTTCCATAGTTCTCCGGTTTATTCCAACGCTTATTTTCATTATCAAGCGTACCGATATGAAGACTTTCCAAACCGAGTTGTACGCTCCGGCATCCGGCTTCATATAAAGCATGGCATAATTCCGGATTCATAAGCTGCTCATTCGCCGTCATGTATGACTGCCATTGAGCGTTATAACCAGCTTTTCTCAATTCCTCGCCAATCTTAATTTGATTTTGCACCGTTAACATCTCATCGCAAAAATCAAATCTATGTCCACCTATACTTATCATTTGTTCAACAACCCTATGCGCTGAAGTGGTTCGTGGTTTTCCTAAAAATGAATCGCTTCCACTAGATATTGAACAAAACTCACACGCCATAAAGCAGTTTGATGTTGAATAAAGGGAATATACAGGCTCCGAAGACCACTGTTTTGCTCCGCCATCATAATCAGGTGCCGGCAAATGCTCGAATAAAAATGGATTAATGTTTGGTTTATTTAAAACCATAATTCCATTATTATTCCATGCCGTTCCCGAACTATTCTTTGGGTTTAAGCTTTCTGCCAATTCAATTATTGGATTAAAACCTTCGCGATATATAATCCCATCACAGCATTTATCAAACAACGTAGAGAACATTGGATCAAAATATGCCGTCATAGCTCTAGACCAAAAATTACCACCCAGAACAACTAAAGTCTCAGGCAAATAATCTTTCACCATTGAAGCAAGGATAAGTCCAGGAAATAACTGCCGTTCATCACCAATACTAATCCCATACAAATCTGGTTTATACGAAAGTGCATGCGGGATTTCTACTGTCTTAAAATAATCATACCACATGTCAGCTTCTCTATTATCGATAGCGTTTATAGCAGATTGCATGGTTCCATCCTGCCCAGCTGCTACATAATTTACATTGTTTCTTTGCACAGCAAATTTATCCATGGTCACGACTTTTCCGGAAACATCTTCGAATATTTTACGAGCCATATACCAGTCAACTGCTGTATTATTTTTACTGCGCATTATGTTCAAAGCAATATTGCTTTGCTCTTTATCGCGTGACAGTAACACATGTTCTAAGCCAATAATGTGCCCGTAACGTTCAGAAACTTCATGACCTTTAGATCGCAATAAAGATGTCAGATAGGAAATTCCTGCAGGAAGATGCCAGGGAGAAAAAACTGGAGGAGTGTTAAGAATAATTTTCCTGCGTTTTATTCCTGCTAACGCGAACGCTAAAGCATCTTCTTTTTTAAGTCCGTCAAAACTACGCAATTCAACAACATAACGAGAGGAAGGTGATTCTTCAAATGGTTTAGACCAACCCATTCCCGGCTCCGCCCAAGTTTGAATAACTATCTTGTCAGTGGATGAGCAGGGAATACTTATTTGTTCTCCTTGGTGAATAACGATACTTGTCCCGTCGTTTATCTTTACACTCTTTTGATATATGGAACTCTGCCCATCAAAATCAACAGAGTACAAAGCAGTGAAAGATAAATTTGAAGCCAGAAAAATTACAACAAACAACATTGTGCAACTCATCTTGAGTGCAGCAAAAATCTTTGCTTTTGTTTTCATGATTATTTCCCTCTTTTAATTTTTTATTAAGTAATTCCTCCAATACCCAAAGAGATTAGATACTCGATGAATTACTTAATAAGGCTATATTTTTAAAGATCTTAATATACCAAAATATCACTTTTTATCGAATTTGTCAATCTCATTAATCTGCTCAAATAACTTTCCCACTACCGCCCCATTTGCTACTATATTTATAACCAAACCCCAACTTGGACCCGCTTGAAAATATCCCTAATTTTAGGGATGTTTTTGTTTATACGGTAGTGGGAGATGGTTATAAAAAGAGGGTGACCATTTCTGATCACCCCACTATCGTATTTGCTGCGCCATACCTTTAATCGAGCACCGAGATTTCTTTCTGGTATGTACAGGCGAATATTTTTGACTTAGCCTTCGCCCGCTTCAAATGAATTTTAAAGTTGATGTCGCCGCCAGAAGTTAATTCTTCTATATAAATCGTTATCGCCTTAAGATCTTTAAAGCCATCACGAATATTGAACACCGCCGTTGGTAAATCTCTTAATTTACAAGGGGCACCAGACGGAAAGTATATATAAGAAATAATGGTTCCCGGTAACGATTTGATCATACTGATTTTGGGATCAACTATATCGCGACCACTCGGACATGCACGCACAGGAGTACATGCTTCTTTAAACTTTTTACTAAATTTAATACTCACTACTATTTCTGGAATTTTTACACTTGTATCATCCATGGTTTTCTAAATTATTTATTTAATTTGGTTAATTATTCCTGACGCCATTATCAAAAACAATTAACCAAATGTTTTAAATGAACTGATATATTAAAATATCTCTTTTGAGTGCTTTTGTCAATGATTGTCCTCATTGATACAATTATTATAAGATAAGTTCATCAACGACCCAAATAAAAATACTGGCTTTTACCAGTATTTTTTGTTAACCTTTGCCTATGACTATCTGGGATACTATTTATAAAAATTACCAAAAAGAGGTTTTACTCTACTCTCCAAACGTTGTAATAGCTACTATGTTTCAATAAACGGCCTAATTAATACTAAAGGCCAGTATTAACGCCGCAACAATCGTAATCACTAAGCCGACGACTTGGTGCTTTTTTATTTTCTCTTTATTGATACTAAGACCGAACATAGCCGCCAGAGCGATGTAACCCTCGCTAATACCGGTCGCGAGCGCCATCGGAATATAGGTCATACTATAAGAATAAGCAATCCAGCCGATATTATCGGTCAGTGATACGGCGGCGATAAGTCCCGGCCGCTGTTTAATATCGATGAACACACTTTTTAAATTACCGCTAAAAGTTATATATAAGAAGGTAATTATCGCAATACATAAACTAACAAACCAATTAACCATCAATGCGTCGGTTAAACGAGCGCCTAAGCCGTTCAAAAAATTTTCCGCCCCCATCGCGATAGTCGCCAAAATTGCAAACATAATTCCGGCCTCTAATTTTATGTTCTTAAAATGAGAGAAGGAACTTATGGAAATTAACATAATACCGATAACGAGCACTCCAACACAGATCAATTGAATCGGCGCTAACATTTCTCCTAAAAATATTCGAGCTAAAAAAGCAGTAACAACAATTTCAAATGCAAAAATCGGATCAATGATCGCTATTTTGCCACGCTTTAGACCTTCAAATAACAAAAGTGCCGCAATCGTACTAACCGCTGCTGCCAAAATTAAAATACGCAAATCCGGAAGTGCCTCACTACTAAATAAGGCTGGAATATCTTTATAGACAAAAGGAAACAATACAATCGCCGCGGAAGCAGTAATATAAAACAACGACATCCAGTCGCCAAATTTTCGCGTTGTTTTTTGAATTAGAAAATCGCCGGCGCCCCAGGCAACAAAAGCAATTAAGGCAAAGATGCTTCCCATATAATTATATTGTTGCATACTCTTGAAATTAGTCAAAAAATATGCTATAATTGCTCTATGAATATAGAATTTACACAACAAAATAACCCCGCTTTGGTAATTCAAAATATCCGCCAACAAATTCATGCTATGGGAGCTAATGATGCTGAATTTTCCTTACTCGACAATATTATGGATCGCTGGAAAAATCACGAACTAAGTGACATCGAGGCTATTAATGAGGCCCAAGGTGTTATGGACGCAAAACAGGATTACCATTAAGCATGAAACGAATATCAAAAGTATTCGTTTTATTGTATGCACTTATTAATTAGGCCATTTTGGCATTAAATTAAAAATTTTATGAAAAAAAGCATCATTGCGCTCGTCGCCATGTCATTAATCTTCGGTTCAATCGCTTTTGCGCGCGAATCCGAATCAAACGATGACCGCGAAAAAGTGCCGGGTCCTTCCCAAATTCGTGAATTTAAAGATATTATCAAGCGCGGTAAAGACTTATTCGGTCGCCGACGCGATGACTTTGTTCTCGTCCGACCCGAAGCAGCCGTCTGCGTTAAAGCTGCAATCGAGAAAAAGGATACTTCATTGAAAACCGCTATTACGGCTCATGCCAGCGCGATGAACGCGGCTATTGATGCCCGTACCAGCTGCCAGAAAACCGCTCTCGATAAAACTACTGTCAAAGAACAGCGCGAAGCCAACAAGAGCTGTCTTGAAAGCTTCAAGAAAACCAATCGCACTAACGCCGAAACTACCAAGCAATCACATAAAGCCGCTTGGACGGTGTACAAAGCTGATCTTAAGGCCTGCGGTCAACTGCAAAGCGCCAACGCCTCTAGCAATATTATGATCGAGGACGGTCAGGATTCTCTCTAGGACAATATAATACAATCTCTAAAAACACGGCTCGAAAGAGCCGTGTTTATTATGCTTGACATAATACCCCATGGTGGTATATATTGACTGTATATGAAACAAGCTAACAACAAACTTATCCGCCGACTCAAGATTATCGAGGGTCAGGTCCGCGGACTACAAGAAATGATTTCGAATAATACCTATTGTATCGATGTCATTACTCAAACCTCCGCTGTTAAACAAGCGCTCTCCGGCGTCGAAGACGCGTTGATGGAAAATCATCTTTCGCATTGCTTGGTCCACCAAGTCAAAAAAGGTAAGGACAAGCAAGCCACTGAAGAAATCCTAAAAGTTTATCGTTTAAAACGAAAATAATTTAATTTTTAAATTTTTATATGTCAAAAATGCCTTTGCCCCTAGCCGTATCTTTAATGATAATAACCGGAATTATCGGACTTAGCGTCGGATATTACCTAACGCCTGAATATCGTTTGACCATGTATGAAAAAAACAGCATGGATTTAGGCCGAGCCGACCGCTGGGTGGATCAGCGCTATATTAATGCGATGATTGCCCATCACCGAGCCGCCATGTTACTCGCCGAGCAAGCCGAGCAAAATAGCCAGCGCCAAACCATTAAAGATTTGGCAAAAAAAATTCTCTCTGATGAACCGGGGGCGATAGCCGAGCTTTATGAATGGAAAAAAGCTTGGTACGGCGATACTCGGCAGGTGGCCGACCCTTTGGTTTCGCAGTTGGGAACCTATGATGAAAAATATGATCTGAGATTTTTAAATGCTCTGATTTCCCATCATGAAGAAGGCTTGCTTATGACCAAAGAAATATTAACAAAATCAAAACGAACGGAAATTCTTAACAATGCCAACGCGGTTGATGTTTTTCTCAGCGATACTTTGAAAGTCTTTAAAGATTGGAGAAGCGAATGGTATAAAATTTAAATAATTCTATGTTACGGCAAACACTAAATGTCAAAGGCATGCACTGTGCGAGCTGTGCGGCCATAATAACAAAAAAAATATCAAAACTAGACGGTGTCAAGGATGTCTCGGTTAATTTTGCCACTGAAAATGCGACGGTTGAATTCGATCCCGCAAAAATTGCTGTTCACGATATGGACCAAGCAATAGAAAAGCTGGGCTACAATCTGAAAAACCCTGATCAAAGCGATCATTCCGCCCATACCGGCATCAATCAATCCAAAGAGGATAAAATGAAAGAGCTTTCAGCCTTAAAGGCTAAAACCTTATTTGCCCTGCCGATTACTTTGGCGATTTTTATTTTAATGATGTGGGATATTGCCGGACGAACCTTGTATAATGTTCCGAATTTGCCCCTGCCTATGGAGCTGTTCAATATTGTTAGCATGCTTTTAGCAACAGTGGTTTTGTTTTGGGTAGGACAGCCCTTCCTTCACGGCGTAATGACCTTTATCCGCCATCGCGTAGCCAACATGGACACGCTAATCGGCATCGGAACTTTGGCGGCTTATATTTACAGTCTTGTCATCACGCTTTTGCCGCAATTAAGATTGATATTCAAGCTTCCGGAATACACTTATTTTGATGTCACCATAGTCGTCATCGGTTTCGTTGTTTTGGGAAAGTATCTTGAAACGAGGTCAAAATTCCGCACCGGTGAAGCGATTGAAAAACTGCTTAATCTTCAAGCTAAAACGGCTTTGGTTTGGCGCGAAGGAAAGGAAATTGAAATATCAATCAATGAAGTTAAAATCGGCGAAATAATCATCGTCAAACCGGGCGCAAAAATACCGGTCGATGGAAAAATTATCGAGGGACAATCAACTATCGATGAATCAATGGTCAGCGGAGAATCTTTGCCGGTCGATAAAAAAATCGGCGATCTCGTAATCGGCGCAACAATAAACAAACAAGGTAGCTTCAAATTCAGCGCCACTAAAATCGGCGGCAACACCTTGCTTTCGCAAATAATTCGCATGGTTGAAGAAGCTCAGGGTTCAAAGGCCCCGATTCAAGCTCTGGCCGACAAAGTATCCAGTATTTTTGTTCCGCTTGTACTTGGCATCGCCTTGCTTACATTGGCGCTTTGGCTAACGCTTGGGGTTTCAAACCTCGGTTTTTCTACCGCTCTGTCTTATGGCATCCTCTCCTTTGTCGGCATCTTAGTTATCGCCTGTCCTTGCGCCCTGGGTCTAGCCACTCCTACGGCCATCATTGTCGGGGTTGGCAAGGGAGCTGAATATGGCATCTTAATAAAGAATGCCGAGGCCTTAGAAAAATTAAGCAAAATCGATACTGTTGTTTTTGATAAAACCGGCACAATCACTACGGGCAAACCCGTCTTAAGCGACCTTGTCAGTCTTAACGACCAATGGACTGAAGCGCGCATTATAAAAATGTCCGCCAGTTTAGAAAAACTTTCCGAGCATCCCTTAGCTCAAGCGATTGTTAACAAAGCTCAGGAACAGTCAGCTTCTTTGCTTGAAGTAAAAAACTTTAAAGCTCTTGAAGGTGTCGGAGTAAGCGGCATCATCGACAATCAAGCTGTTATTATTCGTAAACCTAATCTAGAAGAAAGCAATAATGAAGTTATAAAATCCCTGCAAAGCGAGGGCAAAACCGTTGTGGTGCTTGAGGTCGAAAAAACCACGGTCGGCATAATGGCCTTAAGCGATACTTTAAAAAGTGAAGCCAAAAAAGCCATTGCTAAACTTCATGACAAAGGAATCAAAGTCGTGATGTTAACCGGTGATAATCACCTGGCCGCTAAGTATATTGCTCAGCAAGCGGAAATTGACACGGTTATTGCTGAAATCTTGCCTCAAGAAAAAGCTCAAAAAATCAAAGAGCTTCAAGCTCAGGGCAGAAAAGTGGCCATGGCCGGCGATGGCATCAACGATGCGCCGGCTTTGGCGCAAGCCGATGTCGGCATTGCTATGGCAACCGGTACGGATATAGCCATCGAGTCGGCCGGAATTACTTTGCTTCATGGCGATATTGCCAAAATCTCGCAAGCCTTTGTATTATCAAAAGCCACTCTTAAAACAGTTAAGCAAAACTTGTTTTGGGCTTTTATTTATAACATAATAGGCATACCGATTGCCGCGGGAGTTCTTTTCCCGATCTGGGGAATTATTCTTAATCCGATTTTTGCCGGCCTGGCTATGGCGGGCAGTAGTGTTTCCGTAGTATTGAATTCCCTGCGCCTTAAAACCAAAAAACTTTAATATGGAACAACATTACATTTTCCCGGTTATCGGCATGCATTGTTCGGCTTGCGTGCTTTTAACCGAAAGCCAGCTTGGCGATATTGCCGGCGTTAATCGAGTCAAAGCCAATCTTGCAAAAAATGAAATTGAAGTTTGGGGAGATTTTGATAATCTTTCCAAAAATGAGATTAAAAATATCTTCAATGAAGCGCTTGAACCGCACGGTTATAGCTTAAATGAAACAAAGGAATCTATAAAAAATAATGCCAGTGATTTTCAATGGGCCGTTCCGGCCGCGGTCATAGCCATTGCCGCTTTCTTGGGTTTGCAAAAACTCGGGGTTGGCAATTTGATTACAGCCAGCAGTGTTAGTTTTGGAACAGCCTTTGTCATTGGTTTGGTCGCTTCTATTTCAACTTGCATGGCCGTAGTCGGTGGTTTGGTTCTTTCCTTGTCCGCGACCTATGCTAAACAAAAAAAGAACTTACCGCATTATTTATTTCATGGCGGCCGCTTGATTGGTTTTTTCTTACTGGGTGGTGCCTTGGGTGCGCTGGGCGGAAGTTTGCAAATCAATGCCTTGGGCACTTCTGTCTTAAGTATTATCGTTGCCTTGATTATGATTATTCTCGGCTTAAATCTCTTGGAAATATTTCCTTGGGCCAAACGTCTACAAATCACTTCGCCGCGCATCTTCGGCAAACAAATTTTTAAACTTAAATCGGTCAATACGGTGGGACCGCTTTTGATTGGCGCCGCCACCTTTTTCCTGCCCTGCGGCTTTACCCAATCAATGCAGCTTTATGCTTTGACAACTAACAGCTTCTGGACCGGAGCCGGCCTGATGTTTACCTTTGCCCTCGGCACCTTGCCGGTACTTGGTCTTTTGAGCTTTGGTTCGAGCGCCGCCGAACGTTTGCGCCGCCATTCCGGTGTGATATTCAAGACCATGGGACTGATTATTATGTTCTTTGCCCTCTTTAATATAATTAATAGTTTAGCCGCCCTGGGCTTGATTAATCCTGTTTTTTATTTTTAATCTAAGCTATACTATTAAATATGAAAAAAATCATTATTTCCTTGGGCGTCGTGGCCCTTATCACTACCGCCTTTATTGCTTTAAGCAATCGACAGCCTAAAACAACAATTTATTCGGACAATTCGGGTCCGACTAAAAATGTAAGTCAGGAAAACGGCCAACAAATAATTACCGTCGATGCCAAGGGCGGTTATACACCGCGGACAACAATAGCTAAGGCCGATACGCCGACGATTTTACGCGTCAGAACCTCCGGAACCTTTGATTGTTCGTCTGCTCTGCGTATTCCGGCTATTAAATACAGTAAAAATCTGCCGCCGACCGGAACTACCGATATAGAGCTCCCTAAACAAAGCGCCGGCACTACTCTCAAGGCCCTATGTAGTATGGGTATGTATAACTTCTCAATCCAGTTTAAGGGCTGACATCTTATAAAAGCAAAAAGGACATCGCTGATGTCCTTTTTTATATCTTCATTATTGCATCGTTCATCTAAGTATTCTTTCCCTGCGATACAAAAAATGTCGGTGCATGGCCGCTCTCTTTTGAGCCGGAATCTAAGATAATGATTCCTGCGAAATAAGCCATTCCATAGACCAAAAACAAAGCAATTCGAATGAGCGTTTCAGTAATACCGTCAAACCACACTAAACGCGGGCCCAGATCAAAGAACAAGGACCCGAAAATATATACAAGAATGAAAATCGCTCCAATTATATGGAAACGAGTATTAATATGCAGCTTCTTTTGAAGGTGCACCTTTGAATCGGTTTTGATGAGCCTAAAACCAATGCTAGTAATCACTAGTCCGCATAAGATTGATCCAGCATGCTCATACCATATGCCGTCAATGATATGGAATGTATTAATGATTAATGGAACAAAAACGGCCAGCGTAGCTATATTATAGAACCAGCGCCGCAGAGGAGCTGCATTTTCAATAACTGTTGGTGCTTGATGTGCCATTGAATCGGGTCCTTTCTGCCCGGGAACTGCTTTTATATTAATGAACGTATAGCTGTCTACCAAGACTTTATAAAAATAAGGCCTAAAAGTCAAGGAAAAAGAGACCGGCACAGTCCAATACCATATATTGTGGTCTAACAATAAGCTGAACCCGATATATAGTAGTTATACACAGGCCGAGCTCTTTCGGGCGCTTGGAGTTAGTGATATAATGGTTGAGCTTTATTATTTATTTCAAACCCTATGCCACCCTCCCTCGCCCAGGTTATCAAACGAGACGGCACGCTTGCGCCGTTCGACCAATCGCTCATTGAGAATGCAATTCTTAAGGCGCTTGAAGAAGTTTCCGAGGGAGGCAGAAGCGAGGCGGAAAAAATTACCGCCGCCGTTATAGAAAATCTTAAGCGCATGGCGGAAGCCGGCAAGTTCGAACAGAAAGCTCCGGCCGTTGAACAGATTCAAGACATCGTCGAAGTTGAGTTAATGCGCGAAGGCTTTGTTAAAACCGCCAAAGCCTATATTCTCTACCGCAACGAGCATGCTAAAATCCGCAAAGCGACCCGACCGGTTCCCGAAAACGTCAAACAAGCCGTCGCTGACAGCAGTCCTTATTTCAAGAGCTCCTACTCTGAGTTTATTTTCTATCAAATGTACAGCCGCTGGGTGCCGGAATTGGAACGCCGTGAAACATGGAAAGAAACCGTTCGCCGCTATATGGATTTTATGCGCGAACATGTCGGAACCAAGCTCAACAACGAAGAGTACGATGAACTTGAACAATCGATCTTGAATCAGGATGTTTGCCCGTCGATGCGCTTACTCTGGTCCGCCGGTAAAGCGGCGCGCGGTTCGAATGTCTGGGCCTACAACTGTTCCTATATCGCGCCGACCTGTTTCCAAGATCTTGGCGAAATCATGTACATCTTAATGTGCGGCGCCGGTCTCGGTTTCTCAGTAGAATCGGAGAGCGTTCAACAGTTCCCGCAGATTCAGCGCCAGAGCGGAAAGAAATTACCAACTCATATCGTTGAGGATAGCAAAGAAGGTTGGGCCGATGCCTTTGTTACCGCGATGAATACCTGGGCAGCTGGAAACGATATTGATTTTGATTACTCGCGCATTCGTCCGGCCGGCGCCCGCTTAAGCACTGCCGGCGGTCGCGCTTCCGGACCACGTCCCTTAATCGACTTGATGCAGTTTGCCCGCACTAAAGTTCTCGCTCGCCAAGGTCGTCGTCTTAATAATCTTGATTTGCACGATATTATCTGCCAAATCGGCTTAATCGTCGTTGCCGGCGGTGTTCGCCGCAGCGCCCTAATCTCCCTCTCCGACCTTGATGATACTGATATGCGCGACGCTAAGAAGGGCCAATTCTATTTGACCGAGGGCCAGCGCGTTATGTCGAATAACTCTGCCGTGTATAATGAAAAACCAAGCGCCGAAGAATTCCTCGATGAATGGACAGCTTTGGTAAAATCTAAATCCGGTGAACGCGGCATCTTCAACCGCGGCGATTTAGAAAAGCAGGTTCCGGCGCGTCGTTGGGAAAAGATTAAAGATCAACGTCTCGTCGGTCTTAATCCCTGCGGCGAAATTTATCTGCGCTCTAAACAATTCTGCAACCTAACGAGTATTGTTGTTCGTCCCGAAGATACGCCGGAAACATTGAAGAAAAAAATGGCGCACGCAACAATTCTTGGTACCTATCAATCAATGCTTACCAACTTCGGTTACTTGTCCGAAGGTTGGCGCAAGAATTGTGAAGAAGAACGCTTGCTCGGAGTTTCTCTAACCGGTTATTACGATAACGAAATCATTCGCGATGACGCCGTCCTCGATATGCTGCGCGAAGAAGCGGTTAAGGTAAATGCCGAATACACCAAGCGTCTCGACATCAATCAATCAACGGCCATCACCTGCGTTAAACCGCACGGCAACTCCGGCCAGTTACTCGGCGTCGGCTCAGGCATGCACCCATGGTTCTCGCCTTACTTTATCCGCCGCGTCCGCATTTCTCACACCGATCCGATGTTGCAATTTGCCCGCGAACAGGGCGTCCCGATTTTCCCTGAAGTTGGTCAGGCCCGCGAAACTGCTACAACCTTTGTTCTTGAGTTCCCGGTTAAAGCACCGGAGAATGCAATCTGCAAAGAAGCTGTCTCCGCTCTCGATTTATTAAAAGAATGGAAGCGCCTAAAGACACACTTCGTTGAACACAACCCTTCAGCCACTATTTATGTCGGTCCTGATGAATGGCTCATGGTCGCTAACTTCGTCTATGAGAACTGGGACTGGGTCGGCGGACTTTCCTTCTTACCGCGCACCGATCACGTCTATCAGCTCGCACCCTATCAGGAAATTGATAAAGCCGAATATGATCGCCGCACTGCTGAAATCGGTAAACTCGACTTCTCTCGCTTAATGCTCTATGAAGTCGGCGATTCAACCACCGGCTCAAAGGAATTCGCCTGCGTTTCCGGCGCCTGCGAAATATAAGCTCTATGCTGTATACCGGCAAAGGCGACGGCGGAACGACTAAGACGCTCGCTACGCCGGAACGTATTCCTAAAAATCATTCGATCATCGAAGCGCTCGGCGCCGTTGACGAATTGAACGCCTGGACCGGTTACTGTCGTTCAAAAACTAAATCCGAAATCCTTTTAACGGTACAAGAAAATTTATTCATCATTCAAGGTAAGTTGGCCGGTGCCGAACTACCTTTCACTCAGGAAAAAATTAAAGAACTCGAGATGACGGTTAATCGGCTCGAAGCCGAGATGCCGCCCATCACGAGTTTTTTAATTCCGGGTGAATCGGAGATCGGCGCTCTCTTCGACGTCATTAGGACAATTGCGCGCCGCGCCGAGCGCGCCGTTATAGCGGCTCGCAGCGAACAGGCGATTGATGATATAGTAATAGCGTATCTCAATCGTCTCTCAAGTCTATTCTACGCCTTCGCTCGCTTTAGCGCGCATGTCGAAGAAAAAAAAGAAAACGCGCCCAGCTATCAATAATATATGCGCAGTTCATCAATTTTAGTTCCCTGTATTAAGTTTGGCTACCGCCTCATTGCCAAACCGCTTTTGTTTAAATGCGACCCGGAGCGGGTTCATGACTCCGCCCTAAAGATCGGCCACTGGCTTGGTTCAAAAGAATATCGCCGCGCCTTTGTCCGCGCCTGTTTTAATTTTTCTCATTCAAGTCTTCAACAAAACCTCATCGGACTCAATTTCACTTCAGCAATTGGTTTGGCGGCAGGCTTTGATAAAAATGCGAAGCTCATTGAGGTCTTACCTGAACTTGGCTTTGGCTTTGCTGAAGTTGGATCTGTAACAGGACGACCTTGCGCTGGTAATCCAAAACCTAGATTATGGCGCTTACCAAAATCAAAATCGCTGGCCATTTTTTATGGTCTAGCTAATGACGGCGCCGCACTAATCGCCCAGCGCGTCGCGCATATCTCTAAAAAGATTCCTCTCGGTGTTAATATCGCAAAAACCAACGATGTCTATACCAATGAAACAGAGGCCGGTATTGAAGATTACCTAAAAGCCTACCGCGAAGTCAAAGGTATCGCCGACTATATTACTATCAATATCAGCTGTCCGAATGTTGGTGGTGGCGAGCCCTTTAAAGATCCCGAGAATCTAGAAAAACTTTTATTAACTATTGATCAGGAGAATTCGAATACTCCCATTTTTGTTAAGCTTTCAGCTGATTTAAACGAATCTGAATTAGATCAGATTCTTGCTGTAATTAAAAACCACAAAATAAGTGGTTTAATCTGTTCAAATCTAACCCATAGTCGAGACGCTATTGAGGAAAGCGAGCTCAATCTAAAAACGCGCGGCGGTTTAAGCGGTAAGGCTGTCGCCACTCTTTCAAACGAACTGTTAACTTCGGTCTATAAAAAAACTAAAGGCCGCTATATCCTCATCGGCTGCGGCGGAATATTTTCTGCTCTTGATGCGTATGAAAAAATCAAACGCGGCGCCAATCTTCTTCAACTTATTAGCGGAATGATCTACAACGGCCCGCAATTTATTAATGAATTAAATCGAGGCTTGGTAAAACTTTTAAAAAAAGACGGCTATACAAATATTTCGCAAGCCGTCGGATCTTATTACAAAAAATAAATATAAAATATATCAGATAATAAAACAGGGTTCGGAAAATTTCTTTTCCAAACCCTTTAAATCTTTAATCCTCTTCAAAAGGATCGTAGTTCTCTTCAGAAGGTTCACTTCTATCATAACGAGCTTTTTGATAAGCACGTCTGATATCAACCTTGGCTCTACGCGATCTCTTTGTATTGCGGTAATGCTTTTGTGCACGACCGGGCTCATATGAAGGATCATAATCTGGAGAGTGTAGCCATGAAACAGGAACTCGTGAAGGAAAGGTATCGTTAAATTCCTCACTTTCCATTCCGTTTACCTCGTAAGTCGGTAGAATTATTTCTTTAAACTTACGCTCACGAAACTTCGGTTCAAAAAGCCCTTGATACGCTTCGCCCGTTTCTTTTTGTTCGTCATCAACGACTATTGTAAAGCTGCTCTGCTTATCGTCATAATGCCATGATGAGATCATTTTTTCCCCTTTATGGTTATATTATATAATTTAATTTTTAATGTATTATTATATTATATCATATATATGATATTTTGTCAATATACACCTCAATAGGCTATACTATATATATGAAAACAGCTCTAAATCTTATAAAAATAGCCAAAAAGCAGGGAAGTAAAAAACGGGCGCTTGGAGCGGCACGCTACTTTAAGACCGGTCCGGGCCAATACGGTGAAGGCGATGTTTTTTGCGGCCTAACCGTCCCCCAATGCCGTCTTATAGGCAAACAGTTCAATGAACTACCGCTTTCCGAGATCCAAAGACTGCTTAAATCAGAAATTCATGAAATCAGATTAATAGCTTTATTGATTTTAGTTGGACAGTATGAAAGCCAGCCTACGCTAAAGCTTCGGCGTGCTAAAATAGCTGATTTTTATCTAAAAAATACTAGATACATAAATAATTGGGATTTGGTTGATGTATCGGCGCATAAGATTCTCGGCAATTGGTTTCTCGATAAACCAACAACGACGCTTGAGAAGTTATCGAGTTCAAAAAATATCTGGGAGCGCCGGATTTCGGTTCTGGCCTGCTTTCCGCGCATCGCTCATAATGACTTTGCTCTCTCTATTAAACTTGCTGAAAAATTACTTGAAGACAAACATGATTTGATGCATAAGGCGGTTGGCTGGATGTTGCGTGAGATGGGTAAAAGATCAATCAGTGACCTAAAAATGTTTCTTAACAAATACGGTCGACGGATGCCGCGGACCATGTTACGATATGCTATAGAAAAGCTCCCGGAAAAAGAGCGACTTAGCTATTTAAAGAGATAAAAAATGCATACAAAAATAATCGCGACCCTCGGTCCTTCAACCGAAACTTACGAAATGATGAAATCGCTGGCCTTGGCCGGCGTTAATATATTTCGTCTCAACTTCTCTCACGCCAATGAAGAGCAATTTTTTGTCGTTAAGAAAAATCTGACACGAATAAAAAAAGAAACTGGCTTGAATGTTGCTCTCTTACAAGATTTGCAGGGTCCACGTATTCGTATCGGACACCTTAATCACGACGTTGCAATGCAGGACGGCGAAACCTATGTCTTTGTTTACGGAACAAAGGCCAGTATTGATAACCTCGAGATTCCGATTGATCGCCAAAGTCTTTTTAGCGAAGTTAAGGCCGGCCAAGCCCTGTTCTTAGCTAATGGGGCAATCGAATTAAAGGTATTAAAAATTGCCGCTAAAAAAATCTATGCTCGCGTCGAGCGCGGGGGATTATTAACGTCGCGCAAAGGCATCAATCTTCCGCAAACTAATTTAAAGCAGGGCGGCACTACACTCAAAGATATTCACGACGGTACCTTCGGAGCTAAAAACGGCGTTGATTACATTGCCCTCTCCTTCGTCCAATCCGCCGGCGACATTATTAAACTAAAAAAAGTTCTTGCCAAACTAAAACTAAAGAAACAACCTAAGTTAATTGCCAAGATCGAACGAGCGACGGCTCTACCGGTCATCGACAGTATTATTCAAGAAGCGGACGGCATTATGGTCGCGCGCGGCGATCTCGGCATTGAATGCCCCTTGGAAGATTTGCCAATTATTCAGAAGAATTTAATTCGTCATGCTCACTGGCACAATAAACCGGCGATCGTCGCTACGGAAATGCTTATTTCAATGATTGAGCACCAACGACCGACCCGCGCCGAAGTCGGCGATATCGCTAACGCAATTTTCGACGGTGCCGACGCCGTCATGCTGTCTGATGAAACCGCCGCCGGCAAATACCCGCTTCAGGCCGTTCAAATGATGAAACGCGTTATCAACCGGACCGACGATTATTTCAATAATCGAAACTATTTCGAAGAACACGAAATTATTTATAAAAAATAAAAATTTTTATGTTGTTTTACTCTCTGCTCGCTACTCTCTTAATCTCACTTATTTCACTGATTAGCGTCGTGGCGCTCTCGCTCTCCGAGTCTACTCTTAAACGACTCTCATTCATATTAGTGAGTCTAGCCGCCGGAACCTTGATTGGCGATGTATTTATTCACTTGCTTCCCGAGGCGATTGAAGGCGCGAGCGAAAGCCTGTGGCTCTGGGTTATCGGCGGTATTGGAATTTTCTTTATTCTTGAAAAGATAATTCATTGGCGCCATTGCCATGTTCCAACTTCCGACAAGCATCCGCATCCGGTCGGTATTATGAACCTAGTCGGCGACGGTATTCATAATTTTCTCGATGGAGCTCTCATCGCCGGTTCATTCTTGGTTGATGTTAATCTCGGTATTGCAACAACCATCGCCGTTCTCTTACACGAGATTCCGCAAGAAATCGGCGACTTTGGAATCTTGATCCATGCCGGCTTTAGCCGAGCTAAGGCAATACTCTGGAATCTTATCAGTGCCTTAATGGCGGTTCTCGGCGCTTTGGCGGTTTACATATTCGGAAATTCATTTGAGCAGATCGGTGAGTACTTTATTCCGATTACTGCCGGAGGATTTATCTACATCGCGATTTCTGACCTGCTTCCGGAAATGCGCAAAGAAAATCGCTGGCGTTATTCCCTTGTTCAGCTTTTAGTTCTCGCCTTCGGCGTTGGAATTATGTACGCCCTTAAGCTGTATTTTAATTAGAAGTTATGGCTCGGATTATTTACGGCGTGTCAGGCCAAGGCTTTGGGCATGCCGCCCGCAGTCATGAGACCTTGCGTCATTTAAAGAAACAAGGCCACAAGTTAATGATCCTAACCTATAATCAGGCAGCTGATTTATTAAGCAAGGATTTTTCAGTTGTTCGAATCCCCGGTCTCGGACTTAATTATCAAAATAATAAGCTGTCTTATTGGAGGACTATTTATGACAATGCTGCAACCTTGATGCGCGAAGGAAAAAACTGGCCGAGCCTGCGTCGCAAAGTCAAAGCCTTTAAGCCGGATTTTGTTATCAGTGATTTTGAACCACTGTCCGCCGCAATGGCTCATCTTGAAAAACTTCCCCTAATCTCAATTGATAATCAGCATCAGCTAAGCAACACAAAGCTCAGTGTTCCTAAAAAGTACTATAAGGATTTTCTCGCTGATAAGCTCGTAGTTAAATCAATGGTCTGGGGCGCTGATTATTATTTGATCACTTCTTTTTTCAAAACCGAAATTAAGAAAAAAAATACTTTTCTATTTCCGCCTATTGTCCGCCAAAAAATACGCAACTTAAAACCGTCAGTAAAAGATTTTATTCTGGTGTATCAAAACTCCGACTTTGATTATATTCTCGATGAATTAAAAAAATTAAAAAAATATAAGTTTATTGTTTACAGCGGTCGTCCGGGTATAAAGAAAGATGGCAACTTAATCTTAAAAAATTATCATGCCTCATCCTGGTATAATGATCTTAAAAATTGTCGTGCCATCATCGGCACGGCGGGACTAAGTTTAATTTCCGAAGCACTGTGTCTCAATAAACCCTACTTTGCCATTCCGGTCGCCGGTCAAATTGAACAGATTATCAATGCACTCTATATTAAAAAACTCGGCTTTGGCGATTGGGCACAAGCGCTTTCTGCTAAAAACACATCTGATTTCATAAAAAACAGCACTCTTTACCGCAAAAACCTTATAAAATCTCCGAAAGCTGGAGTAGGTGATTTATATACTAAACTCGATTCTATCATTAAAGCCCTAGTGTAAAACAGGTGCATAAGCTGTGCGGAACTCGGCTTACTGCCGAGTTTTTTGTTTAATATTAGCTTTTTCTTTTTTTCAGAGCTTTCTGGGTCTTGACAAGAAATTTAGGGCATGCTAGAATCGGACATCACCCTCTAACAGTATTTTTTACGCATTTAACAAAAAGGTCGCTTGAAGCGGGCTAGGCACGACAAGCATGGGGATTTCTTCGTCAGAAAAAACTCGGTTACGACTAGGTTCTTTCTGATGAAAATTTCTTGCCTACCCGCTTCAGTCGAACTTAGGTTTGAATGACTAAAACACCTCGGTTTACCGAGGTGTTTTTTGTTATAGAATTATTCTGTTGTATCCGGTGCGACGCTCGGCGTTATCGTCCCGGTTGCCGGAGGCGGAACACCACCCTCGGGAGCCTTCTTAGCGCCAACTAAACAAACCGCTTGCCAGGGAACATAGTGCGAAGAAAAACGAACATCCTTAACTTCGCCGCTCGGATAGGTAACCTTGTAATCAAAATAGGCATCGGCACCGGCATGCGCACTTTCGGTGCATTTTTTTTGTCCTTCTTTAAGATCGGTCGTCTCAATAATCTTAGTAGGCGCCGGGGCAACAATATTATAAATTACCGGCTTTCCAACCTCTACCTCTCTGCCATCTTTTGTTCCCCATAGATCAAAGGCAACTTGATTTCCTTCAATACGAGCCTGGATCAAAATATGATGACTCGTATCATTTACAAATTTGTAATCCGGAGCCGGGTCATAAATAGTCGCATCGGTTCCAGCCGGTTCATAATATGAAACTCGGTAGGAGTGATTACGCCGCGCCGTTACCGGTAAACCGGAATTGAAGGTTGCTCTAAAAATTGTTGTTCCAATCTGACACAAACCACCGCCGTATTCAGGAATGGTTTTATTTCCCTTAATTACTAATTCGGGCAAATAGCCGGAACGAGCATCAATCTCTCCTAGAGCTTTTAAGAGAGAAAATTCTTCTCCCGGTTTAAGCAATAAACCATGCAAGGCATTGGCTCCGGTTCTTATATTATGACGACGGTTGTTCGGTGAACCGGCGAATTGCGAAATTCCGGTTCCGATAATTTCCTTCAAACCTAATTCTTGCGCAGTTACATCTCCCGCCTCTGCCGGAACAATCGTAACGGCAACTTCGATCTTTTCGGGCTCTTCTAGGGGCCAGGCTTTCACTCGTTCTGCACTTTCATCAAGCTCGACTTCACGTCCATCCTGCCCCGCCTGCCAGACACTCACTCGATTATTTTCCATAGACAGTCGAGCGCTCAGGGGTTCACGGGCAATCTTAGGAACAACTTCTTTGCTTAAGAAATCTTTAATCTTAAGACTATCAAGCGTCAAAACTATTCGTCCATCCTTTTTTTCAAAACCGGCCAAGCTTCGCGCCGTCTTCATATTCAAATCCCAGGACTCTTTTTCAAACACCAGTTTTGTTGGCTTAAAGGCAAAGAATTCAGCAATTTGGTAATTTGATTGCTCGGCTTCCTTTTTAGATATTTCAGGTTCTACCACGCGACTTGTGAGCGCAATCGGTTCAGAAATAAAAGCTCTAAGCTGTCGATCTAATTGGGCGAGCGCCGCATCGTATTCAAGCGTCTGTCCCGATTCAGCTTCAGTAATCTCGTAATCGTCGCCGTTAATTACTAAGCCGGCGTTACGGGCCGGAGTTTCAAATTCAGCAAAATCTTTTAGGAGCAGCGCTGTAACAGCATCGTGATCAATCATGGTCGACATCTCCAAATCTACTCCGACCAACAGCGCATTAACTTGTTCAATCCCATTATCAAGCCAATTCTCGCCTCGGCCTATTAACCAGGCTTTCTCTAATGCCTCATCAACGCTGATTGAAGCCAACTCAAGCGGAGCGATAACTTTTTTATCCTTATAATGAAATGACATCCCTTCATCAAAGACTTCGGCTCGGCTTTCAAATAAGGCGCGCGCCTCGGCCGGAGCTTTTCCGCCGACCTCAATACCGGCAACGCTAACGCCGGGCACAATTCGCTTGCCGTATATTTCTGAAAACACAAAACCGCTCAGGGCAACTATAAAAAAAATCGATACAAAAATAGCCGCCGTAACAAGCAGCCATGTTGGAACTTTCTCCTGAATGTGATTAAGCGTTTTCATTGTTTCCGATGATTTCATTGAGCAGCTCACGAGCCGGAACGGCTGCCTCCGCCGCCACTGATACAAAAACCGAAACACCAATTTTCTTCTCTGGTACTAGTCGTGCCGGAAGCGCAATCAACTCTCCCTCGGCAGTTTCAAGAATGGCCTCGGACTCGCGTAATTCTTTAATTGTGGCTTGAATTTCCATGATACTATTTTTCTTTTGATTCTTTAACTCTAATACTTGTATGCCTAGAACGCTTGGCCTTCGGTAATGTTACGGTTAAAACGCCGTTATGGAGGGAGGCCATTACCTTATCACCTCGAACTTCAACCGGCAGCATAATCGAACGGGAGAACTTTCCCCAGTAACATTCGCGGTACAGATAGGCATCTGCCATCACCTCTTCATCAAGTTCGCGGCGTCCCCGAATCGTTAACATATCATCAACCAGGGAAACTTCGATGTCCTTGCTGCTGGCTCCGGCAATCGTTGATTTCACGACTAGATTATCATCTGTCTGATAAATGTCAACCGCTAGCTGACCCTCTTCTTCGCCAAAATTGAACCAAGCATGTTCCGGTTCGGACGCGCTGTTATGCATAAGAATTGGTGATGGATTGGAGATTTCTCGTCCTAGCAAACGAAACAGTTTTTTCATATAAGATAGTGTAATTATAGCATGAAAAAAGTCGATTTTACAATTGAAGGAGCTCTCTAATCATGGTACACTAATGCATATGAGTGACGAAATACAATCAATCGAAGATCTGATCGGTTCGAGCGCCCAACCCGAGTCAGTTGACGAGGACAGCCTTGAAGGAAAATTCGCAAAAAAACAACGCGAAATACAGTTGCACGATCTTGAGCGTTTAACCGCCGCCAAAGCACAGGGCGTCGGCGTTCCCTATCTTGATTTAAACGGCTTTCCAATCAGCCAGGAAGCGCTCGCGCTGATTAGCGAGGCGGAGGCGCGCGAACACAAGATGGTTTGTTTTTATTTTGACGGCAAACGACTCCGCTTGGCCGCACTCGAACCCCATTCGCCCGCAGTCCAGACAAAACTGAAAGAACTTGAGACCAAGCTTTTTATCGACAATGGCGAAATCTATATGGTTTCTTCGCACAGCATGGACCATGCACTCTGGCTCTATAAAAGTCTTCCAAAAATTAAAGCAGTAGCAGCCGGCGTTGAGATTACCTCCGCTGAATTAGAAAAGTTCAAAACCGAAATTGACGATTTTCACAGTCTCGCCGCCAAGGTCAATGAAGTGAACATGAGCGACATCATTGTTCTCTTGATTGCAACAGCTTTAAAAATCGGTTCCTCCGATATTCACGTCGAAGCCGAGGAGCAGGGCGTCGTCATTCGTTTGCGCGTCGACGGTGTATTGCAAGAAGCGGCCGTTATTAATCGCGACAAATGGCACCGCATTATCTCTCGTTTAAAAATTCTTGCAAAAGTTAAAATTAACGTTGAGGGCAAACCACAAGACGGCCGCTTCGATATCAATACAGCCGAAGAAAAAATTGCGGTTCGCGCTTCATTCTTACCAACGGCTTACGGCGAGAGCGTTGTTATGCGTTTACTGCGTTCAAGCTCGGTCGGCCTGCCTTTTGAAGAGCTTGGTTTAGTTAAACAAGAGTATGAACGTCTCGCTGAAGAAGTTGATAAACCAAACGGCTTGGTTCTTGTTACGGGTCCGACCGGTTCGGGAAAAACAACGACCTTGTATGCAATTTTAAATCGTCTTAATAAACCGGGCACAAAAATCATAACGCTCGAAGATCCGGTTGAATATCAATTAGCCGGCATTAACCAAAGTCAAGTTGACGAAAGTAAGGGCTATACCTTTTCCTCCGGGCTGCGCTCGATTTTACGCCAAGATCCCGACATTGTCATGGTCGGCGAAACCCGCGACCTTGAAACTGCGGAAATTGCTGTCCGTGCGTCCTTAACCGGACACTTAGTGTTATCTACTCTGCACACGAACGACGCCGCGGGAGTTATTCCCCGTTTACTCGATCTCGGCATTCAGCCCTATTTATTATCTCCATCCCTAAACGCGATCGTTGGTCAACGTCTTGTCCGCAAACTCTGTCCGCATTGCAAAGTTAAGCGCGAAATTACTCCTGAAGAGGAAGAAAAAATCAAAAAGATTCTCGCGGTTATTAGTCCGCGGGCTAACGTTGATGTTCCAAAAGACTTACCGGAAATATATAAAGCGGTTGGTTGCGACAAGTGCAACAAGCTCGGCTACAAAGGCCGTATCGGAATTTATGAAGTTCTAACAATTGATGCGGCGATTAAAGAATTAACCGCTGCTAATGCGCCGGCTTTTAAAATTTTAGAGCAGGCCATTGAAAACGGTATGATTACGATGTTACAAGACGGCGTTCTAAAAGCATTGCAAGGCACAACCTCACTCGAAGAAGTTTACGAGGCCGCCGGTAAAATGGATTACGTCGATAAGCTGTACGACATCGTTGTTTCAAAAACAATCGGCCGCGGCTTGAAACTTGATGAAGCTAATATGACCAACGGACTTGAACTAACCAAAGCAATTGGCCAAGACAGCGGTAAATTATTGGAAGCCCATCACACCAACGAAATCATTAATATTATAATGGCCGGCGCGATCGTCGCCGAAGCCGGCGACGTTCACATCGATCCGACCGAAGACGGTGTTACGATTCGTTATCGCATCGACGGCATTTTGCACGACATCGCCAAGCTCGGCCGCGAACATTATATCCCGTTACTTTCCGAAATTAAAAATACCGCCGGCTTTGCCGCCAATATCAAAAAGCCGACCTACGACGGACGCTTTACAATTTATTCTCCAAACGCAAAAATCGATTGTCGTATTTCGATTATTATCGGCGGCTACGGAGAAACAGCCGTTATCCGTCTGCTCTCTTCACAGGCCAAAACTCTCGAGATGGAAAAACTCGGTATTGCCTCGGTCTCGCTCGATATTATCAATCAAGCTATTAAAAAGACCAAGGGCGTTATCCTAACAACCGGTCCGACTGGTTCGGGTAAAACAACAACGCTTTACAGCTTGCTCAACAAACTCAACAACCCGAGCGTCAAAATTATTACCATCGAAGATCCGATCGAATATAATCTTGAAGGAATTATCCAAACGCAGGTTTCAACCGAAGAAGGCTATACCTTTGCTGCGGCGCTTCGTTCCTTAATGCGTCAGAATCCAAACATTATCATGGTCGGAGAAATTCGCGATGATGAAACCGCCAAAGTTGCGATTGAAGCGGCCTTAACCGGTCACCTGGTTCTCTCTACGATTCACGCTAACTCAGCAGCCGGCGCTATCTCGCGTTTTGTCGGTCTCGGCGTTGATAAGCCGTTGCTTTCAAGTTCGATCGAATGTTCGATTGGTCAACGTCTTGTCCGCAAGCTCTGCCCTGCCTGTAAACAAAAGATGGAAATTGATAGTGAGATGAAAAAGAAGGTTGATGAGATGCTCGCTCGTATTTCTAAGAATCCAAAAATTAAAGTTCCAACAACGCCGGAATTCTATAAACCGGTCGGCTGCGATAAATGCGGTATGCTCGGCTACAAGGGTCGCGTCGGTATTTATGAAGCCGTCTCAATGACGCCGGAAATGCAAAAATTAATTCAGACCTCAGCCGTGACTGAAATGGAAATTGAGAATCTCGCAATTGAACAAGGTTCGATCCTGATGATGCACGACGGAATTCTCAAAGCAATGGCAGGCGAAACGACCCTCGAAGAAGTGTTCAGGGTTGCCGCCTGATATGAAGGTAGCGATCATTTCCGATCTCCACGACAATATTCCTTACCTGGAATCTTTTTTATTATATTGTGAAAAAAATAAAGTTGAAACGTTGCTTATGTGTGGCGATATAGCAAATCTAGATACATTAAAACAAATTTCAGTGTCATTCAGTGGTCAAATATATTTAGTGAAAGGAAACGCTGACACTTTTTATGACGAAGAGATTCCAGATAATATAATAAACTTAGGCGAGACAGGAATTATAGAATTAGATTCTAGAAAGATTTGTCTGTGTCATGAACCATTCAAAATTTTAAAACTCTTAGAAGAAAAACCCTATATTATTTTCCATGGCCATACGCATGTTCCTTGGATTGAACAAAAGGGCGAAACAATGATTGTAAATCCCGGAACCTTAGGCGGCTGGCGCAATCCATCGACCTTCGCGGTTTGGAATCTCACACGACCGGCGCCGGAATTAGTAAGAACGGATGAGATAAAATAAAAAAGCCTCAGTTTTCACTGGGGCTTTTAAAAAAATTTCTTAAGTTTTCTATAATCATAAAGCCATCACATAGTAGCATCACGACGAGGAGCACGTTCCAATACCAAGGGAAAGGGTCTTGTAAAAGTCCGATATATAATAACGATATCGCTCCGATGAACACAAAAATAAAAAACAATATTAAAAAGAAAAGGATGAAACGAGACATGACATCAGGAAAACTAGGCAATGAATCTTTTAAACTTTTCATTTTATCTCCTTGAGCTTTCTAGCTCATTTATTTTTTTATATTAATTTTTATTAAATACGCCTCATCTTTTTTGATAAGGCGTAAACTTTTTTTAAGGTTCTGCTCCCTCTTGGCTCTCCGTTTTTTAAAGAAACGGGGACAAAACTAAAAATTAACGTGATAACCATATCCAACTATACACTTTATCGTGTAGAGCGCGGAATGAGTATTCATGTGGTTCTCTACCACTTAAATCCCGGTCATCTCCTTTATAAGACAACCATACCCGCGCGTTTTCATTATCATCGACCGAGACTATAAGCGTATGCTCCTTAGCATCGGTTGAGACGATGAATTGATATGCGCCATCTACGTAGATTGCGTCGCTAATCTGCAGACCCTCATCATCACTATTAAGGAGTCTTTTAAAATTAGCGAGAAACGTATTTAGATGAGCTTCAGCATCAAGGCGATAGATCTCTTTAATATTCTCATCTGCCCTGGCCATGCTTGCATATACTTCAGCGTCGCTTTTTTCAATGTTCATATTATTCATATTGAGCTCCTCCTTGAGCTTTTTTATTTTATTTTATTTTTTAGTTCTTTGTTCTTTAAAGAAACTTGGACAATATCTTACAGCGTAAGTCTTTTTTCTCCCCATTTTCACCAGACAAATGCATAAATATATGGGTGGTTTCCTGGCAATATGATTCAAGTTTTTCAATACTTGCTTCCACATAATTAGGAACAACAACGTGGCTGTTAAAATATTCACGATAGTTCACTTCTTGGCTTTTCTTTTTAGCTAAATATGAACCCATTACCATGGTCAAACATCCATCTTTATAGCCGAATATGTAGAGAAACTTAACATTATAACAAACGTAATCGAAGCTAGTATTGCCAGCTTGGTAGCAATGGGACCCGTCTACAATAACCACGAAAAGTGTGCGCCTGCTTATTTCCTGACGCCTAATGAAAATAATTTCCTTGGGACTAGCATTATGCTTCTGGCTTTTTATGTAATCATTCCAAATAAGCTCACTAATAAGTTCTACAGGAATGCTTGGGTCTGATATTTTAGTGTTTATGACGATTGGTGACTTCGACATGTTATACCCTCCTTTGGGCTATGTTTTATTTAATTTTTAATGTATTATCTTATACCTGCATTATACATAAATAATCAATATTTGTCAATAATATCAAGTAAATAAACCCTAAATTAAACCATTAGTTTACTCTATAGCTATTTTATGCTAATCTAAAAGCATGTTTACTAAAGACCAAAGGATAGAAGATCTTATAATCGAATGCCTGGTTAGCGGTCCGCAAGAGACCGCTTCCCTGCTTGAGGCTATCAACGCCAAGCGCACCGGCACGACCAAGCAAGCTGTCTATAAGGCTTTGCGGCAACTGCGTGCCGATGAAGTTATTATTCAAACGCGTGGCGAAGTGGCGCTATCCAGCCTCTGGCTTAAGAAACTGGCAACTTTTACCGAACAGGCCCGACTTAACTATTCAATGAACGATCAGCCGAGTCTTGATTTCCTTGCGTTAAAGAACGGCGAGAAAATCGTTTATTGGTTTAAAAGCTTTGAGGCGACTGATATTTTCTGGGGCCACGCCTTTGATATTTTACTGGATAATACTCCGAAATCAGCGCCGGTCTTTATTTATAATCCGCACGAATGGTTTTTATTGGCTCGTCCCGAAACTGAAACCTTCTTATTCAATCGCTTTAAAGCCATTGGCCGAAAATTATTTTTAATCGCTGGCAACCGAGATGCTCTAGATATTGAATCAAGCAAATACTTTGATAATGAAACGACTAATTACCATCCCTCGCCCGAACCCTTATTTGAAAAAAACAATTATAACGTTAATATTTTTAATGATTACTTAATCGAAGTTTGGCTTGATCCGAAAATTTCTAACCTGATTGATCAATTTTATAAAAAACATTCAACGCTGACTGATGATGCTAAAAATGAGCTACTTACTATTATTAAACAAAGGGGGAGAAATAAATTAGTGATTTATCGCAATGAACGAAAAGCTCGAAAACTGGGGAATATGTTTAAAAAGGTTTTTATCTTTTAAGCTTGACATTTTCTTTGATATATGATAATACTGCGATATTAATATTTCATAAATTTATAAAAGAGGTGTCCATTGAAAACAAAATCATTTTTATCGATTTGCACATTGTTAATTTTGGTCTTACTAAGTAGCTGCGGCAAAAGGGAGTGCGATATGCCTCAGGGTTCAACCAGCAGCCCGGTAGCTTACTGCGATTTTCCAAAGGTCGTCGGCGGACAGCTTTTCCCCGAAGGCAAGCCTCATCCGATAGCCTGGGTAACTGCTGTGGCTTGTGACGAATGCGATGGTGAAGCTTATGTTGACCTTGATTATTTAAGAATTTTCTATATTCTTAATGGTCAAAAAATCCTACATTATGCTGATGAGTATAATGATAATAATCTTTATACCGGAGTTTATGGCGTAACGCGTAAACGTACGCCTTGGTATGAATATGACGGTCCGGCGGAATTCAGAAATGGTTCTTTCGGCGCTGTTATCAAAAAGGGGTTTTTACATTTGCCGGTCAGTAACATGCCCGATCGCGTCTTCCATCCAGCCAGCACGAGCTACCCTATTAAGCCGGTGCCGCCCAATATCACTGGCTGAGTTCTTGAAGCGGGCTTCACTATTAAAGGCGAGGCGCAGGTCCAAGTTGGCTTAGACGCTTGGCCCACTAATCAGGCGGGTATAGGCAAGAATGAAGAAGTCTGCGCTACTAATTGGTATTCTCAGGCCGGAGACTATAATATCTCAGTATTATTCGACAGAAAGACCAGAGATTAAAAATTGATTCAAAGAATCAAAAAGCCCTGCAGAGTTTTGCAGGGCTTTTAAAATATTTAAATTTACAGTAGCGGCGCCAAATACTTTCCGGTGTAGCTCTGTTTATTTTTCGCTACCTCCTTGGGCGTACCAATGGCAACAATTTCGCCGCCCTTATTACCGCCCTCGGGACCCAAGTCAATAATATGATCAACTGATTTAATAACGTCGAGGTTATGCTCGATGATGATAACGGTATTACCGCGATCAACTAAGCGCTGCAAAATAGTGAGCAGACGACGAATGTCTTCGAAGTGCAGGCCGGTTGTCGGTTCATCAAGAATATAGAGAGTCTGACCGGTCGGACGACGCGATAATTCGGTGGCTAATTTAATGCGCTGGGCTTCACCACCAGAGAGAGTAGTAGCTGATTGGCCAAGCTTAATATAACCAAGTCCGACTTCGAAAAGCGTTGCCAATTTTTGATGAACGGCCGGGATATGCTTAAAAAAGCCAAGTGCTTCTTCAACCGTCATTTCAAGAACCTCGGAAATATTCTTACCGTTGTAATGCACCTCTAGAACTTCGCGCTGATAACGATGGCCGTGACAGACATCGCATTCAACATAAACATCGGGCAAGAATTGCATTTCAATTTTAATAATACCGTCGCCGGCACAAGCTTCACAGCGTCCGCCAACAACATTGAAGGAAAATCTTCCCGGCTGATAACCGCGCAGTTTCGCTTCCGGCAAAGCGGCGAATAAGTCGCGGATCGGCGTAAACAGTCCGGTATAGGTTGCGGGATTCGAACGCGGCGTCCGTCCGATCGGGGATTGGTCTATATCGATTACTTTGTCTAAATTCTCTAAGCCTTCAATACGGTCGTGCTTACCAGGAATATCTTTGGCGTGATAAAACTTTTTATTTAAGGCCGTCGCAAGAATATCAGTAATCAAGGTTGATTTTCCGGATCCGGATACTCCCGTAATCGCAATTAACTTTCCGAGCGGAATTTCTACCGTTAGATTTTTTAAATTATGCTCGCTCGCATTAACAATCTTAATAGATTGTCCGTTACCGGATCGATACTTCTCCGGTACTGCAATTTCTTTTTTACCTGATAAATATTGTCCGGTCAGCGATTTTGAATTTTTCTTTACTTCCGCAGGCGTACCGGCCGCAACGATAGTACCGCCGTGCTCGCCGGCACCCGGACCAATATCGATAATATAATCGGAAGCCTCCATCGTCGCCGCATCGTGCTCAACGACAATAACTGTATTCCCTAAATCTCTTAAATCTTTCAACGTATCAATTAATTTGTCGTTATCTCGTTGGTGCAAACCGATTGACGGTTCATCAAGAATATAGAGAACGCCCATCAAAGCGGAGCCAATCTGTGTCGCTAATCGAATACGCTGCGCCTCACCGCCCGATAAAGAGTTCGCACTGCGCGCCAGAGTCAAATAATCTAAACCGACGTTCAATAAAAATTTCAAACGCAGTTTTATTTCTTTTAAAATTTGAGTGGCGATTTTTTTATCGCGCGCTGTTAGAGTTTTATTATTCTCTAAATCGGAGAAAAATTCGCTCGCTTCTTCGATCGACTTTACCGTTACCTGATGAATTGAAAGGGAGGCGATTTTAACCGCTAAACTTTCCGGTTTAAGGCGTTGTCCATTGCAGCCCGGACATACCAAGACGCGCATAAAGCTTTCAATCTCCTTACGGACGTAATCAGACTCGGTTTGTTCATAACGGCGCATCAGGTTCGGAATAATGCCTTCAAACTCCTCTTTATCGCTCGCTTTGGTTCCGTAGAAAATCATCGCCCGTTGCTTCTGGTTCAGATCCGCTAAAGGAGTATTCAAGTCAAAACCATAGCCTTCAGCAGCAGCGCCCAGCTGCTTAGAGAGCCACATCTGACCGTTAACGTTGTTGTGAACCCAAGGCTTGATTCCGCCCTGCGCAATCGTTAAACGCTCGTTGAAAACTAACTCGGGATCAACTTCGAGCTTAGTGCCGAGACCGGAGCATTCGAGACAGGCGCCGTGCGGACTGTTGAAAGAAAAATGGTGCGGTTCCGGCTCCATGATAGTTAAACCGCAGTTCGGACAGACTAATAAACGCGAGAAAATTTTCTGCGTTTCTTTTTTTGTCTGCCAAACGTACATAATACCCTCGCCCAAATCAAGCGCTCGCTCGACACCTTCGGTCAAACGCGAAACATCTTCTTTATCTTTTGAAACAGTGACGCGATCAACTACAATTTCTAAGTTATGCTTCTTCTGTTTATCGACATCAAGATCTTCAAATTCTTCAAGTGTATAAATAACAGAATCAAAACGCACACGACTGAAACCGGCTCGCTTGATACTGCCGATAACTGATTTGTGTTCACCCTTTTTATCCCGAATAATCGGCGCTAATAAAATAATTTCTTCGTCGGCGCATTGATCAACAATTTGATGAATTATTTCGTCAATCGAATAAGGTTTTACTTTTAGGTCGCAGTTCGGACAATAGGGAACACCGATACGCGCAAATAATAAGCGAAGGTAATCATAGATTTCTGTGACGGTTCCAACGGTTGAACGAGGATTGTGCGACGTTGATTTTTGATCAATCGAGATCGCCGGCGACAAACCTTCAATCAGATCGACATCAGGCTTATCAATCAAGCCGACGAACTGGCGCGCATAGGCCGAAAGTGACTCAACGTAACGACGTTGACCTTCGGCATAGATAGTATCGAAGGCGAGGGACGATTTACCCGAACCGGAAAGACCGGTGATCACAACTAGTTGATCACGCGGAATATCGATACTTATGTTTTTGAGGTTATGAACGCGGGCGCCTTGTATCTTAATGACATCGTGGCGAATCGCGCGCTTAGCTAAACGAGGAGAGGGCTTTGTCATAGGAAAATAAATCCTCCCTATTATACAGAAGAAAAGCGTTTCCCGCAAGGGTTTAGGGTGACGGGGGACTTGTATTTTCCATATCAAAATGCTACGATTGGCTTCATTGAGTGCTAGCACTCGTAGCTCAATGGATAGAGCACTTGGCTTCGGACCAAGGGGTTGCAGGTTCGAATCCTGCCGAGTGCACTGACAAAGGATATGGCTGGGTAGCTCAGTTGGTTAGAGCGCGGCACTCATAACGCCGAGGTCGAGAGTTCAAGCCTCTCCCCAGCTACTGTTTTAAAAATTTACACGCACCCATAGCTCAGCGGTAGAGCAGTCGCCTCTTAAGCGAATGGTCGTAGGTTCGATCCCTACTGGGTGCACA
>CAZSWO010000008.1:46926-48679 GCA_964611115.1 uncultured Gammaproteobacteria bacterium
TAATTTATTTTCCCTTCAACGCATCCTTCAAGGTTTTGCCGGTTTTGAACTTTGCAACCTTAACTTCCGGAATCTGAATGCGCTCATTCGGCTTCTGCGGATTAACACCGCCGCGAGTATGGCGAGTACGAGCCTCAAAGGTTCCAAAGCCAACAAGACTAACCTTTCCGCCCGACTGTAATTCCTTAATGATTAGATTAATCATCTTTTCAACCACGTCTTCAACATGCTTTTTATTGACGTGAGTCTCGGATGAAATTTTTTCTATCAAACTAGCCTTGTTCATAAGCATGGAATTAGGATTTGAACTTATTCGAAGAATAAACGGCCAATCGAAAGTGCAAAGAAGATAACTGCCAATACAATCGTGGTAATAAACAAAACTCGTTCAACACCACGCTTGGTTTGGAAGACCGCGCTCGAGCCTCCGAAAATTCCCGAAAGGCCGGTACCGCGATTTTGCAATAAAATAACAGTGATCAATAAAAGTGAAACGACTATCTGGCCAATTTGTATAATGCGCGGATCCATTTTATTTACTTACCTTCTTAAGAATGCTTTCAAGGGCGGCTGGATGATTAACAGCTAAGTCAGCCATAATCTTTCGATCAACCGTAACTCCGGCCTTTTTAATCAAACCGATAAATTTAGAATAGGAGATATCATGCGCTTTAACGAAGGCGCTGATCTTAATCTGCCAGAGAGCGCGGCTCGTGCGCTTTTTGCGGCGACGATCAGTATAGGCATGAACACCAGCTTTTAAGACGGCTGTTTTCGCAGCTTTAATTAATTTTTTACGGCCCCACTTATAACCCTTGGTTTTAGCCAACAGTTTGCGGCGCTTTTTTACGTGAGTAGTTCCTCGTTTAACTCTAGGCATATCGGGGTATATTTTTAATTATAGGGCATGAAGCTGGCGATGTTTTTAGCATCAGCCGTGTGCGCGGTAATGTCACGTCGCTTATTACGAACAGTGTTGCCCGACTCGCGGGAGTTAAAATGGTCCTGTCCGGACTTGCGGCGGCGCAACTTATTGGTCTTAGTTTTGGAAAATCGTTTGACCGTTGCTTGGTGGGTTTTGAGCTTTGGCATATCGTCAAAAATTCAATTAGGTTAGATAAAAATCAGGTTTTTTTGTTGGTTACTAACATAGTAAACTTTCCACCCTGGGATGTCAAGCCTTCCTCAACAACGATGGAAAGCTCGGGATCGGCCTTAAGGGTCTCGAGAAACTTCTCAACCATCGCTCGAGCGAGCTCAGGATGCTGGCGTTCACGGCCGCGCAATTGGAGTTCAATGCGGAGCTTGTCGCCTTTGGACAAAAAGCGCTTGGCTTGTTCACGGCGAACCGATAAATCGTGGTCACCGATACGAATTGAGAGTCGAATTCCTTTGGTTTCGCTTTTCTTAAGATGGGAACGTTGCTTTTGGGCTTTCTTATCACGTTCGTACTTAAATTGTCCGTAATCACCGATCTTAACAATGGGCGGTTCAGCCGTCGGGTTAACCTCAATTAAGTCCATGCCAGCATCCTCGGCTAGCGCTAACGCTTTTTCAATTGAAACTTCACCGTGAAATTCTCCATCGTCGCCGATAACCATAACAATCGGCGCATGGATAGCCCGATTCACGCGGAAAGTTTTCTGCGGTTCTTGATGTTTTGGTCGGCGATGTGTTCGACGCATAAATAATATTTTGGAGCGGGTAACGGGAATCGAACCCGTATCTCTACCATGGCAAGGTAATGTAATAG
>CAZSWO010000009.1:0-35987 GCA_964611115.1 uncultured Gammaproteobacteria bacterium
TCTGCTCGCTATATTTTTGCGAATTTCCGCCCGGCCATCGCCGTCCGCGTCTTGCAGCGCAACTATTTGCCCTTCTTTTGTTTGGCTGACCAGCAAGCGTCCGCGCGGATCAAGGGCAATAGCTCGCGCTCCCGAAATTTTGTCTGCAAAAACGCCGAGTGCAAATCCTTCCGGAACTTTGATTCCCGGAATGCTCGAAACTTTTTTTTCCGGCGCTTTGGCTATTTCCTCAACCGGATTAGCATCTTCCTTGGATGGAACTGAAATCGGCCCGACATTCCTTTTTACCAGCAGCAAAACACCGGCAACAAGCAAAACAATTATTAAAATAATCGCTATCTTGTTTTTGGTGTGGATCATATTTTTTTACTACATACAAGGCGGAAGAGGAGGGATTCGAACCCTCGATACCATTGCTGGTATGCAGCTTTTCGAGAGCTGTGCCTTCAACCACTCGGCCACCCTTCCATCGTTACGCCATAGCCCTTTAGGGCGACGGCGAACATTTTATAATGCTTTTAATTTGTGAATCTCTTCTTTAGTTAAATACTTCCAACGACCGCGCGAGATTCCGGCGACGGTCACGTTCGCAATACGGACACGCTTGAGTAAGCCAACATGGCAACCAACCTGTCGAAACATGCGACGGATCTGCCGCTTCTTACCTTCGCTCAAAACGATTTCAAAACTGCGGCCGCGCATATGTTTGATGCGCTCAACCTTAACCCGTCCATCACCCAAACCGATTTCAACGCCGCGAATAAATACTTCGTGAATATGTTTCACTTTCTTTTTAATTTCCTCGCGCGTCGGCGCTAGATCGTGCGTCAACGTCACAACATAAACTTTAGTGATCTTAAACTTCGGATGCGTTAACTTATAGGCAAGTTCACCGTCATCGGTCAAAAGAACGAGACCTTCGCTTTCTTTATCGAGACGACCGACAATCGAGAGCGGCTTACGAATGCGAACGAGATCGAGGACGTTTTGTTCGCTCGGAAAACTGCGGGTCGTCGAGACAACGCCAGCGGGTTTATAGAGCTTAATATAGGTGTGCTCATTTGTAAACTTCAGCGGCTTTTTATCAACCAAAACGTTATCATCCTCATCGGCGCGATCGCCTAGCTTGGCCGTTTTTCCGTTTAGCTTAACCCGGCCGGAAGCAATATACTTTTCGGCCTGATGACGGGAACAAACCCCCGCCTGAGCAATTAATTTTTGGATAACGATTTTCATTGACGTTTTGCAGAGAAACCGAGCAGTATTAGCAAGAGCCAAAACAGCGCGGCTAAATCATTTTTAAAATATGGTACATCGACGAGACCGTGAATCAGAATCGCAAGCATAGCAAGGATAAGCCCTAAAGTAAACCCGTCGCGTTTAGCGCAATAGGATTTAAAAGCGAGCCAGAAATACTTGATAACTATCCATATAAACAAGAGAAGACCGGCGAGTCCGAGCTCGGACCAAAAATTGAGGACAATATTGTGCGGATACAAATAAGTTTCCAAAGGCTGCCAATGAGCTTTGCGGTAACTCTCGTCCGAATTAACCCGCGCGACAAAATCGGCTTCGCTTAATTCCTCGCTGTTATAGAAAAAACCTTCTTGATGATAAGGCGCGACAGTTTTCTGATAATTATTTAAACCGGCACCGAGAATTAAACGCCCGTCGCGGAGCATAGTAATTGTTTCGCGCCATTGGAAGCGGCGAATCTGTCCGGAAAAATCTTTAAGCTGCAATCGATCACTGACGTAACTCGTTCCGGCCGGATTGATAGCAATCGCGACCGTCGCAGCAATGATAAAGGCGAGTGCCGCGATTCGAGTTTTTTTCGTCGCGATTAATCCGCCAACTAAGGCCGCGCTAACAATTGCAAATAGTGCGCCGTCGGATTGCGCAAATAAAATTGCCGAAAAAGATGAAACAATCGCAACTATCAAAAACCAAAACCATTGTTTGCTTTTCTGATAAGCTTTTGGCAGTAAGCCGGTGAAGATAAAAATGAGCGGAGCGAGAAATAAACCGATGGCGTTCGGATAGGGAAAGAGGGAGGTGGCACGCCGCGTTTCGACCGCCGCCCAAAAAGGATTCAAAATAAAGTCGCCCGTTATATATTGGTAGGCGGCAATTAAGGAAACAACAATCGCTGAGCCGGCTAAGACCGAAACAGCTTTATAGATTTTTTCTTTAGTATCTAATAGATTACTTAAAACGATATAGAGTAAGGCCGGTTCAAAAAAATACGCGCGCCAGATTCCGAATGAGGAAAGCGATGCTCCGGCGACGATGACCGCCACAAGAGAAACAGTAAGCCAAGCGATTAACTCCCAGCGAAATAAACCAAATGTCATTCCCCGGCCTGCCTTGCCGGTAGGCAGGCTTGACCGGGGAATCTGATATTTTATAATCCACACAAGAAATAAACCCAGAATCAATATTTCTAACACGGTCGTTGGAAAACCTAAAATCGGAAACCTAAGGACATACAAAGGTAAGGCGGCAATCACAATGTAGGCTAGAATCATCATAAAAATTAATTTCTGTGTCATCCTGAACTTGTTTCAGGATCCATGTTAACGTACTGAGTACGGAATAATGGATCCTGACATTCGTCAGGATGGCACCGCTTTATACAACCAATAAATAAAGCCCGAGTGAAACGAGAATAATACCAAGAATTTTTTGAAGCATTACGCCGCGTCCAATCTCTTCAGATAATATTTTCGGATAACGACTCGAGAATATAACAACGAGAACCAAGAGGAAAACGTATTGCGTACCCTGCAGCGCATTAATTAAGGAAACGTTGTCCGAAAGACTAACCGCCCAGTTAAGCATAATAAAGGCGAGCGCGGCGGCGAAACGAACTCCAAGGAAGAAGACGAGCTGCATCGGCGTTCGTTTCTCGGTCGTCTTTGATTCGCTAATTAAGCGCCGCCAGGCCGGCACAAACAAAATCGCGATAACTCCTAAGAAACTGCCGAGTCGGGACCAGACGAAGGCGCCGATAAAAGGTTGACCAGTATGAGAATAAATATATTTGATAAATACGTAATACGCAGCGAAACAGATCGCGGCGATGATCGAGTTTATTATCAAGCGACGCGTCGGGCGAATTTCAACCGCGTATTTTCCAAAGGCATCACCGCAGATATTTTTTACGCGATTATATACTTCGCCGACCATATGCATCCGCGTTCGCTTTACCGAAATCAAAAGACCGCCGGCAATCAAAACGACAAAGGCTGCCAGCTGTTGAACATTCAGTTCAGCGCCAAGAAATAAGTAAGAAAAAACAAAAGAGAAAACCGGCGTTAGAGCTCCGACAATCGGAACGACGCGGGTCGCCTCGCTTTGATGTAGGGCCTTATACCAAAAGACGAGTGTAAACAAGAATAAAAAGCCGGCGAGTAAATCGAGAATTAAAGCGCGAGTTTCAGGAAAATAAGGATCAAAAATTAATAAGACGAAGTTTCCAATACTCCAAATTCCGACGTAAAAAGCGTACACAATCGAAGAGTGGATTTTTTTGGAAAGCAAAAATTTATCGGCGACGTACACGCCGGCGTTCATCAAATACGATGCAACTGCAATAAAAATCCACATAATCTTATTGGTCAATAGAATTATTCTTTATAATTCTACCATACTCCAAAGCCGAAGGACGGGGGCGACGTTCAAATGTTTTATAATCAACTTCAAACAAACCAAACTTTTTTTCAAAACCGTGCGCCCATTCAAAATTGTCTATCAGCGACCAATGTAGGTAGCCTCGAATATCAACCTCGTCATCAAGCGCGCGTCGCACTTCTTTTAAAATTTCTTTTATAAACCAGGCGCGATGATCATCGTCCTGATCAGCCGTTCCATTCTCAGTAATATAAATCGGCTTTTGATAACGGTTAGCTAAATTTCGCAAGACCGGATAAATTCCGGCAGGATACAGTTCCCAACCCATGTCATTTACTTTCTCATTTTTATTTTTTGAAAATCCATAATTGATTAAATTATGAAAATAAAAATTCAAACCGATAAAATCTTGCTTATCAGAAATCTTATTGAGGAAACGATTGTTCCACCACCACTCCGCGCCGGCTTTTAGGATCCGATTAATGATTCCCGGTGCCGCTTCAAAATTAATATTCGGACTGGCAATACCGATTTCCGTATTGGAATTACTTTCCTTAATCGTATCGTAGGCGACGCGGTGCGCTTTAATCAAATTAGCAATAACTCCTAAGTACGAAAGAGGATTTTTTATAGCCGGTGGCCAAATGCCATGCAAGAATCCGTTGCCGGCGTAAATTTCCGGTTCATTCAAAGTAATCCAAAATTTCACGGTCGGGAAAGCTTGGACGAGGCGTTCAGTGTAGATTTTAAAATAATTAATTATCGAGGAATTGGTCCAACCGCCTTTAGCGGACAGCCAAAGCGGCAGTGGCCAATGCCAGAGCGTGACAAAGGGTTCGATACCTTCTTCCTGCAAGCGACCGATAAAGTTCGCGTAACGGGCGAGCACGGCTTCATCGAAGCGTCCCTCTTCGGGCTCAACCCGCGACCACTCAATTGAAAATCGATAGGCGTTCGCGTTGATCTTTTTGAGACATTCAATATCCGCCTCCATCATCTCCCAAGAATTAGCGGCTTTGCCAGATTGATAATCCGCCGGGTTAAGACCTTTCTTTTTAAGATATGATAATCGGCGTTCGGACTTCTCCCATTGGCTCCAATCATTAATTAAACCGCCTTCGATCTGATAGGAGGAAGTCGCGGCTCCCCAGAGAAAACCTTCGGGAAAGATGAGAGATTTTTGTTCCATATACTCTTAGTATATCACAAGGCGAACAAAGCTTCAGCTTGTCTAAACCTTGACTTATATAGAAAAATTTGGTTATAATGAGATGTATTATTGTGAAATTTGATAATCATAATTCTTAATTTTAAACATTAGAAACAACTTGTATGGTTCAAATGAAAAAGCGCACCAGCGCCTCAACCGGACGCCGCCGCGCTCACCTCGCACTCAAGCCAAAAACGATTAACAAATGCCCGAAGTGCGGTAAGTCAATTCAACCGCATCGTGCCTGCGCGTTCTGCGGCACCTATCGAATGATTGAAACTGTTAAACCGAAGGCTATTAAAAAGAAGAAATAACATGGCCAACCGTCATCTATCGCGTACTATCGCCATGCAAACTTTGTTTGCCTGGGATTTTAATGATCGACAAGAAGTTGATATCAATAAGGTTATTCATGACAACTTCCAACAGTTCGCGCCGAATTTTGATGACCACGGTTTCGTCCAATCTCTAGTTCAAGGTGTTCTCGATAATGTTGAAGCGATTAACGCCTACATTATTAAGTACGCCACCGAATGGCCGCTCGATCAGATTACGGTGGTTGATCGCAATATTTTACGCCTCGGTATTTATGAACTAGTCTTTGATAAAAACATTCCCGCCAAAGTCGCGATTAACGAAGCGATTGAAATGGCGAAAACCTTTGGTGGCGATTCGAGCGGCAAGTTCATCAACGGCGTCCTTGGCGCCATTATGAAAGAGATGCCCGCGAAAGAAGTTGATCAAGTCACTGAAAAAACTAAAGAAGTCAAAACAGACGCATGAGAGAATTTCAAAAATTAGAAGGGACACTCGGTTACGAATTTAAGAATCTTGAATTCCTACGCCAATCCCTAACTCACCGCTCCTACATTAACGAGCATCCGGATTTCAAACTCGGGCATAATGAACGCCTCGAGTTTTTAGGAGACGCCGTTTTGGAAATTGTTGTTACTGAACATTTGTTTAATACCTTTCCGGATACACCGGAAGGCGATTTAACCGATTGGCGCGCCTCGCTCGTTAACGCGAAGATGCTCGCTTCAATCGCGCAGGAACTATCGGTTGAAGAAAATTTATATCTTTCGCGCGGTGAATCAAAAGACGCCAATTCAAAGGCTCGTCAATATATCCTCGCCAACGCAATGGAAGCCATTATTGGTGCGATGTACTTAGACGGCGGTCTAGAGGCCGCCAAGGCCTTTATCCATCGCTCGGTTATCAGTCACCTTGATAATATTTTAACCAATCGTCTCTATCTTGATCCGAAATCCCGCTTCCAGGAAAAGGCTCAGGAAATTACCGGCATCACCCCGCACTACAAAGTTATGTCCGAGAATGGACCTGATCATGAGAAAGTATTTGAAGTCGGCCTCTATCTCGGCGAAGAGTTAATCGCCGTCGGCCGCGGCTCATCAAAGCAAGAGGCGCAGGTCGCTGCCGCCGCTGAAGGCATGAAAGCTAAAGAATGGAGCTAGATTGCGAAAGAGCTTTTTTTAAGTTATTATACCCGTATGAATCAAGAAATAATCGAACAAATCAAAAAGGACCTGCTTGAGAAAAAAGCCCAACTCAACCAAGAGTTGGCTGATTTTACCTCGCTCGACGATCACGGCAAGAACAACCGCGTTGCGCAAATGCCTGACTACGGCTCTGAAGCTGATGAGAACGCGCAGGAAGTTGAACAGTATACAACCAACCTCGCCGCCGACAAGGTTCTAGAGAAAACGCTTAATGACATTAATAAAGCGCTCGAGAGCATCGAGGCCGGAACCTACGGCAAGTGCAAGTACTGCGGTAACGATATCGAAGAGAAGCGCTTACTCGTTCGTCCCTTCTCTTCTTCCTGTGTTGCCTGTAAAACCAAACTACAGAACGGAAACTAATATTCATCGCCATATGAAAAAACACGCAGCACTTTTAATCGTCGCCGCGTGTTTTTTTGTACTTGATCGTTTTTTTAAAGTAGAAGGCTTACTCGCCGGAACCGCAATTCATAATTACAACGCCGCCTTCTCGCTTTCCTTCGGTTTTGACATTGCCTGGCTCGCCGCTCTCGTTCTCCTTTGTGCCTTTGGCTGGCTCTATCAAAGCTTACAACAAAAAGACTGGCTTTCGGCCAGCGCCTTAATCGTTTTAATATTGGGAGCGTCGGCAAATTTCTATGATCGCATCGTTTACGGCTTCGTCGTTGATTATATTGAAATTTTTAATGTGACCGTCTTCAATCTAGCCGATGTTTTAGTAGTTAGCGGTGCAATCCTGCTCGGCCTTCATGAACTTAAAAAGAAATAGTCCGCTGATTATCTTTGCCGTGAGCAAAACGAATTATTTTTTTGTCTCGCGGTAAAATCTTTAAAACTCGATCCGCCCATTCAATAACAACCAGCGCTTCATCATCCTTAATATAATCTTCTAAACCGATAGCTTTAAGCGATTCGGCTTTTTTAATTCGGTAGGCATCAACGTGAACCAATCGTTTAATCGCCGGATGCTTGGTTGTTTCATAGACCCTCATCAAAACAAAGGTCGGCGAATTAACCATTCTTTTAATGCCGAGTCCCTGCGCAAGTCCTTTTGTAAAAGCGGTTTTACCGGCGCCGAGATCGCCGATTAAAGCGAAGGTCGTACCACGCTTTAAAGCGGCGCTCATCTTTTTAGCAAGCGCACGAGTTTCGATTTCCGATGTAGTAATCTTTTTCATAGGTATTAAATCTTTGGCCGCTTTATAACTTTTATAACTTGGCCATTCACCAAATAATTATTCGCATCCGAGACATCGATATAAATCGGTTCGATCGGCAGCGTCGACTCGGAAACCAAGGCAATTTCCCGCGCCTTGCCGTTTCGATAAAAGCGTTTTAGGTTCGCCGTTTCATCAATCACCGATAAAACGTAATCGCCGTTACTCGGCGTCCGTCGCGTACTGTCGATAATAACGTAATCGCCGTTGTTGATCGGTCCGCCCGCAACGCTCGTCGCTCGATTCATCGAATCACCGACCGCTTTAATAACGAATAATCCTTCGGCCTTGCGTCGACCAATCGTCGCCGGAGAAAGCTTGAGATATCCTTCAAAATTTTCTTCGGCAAAAATATCGGCCGGACCGCAGTTAGCAGTTCCGAGAATCGGCAAGGTAAAGAGTCCGGAGCTCGCTTTTGTTGTCGCCTTCGCCGGTTTAATTTCGCCGCTCTTAGAGTTAATAAGTACGAGACCCTTCTTTTCGAGCTGTTCTAAATGATGCTTAACTTTTTGCGGATGCGTCTCGCCGATTAATTGGCCGAGCTTGCGCAGACCGACCGAACCGAGGTTCATCGTCGCCGCGAGATTTAAAAGTTTTTGCTGAATGATATGCATAAGCTTATCTTAGCATTCTCCCATATTTTGTCAAGCATGTTCAAGAAACTTGACAGCTTTTTAGTCCGAGGTATATACTAGAAATGTTATTTATAAAACGTAACGTTAATCATATGCACGCACAACTAAACGAGCCGATCGAGGTTTTAGTAAAGTTCCATAAGACGCGAGTCATCCCGTCATTTTTCAAATGGCGCCAACGGACCTATCGGGTCGAGAAAGTTAATCTCGTCCATCACGAGAAAGAAGGCGAGAATCAAATTTATTATTTCAGCGTCTCTGATAACGCGAATTTCTTTAGATTGGCTTTTTCAACGCGCGATCTTTCGTGGAAAATGAAGGAGCTCTATAATGAAGCCTAAAATTATTCTTCATCTGGACATGAATTCATACTTCGCGTCCGTTGAGCAACAGGCCAATCCCTTCTTGCGCGATAAACCGGTCGCGGTCTGCGCCTACTTGTCCGATAATGGAACAATTATCGCCTCATCGCGCGAAGCGAAAGCCAAGGGTGTTAAAGTCGGTGTTGGAGTACGGCAAGCAAAACTACTTGAACCAAAAACAATCTTTGTTGAAAATGAACCGGCCAAATATCGCTGCGTTACAAAACGCATTTTTAGGATCATGGCGGAATACTCGGATAACTTTGAGCCCTATTCAATCGACGAAGCCTTTCTTGAATTAGGTACATGGGCAAAAAATTTTAAAGAAGCCGAAACGATTGGTCTTGAAATCAAAGAACGGATTAATAGAGAGGTCGGGGAATATTTAAAATGTTCGATCGGTATTTCCTATACGAAATTTCTCGCTAAATTCGCTGGGGACATTGCGCCGAAGAATAGCCTGCTTATTATTACGCCGGAAAATATTAACGATTATCTTGATCGCGAGCTAACCGAGGCTTGGGGAATTGGACGAGCGATGTCGACGCGCCTGCGGATGATGGGAATCGCAACCTTAGCCGAACTAAAAGAAGCCGATCCAATTGTCTTAAAAAGATTTCTTGGTATCTATGGTTATTACTTGTGGTGCAATGTTAACGGCAAGGAAATTACTAAAATTGAAAAGGGAATTAAGTTGCCGAAATCAATCGGTCATTCTTATTGCCTAGCTAAGCGAACGAGTGAAAAAAATTATTTACGAACCGTTCTCGCTAAGCTCTGCGAGAAAAGCGGACGGCGCTTGCGGAACCTCGGACTCGAGGGCAAAACCGTAACGCTCTATCTGCAATACATGAGCGGCGGTCATCTTACGAAAACAATTAATGCGCCGGATAATTTTTTTACAACTCATGAATTTTTAGCGCCGCTTTATGATTTTATAACTGAAGTTCAGCTCGAGGGAGCCGTTCGAATGATGGCGCTAACAATCACGCGGTTGTCGCCGGTCTCAAATCAAATTAATTTGTTTTCCAATCGCCAGAAAATTAAAAACGCCTCAAGGGCGATGGATGAAGTTAATAATCGTTACGGGGAATATACGGTCACGAGCGGTTTATTATTTAATACCGAAACAATCGCCCGCGATCGGGTAGGATTTAGAAAGACGGTAAGTTTTTCGGATTAAAAAAGGCTCAGTTATATTAACTGAGCCTGTAATTCTAATAGGTTCTACGATAGAAACTTTTTCCAACCTGGAAAACCTTTATAGTACGGTCCCGGTGAGGGCGGTAGCTTCGGATCTAACGTACTTTTTTTATAGTACTCATCCTGGGTTGTTATACCGAGTTTTTTTGCCGCACTAGCTGCATCCTGCCATAAAAGATAGTACCTTCCTTTTATAAAGGCATCCCAACTTATAAAATCAGAATAATAGCGAGCAGGGAAGCGTGGCAGCTTTGGGTCTTTCAAATAATTTTTTTTATAATCATTTCGACCTTGAATGCCAAGCTTATAGGTTGCATCAGCAGCCTCCTGAAGGGTGCTATAGATTTCATCGATGGTAAGAAATTTTATGATTCCAGGAAAATCTTCATAAAATTTTCTCGGTGAAGATGGAAGACGAGGATCTTTTTTGTATAAAGACTCATATCCACCTTCTCCTTCCCAGCCAGTGATACCTAAAGCTCTTGCTGCCTTACCAGCCTCCTGCCAGGTAGGGTATAAATTTTTCGCTTTACGCATTGTCAGCCTCTTCTTTCCGTTTCCTAAAAATTCAGGAAAGCCAGGGAAGTCAGAATAACTGTCCTGCGGCTTAGCTAACAACTTCGGGTCTTTCTTATATTCCTTCTCATACTGACCCTTGGTTTTAATGCCAAGTGCGATAGCTGCTTTTGAAGCTTCCTGCCAGGTAGCATAGCGAGCCTGCTTATTGCGCTCTAAGACTGAAAGAAGATTTACTACCTCCTTAGAGAAATTGAATGTAAAGCCACGTCCTTCGACATATAATGCCGCCTCCGGTAATGTTTCACCAAAAGTTGGCATCAATGCTTTGTGCGCATGTTTCTCAATTTCCTTTGTAAGTTGATATATCTCCTCCAAACGAGTAACGTTACCAACAAAATCCAGAACAACAACTTTTTCCTTGCCTTCATGAAGACGCAAGCCGCGCCCTAACTGCTGCAAGAATATTCTTCGTGAATCCGTATTCCTTAAAAATACGATAAGCTCGGTATCAGGAATATCAATTCCTTCGTTAAACTTATCTACCACAAGAATATGTCGGACCTTTTTTTGTTGAAACAACTCAAGTGAATTATGATTCAGTGTCTCCTGCTGCCCGGAATGAACAACTGCTGAGAATGGCAATAATGAGGCAATATGATTAAGATGTTGAATGTTGCGACAAAAAACTATTGCCTGCTTACCGCTATTCGATTCTTTTTCTATTTCTCTGCATTGTTCTTCGGAACGAGCTTCAATAAAAATTCGCTCGTTAATTTGCTTTTCAGTCAAACGAATATTATCCTCGAATGCTTCTTTGCAAATCGAAGCAATTTTTTCTTCGTCGATACCGTCTGATAAAACTCGATAATCAACCGGTGTCAGCCAGCCTTTGGCAATTGCCTCGGGAAGTCCGTAATGAATTACTTCTTTACCGAAGATTTCACGAATATCAACATTATCTTCGCGATCGGGCGTAGCTGTAATACCTAGCTTCCAGGTCGGCATAAAATAATTAAGAACAAAGGCAAATGTTTCTGCCTGAGCGTGATGTCCTTCATCAACCACAATATATTTAAAATGTTTGGGAGAAAAAATATTATCACCCGTACTTTCTAAATTACTGAGAATCGACTGGAAAGTGGCAAAGACAAAATTACATTGTGCTACATCCTTCGCTTTTTTCTTACCGAAGAATGTTGCGTAGGTCCAACTATCGCCAAAAAACTTTTTAAACTTCTCATGAGTCTGCATGAGTATGCCATTTTCGTGACATACAAACAAAACAGTATCCTCGGGTTTAAGAAAGTATTTTATGACGAACATTGTAACAATGGTTTTACCTAAACCGGTAGCCATCACCATTAAGGCCCGCCCTGTTTTTTCCAAAGCAGTCACAACCTTACGATACGCAGGAAGTTGATACTTATGTAACTTAATTTTTTTATTCTTTTTTGTATGTGCCATTTTTATTTTTATTTAGTTTTCAAAAGCCTCGAAAAAAGACCTAAGAAAACCAAATAAAAACAATATATTATAATAACATATATATTGTTTTATGTCAATATTAAGTTAGGTCTATGCTTGTGGGCGCACAAGGATTCGAACCCTGGACCCCTTCGGTGTAAACGAAGTGCTCTAACCAGCTGAGCTATGCGCCCTTGTCTCGCCACAGCCTTAGCGAAGGCGGACGAATTGTGCGGATAGGGAGATTTGAACTCCCACGGGTTGCCCCACAAGCCCCTCAAGCCTGCGTGTCTACCAATTTCACCATATCCGCGCAAAAAACCAGCTTAGTTTTTAGCTAAGCTGTTTTTGTTTCTTTGAGACGCTTATTATAACCGCGTCTCAAGTAATAAAGCTTGGAGCGGCGAACATCCGCCGTCTTCATGATTTCAATTTTCGCAATCGTCGGTAAACTTAAGGGGTAGATCTTTTCAACACCGACACCGTCGGAAACCTTGCGAACCGTAATCGTCGCGCCGATTTCTTTACCATGCTTACGGGCAATGATAATACCGTCAAAATACTGCAAACGTTCCTTTTCTTCGCCTTTCGGATTAAGTTCTTTAATCTTCTGGTAAATACGAACAGTCATCCCGGATTTGAGCTCGGCCTTAACTTCTTCCAAGCTCTTGGTAGAGCCGGCCGGTTTGGCGCTTGCTTTTCTCTTAATGATTTTAGCCATAACAGTGAGTGATTGAATAATGCAAAAATTCTATAATATTGTTGAAGGTCTGTCAAGCTACTGCTTTGAAATAACCTTATCGATAATGCCGTATTTTTTAGCCTCGTCAGTAGTCATAAAGCGGTCGCGATCCGTATCCTTCTCTATAATAGCGACGCTTTGGCCGGTATGCTTAGCTAGAATCTTGTTTAACTTATCTTTAATATGAAGAATATGCTCGCTGCGGATTTTAATATCGGAGGCCTGACCCTCAAAACCGCCCATTACTTGATGGATCATAATCTCAGAGTTAGGTAGTGCAAAGCGCTTACCGGGAGCTCCCGCCGCCAACAAAGTCGCACCCATCGAAGCGGCCAGTCCGACGCAGATAGTTGAAACATCGGCCTTAACATATTGCATCGTATCGTAGATTGCCAAGCCGGCCGTAACCGAACCGCCCGGGGTGTTTATATAGAACTTTATATCCTTATCTTTATTATCCGCGTCCAAAAATAAAAATTGAGCAATAATAATATTGGCAACATGATCCGTCACCGGTTCGCCCAAGAAAATAATACGGTCCTTAAGAAGGCGTGAATAAATATCGTAAGCCCGCTCGTATTGGCCGTTCTTTTCAATAACTGTTGGTATTAGTGGCATAGTTTGTAATTAATGTAGCGCTGATACTATAACAAAAAATTCATTATATTTCAAGTCTAGTCTTGACTAATATGATAAAATATCATATAGTACTTTAGTTGTTCATTTATATTTAAAAGGGAGAAGCCAAAAAATGCTTAACGGCGAAGAAGAAAAGCTACTTGAAGAAATGAAAAAAGAAGGGAAGGTTGAAATACATGTAAAAAGCAGTCTTGTACATGGATTGATTTTAGCGGGTCAGTTCTATAAAAAGGCACAAGAACAACCGATGGTTATTACTCAGGGCGCCTACTCAACTCTGCCACGCTTGAGCAATGTCGAAAAAGTGATTATAGTTGAACACAATCCACGCGACTTTCGTTTATCTGATAAACATTTCTTAAACAACATTCTCGTTATTCAAAAAAGAGCTTGAAATATATTCAAGCCAGAATTTAAAGCTGTTCTACACGAACAGCTTTTTTTATTTTAAAAGGTTCGGTCTTTGCCGACAATGACCGTTAATAATCCCGGAACAACTTCGATTGATTTAGGTAAATTAATTTCTGTAGCACCGTCGAGTTGCGCCGCCGTAGCGCCCTTAGTTATTTCTAATTGCTTACAAATAAAAGCTGATTGAGAAATTTCTTTACGCAACAAACTTTTTTCCGTTTTTAAAATGTAAACATTGAGCCGGCCATCATCACCCTGGGGCTGTGTACCGCGATAACCGTATTCATCGCCGGTAATATTAACCGCCTCGATTAAAACCTTGCCTTCGGCTTCAACATTTAATTCTCCATCAAGAATCAAACCCGGGTTATTCGCTGAAATTACCGCGCGGCAAACAAAAAAATGCTGACCGTTAACTCGTCCGATATCAAGCGTAACAATGCGCCGCGCCGCTAATGTCCGACAGGCATTCTCGGTTGTAATTCCAAAACCATCAGCGATCATGCTCGATCCAACCGGTATAATACCGAGCGGAATATTGGTTCCCGCTGTTAAGCCGGCTAAACGGCTAATCAAAGCATCTCCGCCAACCGCGATCAAGGTCTTTGGTTTTTTAACCAACTCATCTTTCATAACGGCCTCAAGTCGAGTTAAAGGCGCCAGTCGATAAATTTTTCCGCCTATTCCAAGATCGGTTAAACGTGTTTCAAGTCGCTCTAATAATTTTTGATACTTCCGGCCTGAAAGTTCTTGGTCATAGATATATATGTTAGTCATTGCCGTTTAGGGTCGTTTCGTCTTTTGTTTTTAGTGAGGTGTTTTTCGCTGAGCGTGCTTCACCCAAAATAGAACATTTGCCTTTAACAACCGCACCGCGCGCGATTGAAACAAAGGCGGCTTCGATATCGCCATACAATTTCGCAGAGGCAGTTACGTCAAGATAACCTTCGATACGAATGTTGCCGCGAACTTCGCCACCGACCTTCGCTTCTTTAGCTGTAACATCGGCGGTTACACTGGCACTCTCCCCTACCTCTAAATATCCGGCGGTTTTTACCGAGCCCTTTAACTCTCCCTCAATAACTATTCCGCCTTGGCACACAAAATTTCCTTCTAATTTTACCGAGGGACCGATCACGGTCTCGATGCCGTCTTTACCAACAGCACTGCTTTTATTAAACATGGTCATATATTTGTATAAAGTAAGATATAACTATATGATATAGGCAAGCGACGAATACGGCAACAGCGCTTCTGTAGTTCAATGGATAGAACAAATCCGTCCTAAGGATAAAATGGGGGTTCGATTCCCTCCGGAAGCACCTAAAATACCTTGCAATATATTATTAAATACTGTATATTTTTAAAGCTTGCGAAAGAAAGATTTCCGGGCCATTAGCTCAGCTGGTAGAGCGCTTCCATGGCATGGAAGAGGTCAAGGGTTCAAGTCCCTTATGGTCCACAAAAAGTCTAGATATGTCTGGACTTAAGTCAAAAAAATCTGTTAACAAATCATGCTTAATCCACAGATAGTATTAATATTTTGCTAATATTAGTTAAATTTTAATCTGTGGATAAGCTGTGGGAATTGTGTTATTTATGAAACCATTGGGTGTTTCTACTTCACTTGTATCGTTCGATACGATTATACAAAAGGCCGATCTAAAACAGGGTCAGCTGGTGGCTGATTTAGGTTGCGGAAACTCCCTCTTTTTCCTTTGCGCCCTTTCAACGCTGGTCGGTTCTGATGGAAAAGTATTTGGAGTCGACATTCTGCCTGATATTATTAATGGATTGGAGAGAGATATAGCTCATCACAGCGTTAAAGGTGTTGAAATAAGCCTTGGTGACATTAATCGACACTACGGAGTTTCCATTGTCGACAACGCACTTGATCGAGCCTTTTTGATTAATACTCTTCACCAATCCGCTGATACAGTTTCAATGTTACAAGAATCCGCTCGCCTGCTCAAAAACAATTCCTTCCTTATTGTTATTGACTGGGAACCTAAACCCTCTCCCCTTGGTCCTCATATTGATCGTCGAATTTCACTTGAGTCTATTACTAACTCAGCCGAAGTCGCCGGACTTAAGTTCTTAGAAAGCTTTAAGGCTGGAGACTATCACTACGGCGCTATCTTCCAAAAATAATTTTATGTTTCAAAACTTAATTTCATTTCCCTATTGGTTTAATGCCCGACCCGAGCCCGTTGGTTTTTATGGTCAACAAGTACTCTGGGCCATTATTGCAATATTAGTGCTTGTTTCTATTATTATCACGATTAGAGCTTATAAAGATTCATGGCATATTTATAATAAATCATTTGATAAGTTAAAGGCCTTTTGTCTGACAAACAGCTTAATCGCCCTCTATCTTCTTTTTGTCCATGATCAATTAATCCCTGTTTTACGCTCCCGCTATTGGTATATTGTGTGGCTAATAATTGCCGGTATTTGGATCACCTATATTATTAAAGATTTTAGACATCGTGTTGCTCGTCGCGGTGAGCTAAGTCATAATGCCGAGCTGAAGAAATACATTCCTTCCTAGACTACCTCTTCTTAAAAACCCCCTCTTGTAGGGGGTTTTGTTTTTTGTGGAACTAAATTGTTTTATATGGAACTAAATAAAGAAATAGGCAAAATAGGCGAAGAGATTGCTGCCCAGTATTTCAGGCAAAGGGGTTATGAGGTTGAACTAAATCAAAGAATCGGGTCGCTTGAAATCGATTTAATCATTTCAAAGACACTTGAGATACGCTTTATCGAGGTTAAGACAATACATAGAAACTTCAATGGCTATATGGGTATTGAGCGGATATCGAGACAGAAAATTCGCAATCTTAAGCGGGCAGTTTTAAAATATTCTTTAATATTAGCCATAAAACAAGATATTTTCCATATTGACGCCATGGTCATTTATTGTGATGTTAGTAAAAAAATGGCTAATATTAAATACTATTTGGACATAGTTGCCTAAAAATCATCACTTGACAAAAACTATAAAAATCATTTTAGCCCTTGACATAAATTGGCCCTTGTGATAGACTAGTGAATTAACTTCTCGATCTGCTAAGGTCGAGATTTTATGTAAAAGACGAAATTCATTATTAAACAATCTATGAACATCTTTAATACGCAAAACATTCTCACAAAAAAAGAAAAGAAAATCCTCGTAACCGCGGTATTGTTATCGTTGGTTCACAACTTTATTATTTTCCCGGCTCAAGCCGCTTCGTACGACGAAGTTCCCCTTGCCTTTACGCAGAGTGCTCGTCAACTAACTATTAAGCACCCGGAAACAACAACCAATAATCTTGAGCAATTTAGTGCCAAGAAAACAGCTATTACGGCCAAGGAACCGGCACTTAACTTTAAGTTAGTCCCGAAACCAGTGGAACCAAAAGAAAAAACCAAGGCTACTCGCTACGCTATTAGCAGCCTTAATGAATCTGAAATCCCTGCCGGCAAGAGCATGGTAGTTACTATGACTGCCTACAACTCAGAGGTGGCACAAACCGATGGTGATCCCTGTACAACTGCTAATGGATTTAACGTGTGTAAGCACGGTATCGAGGACACGGTTGCTGCCAACTTTTTACCGCTCGGTACTAAGGTTATGATTCCTGATCACTTCGGTGGTCGCGTCTTTGTGGTTCGTGATCGAACCGCGCGCAAATACGGCAATCGCGTTGACGTTTGGATGCTTAAGAAAAGCGACGCCCTCCAATTCGGAAAACGTCAGTTGCGCGTAGTTGTACTAGCCAACTAAACTTCATTTACCAAATTAAAAAGCACGTAGGTGCGCGCCATGGCGCGCACCTACTTGTTATCTGCAAATAAAATTGGTATATTATCGAGACTGGTCGCGTAGCCAAGTGGTAAGGCAGCGGTTTGCAAAACCGCCATCCGTGGGTTCGAATCCCACCGTGACCTCCATTAATTTTTAGTCCAGACTTCCCTGGACCTAAACTGTGGATAAACAGTGTATAGTGTGTATAAATAATTACCTTAAGTCTAAGTTAACTTAGACAAAAATGTATTTTATTTAGATAAAATCAAATAAACGCGTGATTATTGACCTGGTGTCAAATATATGCTATACTTACTTATGTACACAGCTCTTTTATTTTTATAGAAGCTTTCCGAGATGATGTGTTATTTCGGAAGTCTTCTGTTTTCTACTGGGATAATATATTCAGACGGCGTTGATACGTCTGGCAAAAATAAAAACAAAAAAATGGTAAACCCTTACTTTAATGTGGGGGTACCGTACCCCGCGTAGAAAGCATGCCCTTGTAAATCAGCACAAAGGCCAGTTCCTGCAATAATATTAAACAACATGTTTAATGCGTAGGAATGGGCCTCACCGATAGGAGCCATCTATTAATTTTATATTAAAAGGGCCCTGGTGGGGCCCTTTTTTTATTCTCAAATTGTAGTATCGGACTCGACTAGACCTTCTTTCTAAAGACGTATTTCTGCTGAGCAATAGTCAACACAGTTGAAATAAACCAATAAAAGGCGAGACCGCTCGGTAGAGTCCAGCAAATAAAGACGGTTAGCACGGGCATGAAGTACAGCATCTGTTTGTTCATAGCCGCCATAATATTTTCATCTTTAGCACCCGGAGTTGTTACCGCCGGTGTTGCCATTGGCATCATCTTAGCCTGAACAAACTGCGAGGCGCCGGCCAATACCGCCAATACTATGTTTGGTTTTGAAAAATCGATAAACCCAAAGGCGCTGGTATTTAAAATTCCCGGGTTAGCAATAAAGGGGTAGAGAAGTGTGATTGCTTTTCCCGAAAGCTCATCTCGAAAAACCTTAAAGATCGCCCAGAAAAATGGCAGTTGAATAAGTAGGGGTAGACAAGATGATAAAGGATTAACTTTTTCTTGTTTATATAACTCCATCATCGCGCGACTCATACCTTCTTTGTCGCCTACATGATTCTTTTTTATTTCATCGAGCTTTGGCTGTAGGCTTTGCAGGGCCTTTTGTCCTTCAAGTGCCTTCTTTGACAGGGGATAGAGAACCAACTTAACAATCACCGTTAAAACTATAATAGTAATTCCAATATCATGTCCTGGAACAAAGTTATAGATTAAAACCAAAAGATTGAGAATTGGTTGGTAGAAAATAGTTTCAAAAAAATTGGCCATATAAAATATATTATAAATGAGTTGGAACAGGATCGTCACCGCCCTGGTTCCAGGGATGACAGCGCAACACGCGCTTTAATGCTAGCCAAGAACCCGAGAATGGTCCAAAACGCTCAATTGCGGTGCGGGCATATACTGAGCAGCTTGGGTGAAAGCGACAATATCCATAGGGAAATAAATGTCGCAGGGGACCATGGTCAAAAGAAAGAGTGGCTTGATACAACCTAATTGCCTGAATAAGAAGAAAGGCCAGCAAGCTACGAATTACGCGCATTATATTTTATGTAATCGCTTAGTAAGTAGTAGAGCTATCTCTTGCTTAATGGCCGCATACTCGGCTTTCGCAGCCTCGTGAGAACTGACTATAATGATATCAAGTCCGGTGGGAATAAGAAAATCTGATGCCGCTATAACAGCCCAGATTCTTCGACGGATCCTATTTCTAATTACGGCACGCTTGCTAACCTTAGCACTAACAACAACTGCGAAACGGCTTTTGGCTCGATTTGTCCGCATATAGCGAACCCGGGCCAGGGCACCGCCGACTGTCTTTCCTGCACTAAAGGCACGCTCAAAATCCCGTGTCAACCTTAATCGACGCGACGCGGGCAGCATACACTAAACAGTTAGTTTTTTTCGCCCCTTGGCTTTACGGCGCTTAATAACCGCCTGGCCATTTTTAGTTTGCATCCGCTTGCGGAAGCCGTGCTTCTTTTTGGCTCGGCGGACATTAGGTTGATATGTTCGTTGTGGCATACAATTAAAATAATACATGCTCAACCTACCATTATCAGTAACTTTAGTCAATTAGTTACTATTATCCACCTCTTATTAACAGCTTATAAACAAATGGAGACCTTTTACCTGCCATTGATTTCTTGCTATACTTTTGCTTGCCTTTATATCAAGAAATTATTATGGATCACGAACAACTCTGGCAGGCTGTTTTAGGGGAAATTGAGCTCAATCTTTCCAAGGCCAGCTTCACCACATGGTTTAAAAATACCTTTATTGACTCATATGACGGAACTCGAGTTGTTATTTGTGTCCCCAATACATTTACTCAGGCCTGGTTGCAGAAAAAATACTATCAAGAAATTCTAACCGCCTTTAAAAGCATTACCAAAGATCCGATAAAAGAAATTCTTTATAAAATTGAAAATCGCAAACCACAGGCTCCAAACAATACGCGCTCAGCCGAGAGTGCTCGCCCAAGCGAGGGACTCCCAAAACAAAGCGGCATTAATCGCTTTGGTCTTAATTCTTATTATACGTTTTCAAATTTTATCGTTGGCAAGGGCAATGAGCTTGCCTATGCCGCCTGTCAGGCAGTTGCTACCAATCCAGGCAAGGCCTATAACCCTCTATTTATTTACGGTGGAGTTGGACTAGGAAAAACCCACCTACTTCAAGCAATTGGCAATGAGCTTTCCAAAAAAACCTCAAAAATTCTTTACGTAACCTCGGAAAAATTCTCTAACGACTATATTAACGAGGTTCGCTCCGGTCGAGCCAAACAATTAAAGGAAAAATATCGCAACGTTGATCTTTTATTGGTTGATGATATTCAATTTATGGCCGGTAAAGACGGAACTCAAGAAGAGTTTTTTCACACCTTCAATGAGCTCCATCAAACCAATCGTCAAATCGTCCTAACCTCTGATCGACCTCCTAAGGCCATACCTGCCCTTGAGAAGCGTCTTCTCTCTCGTTTTGAATGGGGAATGATTGCTGATATTATTGCGCCTGATTTTGAAACTAAATTAGCGATTCTACGAAATAAATGCCACGAAAAAAATTATCCGCTATCTGACGACATTCTCCACTACTTGGCCGTAAATATTAATAGCAACATAAGAGAACTAGAGGGCGCCTTAACTCGCTTAATTACGTATTTTGAGTTCAACAACCTGCAACCAACCCTTGAAAGTACCAAGAGCATCCTCGCGACCACGCTAGCGGAGTTTCGCGAAACCAACATTACCAGTAAACATATTGTCGAGGCGGTTGCTAAGTTTTTTGATATCGACATGAAAGATTTAGCCGGCAAAAGCCGTAAGAAAGAGTTGGTTTTCCCTCGTCAAATCGCTATGTATTTACTCCGCGAAGAGATTAGCGCTTCTTTTCCGGCGATTGGTCAGGAATTGGGCGGTCGTGACCACACCACAGCAATTCACGCCTGCAATAAAATTAGCGAGGATCTAAAGCACAATCAAAAATTAAAACAACAAATCATGTCAATCAAACAGTTAATTCAAAACCACTAAGCTTGTTGATAACCCCCAATTTTTAATTGTATAAGTTGTGGGTAAAGACGTGATAAAAAAGAAAAATTATTTTTTAAAACTAAAAATCCAAAGCTATGCACAAGGAGTACGGATTTTATACACAGGACTATTAACAGATTATTTTAAAAAATCCCAACAAAAATAGCTTATCCACTCTTTCCACTCCTTTATTACTATTATTCTTATATATCTATATGAAAATTATAAGTCTCCAGAAAAACCTACACTCCAGTCTCTATGCTTGTTCACATATCGCACAAAAAAATACCAGCTTACCGATTTTAAATAATGTTTTAATTTCTGCTCAGGATGGTTCTATTAAATTAGTGAGCACGAATCTCGAGATTGGTATTACGAGTGTTATACGAGGGAAGGTTGAGGAGGAAGGCGCTTTTACGGTTGATGCTCGCACACTTTCCGAATACGTCGCCCTGCTTGACAGTGATAAGGTTGCTCTACAATTGTCAGGTGAAGATTTGTTGGTTGAGTGCGGTGAATACAAAACAAAAATAAAAGGACTTTCTGCTGATGAATTTCCACTAATCCCAACAATTAGCCGAGATCGAGGGATTATAATTCCAAAAGATGATTTTAAAAAAGCCCTGTCTCAGGTAGTTTTTGCGGTTTCAAGTGACGAATCTCGCGCCGAACTTTCCGGAGTTTATTTCTCAATTACCGAGTCTGAGTTATTGTTGGTTGGTACGGACAGTTACCGTTTGTCCGAAAAAAAAATCGCTATCAAAAGCGGCTTGGGAGAAGACAGTCAATTTATAGTTCCAGTTCGAACCGCTCAAGAGTTAGTTCGAGTTATTTCAATGGAGTATGAGGATGATGAAAATGGTAATAATGTAGTGTTATACATCTCGGAAAACCAATGTTTATTTGCAGTAGGTTCAACAGAGCTAGTCTCGCGTTTAATTGATGGACGTTATCCGGATTATAAGCAAATAATTCCCACAAAACACGAGTGTAAGGCGATTGTACCGCGCGACGAATTAATTAGAGCGGTAAAGGCGGCAAGTATTTTTTCACGTAGTGGAGTTAATGATATTGTTTTAACCTTTGTAAAAGATGCCCTTGAGATTTCAGCAACCTCAAGTCAAACCGGCGAACAGAGTGCAAGAATTTTAAGTAACACCAATGGAAAAGAAGTTGCAATCACACTTAATTTTAGATATTTATTAGATGGCTTAAGTGCTTTTTCCGGAGCCGAGTTGGTTTTTGAGGTGGTAGATGACGAAACGCCCTGTCTTATTAAAGACAAGGCGGATGCTGACTTCCTTTATTTGATTATGCCGATAAAAAAATAATCTTAACGAACCCTTAGAGTTGAGGTTGGTCCAGAGGGTTTATAGTTGAAGTTATATTTTTGCTCACTGCAGTTATCAATATCATCGCACACCATAATCGAAAGTTCATGATAACCGGTTAGGAGATAGCTAATAGAAGCATCAAGACCAAAGGGGTATGCGCCGATTGTTTGAAGCAGTGTTCCGTCAATTGAGTATATTGCACGATTAACTCCGCGCGATGCGGAAGCGTCAATTGAAACAACTAATTGAGAACCGGAAACAGTTTGACCATCGCTAAAATTTGTTGCTTTGAAGATTGGTTTATTTTCAAGAGTGTGTAGATTGTCGGATTCGGTTGGCGGTTGTTCGGTGCTAATATTATTTTTCTTTGCCCAGGCCTGAATCCGGCTTTCCCAGAGATTGAACTGAGGATCAGCACTTGGATTTTTTGGTGCCGGACCAAGCGGGTCATTTTTACTGACGTAGTAGAGAATACTGTGTACTTCTTGAAAGGTTTTTTCTTCAACAAAAGAGGCGGGCGTTAAATCAGTGGCCAACAAGCCGGAGGCCTTATCAATTTTAATCTTAGTTTCACCAACGCCCTTTCCGTCAATAACAGCTTTGCCGGTGATTGGAATATTTGGAGCGGCAAAATTTTCAACATTTTCTTCGCCCAGTACGCGGCGCATATATTCATTCCAAATCGGCGCCGCTACAACGCTTCCGTCGGCGCCGGCCTTCATCTCAGTGTTGTTATTATTGCCAACCCAAACACCAGTGACAATTGACGGTGTGTAACCAATGGTCCAGGCGTCACGATTATTATTGGTAGTTCCGGTTTTTGCGGCTACCGGTCGATTGCCAAGGGTTAAGAAGTTGCGTGAACCGAAAATAAAAGCGCGTTCATTATTATCAGACAAACAATAATTGATTTGACGAGCGATATTGGCATCAAAGGCCCGGCGCTCTTCACCCTTATACTCTTCAAGGATTTTTCCGCTTCTATCTTCAATTTTCAAAATAAAACTTGGATTAAATAATACGCCGTCGCGCGCAAAGGCGCTGTAGGCGTTAGTGTGTTCAAGGAGTGTTACTTCGCCGCCGCCCAATACCAAAGATAATCCAAAACGATCCTTATCCTCAAGTGTGGAATAGCCGAGTTTTTTGGTTATTTCCAAAGTGTGATCGATGCCGGCTAAATAGAAAGCTTTGACGGCGGGAATGTTAAGCGAGCCGGCCAAGGCCTTTTTAATACTAACCGGACCATACTCCATACCATTGTAGTTTCGAGGCTCATAAGCGGCTCCGCTAGCGGCGAAGTTGGTCACAACGTCATACAGAATCGTATTCGGAGTGTAACCGCGCGTGAAGGCGCTTGCGTAGACTATAGGTTTAAATGAGGAGCCCGGCTGACGAGCCTTAAGAGCGACGTTAACCTGTCCGTCAATTTCTTCATTGAAATAATCACGCGAACCGACCATGGCGAGAATCTGTCCAGTCTTTGGATCGATTGAAACCAAAGATGCGTTCGTCGCACCAAATCTTTTTTCGTTTTCCTCTGCCTTTTTCTTTAAGACCTCCTCGGCGATTTGTTGTTTATAAGTATCGAGTGTTGTGTAAATTTTTAAACCGCCTTGTTCAACGGTTTTTTCGCCGTACTTTTCAGCCAGCATTTCCTTGATGTGTAACACAAAATGAGGAGCGATTATATTATCGGCCGGATTCTTAAAACTTAACTTTGCTTCTTTCGCTTCATCAGCCTCTGCCTTGCTAATCATGTCTTGATCTGCCATCTGATCAAGCACATAGTGTTGCCGAGCGATCAGGGCGTCTTTATTTGGACCGTAAGGCGAATAACGCGACGGTCTTTGTACTATCGCCGCTAAGATCGCACCTTCGGATAGTGTTAAATCTTTAGCATGCTTGCCGAAATATTTTAAACTTGCAGCCTCGATTCCATAGGCGTTAGAACCGTAAGGAATTTCATTAAAATAAAGTTGTAAAATCTCATCCTTGCTGAAGTTTTTTTCCAATCGGTAGGAGAGAATAATTTCTTTGATTTTTCTGGTGTAGAATTTCTCGTTCGTGAAGACGGCATTCTTAACAAACTGCTGAGTTAAGGTTGAGCCACCGGCCTTTTGGTTGCGCAAGACATTGGTAATAGCGGTTCTAAAAATCGCCCAAAAACTAAAACCTTTGTGAGTGTAAAAATTTTTATCTTCAATTGCAATAGTCGCGTTACGGACGTGCTGGGGAATGTCTTCAATCTTTATAAGCGTTCGTTTTTCGTCGCCGTGAATTTCGTATAAAATTGTTTCGCCGCTGCGGTCATAGATTTTTGTGCTTTCAGGAACCTCGCGGTTCATAAGCTTATTTGGGTCAGGTAGTCCATAAGAAAGCCACAATACAAAAGCAACAATAAGAGCGCCTCCGCCTAAAACGATATAGCGAACGTATTTTCGCAGCGACGGAATCGCCCATAATTTTTTTAAACTAAAACCGCTGCCGCCTTCCTGGCGCCAGTCATTTCGCGTTGAGCGAGGAACGTGTTTGGTTTCGCGCCAAGCGTGAGGTTGGCGACGGATGAATTTTGGGTTTGTCATGTTTTCTTAGTACTAATTATATCACGTCGTAAGCGAAGTAGGGGGAGAATGAAATCACGGGTGATTTTTAAAAAATTAACCTTAGTAGGTCGTTTCATAAAGCGCGTCTCCTGCCAGTCAACCGGAATCTCAGAAATTCTAAGTCCAAGGTTATGTCCATGGGCAATGAGCTCAGTATCAAAAAACCATGCCGTATTATTAATAGTATGCGAGATTTTTTTAAAGGCGTCTGTCGCAACAGCTTTAAAGCCACACTGCAAATCTTTATACGGTTGTTTTAAAATAAGGCGTGTTAAGAAGCTATAGGTTCGAGAGGAAAGTTCTCTAAACCATGATCGAGTAACTTTGGCTTCGGGATGAAAGCGACTACCGATACTAATATCGGAACTTCCGTTAATAAGCGGTGCGAGCAATCGAGGCAGTGCCTCGAGCTCAACCGCTAAATCTATGTCCATATAAGCGGCAATGGCAGCCTCGGTCGAGAGCCAGTGTCGTTTAAGTGCCTGACCTCTTCCGCCCTCAGGGAAAACAACAACCTTAAGCTGCGAATTGGTGAGGGCGAGCTTATTGGCCAGGGCGACCGAGGAATCAGAGGTTCCGTTGATTAAAACACTAAGTGTCCATTCGTGATTGTGGAGATGTTTTGTGCAAAAATCTAAAACCCGTCTAAGGCTCGTTGAAATGATCTTTTCTTCATTGTACGCCGGAATAGCAATATCGAGCCGCATAAAGAGGTTCCGTAGAACAACCTAATAATAACGCCCCTCTATTATAATTGTTTCAAGATATAAAGAGTAGCCGTATCGTCACTATAGAGACGCTCCCAGTCTTTTGAGTTCTTAATATATTCAATAAAAGGGTTTTTTCGTTCACTTGATGTTTTACCTAAAAAATGGCGTTCAAAGAAGTCGGGCTCAAAGGGTTTTTCCTTTGTTTTAAATAAGACCAACTCAATTCCATACTCGGAAAGCTTCTTTCCGCTGTTGTCGGTTTTAAAGAAGTCACTATATTCTTCGAGCATGGTTTGACCGGCAAAGGGATATTGCGGTAAGCGTCCGTCAATAAAAACTTTTTGTTCGGGTAGTGCGGCGATTAAATATCCGCCCCAGCCGTAATCATTGAAAAGTTTTAATTTCGTATATTCGGGATGTTGTTTTAAAAATTGAACGGCGCCGCAGGGGAATGTATCACAATAAGATCGCAGCGGTTCATTTGTATAATTAGTCCGGGCAAGTAAGCCGCAGCTTGCCAACACCAAACAAGCAAGTAGTGAGTATCTTACATAGGTGCTTCGCAGGGGTTTGCTGTGTTCAAGTAAGGGGCGCAGAGCCAGCGGCGCGACAAACAAAAGACTGGCGACCGCAAATAAAGGAAAGTGTCGAACGGAGCGCGTGGTTGCAATAAGGAGTGCGGCGACGATCGCGAATTGCCACAGCGGCAAACGTTTTTTTGAAAAAATCCAAGCGCCCAATAAGAGACTTACTGAAACAAGAGTAAATAATATTTGATCATAACGAATCTGATGACTATAGGGTGAGCGCCATTCTTCAATATGTGAAAGATAATAACGATTGGTTCCGTAGTCGCCGAGGAAGGAGTATAGCTTTAATCCATAAGGCGTAATAAAAGTCGCAGCAATTGCACAGGCGATGATAATAGATAGTTTTATTTTATTTCCTTTGTCGCGTGTGAAAAGTTCGTAGCCAAGCCAACCGATAGCGGTCGCTATGCCGATTAAGAAACTGCCGTGCAGGCAGGCCCAAAAATATAATAAAGGAATTACCCAAAGTGCAATGGATGTTTTTTTAGTGCGACGATATGAATCAATACTTATAAACAATAGAATAATAAGAACAAAACTAAATTCTTGCATCCGAACACCAAAGTGCGGCAAGCAGCCAAAGAGTGCGACAAATTCAAGAATGGCGAAGGTGACTTGTTCGCGCGTTTTAGTAAGATAGTTTTTAAAAACATACGAGTTGAGAATAAGAATTCCCAACAAGGGCAGAATAATAAAAAAAACCGTAACCGCCGCATAGCCTCCAATACTCCATAAACCAAAGGTGAGAAGGTTTGAAAGCCACTCATGATCAACCCAACTACTATCTCCCAGACTCCACATATAGAGTTGCTTGTCCGGAACGGACCAATTCGCCGCGATCTCTTCGCCGACGCGAAGATGCCAACCAAAATCAGGATCAAGATAGCCGAAGCTGTTGGCGGCTAGAAGGCAGGCTAAAAATATATAGTAGAGAGCCATTAATTTCTTTTACTTTTATATAGTGTATGGTATCATGGTAGTATCATCTTTATAAAGCTTTTATAAAGAAGAATTATTTACTCAAAATAGAGAGGGGGTGACATATGAAGAAACAAATATTAGGACTACTCTTAGCGCTTAACCTGTTGGCTATTCCAATGGCCGCGACCTTCTCAGTGTCACCGGCCCAGGCAGCGAACTTAAATCTCTGGGGCGAGAATTATAACGCCAACGATTTTCAAAATGAAACCGGTTTAGGCGACCGTGATCCGCGCGATATCGTCGCACGTATCGTTCGTATCATTCTCGGCTTCCTTGGTATCGTTGCGGTTATCATCATCTTGCTTGGTGGATTCAAGTGGATGACTGCCGGCGGTAACGAAGACAAAGTTAGCGAAGCTCGCAAACTTATTGTCTCCGGTATTATCGGTTTAGTTATTATTTTGGCGGCATTCGGTATTGCCCAATTCGTCATTAATAGCTTAATGAACGCGACTAACAACTAGCCTTGTTCTCGGGTCCGATTATTCGGACCCGCCTCTTTGACGCTAAGTTTAGACTTGGCATTAGAGAAGCGTATGATACAGCAAGTAATAGGATTTTTTGTCAGTTTATTTTTTATCAGCCTTCCGGTTTCGGCGGCTGGTGATTATGGTTTAAGCGAAACCGGCGCTAACCTGCCGCAGAACGCTGACCTTCCGGGCATGATTGGAAAAGTATTGGGTACCGTACTTGGTTTTACCGGTACGATTTTTTTTGTATTGGTTGTGTATGCCGGTTTGATGTGGATGACGGCAGCCGGCAACGAAGAACGGATTAAAAAAGCCAAACAAATTTTAATTGGTGCCTTAATCGGTTTGGTTATTATTTTATCAGCCTACGCAATTACGCAATTCATCGGCGGTGCGGTCGGCGCTTAGAATATGTTAGGAGGACTTGAAAAAACAGCGCAGGAAGCAGGTATCAATACCGGCGTTAATTCGCCAACGGTTATTGCCGGAACGGTATTGCAACAAGTCTTGGGCTTTGTCGGAATTCTTTTTCTGGGTTTGATGCTCTACGCCGGATTTCTATGGATGACGGCAGGAGGCAATGAAGAAAAAATTGATGAAGCGAAAAAAATAATAGTTGCTGCCGTTATCGGACTTATAATCATCTCTGCCGCGTACGCGATTACCCAATTTGTCGGGCAGTCAGTTACCGGAACTACTATATAATATATGAAGAACATACTTTTCACTTTACTATTGCTAGCAACGTGCATAGCGCCGTCGCTCGCTTCGGCTCAAGAGCCGACGAATGATGGTTTTGGGTTTGGTACAACACTAGATAACGTGGCTCAACAATCCGGTTTTAATCCGGGCAATGAAAAGTCGCTTGATGAACGGATTAGCTCCTTTATCAGTTTATTTCTGTCTTTTCTTGGTGTTATCTTTTTAATCTTAATGATCTTTGGCGGTTATAACTGGATGACGGCAGCGGGTGATGAAAAGAAAATCGACAAAGCTAAAGATACGATCCGTGCGGCGATTATCGGACTCATTATAATCATCGCCGCGTATGCAATCAGTATATTCGTAGTCAGTCGTATTTGGGGAGCAACGACAACAACACCGGTTCAATCATTGTTGATGCCGACCGTAGTTTACGCGCAAAATAATCCGCCGATTACCGGCTCGAGCTCACCGATGCTTGATCGGCTCAAGGGAGTTGGTACGGGCGCCGGTTATGGCGAAGCTACGGAAACGAGTCTTATGCAAGTCCTCGGAATTGTTATAAACGGCTTACTTGGTTTACTTGGTGCAATCTTTATTATTCTTATGCTGGTTGCCGGTTATAACTGGATGACGGCCGCCGGAGATGATGAAAAAATTAATAAGGCCAAAGATACGATCCGCGCTTCAATAATCGGTTTGATTATTATCGCCGGAGCCTTTGCAATTTGGAATTTCCTCGCGACCTACCTAATTGGCGGCGGTACGGGAGGAAGCGGAGTAATAATTGGATAATATGAAAAAATATTTTCTTAGTGTAATATTTGCTAGTGCTTGCCTCTTTTTGAGTGCCCCGGTTCAAGCCGCTTTGTTGCAACAAAATACAATTGATGAAATTAATACCAATACCGGAGCACTGCAAGTATCAGCTGGCTACGAAGGAACAACCACCGTTGGCGAAGTTGTTGCGATGGTGATCAAAACATTTCTCTCTTTACTGGGAGTAATCTTTGTATTGTTATTAGTAATCGCCGGATTTAATTGGATGACGGCGGCGGGCGATGAAGAGAAAATCAACAAAGCGAAAGATACAATTAAAGCCGCGGTTATCGGTTTGATAATTATTGCGGCGGCCTATTCAATTACTTATTTTGTCTTTGAAAATCTTCCTGGCGCAGCGACTACGTAAAATTTTTTTTGAAATTAAAAAAGGCGTCTTAATTATTTAAGACGCCTTTGTGTTTTATGACAAGAAACCTTTAGAATGAGGGGAACATGAAGTCTTTAGGAATATTCCCTTTTATAATCTGAAAGCCTACCCATTGACCGCAGACTAAATTATTTTCGCCATCTACAACTACTTTGGTCCAGTGTTTTCCGTTATCAATAGAGAAATAATAATCTCCTGGTCCTACTTTAATGTAATACCACTCACTCGGAGGGACTACCCAGGAAAATTCCTGTTTAGCCGGGGCTTTGACCATAATATTTAGTGTTGCAGTAGTGTTGAAGTTTGCAACAACGCCGGTGTAACCAACGATTGAATTATCCGAGTCTTCTCTGGTTTTTCCCAGATTTTTAATAGCAATAACTTCCGGCATATCGGATCCCTTTACACCGTCGGGTTTATTTAAAACCTCATACGTGTCGGGGTCATACCTAACCTCTGTTTCAAGGCTTTCTTCAACCTTTTCTTTCGCTGCATCTAGGGTAGAGCAGCCAATTAATAGCTGAAAACCAGTTAAAACAACGGTGAAGGCAATAAGCTTGAAACATCTTACTAAATATTTCATGATAATTTTTCCCTTGGGCATTTTTAGCCCGATTTTTATTTTTATTGATTATTTACTTGTTAAAGAATATTCTTATAATATATCATATTTGCCTATATTTGTCAATAGATAGCTAAAAATGACTAAATTTACCTAAATATTGACTAATATTGACCTAGGTGGTACTATAAAATCAGCTAAAGCTAGTACATTTGATACTAGCTTATTTTATTGAAAAATAACTATTTATGAGTGAAATCACTAATGCCATCCGGCAGATTTGTGAAGAAAAAGGCCTTTCTTATGAGGCTGTTATTCAAACTATCGAATCTGCTTTGGCCGCCGCGTACCGCAAGGACTACGGCGAAAAAAATCAAAATATTAAGGTTGAGTACGATCCGGAAACCAACGTTACAAAGGTCTTTGATATAAAGACTGTAGCGGAAGACGTTCCGGAAGAAGAATTAGCTGCGCTGGAAGCTGCCGAAGGAGGCGAGCCCGCCTTCGCTCCGTCTGTCGACGGAGCTACGGAGGGCGAGGAAGAAAAAAAGCGTTTTAATCCTAAAACAGAAATTCAAATTTCTGAAGCAAAAAAGTTGAGTAAGAAATATGAAATTGGCGATGAAGTTCGTACCGAACTTGAAACCCACGAAGAGTACGGTCGTATGGCCGCGCAAACCGCTAAGCAGGTTATTATCCAGCGCTTGCGCGAAGCGGAACGCGACATGGTCTTCAATGAATTTAAGGATAAGCAGGGCGAAGTCATTACCGGTTTTGTTCAACGCCGCGAAGGTCGCTTAGTGTTGGTTGATCTCGGTCGTGCGACCGGCATTATCCCGCCGGAAGAACAGGTTCGCAGTGAGCGTTATACTCCGGGCGAACGTTTGAAGTTTTTTGTTAAAGAAGTAAAGGTAACTCCAAAAGGTCCGGAAATTGTTTTGTCTCGTACCTCTGATGAAATTTTGAAAAAAGTTTTTTATCTTGAAATTCCGGAAGTCTCAAACGGTTTAGTTGAAATAAAAGCGGTCGCTCGCGAAGCCGGCAGCCGATCTAAGGTTGCGGTCTCCGCAGAAAATGACAACATTGATCCGATTGGATCATGCGTCGGTCAGCGCGGTTCCCGTATCCAAACAATTATCCGCGAACTTGGCGGCGAGAAAATTGATATTATTGAATTCTCGGAAGATCCGGAAACATTTATTGCTAACGCTTTGGCGCCGGCAAAAGTTGAACAGGTAAAGTTAATTACAGAACAGCACCAAGCTTATATTACCGTTAAAGATGATCAGCTGTCGTTAGCGATTGGCAAGGACGGGCAGAACGTTCGTTTGGCGGCGCACTTAACGAGCTGGAATATTGATATTGCCGGCGACGGTTCCGGCGCTACGGCTCCCGCGGAAGCTTCGACTGATGAAGGCGTTAGCGATGAAGCACCCGTTGAAACCCCAACTGAAGAAGTTGAGGCTCCTATTCAAGAATAATTTATTAAACTTATATGAACAATGTTTTTATTTTAATCTTCGGCAGCGCCGCTTTGGCGATTGTCTATGGTCTGGTTTACATCCGCTTTATTCTTCGTTTGCCTGACGGTAACGATAAAATGAAACAGATTGCCGCCGCTATTCAGGAAGGTGCGAAAGCCTATTTGAATCGCCAGTATCGCAGTGTCGCGATTGTAGCGGTTGTACTTTTTCTTATCATTGGCTTGATTCCTTCTTTGGGTTGGTTAACGGCGTTAGCCTTTATTATTGGTGCGATTCTCTCAGCCGTCGCCGGTTATATCGGTATGAACATTTCGGTCCGAGCTAACGTTCGAACCGCGGAAGCGGCTCGTCACGGTCTAGCTAAAGCTTTGAACGTCGCCGCGCGCGGCGGCAGCGTTACCGGCATGCTTGTTGTTGGTTTGGCACTCTTAGGAACAGCCGGTTTCTATTTATTGACCCGCGATGTTCACGCCTTAATCGGACTCGGTTTCGGCGGCTCATTGATTTCAGTTTTCGCTCGTCTCGGCGGCGGTATCTTTACTAAGGCGGCCGACGTCGGCGCCGATCTTGTTGGTAAGGTTGAAGCCGGAATTCCGGAAGACGATCCGCGCAATCCGGCCGTTATCGCCGATAACGTTGGTGACAACGTTGGTGACTGTGCTGGTATGGCGGCTGACTTATTCGAAACCTACGTTGTTACGACAATCGCCGCTATTCTCTTGGGACGCTTGGCTTTCCCCGGCTTTGATAACGCGCTGCTCTACCCCTTAATTCTCGGCGCAGTTTCAATTATCACTTCAGTCGTCGGTACCTTCTTTATCAGACTCGGCAAGAGCCAAAATATTATGGCGGCTTTGTACAAAGGCTTGATTGCTGCCGGAGTTTTGGCCGCAATTATTTTCTATCCGCTGACCAATTGGTTTATGGCGGGTAATGGATTGTACTCGACTCTTAACATTTATCTTTCTTCATTAATCGGTTTGGCGGTAACGGCCTTGATGGTTGTTATTACCGAATACTATACTTCAACAAAATATAAACCAGTTAAAGAAATTGCTGAAGCTTCAACAACCGGACACGGAACAAACATTATTACCGGGTTAGCAGTTTCGATGAAGTCGACGGTGTGGCCGATACTCGTCATCGTCGCCGCAATGTGGGGCGCCTTCCAGTTGGCCGGTTTATTCGGCATTGCAATTGCTGCGATGGCGATGCTTTCAATGGCGGGAATTATTATTACGATCGATGCCTACGGACCAATTACTGATAACGCCGGCGGTATCGCCGAGATGGCCGACATGCCGGAAAGCGTTCGCGCTATTACTGATCCGCTTGATGCAGTTGGAAATACAACTAAAGCGGTTACTAAGGGTTATGCGATTGGTTCCGCAGCCTTAGCAGCTTTGGTGCTCTTTGCTGATTATACAAATAGTGCCGGTGCTGGTTTTTCGTTTGGTATTGATAACCCGTTAGTTCTCGCCGGTTTGTTTATCGGTGGAATGTTGCCGTACTACTTCGGCGCGCTTTCAATGCAGGCGGTTAGCCGAGCGGCCGGTAGCGTCGTTGAAGATGTGCGTAAACAGTTTAAAGAAAAACCGGGTATTATGAATGGCACCGAAATGCCTGATTACGGACGCACGGTTGATATCGTTACTAAGGCGGCTATTAGCCGTATGACAATCCCGGCTTTGATTCCGGTTGTCGCTCCGATCGCTGTTGGATTTATTCTTGGTGTCGAAGCCTTGGGCGGTTTGTTGATCGGCTCGATCGTAACCGGTGTCTTTGTTGCTATCTCAATGACCTCTGGTGGAGGCGCTTGGGACAATGCTAAGAAATATATTGAAAACGGTTTCTTTGGCGGCAAGGGTTCAGAAGCTCACAAAGCGGCGGTTACCGGTGATACAGTTGGCGATCCATATAAAGACACTGCCGGTCCGGCTATCAATCCGATGATTAAGATTATGAACATCATCGCCCTGTTAATTGTCGGTCTCTTGATTTAATGTTTATGAAGGCATCCCGAAACAATCTTTCTGCTTCTCGTATCGAACTCTCGGTTGTTGTAACAACCGAAGAGATGCTTGGCTTTGCTAAGTTAGCGGCGACGCGTTTGTCTGAGCGAATGACAATCGAAGGTTTTCGTCCGGGTAAGGCGCCTTATGAAACTATTAAAGCGCGCGTTGGCGATATGGCGATTATGGAAGAAGCTTCCCGAATTGCGATTTCCAAGACAATTGATCAAGCCCTGAAAGAACACATCACAGAAGATTGGATCGGTCAGCCGGAAATTACGATTGTAAAAATGGCGCCGGACAATGATTTTGAGTATAAGGCTTTAGTAACATTATTGCCGGCCGTTACGCTCGGCGAGTATAAAAATTTTTCGATCGAAAAAGAAAAGGTAGAAGTCAGTGACCAGGAAGTTGATAAGGTTATTGAACAGCTACGTGAGACACGGGCAAAAGAAGTTAGTGTTGATCGACCGGCGGAAAAAAATGATAAGATCATTCTCGATATTGCAATGTCGCTTGATAATGTTCCGCTCGAAGGCGGCCAGCAAAAGGATGCGAGTGTTGTTATCGGCAAAGAATATGTTGTCCCCGGCTTTGATGAACATCTTGTTGGTTTGAAACGCTCAGAAGAGAAAGATTTTACAGTTCATTATCCGGCCGACTTTCATCAAAAAAATATTGCCGGTAAAAAGGTTCAGTTTCATATCGTTGTTAAGGATCTTTTTGCCCGCGAGTTACCGGAATTACATGACGGCTTTGCCATCGATTTCGGATTAAAGAGCATTGAAGAATTGAAAAAGAATATTCGCCATTCAATTGAACATGAAAAGAATCATGAAGCGGCGCATAAACACGAGAGAATTATTCTTGAAAAAATTGTATCAACGGCGACGATCGGGGAAATTGATAATTCCTTGGTTGAAGGCGAGGTAAAAACAATGTTGGCTGAGCTTGAGCATAACGTTAAAGCCCAGGGCGCAAGTTTTAGCGATTATTTAATGAGTCTCGCTAAAACGCAGGCTGATATTGAACAGGAGTTTAAGCCGCAGGCTCTGCAGCGCGTTAAAACGAGCTTGGTCTTGCGCGCTATTATCAACGCTGAGAAGATGGTTGTTAGTGCGGAGGACATCGACGCCGAACTAACAGCTTTGCGCACGCAGTATAAGGCCAATCCGCAGGCACTGGAAACACTAAACTCAGCGGCCTATCGACGCCATATCGAGTCGATGCTTCTAAACCGAAAGGCGATCGCCGGACTTGTTTCTTGGAATAGCCAATCATATGAGCGAACTAGCTCGTAACAAACGGGCTTCATACGACTACGAGTTTCTCGAGAACTTTAGTGCTGGTTTGGTATTATCCGGACCCGAAGTCAAAGCCGCAAAAACCGGACTAGCAAATTTAGCCGGCGCCTTTGTTGTCCTGCGTAATCGAAGCGGATTAAAGCCGGAGGCGTTTTTAATTAATGCCTATATCGGTCCCTATCGCTATATGGGAAAACGAGAGGGTTATGACCCTGAGCGGCCTCGTAAACTACTTTTGCGACGTCGCGAAATCGCCCATTTAGCAGGAAAACAGCAGGAAAAAGGCTTGACATTAGTTCCCCTAAAGCTATATACTGACAGAAGTCTTGTTAAGCTAGAATTCGCTGTAGCTCGCGGAAAAAAGAGCTTTGACAAGCGTCATAGCATTCGCGAGCGCGAACTCAAACGTCACCTCGATACGGTGCGTAAAAGCGGCTCGACTAAAATCCGCTCCTAAACAAAAACAACCTGGGGATGCCAGGATTTGATAATACCTTTTGTTATTAGTATTCAGATCGTGCCGGCCGTCACGTAAATCCGACCACAACAAATAATTGACAATACCGTCAATGCCATGCCGGCCTTCTCTTTGAAGGTTCCGTCAATGGTTCCCGTTGCCGCTTAATAGCCGCAACCATCCGTCCATTGCTGTTCGCGCGGTGGATCGCGGGTGTCATACTGTGAACTCGATTATAGTCCGCCGCCTGACGGCTGTAATTTAAACCTTCGGGCTAGCCTCTGCCGCTTATGTTCGGTCTTTACGGCGGGAGCGAAATAACAGACCGAACTATATCTGTAGTAATATTAATAGCTAAGTATTAGACAGGGGTTCGACTCCCCTCATCTCCACAGTTTTTGTTAGCACTTTTTGCCGGAGTGGCGGAATTGGTAGACGCGGCGGACTTAAAATCCGCTTGTAGTAAAATGCAGTGAGGGTTCGATTCCCTCCTTCGGCACGTTCTGCGGGTATCGTATAATGGCTATTACATTACCTTGCCATGGTAGAGATACGGGTTCGATTCCCGTTACCCGCTC
>CAZSWO010000010.1:0-35109 GCA_964611115.1 uncultured Gammaproteobacteria bacterium
TTAGCACGGGAGAATCTTTTGTCAATCAATAATAATAAGGCTGGATTTTCTCTATTTTCCATGATAGACTGCCTTATATGCCCGCAACAGATTGGCCCATTATTGGCAATACGCAAGCTAAGGATTTTTTCGAATCTTTGCTCTTGTGTGAGCGCCTAAGGCCGGGTTCAATCGGCGGAACCTATATTGTCAGCGGCCCGGACAAAATCGGTCGCGGCTCATCAATCGAATTTTTCATTCAACGTTTATTGGGCAATGATGAGCAGCACGCTGTTGGAACAATTGATATGTGGCCCGATGTATTTCGTTTGCGCCGCAAGGAAGATAAGCACGAAATCGGCGTCGATCTCGCTCGGGAATTTAGCGGCCGTTTGGCACTTAGTTCTTTCTCTGATTCCTACCGCATTGGTATAATCCATGAGGCTGATCTTTTAACGATTGAGGCGGCGAACGCATTGTTGAAATCATTAGAAGAGGCGAGTGATCGCGCTATTATCTTTCTTGTTACGGAAGAAGCTGATCGTTTGCCGGAAACGATTCGTTCGCGTTCGCAGCTTATTATGTTTCGCCCGGTTTCGACTGACGAGATTTATGAATGGTTAGTTGAGGAGCAGGGACTTGATCGCCCGTTTGCTAAAAACGTCGCGCGGCTCTCGGCCGGCCGTCCCGGTTGGGCGGCGCAACTTGCTCGCGATCCGGAGATTCTTGAAACGTATTTAGAGCCGGCTCGGGTCTTTGTCAGTTCCTTTACTATGCGTCTGCATGAGCGCTGGAAAGCCTCTGCGGCGCTTCTGAGCGGTCATAAGGGCGTCGATGCGGTAGAAACCGCTGAAAACTGCTTAAAGGCCTGGCGGCAGGTAACGCGTGATATTATGATGGCTAACCTTAATCAGCCGGAATTTATGCGCTATGCCTTTCTTGAACAGGAAATTCGAAATTTATTGCCTCGCTTCAGTTTAAACGATGCGCGGCGTTTAGAAGAACAGTTGCGTAAGGCTAGAGAGTATCTGCGGGCGAATGTGAGCCCGGCCAATGTTTTAGAAAATATTCTTATTGCTTTATAAAAAATATGCATCACTCAAAATTGTTAACCATTGCCGGATTAGTTATCGCGCTGAGCGTTCTTTCCGGTTGTACGGTGAATCTCGGTTTCGGCGGCGGATCAAAGGGGCCTGATGGCGGCGTGTATAAAACGACGACTAAGGGAGAGACCTGGGTTTCAAAAGCTTTAATTCCGACAACTTCGGGCCGACCGGGAACGATTAATAATTTTGATGCCTCCGTTATGGCGCTTGATCCGAGCGATTCGAAAGCGCTTTACTACGGAACTTTTGAAAATGGTTTGATGTATAGTTATGATGGCGGTGATGAATGGTTTCCGGTTATCGGCCTTGGCCGAACGACCATCGCCGCTCTCGCCATCGATCCGGCTGATAAATGCTCGATCTACGCCGCGATTGATAATAAAGTGATGAAGAGCGAAGATTGTAATCGTACCTGGACCCAAACCTATTTTGACAATGAGCTTGATTTAACGGTTTCCAGTATTGCGGTTGATAATTATGACAGCAGTAATGTATATATCGGAACCTCGCGCGGCGAAATTATCGCTTCTTCCGATTTTGGTAAGAGCTGGCGGACGATGAATCGTTTTGAAGATAAGGTGAAAAAGGTTGTTGTCGCTCCGGCGGATAGCAGAGTTATTTTTGTAGCTACCGAACGCCAAGGTCTATTTAGATCAATGGATAAAGGAGTGACCTGGGTTAGTCTTGAGGCTGCGCTCGAAGAATTTCCGGACGCAAATCGTTTTCGCGATCTTTATGCCTCAAAAGCTCAGCCCGGCTTTGTATTGCTTGCGACTAATTACGGTTTAGTTAAGACAATTAACTACGGCGACGATTGGACGGCGTTGACATTAATTACTCCGGAAAAAGAAGCGACGATTAACGCGGCCATCGTTAGCGAACAGAATGCGCAAGAAATATTTTATATTACCAATACAACTTTCTACGGATCCTCTGACGGCGGTGAAAATTGGACGACGAAAAAATTACCGTCGGCTCGATCCGGTTGGAGTTTATTGGCTGATCCTAAAGATATAAACACAATGTATCTGGGAGTTCGAAATATTAATCAATAATTTTTATGAGTTCATATTTAGATGTAAGCAAACCAAAGTTTAAGCAAGCGATTGATTTTTTTGATCGTGAAGCCGCAACTTTACGCACCGGACGCGCTAATCCCGCTATGCTTGATAATATCAATGTTGAAGCCTACGGCAGTATGATGCCCTTAAACGGCGTCGGTAACATTTCGGTATCGGATGGTCGTTCGATTGTTATTACGCCCTGGGACAAGGCGGTTTTGAAAGATATTGAAAAGGCGATTGTCGCCGCTGATCTCGGTATCGGCGTTGTTAACGAAGGCGACAAGATTAGATTGACTGTTCCGATGCTTACCGAGGAAAATCGTAAAGAGCTGGTAAAAAAATTAAATACCAAGATGGAAGATGCTCGTATCGTTATCCGCCAAGCACGCGATGAAGCAAAGCAGGCGATTGAAAAAGCCTTTGATGACAAAGATGTATCAGAAGATGATAAATTCCGTTTTATTAAAGAATTGGACGAAGCTGTCAGCGCCTATAATGATGAATTGAAGGCGGCGCGCGATTCCAAGGAAAAAGAAATAATGACCGTTTAATATGATTACAACCATCCTGATTTTTTTCATACTGCTAAGCATTCTCGTTCTTGTTCACGAGTTTGGACATTTTTGGACCGCGCGTCGTTTCGGCGTTGGAGCCGAAGAATTCGGTCTCGGTTTTCCGCCGCGTTTGTTCGGTTGGTATCGCAATAGTGCGGGTAAAGGAATTTTCTTTTGGGGAAATCGCGAAATAACCGATTGTCCGACAACCGTCTATTCTTTTAATCTGATTCCGATCGGCGGTTTCGTAAAAATTAAAGGCGAAAATGGCGATGATCCTACTGACGCTTCTAGTTTTGCCAATAAATCTCTTGGAAAACGCGCGCTTATTCTTTCGGCGGGAGTAATTATGAATATTATTCTCGCAGCCGCGATTATTATCGGCGGTTTGATTGCCGGTTTGCCGCAGACAATCGATGAGGCGGCGATGCCGGCCGGTTCTATTATTACAAATCGCCAGATTCAAGTTTTACAGGTTTTGCCGAATTCCGCGGCTGAGGCGGCGGGACTAAAGTCCGGCGACGCCATTCTTTTGATTAATGATCAAGCATTTTCCAACTATACGGACATCCAAAACTACGTTGGCGACAAAGCCGGGCAATCCCTGACCTACGTTGTCCAACGCGGGGAAGAACAACTCACAAAAGAAATTGTTCCTCAAAAATTAGCCGACTCGGATCGCGCCGGTATTGGAGTTTCGATTGCTGAAACCGGTACGGTTCGCTTGCCGTGGTATCGTGCAATTTTTGAAGGCATTAAGTTGACCGGACTAATGATCTGGGCTATTATCATTGGACTTGCGAGCATTATCGGCCAGCTCTTTTCCGGCCAAAGCGTTTCGGCTGATGTCGTTGGACCGGTCGGAATCGCCACCTTAACCGGACAAATGGCTAAGCTCGGTTTCGCCTATTTGGCTCAGTTCGCGGCGATTCTTTCCTTGCATTTAGCTGTTATTAACTTCCTGCCATTTCCGGCCTTGGACGGCGGTCGCGTCTTATTCCTGATTATTGAAAAATTCAAAGGCAAACCGGTTCGTCAGAAAACTGAAGCGATTATTCACAATATCGGTTTTCTCATCTTAATCGGTTTGATCGTGCTTGTGACTTTCAAAGATATTATTAAATTGTTCTAGTATGAAAATTAATATCAAATCAACTAATCTCTCCTTAACTCCCGCCATTCGATCGTATTTAGAAGAAAAGATGGCGACGGTTGAAAAATATCTCGGTAATCTCGACATTATTAATTTTGATGTTGAAGTTGAGTTGACGAGCAAGCATCATAACAAAGGTGATATCTTCCGCGCCGAAGCCAATGTTCAGGTTGCTAAAGATTTATTGCGGGTTGAAAAGACCGAACCTGATTTGTATAAAGCGATCGATAAGGTCCGTGATCATTTGATTGATATGATTAAAAAGCATAAAGAAAAGAGAATCGCAAAAACCCGTTCGCAAGATTAGTATGAGTATATTGACCAAACTATTCGGCGATCCCAACGCCCGCATCATAAGTTCGCTTAATCCGATTATCAGTCGGATTAATTCGTTTGAGGAAAAGTTTAAGGCATTGAGCGACGAAGAACTGAAAAATGTTTCGGCTGAATTTAAATCACGCGTAGAAAACTCCGAAGACGAAGCTAAGGCGCTTGATGAATTATTGCCGGAAGCCTTTGCCGCTGTTCGCGAAGCGTCGCGCCGTGTTATTGGTCAACGCCACTACGATGTTCAGATGATCGGCGGTATTATTTTGCACCGCGGTCAGATTGCTGAAATGAAGACCGGTGAAGGAAAAACCTTGGTTGCAACTCTGCCTTTATATTTAAATGCCTTAGCCGGTAAAGGCGCGCACCTTGTTACTGTTAACGATTATTTGTCGAGAGTCGGTGCCGGTTGGATGGCGCCGGTTTACGCCGCGCTTGGTTTATCAACGGCGGTTATCGCGCACGATGACGCTTTAATGTATGATCCGGAGCATGATGACGAATCGCAATTCGATGAACGCCTGCGCCATTTTAAATCGGTGCCGCGTCGCGAAGCCTATCGCTGCGATATTTTATACGGAACTAATAATGAATTCGGATTTGATTATTTGCGTGACAACCTCGTAATGAGTAAAAACGAGATGGTGCAACGCGATTTTCAATACGCGATTGTTGACGAAGTTGACTCGATTTTGATCGATGAAGCTCGAACGCCGTTGATTATCAGCGCGCCGGCCGAAGAATCGACCGACCGTTATTATAAATTTGCTCAACTTGTCGAACGCTTGGTTGAAAATGAAGATTATAATATCGATGAAAAACTAAAGGCCTCAACCTTGACCGAAAGCGGTATTTCCAAAATGGAAGAGTGGCTCGGTATTGAAAATATTTACGCCACCGGCGGTATTAAAGAAGTCCATCACATCGAACAGGCTTTGAAAGCGCGCGTTCTCTTTAAACGCGACCGCGACTACGTTGTTCGCGACGGCGAAGTTATTATTGTTGATGAATTTACCGGACGTATGATGTTTGGTCGCCGTTACTCCGAAGGCCTTCATCAAGCGATTGAAGCCAAAGAAGGCGTTAAAGTTATGCGCGAAAGCCGGACGCTCGCGACCGTAACCTTTCAAAACTATTTCCGCATGTACAAAAAGTTAGCCGGTATGACCGGTACGGCTATGACTGAAGCGGAAGAATTTTTCAAAATTTATAAACTGGAAACTGTAGCAATTCCGACGAACCGACCGACGGTTCGTAAAGACCTGAACGATTTGATTTACGGCAGCGAAGAAGCGAAGTTCAAAGCCGTTGTTGAAGAAGTTAAGCGACGTCATGAAGCCGGACAGCCGGTTCTCGTCGGTACAATTTCAATTGAACGAAATGAATACTTAGGCGCGATGCTCGAACGCGAAGGCGTAAAAGCCAACGTCTTAAACGCTAAGCATCATGAATCAGAAGCGCCGATTATCGCTCAAGCCGGTTTGCCGGGAGCGGTTACGATTGCAACGAACATGGCGGGACGCGGCGTCGATATTATTTTGGGCGGAACGCCCTTTTCAAAAGAATCATACGATGCGGTTGTTGCCGCCGGCGGTTTACACGTTATTGGTACGGAACGGCACGAAGCACGTCGTATCGACAATCAGTTGCGCGGACGCGCCGGACGTCAGGGTGATGCCGGTTCGAGTCAATTTTACGTATCGATGGAAGATGATTTGATGCGTATTTTCGGCGGCAATCGAATGAAGAATTTAATGAAGACTTTGAAATTACCGGAAGATACGCCGATCGAAAACAAAGTCGTTTCGAAATCTATCGAGTCGGCGCAGCGCCGCGTAGAAGGAAATAACTTTGATATCCGAAAGCATTTGGTTGAATACGACGACGTTATTAATCATCATCGTCATGCGATTTATGCGCGCCGCCGCGAAATTTTAAATATTTCCGAATCATCATCCGCCGAAGATTCGGAGGACAAGTCTGAAAGAAGTTTACGGGATATTATTCTTGATATGGTTGAGGCGGAAATCGAGATGGTTGTCGGCGCACATACGACGGCCGATTATGTTAAGGACTGGGATTTAAAGGAAATTAAAGAAACTGTCTCGACGATTTTCCCGATCGAGGGCGAAGTACCGGCTAAACTCGAGTCGATTGCCAGCGATGCTTCAAAGCTCGATAAGCTGCAGATTAAAACCGACTTGATTGAATATCTTACAACTTTGGCGGCTGAAACCTATGATAAAATGACGAAACTGGCGGTTGATGCTGGCTTTAGCTGGAAAGAAATTGAAGCTTCGGTATTACTGCGAGCGATTGATACGCTCTGGATGGAGCATCTTGAGGTTATGGATTATATGCGCCGCGGTATCGGTTTACGCGGTTACGGCCAACGCGATCCTTTGGTTGAATATAAAAAGGAAGCCTTTAGATTGTTTAATGAGCTGGTTGACTTGATTCAAAAACAAATTGTCTATTCGATCTATAAGATTGGCGGTTTGCAGCAGTTTACGATGCCGTCTATTAATCTTAATAATATTACTGTGAGCGCGCCGGCAAAGACTATGGGTGAAGGGGGATCGACGGTGACGCAGGTTTTTTCTCAAAATAAGTTGAAGGACGCCGCGGGTCATGATGTCGGACGCAATGACGTTTGCCCTTGCGGTTCGGGTAAAAAATACAAGAAGTGCGGACTCCTAAATACGGCTGAACATCAGGAGTTGATGGCGAAAAAATAATATGAGCGATCAATCTCATTCCATTGAACAACTGCACCATTTTACATGTGCGGTTTGTGGTAAGTGGTGGACGATTGGTGATGCACCTGCCGAAAAAACTGATTGGCATTGTCCCTGGTGTGGAGAAAAAAATACATATGGAGCAGCTGAATAAAAGCGGCTTTATCATTGCCGTTTGCGGCGGGCCGGGGACGGGGAAGTCGACCTTGGTTGATAAGTTGGCTCACCATTACGGCGGTGAAGCGATATTCGAGGGCGAAGAATTTCCGCAACGAATCAAGGAAAATTTAAGCAAGAATGAGAATCAGCTTGAATCGCGGATATATTTTCGCAATTTATTAACTAAGATGCATCTGCGCGCCGAGGAACTGAAGAAGAGCGGCAAGTTTGTTATCATGGATACCTTTTGGCTTACGAATGATGTTTACTCAGAACATTGGCTTGAGCATGAATTTCATAAAGAATTGATGCGTGATCTGTCAGCTCTCGATGCTCAGTTTTTGTCGATGCCGGATATTATGATTATTCTTGAGGCTGATAAATCAAAGATAAACGAATTCATGATGAAGCGCGGACGCTTATTTGAACTTGAGAACGACGTGCTCAATCGTTTTGTAACGGCCGGTACGGCGCATCGTGATTTCTTCCAACGCCATTCCAATGCCTTCTTTATTGATCGTAGTGAATTGGATTTTGAAAAAACGGAACATTTTAAAGTCATCACTGATTTAATTGATGCAAAGCTATGAATGATGTATTAATTACAAATCTTTGCTATATCAAAAAGGAAAATAAATTATTGCTTGCTTTAAAAAAGCGCGGTTTCGGAAAAGATAAATGGAATGGTTACGGCGGGAAAGTTAAGGCGGGGGAGAGTATTAGCGAAGCGGCGATTCGAGAAGTTTACGAAGAAGCTGGAATAACGGCCACTAAACTCGAACAGCGCGGCTTAATACATTTTTCTTGGGCGAGTGGAAAGAATGGAGCTATTGAGTGCCATGTCTATGAAATTATAGAATATAGCGGCGAGCCGATTGAAACTGAAGAAATGAAACCGGAGTGGTTTGATATTGACAGCTTGCCTTACGAAGCGATGTGGTCTTCGGATCGAGTTTGGTTACCATTGTTTTTAAAAGGTCTTAATTTTAGGGCTGAATTTATCTTTAATGACGATGATACGGTTAAAAGCCATGTTTTAAAAGAAAGCAGTTTTCCCCTTGATTTTTAATGCTATCTAATCTACAATAGACGAATATATAACAACTAAACCGAATATGAGTGAATCCCTATTTTCGAGAGTTTTCTTGCCTAAGGGCAGAAACAAGGTCTGGTGGGCCTTTATTTTTGTTTTAATCTTAGCAATTGCCGGTGGATTGGTTTCGTTCGGAAATTACTACAATCAGGCGATTGAACACTATAAATTACCCTTCCCTCCGAAGGTAAAAGAAATCCCATTCCACCTCGGTTTGGATCTTTTGGGAGGTTCACAGCTCGTTTATGACGCTGATGTCTCCGCCGTACCGGAAGGAGAACAGGGACAGGCCGCAGAAGGAGCGCGCGACGTCATTGAACGACGTGTTAACGTCTTCGGTGTTTCCGAACCATTAGTACAGGTAAATCGAACCAGTGACGGTAAATACCGTATTATTGTTGAATTAGCCGGTATTAAGGATATTCGTGAAGCAATTAAAAAGATCGGTGAAACGCCTTTGCTTGAATTTAAAGAACAACGATCCGAAGCTCCGGTTTTGACCGATCAGCAAAAGAAAGATATTGAAGCTTATAATAAAGAAGCCAAAGTTCGCGCCGAAGCGGTTTTAGGCAAGTTATTGTCCGGCGGAGATTTCGCCAGTCTTGCTAAAGAATACAGCGAAGACCTTGATACCAAAGCTGACGGCGGAGCTGTTGATTGGGTTTCAAAGTCTGAAGCTCCCGATGTTGCCAAGGCGGCTGAGGAAGTTGGCGTTGGCAAAACCAGCCGAGATTTAGTTTTGACTACAGCCGGTTATGAACTTTTGAAGGTTGATGAAAAACGAATTAAAGAAGTAACCGCTTCGCATCTTTTGATTTGTTATCAAGGTGCGGAGAAGTGTGATGGTAACCTAACTAAGGAGGCGGCCTATGCGAAGATTAAGGAATTGAAAGCTAAAGCTACGCCGCAGAATTTTGCTCAGTTAGCTAAAGATAATTCGACTGAAGCCGGTGCCAAAGAATCCGGCGGCGATCTCGGTTTGTTCGGTCGCGGCGCTATGGTTGAGCCTTTTGAACAAGTTGTTTTCGAACAAAAAGTAGGCACCATCTCATTCGTCGTTGAAACAAAATTCGGTTATCACATTATTTATAAGCGTGATGAGAATCCGGAATATAAGATGAGCCACATCTTAATTAAGACGAAATCGGCTGATGAAATTCTCGGCGCCGATGCTCAATGGAAGAATACCGAATTGACCGGACGTAACTTAAAGCGCGCCTCGGTTGAATTTAATCCGCAGGATAATTCACCGCAGGTCAGTCTCGAGTTTGATGAGCAAGGTGCAAAATTATTTGAAGAAATCACGAGCCGCAACGTCGGTAAGCCGGTCGCTATTTTCCTTGATGGTTACGCAATCAGCGTTCCGAATGTTAATGAAAAGATTACCGGCGGTAAAGCCGTTATTACGGGAAACTTTTCTGTTATCGAATCAAGAGAATTGGTTAAGCGCTTAAATGCCGGCGCCTTACCGGTTCCGATTACGCTGGTTAACCAACAGACGATTGGAGCTTCGCTCGGACAGGCCTCGGTAGACAACAGTTTGAAAGCCGGTTTTGTCGGTTTGATCCTGGTCGCGCTTTTCATGATTATTTATTACCGTTTCCTCGGTGTCCTTTCGGTTATCGCCTTGGCTGTTTACGGAATACTAACACTCGCGATCTTTAAGATCTGGCCGGTTACCTTAACGCTCTCGGGCATCGCCGGATTCATTCTTTCGATTGGTATGGCGGTTGATGCCAACATTCTCATCTTTGAACGTCTCAAGGAAGAATTACGAGCCGGTAAATCACTGTCGTTGGCGATTCAAGAAGGTTTCGCTCGAGCCTGGCCTTCGATTAGAGATTCTAACTTTACGACTCTGTTGACCTGTATTGTTTTGATTGAATTTTCAACCAGTGCAATTAAAGGTTTCGCCGTTACCTTGATGCTCGGTGTTCTCCTGTCGATGTTCTCGGCCATCACCGTTACTCGTACGCTTTTGAGAATGTTCTCAGAGGAATGGTTTGAAAAGCACCACTGGCTTATCGGTTATAGAAAATCAAAATAACGCATATGGTAAACATTATCTCAAAAAAGACGCTTTGGGTTTCAATTTCGGGAGTTCTTATCGCCGCCTCGATTGTGATGGTTGGTATGTGGGGACTTAAACTCGGTATCGATTTTACCGGCGGAAGCTTACTCGAAGTAAAATACCTCGGCGTCGCGCCGACTGTTACCGAAGTTGAAGAGAAGTTGGCTGGCCTAAATCTTAAAAGTTTAACAGCTCAACCAACGGAACAGAACGGTATGATCATCCGTTTTCAGGACACCTCCGAAGAAACTCATCAGGCGATTTTGAAAGAATTGCCGCCACACGAAGAATTACGTTTTGAAGCGGTCGGTCCGTCAATCGGACAAGAATTGCAGCGCAAGGCAATCATCGCCATTTTACTTGTCTTACTGACAATTAGTTTATACATGGCTTGGGCCTTCCGCAAAGTCTCTCGTCCGGTGGCTTCCTGGAAGTACGGTGTTGTTACCTTAATTTCATTGTTCCACGACGTTGTTATCGTTCTCGGTTTGTTCGCCTTCCTCGGCCATTTTTACGGCGTTGAAGTTAATACTCCCTTTATTGCGGCCGTCCTAACCGTGCTCGGTTTCTCTGTTCATGACACTATCGTCGTCTTCGATCGTATTCGTGAAAACTTACCGCGTTCAGCGCAGGACTTTGCCGGTACGGTTAACGCGAGTTTGAATCAGACAATCGTTCGATCTATCAATACCTCTATTACGGTTATGCTCGTCTTAGCGGCTATCGTATTCTTAGGCGGCGCTACTATTACTCATTTCGCCCTAGCCTTATTAGTTGGTATTTTCTTTGGAACCTACAGCTCGATTTTCCTCGCTTCACCGCTCTTGGTTTTCTGGGATAACTTCACTCGTCGCAATCAATAAACGAACACATTTTGTATACAGCTACGTCCCGTCTTTCGCAAAAGTCGGGACGTAATTTGTTTTGACAAAAGGCCTTTTTTCGGCTACACTAGAGAATATATTTTCCCTTATGCGTCAATCACTACTCTTCACAAAAACCCTAAAACACGCTCCAAAAGACGAGTTGTCGAAAAATGCCGTGCTTCTGCTGCGCGGCGGTTTCGTTAATAAAGAAATGGCCGGCGTCTATTCCTTCTTGCCGCTTGGCATGCGCGTCATTTCTAAAATCGATGCAATTATTCGTGAAGAAATGAACGGACTCGGCGGACAAGAAGTTGTTTTGTCTTCACTGCAGAATAAAGAAACTTGGCAACCGACTGATCAATGGGATGATGCTAAGGTTGATGCTTGGTTTAAAACATCATTGAAAAACGGAACTGAACTCGGTTTAGGTTTTACTCACGAAGCGGCTTTGACGAATGTAATGAAAAATTTTATTAGCTCGTATCGTGATTTACCAAAGTACGTTTATCAGTTTCAAACTAAATTCAGAAATGAAACGCGCGCCCGCAGCGGCGTAATGCGTATGCGTGAATTCGTTATGAAGGACTTGTATTCTTTTTCAAAGGATCAAGCCGAGCATGACGCTTTTTATAAGAAAACTACGGAAGCCTATCACACAATATTCAAAAGACTTGGTTTGGGCGATAAAACCTATTTGACCTTTGCGGACGGAGGCGTTTTTGCCAAATATTCTCACGAATTCCAGACCTTGACCGAGGCGGGCGAAGATACGGTCTATCTTAATGAAAAAGCTAAAATTGCCGTCAATAAGGAAGTTTTTAATGAAGAAGTTGTTAACGGACTGGGTTTTAAAATAAAAGATTTTGTTGAACAGAAGGCAGTCGAAGTCGGAAATATTTTTACGCTTGGAACTCGTTTTTCCGATGCGCTCGGTTTAAGTTACGCGGATGAAAGCGGTGAAAAGAAAAAAGTAATTATGGGTTCTTACGGCATCGGACCGGCTCGAGTTATGGGAACGATTGTCGAAATATTCTCGGATGAAAAGGGGATTATCTGGCCGGAAGCGGTTGCGCCCTTTAAAGTTCATCTTTTAGCGTTGGGCGACTCGGAAGCCGTAAAGGAAGCATCAGAAAAATTATTTAAGCAATTGCATAAGGCTAAGCTGGAAGTTTTGTTTGATGATCGGACTAACGCCGGCAACGGAGAGAAATTAGCTGACGCTGATTTAATCGGTTGCCCCTGGCGTATCGTAGTCAGCGAAAAAACCTTAGCGACGGGTACCGCTGAGTTGAAGCGTCGCAATGAAGCTAAAAGTGAAAATATTTTACTTGATAACGTCGTTGATATTTGTAAAACCTAATTTGTGTTCAATAAATTTTTTGGAAAATTTTCTAAAGACTTGGGTATTGACCTTGGAACGGCCAATACTCTTGTCTATACGCCCGACAAAGGTATTTTAATCAATGAGCCTTCGGTTGTTGCGGTTAATATGCGAACCGAAGAAATTCTTGCTGTCGGTGAAGAGGCTAAGCGTATGCTCGGTAAAACTCCGGCACATATTCAGGTTATACGTCCGCTCGTTGACGGTGTTATTTCCGACTTCGAAGTTACCGAAAAAATGCTTAAATATTTTATTGATAAAGCTCATACCGAGCAATTTACATTAGTTCCGCGTCCGCGTGTTGTCATTGGTATTCCGCTCGATATTACCGAAGTGGAAAAAAAGGCGGTTGAGGACGCTGCAAAATCGGCCGGCGCACGCGAAGTATTTTTGGTTGAAGAACCGATGGCGGCGGCGATCGGCGCTCGACTCTCGGTTTCCGACGCTAATGCAACAATGATCGTCGATATCGGCGGCGGTACAACCGAAATTGCCGTTATCTCTTTGGACGGGGCGGTTAACTGGAAAAATTTACGTTTGGCCGGAAACTTTTTGAATCACGATATTATTCAGTACATGCGCGAAGAATTTAATCTGTTAATCGGAGAACAGTTAGCCGAGGATATTAAAATTAGAATTGGTTCGGCCGCGCCTTTAAAGGAAACGCTGGAAATGAATGTCCGGGGTCGCGATCTTATGAACGGTTTGCCAAAAGAATTGCGTGTTACCGATTCGCAAATTAGAGAAGCGATGTCGCGCAGCATTCACCAAATGATCGACAATATTAAATTAATTTTAGAAACAACCCCGCCTGAATTAGTCGCCGATATTTATGAATACGGAATTATCTTAACCGGTGGAGGCGCGCTATTACGCGGACTTGATCAGGAAATTGCCGCTGCAACTAAAATTCCGGTACGAGTTGCCGATGATCCTTTGACCTGTGTTGTGCGCGGCACCGGTATTCTTTTGTCTGATCCGGCCCTTTTGGCACGCGTCGTTGTTCCGAGTACTAAAGAATTGTAATTTTTATGAACAATAATCGCCGGCCGCTCGCGACCTTTGCGGTTTTGGGCGGAATAATTATAGTTCTCCTGATTATAGCCAGTGGTCGTTTTACGGCGATTGGCGATTTTAGTCGTGCCATCACAAAACCCTTTGCCGGTTTTATTCATCGTGTGGCTGATGTATTTCAAAGAGATCCTCAGCAGGCCACAACTCAAGAAGAGATTGATACGCTGCGTTCTGAAAATGCGCGTTTGTCGAGCGAGAATGCCCGGCTCCTAACACTTGAGGACGAAAATAAGCGCTTGCGCGAATATCTCGTTTTTGCCCAAACGCAAAAATCGTCTTTACAGATGGCTGAGATTATTGCTCGCGGCGTCGCCGGCGATAGTTGGCAGAATCGTGAAACTGCAACATTGAATCAAGGCTCCGATCAAGGAATCGCCGTTGGGATGCCGATTGTCAGCTCAGAAGGTGTTTTAGTTGGTAAAATTACTGCGGTTAAAAATAATATTTCCGAAGTTTGTTTTATGTATAGTTCCGATTGCCGTATTGCGGTGACCGTCGCCGGACAGGGAGCAACGCTTGGAATGGCGCACGGCGATCTAGGACTCAGCGTTATTATTGAATTAATTCCTCAAACTCGAACTGTTAATGAAAATGATGTTATTGTCAGCTCCGGATTAGAGGCGGGAATGCCGCCGGGTTTATTAGTGGGTTCGGTTAGCCGAGTTATTAAAGAAGGCAATGAGTTGTGGCAGCAGGCGATAGTTGAGCCGGCGACCGACGTCGATACCCTGCGCTTTGTTGCAATTGTAAAGCAATAGTATGAAAAAGACATTTCTCGCACAGGCTATTGCAATTATCTTCGCGGGGCTTGTTGATGTAGTATTTGTTGGTTCATTGCCCTACGGTTTTCATTCCTTGCATATTGTTGTGCTCGGAATTGTCTTTGCTTCCTTGTTGACTAATGTTCGCGTAGCGGCCTGGTGGGCTTTGGGCGGAGGTTTGATACTAGAGCTTTTCTCATTCCGATTTTTCGGAAGTCATCTAATCGCTTTATTTCTTGTCTTATTACTGGTATTTTTCCTGTTTGAAAAAGTTGTAACGAACCGCTCGGTGTATTCGTTGTTTATAAGCGTACTTGCGGCTACGGCCCTCTATGATCTGATCTTTTTATTATTTGATTATTGGTCAGGAGTAGAATTATTGCCTGGGCTTGATTTGCTTAAGGCCTTTGGCATTTCACTGGCCTGCAACGGAGTAATCGCGCTGGCGATGTTCTATATCTTTAATCTTGCTACCAGACGTTTACGACCGGTTTTCTTATCGTCAAAATATTAGCGTATGAATTCTCGACGACACAAAAAATTAATCGGAGCTGATCCCTTTACAATTCAAGAAGGATCATTTAAGGACGGAAATTTTGCCGGTAAGTTTCGCCGCGACTGGGTTGAAGGTGCGTATACGCCAACGGAGCGAGGCGAGGAAACCGTCGGTAACCGCTTAGGCGCTTCCTTTGTTGCAGCGCTTAAATTGGCCTGTGTTTGCTTTGTTCTTATTCTCTTGGGACGTCTGGGTTGGTTGCAGGTTGTTAAGGGCGAATACTATCGCGATATCGCTAACGGAAATCGCCTGCGCTTAGAACGGATTCAAGCCAACCGCGGTATTGTGTATGACCGCAATAATACGCCTTTGGTCCATAACGTCGCTAACTTCTTACTTTACTGTATTCCGGCTGATTTACCGAAGGACGAAGCGACGCGCGACGCCTTGATTGATTCATTGGCCGGTTTAACCGGACGCTTTGATGCAAACGAGGTTAAAGAATCGGTTAAAAAGTTAGATGCATCTCAACTTGAATTCTATCAGCCTTTTTTCATTGCCGATAACATTGATTACGAAAAAGCGATTAAGATAAAATTGGAATCAGGCGAAATGCCCGGTTTTGTATTATCGAACGCGAGCCGACGCAGTTATGAATTACCGGCCTTGTCATTTTCTCATCTTCTCGGCTACAGCGGAAAAATAAACCCGGAAGAACTAGCCGCAAACCGCAGCGAGTATTCGCCGATTGATTACATCGGTAAAGCCGGTTTGGAAAAATCATGGGAGAATGAGTTGCGCGGTACGCCGGGTATTAAGCAGGTTGAGGTTGATGCGCTCGGTAAAGAAAAAAAGATCGTTAGCGAAACTCTGGCTATCCCCGGATCTAATTTAATATTATCGATTGACGCAGTCGCCCAAGCCAAACTCGAAGCGATTATGGCGACCTATTTACCGAAGGCGGGGCTGAAGCGTGCCGCGGCGGTTGTTATGGATCCGCGTAATGGCGAAGTTATTTCAATGATTAGTTTGCCGGCCTACGATAATAATTTATTTGCTAAAGGTATAAGCAAGGAAGATTATTCTAAATTAGCGGATTCGCCGGATCTGCCGCTCTTTAGCCGAGCCGTGTCGGGCGAGTATCCTTCCGGTTCGACAATTAAGCCGGTAGTCGCCGGAGCCGCGCTTGAGGAAAATATTATAACGCAGTTCACAACCTTCTTAAGTACGGGCGGTTTGCGCGTCGGACAATGGAGCTTCCCGGATTGGAAGGGCGGGGGACACGGCGTTACCGATGTTCGTAAAGCGATTGCCGAATCGGTCAATACGTTCTTCTATTATATCGGCGGCGGTTATGAAAATTTTACCGGCCTCGGCGTTGATACAATTGTTTCTTATTTTAAAAAGTTTCTCCTCGGAACGCGTTTAGGCATTGACTTGCCGAACGAAGGCGTCGGTTTTGTGCCGAGCAAAGAATGGAAAGAAGCTGTTAAAAAAGAACGTTGGTATGTCGGTGATACCTATCATATCGCTATCGGACAAGGTGATTTAATTGTTACGCCCTTGCAGGTCGCCGCCTATACAATGTTTTTTGCCAACGGCGGGACGATGTATCGCCCGCATCTTGTTAAAGAATTAACCGATCCGAATGGTAATTCAGTAAGAAAAATCGAACCGGTTGTTATTGCTAAAGATATATTAAGTCAGGCTAATATTGAAATTATCCGCGAAGGAATGCGCCAAACCGTAACCTCAGGATCGGCGCGCAGCATGAGTTCATTGCCGGTCGAGGCGGCCGGTAAAACGGGAACGGCGCAGTGGTCTTCAAAAAAAGATCCGCATGGTTGGTTCACCGGCTTTGCGCCTTATAATGATCCCGAAATTGTTATCACGGTTTTAGTAGAAGAAGGTAAGGGCGGCGATCTTTCCGGAACCCCAATCGCACGAGAATTCATACAGTGGTATTTTGGGGAGTATAAAAAAGCCCCCATTAAAAATTAATAGGGGCAAGGTGAAAATCGTTCATTTTTCTTCAGTTGCTAAAAAAAGTTTAGCGCCTTCGGATTTAAAAATTGTTAAAATGGTTTCTTTTTCATAATTGCTCAGATCTTTGCTAAAATCATTATCCTTATATAATTTCTCCCAGGCCTCTCCTTTTGGGAAATAGAAAATATATGAGTTCTCGGTTTCTATAAAAGGGATTATATAGCCGGCATAAATTTCAACAATAATGGCTTTTATTTTTGTATTCATTGTAGCGCTGAGTCTTCCATATCTTTGGCACATCCAACCTATTTTTAAACCGGTTTGGTTCTTGGTTAAAGTAGGCAGATGTCTTAGCATCTCTTCGTATAATGAGCAAAGCGATGAGCCGTGCAGTTGAGGGGACACCCTTAGCTCAACTTGGTCCGCTTTTTTCTCTGTGCTGGAAGATGATCCATATTGGCCCATGAAGGCAGATTGAGGATGTGTCATTATTCTCTCTCTCCAGTGAGTCCTGTTTTTAGTCAAGCAAATGAATGCTATTAAAAAGAGAGTTAAAGTTGACAAACCGCTGAGAGTTGCGGCACCTCTACCTGATGTTACTAAAAGCGGAGAAACAAGCATGAAGAATATGATAAAGCAGCCTACTAATGAAAATATAATTTGACCTATAGTAAAACCATCAAATGCAATCATTAATGATTGAGGAGCCTTAATATATGTTGATCCATTCGGAGCTACGTTTCTAAAAAAGAAGAAATCACTGTTCTTTTTTAGAATGTTTTCAAGGAGATTTTTCTGGACAACAATTTTTGTATCATCTTCTTTGTAGGCGCGCCAGTCAATGCTGAAGTTTTGAATATTTCTTGTTATTTTTAAATATTCATTTGAGTTAATGCTGCCTTCCAGATTATATCCTCCAACTGCGGAAAGATCTTTCTTTGAGGCCTTTGCGTCAAAAGATGATATTAGAGAACCTTGGTTCTCTGCGATAAATTCTAATTTGTTTTTCATTGTTAATGAACTTTTAGTCTTCCTACTCCTATATTTAGACTCGCGTTCGGTTTTCGAGTTAATTTGAAAATATCATAAAAACTATGTTTTGTCAATACCTACATATAATTTTTAGCACTCTTGACGTTCGATTGCTAACAATGATACAATAGCCATATATTAAGCTATTGTTTTTATATGGAAGAAAGAAAGAGGCTAATATTAGAGATAATTATAAAAGAGCATATTGCTACGGGCTGTCCGGTGGCTTCTTCAACGATTGTGGAAAAGTACCACATGCCGGTCTCCTCGGCGACGGTTCGCAATGATATGGCCGAGCTTGAGGAAGACGGTTGGATTGTCCAACCCCATACCTCCGCCGGCCGAATTCCGACCGATCGAGCCTATGAACAATATGTAAAGGAATTAGGGAAATCCGAGCTTTCAAAGGAAGACAGCGACAATCTCGCGATTGCTGATCCCGAAGATGAAATAAAGGCTAAGGCCTCGGCTAAACAATTGGCCGCTATGTCCGGGCTCGCCGTCGTTTGGGCATTTCATAAACACAATGTCTATTACACAGGAATTTCGAATTTACTGCAGCAACCGGAATTCAACCAACCGCAGCTGATGTATGATATCTCTTCAATCATGGATCGTATTGACGATATTGTCGGCGATGTTTTTGATTCAATTGATTTCGAACCAAAAATCATGATCGGACGCGACAGCCCCTTCGGAATTTTTTCCGGAACGATTATGAGCCGTTATAAGGCGAAAGATCGAGTCGGATTAATCGGCTTGATTGGTCCGGTGCGGATGGATTATGCGCTTAATAAAGCCAGGATCGATTTCTTGATTAACGAATTATCAAAAAAATAATATATGTCCAAAAAGATTGATGAACAAAGCCCTGATATCAATTGGGAAGAACAAAGCAATGAGTTTGAACATAAATATAAACTCGCTTTGGCCGACTATCAGAATCTTTTAAAGCAGACGGCTAAAGAACGCGGCGAATTATCGCTCTTCGCCAATGAAGCTTTGATCCTGCGTTTGATTCCCACCTTTGATAATTTAAAACTGACGCTTATCCATTATCCGCCGAACGGCGACGCCAATTGGCGAGTCGGACTTGAACACGTTATTCAACAATTTAAAAAAACGCTTGAAGATAACGGAGTTAAAGAGATCAGCGCCGCCGGCCAAAAGTTTGATCACAATACGATGGAAGCGGTAGAAACGAGAGATACGGAAGATAAAGCCCAAGAAGATATGGTGGCGGAAGAATTAAAGGGCGGATATATGTTACATGACAAAGTATTAATTCCTGCGCGCGTCGCAGTTTACAAAATTAAAAATTAAAAATTCTAATCATATGACATCACTAATCAAATGGATGCCGATGCTCGAGCCCTTTGAAGATATGTCGAGTATTCCGGCTATCGATATGTATGAAGACAAAGACAATGTCATTGTCGAGACTCAGTTAGCCGGCATTGATCCGGAGAAAGTCGATATCGCGATTGAAAACGACGTTTTGTCGATCAAGGGCGAAGCGGAAAAGACGAGCGAGATTGATGAAAAAAATTATTATCGCAAAGAGATCCGCCGCGGCTCCTTTTACCGTTCGATTCAACTGCCGACCCATTGCATGGGCAACGAAGCAAAAGCTAAGTCCGAAGACGGAATTCTAAAAATCACTATTCCAAAGGCTCCGGAAGCCAAGCCGAATAAGATTAAAATTGAAACTAACAAATAACATATGCCAAAAATTCTAGGAATCGATTTAGGAACAACCAACTCCGCCATGGCTATCATGGAGGGTGGTCAGCCTAAAATCATTGAAAATATCGAAGGCAATCGGACGACTCCGTCGATTGTTGCCGTTTCTAAAACGGGTGAACGTTTAGTCGGTTTAACCGCTAAACGACAAGCCGTTACTAATCCGGAAAACACTATTTTCGCGGTTAAGCGTTTGATTGGACGTCGTTTCGACGACGCCGAAGTTCAGCGCGATTTAAAGAACATGCCTTATAAAATTGTTAAATCGGCTGATGGCGTTAAAGTAGTTATTCAAGATAAGGAATATACGCCGCAGGAAGTTTCCGCGATGATTCTTTCTAAGTTAAAGGCGGATGCTGAAGCCAAGCTCGGTGAAAAGATTACTGAAGCGATTATTACGGTGCCGGCTTACTTCGACGATGCGCAGCGCCAAGCGACTAAAGACGCCGGTAAAATTGCCGGTCTTGATGTTAAACGTATTATTAACGAACCGACCGCGGCGGCCTTAGCCTACGGCTTTGATAAAAAGAAAGGCCAAAAGATTGCCGTTTACGACCTAGGCGGCGGAACCTTCGACGTTTCTATTTTGGAAATCTCTGAAGACACGGTTGAAGTAAAGGCGACCAACGGCGATACGCATTTGGGCGGTGAAGACTTCGATCAACGTTTAGTAACCTGGATTATTGATGAATTTAAGAAAGATCAGGGCGTTGATTTGTCAAAAGATTCTTTGTCATTGCAACGTATTAAAGAAGCGGCCGAAAAAGCCAAGATTGAATTATCAACCGTAACGGAAACCGAAATCAATCAGCCCTTTATTACGAGCGATCAAAACGGTCCGAAGCATTTAGTTATGAAATTATCGCGTGCCAAGCTCGAAGCTTTGGTCGGCGATTTAGTTGAACAAACAATTGAGCCGTGCAAGAAAGCCTTGGTTGACGCCGGTTTAACGATTAATGATTTACAGGAAATTATCTTAGTCGGCGGTATGACCCGTATGCCGTTGGTAAAAGAGAAAGTAAAATCATTCTTCGGCAAAGAACCGAACTTGACGGTTAATCCGGACGAAGTTGTCGCTATGGGTGCGGCGGTTCAGGCCGGTATTATGCAAGGTGATGTTCATGATGTTCTCTTGCTCGATGTTACGCCTTTGACGCTCGGTATTGAAACCCTGGGCGGCGTCGCGACTCCCTTAATCGAACGAAATACAACGATCCCGACTTCGAAGTCCCAGATTTTCTCAACCGCGGCTGATTCGCAAACCTCGGTTGAAATTCATGTCGTACAGGGTGAACGACCGATGGCGTCGGACAATAAGAGCCTCGGACGTTTTATTCTCGATGGAATTCCACCGGCGCCGCGCGGCATTCCCCAAGTTGAGGTAAGTTTCGACCTTGATGCCAATGGTATTCTTAACGTTAAGGCGACTGACAAAGCTTCGGGTAAACAACAGCATATTACGATTACCGCTTCATCCGGCTTGAGCAAGGAAGAAGTTGAGAAGATGCAAAAAGAAGCCGAGCTTCACGCCGAGGAAGATAAGAAGAAGAAAGAGTCAGCCGATGTGAAGAACCAGGCTGATGCCGTCGTCTTCCAAACCGATAAACTTTTGAGTGAATCGGGCGATAAGATGAAGCCGGAAGATAAAACCGAACTTGAAACGAAGTTAAAGTCTTTGAAGGATGTCAAAGATACGGATAAGTACGATGATATTAAAAAAGCGATGGAAGAGTTGAATGTTGTCGCGCAGAAGATTGGTGCCGCGATGTATCAAGCTGCTGCCGCTGAACAACCAGCCGCCTCCGCTGACGCTTCGGCGGGCCAAGAGGAACCAAAGAAAGATGAGCCGGTAGAAGGTGAGTTTGAAGAGAAAAAATAATTAATTAATTCACCTCTCCCCATCCCTCCCCGCATGCATGCGGGGAGGGTGCCCGATAGGGCGGGTGAGGTGAACAAAAAAACTTTATGCCAAACGAACAACAACCGCAGCAAATTCAAATCTCTGACCCGATTCCGGGCGGAGGCGAATACTCGAACTGGGCGCACATCGTTCACAACAAAGAAGAGTTTAGAATTAGCTTCGGAAACGTTATGCCTCCGTCCGGTCGGATTACCGCAAAAATTGTAACGACGCCGAGTCATTTCAAGAGTATTGTTATGGCGATGCAAGAAAACTTAAAGCTCTACGAAAAGTCATTCGGCGCGATTGAAGAATCAAAACCGGTTGAAGGAGAGATTGGATTTAAGGCACAAGATTAATGTCTAAAGATTATTACGAAATTTTAGGAGTTGCTAAGACGGCGACGGAAGAAGAAATTAAGAAGGCTTTCCGGAAGAAAGCTCATCAACATCATCCTGATAAAGGCGGCGGCGATGAAGCAAAGTTCAAGGAAATTAACGAAGCCTATCAAGTCTTAGGCAATAAGGACAAGCGGTCGCAATACGACCGCTTCGGTTCGGCGTATTCGAATCAAGCTGGCGGCGGAGGTTACGGCGGTTTTGAAGGTTTCGGGGGACAGGGCGGATTTAATATTAACATGGACGATCTTGGTGATTTATTCGGCGGTTTCGGCGATATGTTCGGTTTCGGAGGAGGAAAACAAAAACGTTCGCAGCGCGGTGCCGATCTTGAAGTCGGAATTACGATTCCATTTATGGAGGCCGTCTTCGGCGTTGAAAAAGAAATTAGTTTTGCGAAATTAATTTCTTGTAAGAGTTGTAGCGGCTCGGGCGCCGAAGCAGGCTCACATCCTGAAACTTGTAAAACCTGTAATGGGCAAGGTCGCGTTAATCAGGTTCAGCAAACGATGTTTGGACGAGTTCAGATGCAAACCGCCTGTCCGCAGTGTCACGGCGAAGGAAAAATTATTTCAAAACCATGTAAGACCTGCAACGGTTCCGGACAGACGCGCGAAACCGTTACGATGAAGATAAAAGTTCCCGGCGGAATTTCAAACGGAGAAATGATTCGCATGAGCGGACAAGGCGAAGCAGGGGAGAAGGGCGCGCAGAGCGGTGATCTTTATATTAAAGTTCATGTGATTGCCGATAAACGCTTCAATCGTCAGGGCGACGATATTATTTCGAAGATAGAAATCAGTTTTCCGGACGCCGCGCTCGGAACTAAGATCGATATCGAAACTGTTGACGGTCCGGTAACGCTAAAGATTCCTGAAGGTACGCAGTCAGGCAAAGTGTTTATGTTGAAAGATAAGGGCGTGCCTAAGTTAAGAGGTCGGGGACGCGGGGATCATTTGGTAGAAGTAATTGTCAAAACCCCGACGGATTTGAATAGGAAACAGAAGCAATTGCTTGAAGAACTTCGAGAACAAAAATAGACCATCTGGTCTATTTTTTCTTTTCTTGACGAATATTTAAAGCAAGAGTAAGGTTCAAGCTAACTAAATCCCGGAGGTGGATCGTGAAGAAAATACTGTTCATTATAATTTCATTTTATATTCTCGTTACTGCTCAGCAGGTTTCATCTCAAACTGTATTTATCGCGCATTCCGATATAACGGAAGACGGCATACGCACGCTTGAGGGAGTTCTTCAACCTGACAATGAGAAGAAAATTTCAATCAGTGGAGCCAGTGAAAAAGGAGAGAATGAGTTGTACATCCTTACTGATGATACACTTATTCTTCTTTACTTTGATGGCCCCTTTGGAGCTTATGATTTTTTCTATTCTTTCAGCGGACAAACTTCTCACAATATACATATGCCCTCAATGTCGGAGCGTAATCTTATTCGACCTGACATAGTTTATGAGGGTACGATGTATATCGTTGCAAGCGGCATTTTCCCTTATGAAGAATGGAATGTCGTGGGCGGTTCGATACTAATAGAATACAATGTCCTACTTGAAAGAGTGACGATCACTATGAATGAGAAAAAATTTCCTATTACAGGGAAAAAGGGGAGTGATATCTAGCCTTGCGAATCTGCAGGGCTTTTTTATTTTCTAAAAACAACGTACAATGGGTTCATGAAAAAGAATCCTACAATCCTCGTTATTATCGGCCCGACCGCTTCCGGCAAAACTAAACTGGCGGTTGAGTTGGCGCGCGCTCATAAGGGTGAGATTATTTCGGCTGATTCTCGGCAGGTTTATAAGGGAATGGATATCGGGTCGGGCAAGGACCTAGCCGAGTATGGAACCGGTAAAATGGCAGTAAAATATCACCTTATAGACGTTGCTGACCCAAAGGAGCAATATAACCTCTTTCAGTACCAAAAAGCGGCTCAGAGGGCCATTTTGGACGTTTTAAAGAGGGGTAAATTGCCTATAATCGTCGGAGGCTCTGGCCTCTATCTGCAGGCGGTGGTTGATGGGTATATACTAGGCTCCAGAACCACTGAGAAAACTGAAAGCACTGAGGGCACTGAGGAGAAAGATTTAAAAGACATTCAAGCTCTTGTAATTAAACAAGATAAGGCATTTTTTGATAGACTAAATAACTCAGAAAAAAATAATAAGAGGCGATTGATTCGATACTTAGAATTATTAAAAGCTAGTGGGAAGATTCATGAAACGAAACCTCGAATAAAAAAACCACCCTATGATTTTATAGTGATTGGTTTAGAGGTCGGGATGGAGACGCTGAGGAAAAGAATTAAACAGAGGCTTATTGATCGAATAGATTCCCCGGTCAAGCCGGGGAATGACAATTTAATAACAGAAGTTGAACGCTTGCATAAAGAAGGGTTGAGCTGGGAAAGACTCGAGAGTTTTGGTTTGGAATACAAATTTGTTGCTCAGTATTTACAAAAAAAGCTTTCCAAAGAAGAAATGATCGGAAAGCTTTCAATTGCGATCGGACAATTTGCCAAACGTCAGATGACTTGGTTTCGAAGATGGGAGAAGCAGGGCAGAGAAATAATGTGGTTTGAGACTAAAGACCTAAACAAGATTGATCGGTTTCTTTTTAAGAAAAGCTAGGATATTATCAATTGTCGTTTTCGTAATCCGATCAACCGCTTCATGACTGTAAAATGCCATGTGCGGGGTGTAGATGACATTATCTTTGGCCAAGAGTTTATGATCCTTTTTGAGAGAAACGAATTTTTTGTTATTCGAATGCCGATGGGCAAGGTGATGTTCTTCGCTCAGCAATTCTTCATCTTCTAGAACATCGAGACCGGCGCCGGCTAGAATACCTTTATCAAGTGCTTGAAGTAACGCTTTCGTATCGATTAAAGATCCGCGCGCTGTATTAATTAACAGGGCGCCTTTTTTAATTTGTTTAATATTCTTTGAATTTATTATGTGGTGGGTTGCTTTGCAGGCCGGTAAATGCAAAGAAATAATATCTGAATTTGAAAGCAATTCCTTAAGAGTGGTTTTTGAGTCTTTATCAAAAATTAATACCTTCATCCCGAAGCCTTTGGCAATTCGAACCATATGCTTGCCGATATGTCCGCAACCGATTACGCCGAGCGTTTTGCCTTCGAGGTCAAAACCCATTAAACCTTCGATTGAGAAGTCATTTTTCTTCGTCCGTTCGTACGCTTTTTGGACATTGCGAGATAAGGTAAGAATTAGAGCGAAAGCATGTTCGGCGACAGTATTTTCTCCGTAGGTTGGAATATTGGCAATTTTAATCTTATTCTTATTCGCTTCCTGGATATCAATATGGTCATAACCGGTTGAACGAGTCGCGATAAACTTTAAATTTGTTAAGGAAGAAATTAGATTTTTGTTCATCTGAGAATTAACAAAGCAGGAAATAATTTCAGCATTTTTAAACTTAGTGACATCGGTTTTGTCGATTTCGGAAGTGAAATAAGTAATTTTATGTCCCTTGAGAGCGACGTCAAACATTTTCTTCTCCCAAGGCTTTAAATCAAAGATAGCAATATTCATATTATTCTATTAAGTATTTTTCTAATAATAATTTAACAGTTGCGGGATTAGCGGCACCTTTGGTTGCGGCCATTACTTGTCCAATAAAGAATTGAATGACGGTCGTTTTGCCTTTTTTATATTCAGCAACTTGGTCCGGTTTCGCTTTAATTATTTTTTTTATAGCTTCAACTAAGACATCTTCATCGTCAACAATGGCGAGACCGAGCTTTTGCATAATCGCATCGGGTTCGCCGCCGGTCTTCATCATCTCGGCAAAAATCGTTTGCGCGGCGCTCGAGTTCATTTTACCTTGATGGATCATTAGGATAAACTCGCCAAAGTTTTCGGCGCTAATTTTTAAATCATCAATGTTTTGGTTACCTTCGTTCAATTTCTTTAAGAGCTCATTAGAGATCCAATTTGAGGCTAATTTTGCTAAGGTTTTATCTTGACGCTCCCAAGAATCTTTCTCTGACTTGAGCCAGGCCTGCATCTCTGATACAACAGCTTCGAAATAAGCGGACAGTTTTTTATCGCCTGCGAGTAAGGAGGCATCGTAATCCGATAAACCGTATTCGCTGCGCAAGCGATTTTCCGCCTTCCAAGGCAGTTCAACCATGCGTGACTTTATTTCTTTGAGCCAGGCGGCGTCGATCGCTATTGGAGGCAAATCCGGGTCAGGGAAGTAGCGATAATCGGCCGAACTTTCTTTAACGCGCTGGCGGACCGTTTCGCCCTTATCTTCGTTCCAGCCGCGAGTTTCCGAAGGTATTGAACCGCCTTCATCGAGAACCTTTGTTTGGCGTTTGATTTCAAATTCGATAGCTTTTTCCATCGCGCGGAAGGAGTTGATATTTTTTAATTCAACTTTCTGATTAAGTTTATTTTTTCCGGTAGGAATAATGTGTCCATTTTTATACTTCCATGAACCTTTTGTCTGCAAACTAATATTGGCCTCGCAACGCATTTCGCCTTTTTCCATATCGGCGTTCGAAATATTCAAATAGCGCAAGACTTGCTGATAGCGCTGACCAAAGGCTTTGGCGGTCGCGCTGTCGCGAATAACCGGTTCGGTGACGAGTTCGATGAGGGGAGTGCCGGCACGATTAAAATCAACCAAAGTTTCATCGGAGAAAGGCGGATGCGATAATCGTCCCGTGTCTTCTTCAAGATGAATTCGCGTAATATCAATTTTTTTTCCATTAACTTCAAGCTGGCCGCCAACGCAAAAGGGGATATCAAATTGAGAGATCTGATAACCCTTTGGCAGGTCCGGATAATAATAGTTCTTGCGATCAAACTTGGAATGTTGATTAATACTGCAGCCGAGCGCCAAACCTAATAAAACAGTTTCTTCGATGGCGCGCTTATTGGCAACCGGCAAGGTTCCGGGGTGGCCTAAGCAAATCGGGCAGGTATTTAGATTCGGCTCGCTCGAATTATCATTCGGGCAGGAGCAGAACATTTTGGATTTGGTCTTTAGGCCGGCGTGGATTTCTAGACCGATAATTACGTCATACATGTTTTTATAATAGCATGTTTTCCTAGTTATTTTATATCTTATTGACAATTTTAATTATTTATGATATAGTATATTTGCTATAAAAAATTATAGACCTATGCTGCGAGGTGCGCAGTCATTTTTCGAAAGGAATATCTAAATGGATCCTGTAGAAGAGAACAAGATTTTAAAAAAAGAATTAAAAATAGCCAAAGCAGGTTTCGGCTATTTGTTAGAGCAAAGGGGATTTACTCTTTGCGACAATTCAAAAAGAGATTTACAAAATATTGCAAAAAAGTTAAATCTTTCTTTTGAAGAAGTTCAAGATTTTGTCAGACCATTTGTTCAACAGATGATCGATAAAACTCTTGGAAAACCTAAAGCGGCCAGAGTTGGATTCCAATAAAGAATCCTTAAAAGGGTAATTTGATTCCGCCAAGCTGAATCAAGGATAAGAACCTAGCTCCGCCAGCCCGTTATCTTTTAACTAAGATGACGGGCGCTTTTTTATATTAAAAAATCCGACTAGGTCGGATTTTTAAGTAATGGTTTGACTCGTTTCCAAATCAATTCATGAATTTTCTCTCGGGGGAGGATTGCTCCGTTTTCACAGCATTCGATTAATTGAATGTCAGGGAAAAGTTTGGCAATTTCACGATAGGTTTGGTCGGCGCGCTTTAAATGTTCCGGGTTATTTTCGTGAATGTCCTTTTTATTGCCGCGGTTTTCAATTAAAGCGATATTGATTTCAGCCGGAACATAGAGAATAATATTCAAATCAGGTTTCGGGATTTTACCTTTTTCATATTCAAAATCATAAAGCCATTTAAAATATGCGGTGCGTTCTTCGTCGCTATGAAACTTTCCGCCTTGATGAGCCATATTGGCCGTTACGTAGCGGTCAGCAACAACAACTTCACCGTTATCAAGTGCTTGTTGGATTGAATGTTTCTCGGCAAAACGATCAGCGGCGTAAAAAGTTGAAACAACGTAGGGGTCAACGGCTCGTTCATCAGTGCCGAAAGCTCCGTTTAAATATAATTCAATTAATGCCGCAGCCGGTTTACCATAGTTAGGAAAACTGACCGGCTTGACGGGAATATGTTCCTCTTTGAGTCTGTTAACTAGCAATTCGGTCTGTGTTTTTTTACCAGAGCCGTCAGTGCCGTCAATGACGATGAAAATGCCTTTTTCAGTTTTCATATGTGCTTTTTTAGTTGGCTATACCTTATAGTTTTTGAATTATCTCGTCAAGCTTGGCATGAAATTCTTCAAGTGATCCGTTGTTGTCGATAATGAACTCGGCTTTATCGAGCAGGGGAACGATACTTAATTCCGTATCAAGCTCATGATCTTTAACAAATTGCTCATAGGTTTTAGTCGCATCGTCTTCTTTTTCTCGGCGTTTAATTAATCGTTCGTAACGGGTTTTCATGTCGGCCTTAACGCTGATGAGGTGAAAGCCGTTTAATTCTCGTAAAAACTTAATATCTTCTTCGCGACGAATACTTTCAACGACAACTATTGCATGCTCTTTGTCTTCCTTAATATCTTCGGCCATTGCATTGGCTAAAACATCTTGTCCAAATTGCTTTCGGATCGCTAAAGAAAGATAGCTTAGGTTTTCGCGGCTAGGCGCCATATGCAAGCGATTGGTTAAATCGCGCATTATAATACCGAAGCCGTATCCGGCGGCGCCGTACTTTTTTATTAAATATTCAGCAGCGGTGGTTTTTCCGCCGGCCATTTCAGCAACCAGTCCGATGATAATCATATTATTTTTGTTCAATGGTTTGTTTGCCGCGGCGAATATCCCAATCGCTTTCGGCTAAATTCGTATGAAGTGTCAGTTCAGGGAAATGAGCTTTTAATTCGTGATGAATTTTATGCATAATCGGTCGAATCGTCGGATGAACCGTTGTATCGGAGCGCAACTCAATTAAATAAATAAGTGCGGGCAATCCGAAATAAGTTCGGCAGGAAACATTGTAACCGAGGGAAACGTAATACTGTTTTGTTTCCGGAGTTGTTGGAAGCTGTTCTATGCGTTCGCTTTGCTTTTTAATTAATTCGCCGGCCTGCGCTCGTAATTCTTCCGGTAATTGATCTAAGTACCATTGATTGAATCCGAATTGAGTCGTCGCGAGCGGCATTCTAAAAACTCCGCTGCGATGACGCTGTAAATCGCGGGAAGAACCGAAATCGATTAAATAATCAATCCAGCAGCCGCCAAGTTCTTCTAAAAATGAAGGCAGGTTGGTTTTAATTGGACGTTCGCTTAAGGCTTTATCAAAAGCTTTAAGATCGGCCGCATTAATATTAGTTTTAAAATTGAAAGCAGGGGAGTCGGGATTAACATAATAAGAATAATCTTTGGTCGTCATCTCTCGATATTCTTCTTGTGCGTCATAGATCTTATGGCTAAAACTTGAAGGATATTTTGTTTTTAATTGTTGTAAAATTTCTTCGGCAATATCTTTAATCTCTTGGAGTGGGTGATGGCGAAGTAGAGCCAATCTATCGGCCGCTTGTCTAAGATTTGTATGCCAGCTTAACTGCGTCGCAATTCCGGAAGGTAGAAAGGCTCGAAGAATATCAAAGACTCGAGCGTTAACGGCTCTCTCATAAATTTTTTCTTCTTCGCCCTCCCGGATTGGATGAGTCGCCCGCAAATGCTCCTTTACTTTTTCTTGAGAAGAAATATAAAAGTCCATCCAATCATTGATAATTTGTTTCGAAGCCTCGCAATTAAGGGGATCATGTATCGGTTGTTTGGCCATATCAATATAACGGGTGCTCGTTTCTTGGCCGTTATACAGTCTCCAGTCCTGAACCGCTTTTGCGGCTAGAATTGAAACATTCTCAATAAAAATAGTGGTTGAACCGCAATCGCCGATAGAACCGTGACCGTAACCGACATAAAAATTTTCCATGAATTTTCCCGAACCGCTCTTCCTAACTTTTTCTAGATGTTCGGTGACGGACGCCGCGCTTCGTGAATAGAGCGCTTGCAACATCGCGTTATCTTCCGGATTCAAATTATCTTCGATAATGATTTGGCGCTTTTTATTTTCCATAGCTATTCTTTACAATTGTACTGGCGGCATTTGACGCCGGCTAAATCAAACATTCGGCGCGAAGCGATCCAGGCCTCTTGATCATGATACTTATCGCTTTCGAAGACGACTTCTTTAATGCCGTTTTGGATAATTGTTTTAGCGCATTCGTTGCAAGGAAAAAGTGTGCAGTACATTATGCAATCTTTGGTTGAACCGTTTGCATTATAAATAGCATTTTCTTCGCCGTGAACAACGTAGGCGTATTTAGTTTCTGAAAGTTTCCCTTCTCGTTCCCAAGGAAGTTTGTCGACATTAATGCCGCGCGGCCAACCGTTATAGCCGAGACCAACGACAATGTTATCCGGTGTAACGAGAACGGCGCCGGCTTGGGTTGATGGATCTTTTGATCGTTGAGCAATGACTTGAGCGATACGCATAAAGCATTCGTCCCAAGAAAGCACATCATTAGTTCGCGGTGTTTCCATAGATTTAGTATATAGTAAATGTAGCGTTATGAGACTAAATAGTCAAAGATTTGACAAAAGACCAGAAAGATAATATGGTAGTTTTAATTAAAGAAATTTCAAGCACATTAAAATAATAATAAAAATGGAAAATAAACTACTACACCCAGTTAGGGCAATATACTTTAGGAGAACGCTCCTAATAGTTCAGCTCATAATTTCAGCGATAGTATTAATTCTCTCAGCTATGTTTCCAATAGAAGTTGGATCTCGTGGCTTGGTGGTTATATGGTGTATATGTATGATGATTGTATTTGTTGAGTCGGTATTCTTCGATACTAAAACGATGCGGTATTTTAAAAACAAAGACTACTCATTTTTAGATGGACATTTGGATTCTGATTTTAATGAGATGCCACTATTAATATTACTCGGAATAGTTATGGTTGTGGAAAAAGTACTTATAAAAGAAGATATATGGCCAATTCTGACCGTATTAAGCTTTTTATTTATTTGGTCCACTGTTTCAGCTGTGGCTATACATTGTCTTATTAAAAAGATAAAAGAAACTCCAAATTTGTTTACGAAATAGATAAAGGATAAAACCTGGAAAAATTAACTGAAGTATTTGCAAACTTGTAATATGAATATATGAAAGGAGGGAGCTTCAATGGATAAGAGAATATTTATAGTGCATAGTTCTGAGGATGTAATGCTACCAGATGATGCCGTGTTGGAAGATTATCAGTTGTGTGAAAATGAAAATATTATCGGTAAACTTGTTGAGGCTCTTGGATATTCTCCCGAGTATCAGGACTCTATCAAGTTTGACTGGACCGAAGATAATTGCTGGTATGTAATAGAGTCTATAAAGCTGGCAGCTCAAAAACGATTTAATATTTTTTTTGAGGACACTAACGCCAATGCTCTTCGTATGAGAAATTTAAAAGGAATAGCACACTATGGCGACTCTATATATGTACTTAACAAAGAAGATCTACAGTCGGGTGAATTTAATTTCGATATATATTTTGTAACCAATCGGCGCGAGCTGACGTTTCATTAGCAAAACTAAAAGGACACTTTTTCAAGTGTCCTTTTTTATATATAGAGAAATGTCTTAGGCTGAAACTTTGACTCCCGGACCCATCGTTGAACAAATCGTAATGTTCTTCAAGTAGGTTCCTTTTGAGCCGGATGGCTTAGCTTTTTTAATGGCCGTAACAACCATTTCGAAGTTTTCCGCGAGCTTAGCAGCATCGAAGGAAACTTTGCCGATGTTGACGTGAACATTCGCCGTATCATCGTTCTTGAAACTGATTTTACCTTTCTTCAATTCGGCAATTGCTTGCGCGACGTTAGGCGTAACGGTTTCATTTTTTGGTGAAGGCATCAAACCGCGGGTTCCGAGAACTTTAGCAATTTGAGCAAGGTTTTTCATCAAAGCCGGTTCGGCTACCGCGACCTGGAAATCAGTCTTCTCGGTCTTTTTAATTTCAGCAATCAAGTCTTCGCCACCAACGAGATCGGCGCCGGCTTCCTTAGCTTTCGCTTCGTTTTCCGGTAAGACAAAGGCCGCAATGCGGATTGACTTTCCGGTACCGTGCGGTAGGGAAATAGCGGAACGGATCTGCTGGTCGCCCTTTTTCGTATCGATACCGAGACGGAAGTGAACTTCAACCGAAGCGTCGAACTTAGTTTTTGAATATTTCTTTACTAGCTCAACCGCCTCAGCAATTGAGTAAGATTTAGAACGATCAAAGTCAAAAGTGACTTTTTTCTTTTGGCTCGCCGTAGCTTTAGCGGAGGCGGCCTTCTTAACAATCTTTTTTTCAGTCATATATTTGTCGTGGTAATAACGTCCTCCGTAGCTTTAGCGAAGGGGGACTCCCACAATTAATAATTATTAATCTTTTTTGATAGTAACGCCCATCTGTCGAGCCGTACCGGCAATAATCTTAGCTGCGGCGTCGATGTCGCGAGCATTCAAATCAGGCATTTTAACTAAGGCAATTTCCTTAAGCTGAGCTTCGGTAATAGAGCCGACCTTGTCGGTCAAAGGCTTACCGGAACCTTTTTCAATCTTCGCAAACTTCTTAATCAATTCGGAAGCCGGCGGAGTTTTGGTAATAAAAGTATAGGTACGGTCGGCGTAAACGGTAATTTCAACCGGAACGACGTCGCCCATCTTATCTTTAGTAGCATCATTGAACTTCGCGCAGAACTCGGAGATGTTCAAACCGTGCTGACCTAAAGCCGGACCGACTGGAGGAGCCGGGTTGGCTTGCCCGCCGCGAATCTGCAATTTGATAACTGTGAGAATTTTCTTGGCCATATAATTTAAATTTTCTTAATCTGCAAGAAATCAAGTTCCACCGGCGTTTCACGACCGAACATGGAAAGAAGCACCTTGATTTTACCTTTAGCATCATCAACCTCGATGACTTTTCCTTCAAGATTCTTGAAAGGTCCGTCAACGATACGAACAGGGGAGCCTTCCGAAACATCAATTTGGAATTTCGGTTCCTCAACACCCATTCGTTTTTGAAGGTCTTTGATTTCTTCATCGGAAACCGGCGTCGGAATATTGCCTGTGCCGATGAAACCGGTAACGTTCGGCGTATTGCGAACGGCGTACCAGGAATCGTCGGTTACAATCATTTCAACCAGAATGTAGCCGGGAAAGATTTTTTCTTCGATAACTTTACGTTTACCATTATGGATCTTAATCTTTTTTTCTTTTGGAACTAAAATATTGAAGATCTTATCTTCCATATCCATAGACTCAACGCGCTGCTGGAGATTTTCCGCAACGTTTTCTTCGTAACCGGAATAGGTATGGATGACATACCAGCGTCGGCCTTGGTTAAGAGTTTGTTTTGCCATACGTTTAACGGTTAAGAGCTTGTTCAATCGCCCAGTTAAACAAATAGTCGAGACCGCCTAAAAATACGGCCATCGCCAAGCTTGCGCCGATGACGAGGATCGTATAGTTATAGGTTTCTTTTTTTGTCGGCCAGGTAACTTTTCTCATTTCGGCAAAAGCCTCTTTGAGATAGTTGATAAGTTTGTCCATATAATGGTTTTAAAAAACAGCCCGCGCGGGCTATTTAGATATCCACATAATACCAAGGAAGCTAGAGAAAAGTCAAGTATATTGACAAAATATCATATATATGGTAATCATAAGTTAATTAAAAATTCTTTAACAATCAATAAAAAACGCAGAAATTCTCAAATGAAAGGGGAAATTCAATGAAAAAAATAATTATTGCATGTGCGCTGGTATGTATCGTTTCAATCTCCGTGTTAGCCCAAACCATCGTAAATCTCGATAATCTGGGTCAATTAAAGGTTATCACTTTCATAGATTCAGAAACCGGCTTGGTTGCTGGAGCGGGGGGAATTTGGAGAACAGCTAATTCCGGTGACACATGGGAAAATGTATATCTTAATCAGATTATCCATGATTTTGAAATGTCCGACTTAACTGGCTATGCTGTTAATGGAAGGAATGTGATAAAGACCAGTAACGGAGGGCAGTCATGGCAGGTTGTATACTCAGTACCGTTAGAAGAGTTACCCAATCTAACAAAAGTATCACTGCGAAGTGATACAGAAGTGTATATAGGCTATTCAGGAAGATTTTATTATGGTCAAGTAACAAGAAGTAAAGTTCTTAAATCAATTGATGGCGGTATTTCGTGGGAGGTCGTGTATCTAGGATATGGTACCGATATTCGCGACATGTCAGTAAATTTGAATGGCGAACTTTGTCTTGTTACAGATTTTGCTCAGTACGATACGTTGTGGACAAAAAATATCGGAGGTGAATGGGAAGGTAGATATTGCCCCATCGCTGTTACCAGTGTTGATAACAAAACAAATGGATTCATCAGACTTAATGGCGGCGAAGGTCGGGCAGCTACGGTAGTAACGACTGATCGCGGAACAACATGGCAGATGACACTAATTGAACCGGTTGATTATTCAATTTGTCGTGGCCTTATGTTGAGAAATAATATAGGCTATAGTATAGCGACATTTTCAGGAAATATTCACGGTTGTATTTATAAAACGACCAACAATGCAAACAACTGGAGTCAATTCTCTGTTATGCCAAGTGAATATTATTCTTTTGAAGCTGTTTGTTTTACGGATCGCTATATATACGCTACCGGCGTACGATATGATTCTCCTAATAATGCAGCGATCTTCAGATACGAAATCAATCCTTTAGGAATTGATCCGCAGGGAGAAATTCCAAAAAATTTTGAACTGAAACAAAACTTCCCAAACCCCTTTAATCCTTCTACTGTCATTACGTATTCGATTCCGAAACAATCAATGGTAAAAATTACCGTATATGATTCCAACGGAAAAGAACTGCAAACAATAGTAAACGGAGCCAAGGATGCAGGAAAGCACGAAGTCTCTTTTAATGGCAGTAACTTTTCCAGCGGCGTTTATTTCTATAAACTTGTCGCCGACGATTTTATCGATACGAAAAAAATGATCCTTATAAAATAAGAAACAAATTTGAGGCCTGTCATAGAAATATGGCAGGCTCTTTTATTTAGGTTTGACAGAATCATTAATTTATGGTAACCATTTAGTATTATAAATGCATTATTAACAATTAAATTAACTAAAA
>CAZSWO010000011.1:0-28894 GCA_964611115.1 uncultured Gammaproteobacteria bacterium
ATCGGTGTTGCCTGGCCCTATGTCAACGGCGACATTCATTTCGGTCATTTAGCCGGTTATTTAATTCCGGCCGATATTTTCGCGCGCTTCAACCGTTTTGCCGGCAATCCCGTCTTAATGGTTTCGGGTTCCGATTGTCACGGCACTCCAACAACAATCGAAGCGGATAAACGCGGATTAACGCCGGCTCAAATCGTCGATGAATATCATCCTAAGCACGCCGCTTTGTTTGAACAACTCGGCATTAGTTTCGACTTATATACCCGTACCGACAACCCGACGCACAAACGAGTTGTTCAGGATATGTTCGTCAGCTTTATTGAAAAAGATTTTCTTTACAAAGAAGTTTCCGATCAATACTATTCTGAAAACGAACAACGCTTTTTGCCGGATCGTTATGTTGAAGGCACCTGCCCGCATTGCAAGGATACGCAGGCACGCTCCGACCAATGTGACAACTGCGGTCGCTTACTCGCTCAAGGCGAATTGATTAATCCGATCAGCAAACTTTCCAAAACTCCGGTAACGGTCAAACAAACCGAACACTATTTTTTTGACTGGCCTAAACTTGAGACCTTCCTACAAACCTTTGTTAAGACGCGCCAAGCCAATTGGCGCCCTTGGGTAGCCAATGAATCTTTGCGCTGGCTAGAGAACGGTTTAAAGGGCCGTCCGGTAACTCGTGACATCGACTGGGGCGTAGAAATTCCCGCCGACCGAATTTCCGCGGATAAACTCTTAGCCGGTCACGAACATAAGCGTCTCTATGTCTGGTTTGAAGCGGTTATCGGCTATCTCTCAGCCTCAATTAAACAAAGCGAAGAAGGCGGACAGGATTGGAAAGAATTCTGGCACAATAGCGCTGCTAAACATTATTATTTCGCCGGTAAGGATAACCTGGTATTCCACAGTCTCTTCTGGCCCGGACAGCTCTACGCCTACGATGAAACGCTCAATTTACCCGACGTCCCCGCCATCAACCAATTCTTAACGCTCAATAACGAGGCCTTTTCTAAGAGCTTCGGAGTTACGCTTGATCCTAAAAAAATTCTGGCTGACTTCGATCTTGATATCGTCCGTTTCTATCTCTGTCTTATTATGCCGGAAAACTCCGACTCTGATTTTACCTGGTCCGACTTTATTGTTAAAACCAATAACTTAGTGATTGCCAACTTAGGCAACTTTATTTTCCGCACACTCAAACTTTCGGAAAGTATGACTATTCCCGAAAGCGATGCTGCGACTCAAGCCTTGGTCAATAAAACACTGGTTAAGGCCCGAGAAGCGATTGAACAATGCCGCTTTAGAGATTACGCCGAAACTATCTTAGAACTTTCGGCCGAAGGTAATAAATATCTCTCCGAGCAAGCACCGTGGAAAATTAAAGACGATGAAAATAAAAAAGCGGCCATTCTAGCCAACGCTCTATTAATTACTCTAGCTTTGACTATCTTACTAAAACCGCTAACACCGGCAACGGCTGATAAGCTTGAGGCTATGCTTGGCATTAAAATTGATACCTGGCCTGACGATAAATCTCTGACTGATTTAGTAAAAAACATAAAACTCTCCAATCTCGAACCTTTGTTTAAAAAAATAGAAGCCGATCCGGAGGCGGACGGCTTCAATAAAAAATATAAATAAAATGTAAGGGCAGGTTTCAAACCTGCCCTTACATTTTTTTATTCTTCGGACATTTCAGCCATAGCTGAGGTTAAGTCTTCCGGGCTTTCAAATACACCTAAAGCGGCGTCGGCGATCATTGGATGATGGCGTTCAAATCGGGAACGGTCATTGCGATTACCTTCCGCAAAAAAGGAGTATTCTGAGCTCATAGGGGTAATAATAAATTAATTAGTAAGTTCTTCTTTTAAAGCGACTAAGCGCTCGACGATCAAACGGCGCAAATCCGGAACTGCTGTTCTTAAAAAGTCGCTGGCACCCGCACCATCGCCTTCCTCCAAAAATCCTTCAAGCTCTTCGAGCTGATCATCGGTCAGATTATCGAAAACAACTTGGCTAATCGCACGGTTAATGCGCTCAACAAGTTCTTGCCTGATTGCCTCAACACCGGCTTCATCAATTTCAGAAGCGTACTTATTATCGATCAGGCAATCGGCAAAATATCCGGCCAGTTCTGATTGGTTTCGTAAAACATCCATACTAGTCTCAACAGTATAGCACAACCGATAAAAAGTCTTCAATACAAAAAACCCGCCGCTGTAAAGCGACGGGTTTTTATTGAAAATCTTATTGAGCCTGATCGATCTTATTAACCTGATCCTTCAAAGACTGCTCCTGATCTTGCTGGTATGTCTTGTTTATATCCTTCATATCCTTCAACTCTTTAGCCTCGTCATTCTTCAAATAGTTTTCACGAGCCTCCGACAGACTATTGTCAGCTACATAAGCGGTGCCGGCTAGTCCTAAGATGGTAAACATAGCAGTACGAAATTTTGACCCATGTTTTTTCATCCAACTCTCTTTAGCAGGGGTTAACTCAACTTCTTGCTTAACTTCATTTTCAACTGGATTCTGATTCAAATTAAATTGTTCATGACTTCCCATAGTATTAAAAATTAATTAATAAGAGGCAGTTTCGCCGGCTTGGTCGCTTCGACTTAGAATTTCTTCAAGGAAGAAAGAGATCTTCTCGGAATTGTTTTCCTCAAGAAGTTCTTCGAAATCGGAAAGGCGTTCATCAGGAATGCGGCTGATAATAAAACGATTTATCTTATCGAGCGCTTCGCTTTTGAAGGCGGCTTTCGCACTTTCGTCGTTCGGATCAAGGTTTTGTTCCTTCATCAAACGGATGACTAGGGCGTCAACGGCCGGTGAATAATCAGGCATAGGGAGTCAAAAATATATTGATACGTTTAATAGTAGCAAAAAATGGCCGAAAAGTCAATGGAAACAAAAAAGACAGTCCGGAGACTGTCTTTTTATGAGTGTGTATTAGGCAGCTTGACTAAAGAGATCATTCTTCATCTGAGAAATTTCTTCCTCAGCTTCCTTAGTCATTCTCTTGAAATCATCAAAAGAATTAATTTCAGCCTGAGCGTATGTAGCGGCATCTTTATAAGAATTAATGAATTCCTCAGAATTCTTTAAATTCTTAGCGGCCTCTTCTACCTCCGGCGAAGACATTTGATTAACATAATCGCGGATAGCTGCAACTTTAAGGGCAGCTGCATCAAGGCGCATTTTCAAACCGTCAAAGGCCTCTGGCTTATTCATCTGCTCAGCAAGAGCTGCTTCGTTTTTATCCTCGGTTTTAACGTCCGGATTCATTTCAAGAACATTGCTTTCAATATTTTCCATACCCATATTGTTATTAGTTTAATAGATTAATTAATGATAATTATATTATATCATAATAGATATTATTTGTCAATACCTCTATGATTATAGCTAAAATTAGCTTATTTCAAAGTAAAATTAGTATATCATATCTCTTTTCATATTCCAATATTGACAGCTCTAATTAATAGTGGTAGACCTTAGGTAGATGAGTGCCCCGCTGGGGCCCCTCCTCTCCACTATTTTCCAGAACTTTAACAATTATTTCCCATGATACCAAAAAGTTACTCTGATCTCACTCCCTTAAATAAGGAGCGGTCAATTGACGATTCAATTAAACATTACTGGGTAATTAAGGACGCCCTCAAAAAAGATCCTAAATCATTATTTTTACAAAAAAAACTAGCCTGCACAAAAGCAATTATCGAAGTGACCTGTAGACACTTCGAATATTGGGAAAAACTATTAGTTTTTTCTACGCTAGACAACGCTTCAAATACTATCGACATTCAGCAAGAAGTCGATAGTATCAACAAAAAGCTGACTCCCGAGTTAGCAAACGAAATCAAACAATTTACACAGCACACATACAACTTTAACTAACCCAATGTCTCTCCTTTTTCAAAATTACAAAAAGGACATTGGGTTCTTTTTTTTATTTCAAAACTTCAGCGATTAAATAAAGGATAATCAACAGAGAAATTAATCCGAAGGCTGTCCAGCCGAGAGCATTAGAGGCAAAGGAGTTCGTCTTTTTGCCCATTACTTTCGGATCATTGGCTAAGCGAATAATAATAAAAATAAGCGGCGGCGTAATAAGCGTATAGAAGACGCCGGTATACACCAAGAGCTGAACCGGATCAAGTCCGGAAAATGACAATAACATCCCAACTGCGGTCGATAGAATTATAACGCCGTAAAAAGACTTGGCTTTGCTAAAATGTTTATTCAAACCCTCGCGCCATCCAAAAGCCTCCGCGATTAAATAACCGACGCTGCCGGATAAAACCGGAATTGCCAAAAGTCCGGTACCGATAATTCCTAAGCTGAACATAAGAAAGGCCTTATCCCCTAGCAAAGGCTTTAGAGCCATAGCCGCTTGATCAAAATTTTCAATTTCATTTAAACCGTAGAAACGAGCTAGATGCGCTGCGGCGATAATAATGAACCACATGACGCTATTAGAAAATAGCATACCTACAAAGGTATCTTCCTTTAGGTCCTTTAATTCTCGTTTAGTAACGACGAAGCGCTTTGATTTACGTTTGGCCTCAATTTGATTGCGTTCTTCAACTTCTTCTTGAGCCTGCCAAAAGAATAAATAAGGCGAAATCGTTGTACCGACGATAGCGGCGACTAATATAATCGTCGTTGTATTCCATTCAAAGTTGGCCGGCCAGACAGTCGAAAGAATCGCCTCGCGCCAATCAACATTGATGTAGAGGACTGTAATAATATAAAAAAATAAACTTAGGGTCAGCCACTTTAGCACTTTTACAAATTTTTTATAGGAAAAAAATATCATCCCCGAAAGGATAAGGGCGGCCGTCAGCGGAAGCCAAAGAAAGCGAGAAATATCAGTTAATTTCTCAGCAACAACACCGATCGCCAACAAATCGGCGCCGATGTTAATTGTAATGACAATTCCGGAAATTATCGTAATTGTCCACAGTACCCACTTCGGATAATGTTCTTTAATTAAGCGCATCAAGCCTTTATCTGTAACAAGTCCGATACGAGCGCACATCTCTTGAATCGTATACATTAACGGCAAACTTAGAAGCGCGGTCCAAAGCGATGAAACCCCCATGATAACGCCAGCTTGCAAATACGTTAGTATTCCTGATGGGTCATCATCAGAAGCGCCCGTGATAATCCCCGGACCGAGTTTTTTGGAAAGTGATTTGAAATAGTTCATATGGCTTAATTGTAGCATGCCGAGAAAATAAAAAAAGACGAAACCAAAGGGTCTCGTCTTGTGAAAAAGTTTTTATCTCAGACTAGTGAAGGGTCTATTATATGGGCCACTAAAAGCTCACAGCCTTGTTTGATTTCTCCCCCGGGAACAAAACATTCCCTGAACTTAGAAAAAGTTCCGTTTACCCGGACAACTGTTTCAGCATTAGTGCTTCCATCAAAGAGGCCCAACTTTATTCGAGCCTTGTTGACTTCGCTTTCTCCATATTTTTCCTTCAGTGTTTCTGCACTTGAAGAAACATGGACCTTAACCAATAAACGGTTAATAGAAAGCTGTTCACCTGTGTCTTTGCAAATTTGTCCTTTCCCGCCGGGGCTAGCTTTCACTTCTTTTAAAATGATTGCCTGCGTTAGCGGGATACTGCGCCTAGAAACTGCGCATTTGGTTTGGGTTGAACCGGCCGGATCTTGTGGCGGTGTGTTGATCTGAGATTTTGACATTAGTACCTCCTGTAAAATGTCGTTTAGTGAAAAAATAATTTAAAAGTACCATTAAAAAACGGTAATTTCATACTACTCCTTTAATATGGTTTGTCAAGATTTTTTAAAGGGCGGGAGGGTAAATCGGAATATCTTGGTATTATGGACCTGTTTATCAGTCAATGCGTCCATTTGCTGGTTATTTAAACCTTTGAAATATCCGCGCATTACCTTTAAAATCGGCAAATGAGATACCACTAATACGTTTTTATAGTCTTTCTTTGACAGGTCTTTAAGAAAGCTGTAGGCGCGTTTTTTCATTTGTTCATACGACTCCCCGCCCTTAGGCCGACAGGTCCAACGATTAGCATGTGCATCACGCCAACTATAGAACAGCGATGCCGGCCTATCTTCAAACTCCCCCATCGAACGGTCATTTAAGCGTTTGTCTTTGATAAGTTTGACCTTATGATACACATTAATATACTCGGCGGTTTGCTTCGAACGACGAAGTTCAGAAATATAAATAGCGTCAAATTTCTCCCGCGCCAATTTTTTTGCCGCGGCTTTCGCCTGCTCCCTTCCGAGCTTAGTCAAAAAGACCCTTGAACTCGGTCGACCGTTACAAAGATCCTTAAGATTATAGTTAGTTTGTCCGTGACGGATAAGAGTTAATTTCATGATTTCAGATTAATTAATCAAAGAGAATAGGTGCCTTTGGTTTTGGCGTTGCCGGAGCGGCTGGCTTGGCTGGAGTTGCCGGGGCGGCGGGAGCCTTTTGAATTAATGGATTATAGAGCACTGTGATCTTATCACTTCGTCTATTGCCCGCATTATCAAAGGCTCGAATTTCGATGGTATTCTTTCCGCGCGTTAAATTCTTTAACTTATAACCCGTGATCGACGTCGCCTTGGTTAATGACTCACCGTTAGCCAGCACTTCATATGAGGCCATACCGGATAAATCATCTCGCGCGGTCGCTCGAATAGTCGGCAAAATCGATTCATTCAAACGAGGTAAAACGGTGATCGTAATCGCCGAAGGAGCATCGGCATCAATGCTTATTTTAAAATGCTCTGTCGGAAGCCAACCCTTAGTCTTATGCTTGAGACGTACATGAGCGTAATAAACACCACTCGCAACATTGCGTTCGGCAATCGATCCTTTTACCGCAACTTCTTTAATAGGGTTGGTTTTGGCGTTTTTATCAAAGACATAAGCCGCCGAAACAATATCTTTCTCGGCCGTTGACCAAGCAACTGATACATTCTTGTTATTGTACCATTTTTTTTGGTCAGGATGACTTGAGGAAGTAATTTTAACTCCCGATTTATTTTGTGCAGCTCCCGTAATACTGATTTCTCGGTTTACAATCTTAGTTGTAAGGGCGGTACCTTTACCGTCATTAGCCAAAACACTAAAACCGCTTACGCCAAAGCTCAACTTACCCGGAGCTTTGGCCTTAAAATCAAAACCCAGCAATCGACCGGGATTGCCCTTGAATCCCGGATTCAAGGCCAAACCTTTAAAAGAAATACGACCGGTCGTATTATCAATCGACGCCGATTGCGCCCAAAAGTTTATAATTGATTTGTCGGTCGATGTTTTAGTTACTTCAATCAACGCCGGATCGAAGGTAATGCTCGCCTCAAAGGCATTGGCAGTTTTTGTTTCCGTATCAACGTTAAGCGTAACAAAACCGCTTTCTCCGGTTTTATACGCGGTTTTATCCATTCGAAAGTGAAGCTTAGCGGCATCAACCGATTGAACACCGCTGACTATAATCAGAGCAAGCAATAACAGTGTAACAATCATTCTCATACGCGGCGACGCCACAGCGCAATTATGATTAGCACCACTAAGCTACATAATACTAATCCCGTAGCCCAAGGCCAATAGTCCAGCCATTTATTCTCCTTCGGTGCGGCCACTGCTATAGCTTCATTCCCCTGCCGATCAACCGCTTTAATAAATACGTAAGAATTTCGCGATTGATCTTGCAAGCGAGCGGGGCTACTCACTCGGGTCCAGTTCACTTCACTTGTTTGATTTATTTCACTTTCCTGCATTTCAAAATGATCTATGCCCGATTCAAAATCATCCGCCAAGAAAACCGCGAACCAACCGTCAGCTCCCTCACCTAATTTCATTATATCGATTGAAAGATTTGTTGGAGCAATCGTGTCGGACTGTGAGTTTACTTTCGCAGAGCTCGTTCTCTTATCAAAAGAAATTAACAAAGCCTCGGGCTCCACCTTCGCAACTTCCGCCTCTCCATTTCCGGAAAATAGCTGAGGATTGTTAAGACTTATACTAACCTCGCCCTCATCTTCGGCCGTTACTGCAAACTTCATAAGCAAGCCCGGCTGACGCTCCTTTGAAAAAGGAGTGTACATTCCGGAGAATCCTCCCGGAATAATCCCGGCAAAGACAATTTTGTTATTCTTAATTTCGGGTCGCTCAATCCAAGCCGACACAATCGAAGCTCCGTCTTCGATATCAGAAAAGGACGCTTGACCCGATATAATCGAGAGTTCGCCGCCAATCGCATTGATTGATGTATCGGCCGGATCAAGATATACACTAACGACCGCTCGTCCTTCATTTTTTAATAAAGCTTCATCAAGTTTTAGATTAAGCGATGCCGCACTAACCCAAGACGGCGCACACAATGCGCTTACTATTAAAAATAAAAATAAATAATATTTTTTCATATCAACCGGTCCATTGGGACGCTAAAATACTAAAATCGGCCAAATCAATGCGTTTATCAGCTTTAACATCGACATTCGCCGGCGGATTCGGCCGCTTATACCAATACGCTAAGATTGAAAAGTCGATTAAGTTAACTCGACAATCTTTATTCAAGTCTCCCGAAAGCGAGCAGTTCTCCGGCTCTTCCGGAGTTATCGGCTCATCCGGAATTGGAACATTTTTATCAAGCAGGGAGAAGCTTACCGGCGAACCGAATTCACTCACCTGTTCATTATAAGCGCTCTTTGATTTTGCATCATGTAAACCAACATTTAAGATCGAAGTATCGAGCGTATATAAATAGCCGCCACTGATATCCGCTTTTGTTTTCAAAAATAATTCGGTTTCGGAATTAACCTGAATCGTAACATCAGATTGCGGAACGCTGCGACCAAAGAAGATTAAATTGTCTCCGATATTCATCTGGCGCTTACTTAGGTCAAGCGTCGGTGAAATAAAAATACCGCTCACGGTCGTTGTCGCCGACGCCGTTACCACTACAGGAACATTGAATGAAGATTGACGACCGAAAGGATCTTCGGCAACAATCAAGTAGTTTGAATTTCCCGGTGTTGCGTTAGAAATACTTATTAAAAACGAGGCGTCGGGTCCCGAAATTGTACGAACAATTAAACGACCGTTCTGTAATAATGAAATATTACTCGATGGATACGCTTTACCTATAAAAACAACACCGGTTGTTGGAAATAAATTCGGATCGATCGGTGGAGGGGCTGTCCCACCGCCTCCCCCGCCTCCTCCGCCGCCCGAAGGTGGCGGTGGTGGCGGCGGAACCGAACCGACTTGGGCAGTAACACTAACATTCAATGAACCGCTAACATTAATAGCCGCTGCTTGTCGAGCATGGATTATAAAAATAAGCCCAATAATAGAAAACGACGCGGCGGCGGCCGCGCCGAAGAAGATTCTTCGATTCATGCAAAGGAAATTTAGAAACGCGCTCTCTTAATAACCCAAGAGTTATAACGTTTGATTATAAAACGCAAGAGGAAGATAAGCCCCAACACAACAATCAACTCAACCAGTATCAATTGCCAAGGGAAGACGAAAACGGCGAAACTGCTTGAAACTTTTTGATTATTACTACCGTACATCAAATTTAAATCAGCAGTATAGCGGCCAAAGGCAAAATTATTCCATTGATAGCTTACGCTCGAGAAGAACCCTAAATTTTCAGGTTGAGGTTTGGCAACTGCTTCTTCAGAATCTTTTTGCCACCATAATTCGAAACGACGGATACTCTTTGGCAGAACATTACCTTGAACAGGGTTGGCATCCTGAACTTTTGTTTGCATTCCAAAGATATTTTTTATAACTAATTCGCCTTTAGGCATCACTCGATCGGCGCCGGTGTTCTGAAAACGATAGTAATAATTAATCGGTAACGCACTAAACCACTTTTTACCGTCCTTGGCGCTAAATTCCAGTAATGACGCACCCTCTTCAACGTCGCCGCTTACTCGGAAAAGCAACAAGGTTCCAATACGAGCACCGATGGACAGTTGGTTAGGATTTTCTGCTGGTGGATTAGTTCCTAAGAAAATAGCGGAAAAATAACCGCCCGGTTCCGCATCAGCCGGAACGGTAACAGAGAAATCAACGATTTTGGTTTCACCGGGAGCAACAGTAATTTGATCAGGGGCAGTGATCCAGGTCGCCAAACCTTCCTTGGCATTTACAAAACTCGGACTGCCCGTTTCTCCCATCGCTTCAAAGTTTTGAAAAACAGTGTAGAGGGTTTTGCTTTCATTCTCATCATTAATCACCTTAAAAAATCCGCCAACCGTAGCACCGGGGTCGCCTGAAATTTCAAGTCTAACCGGCGATATAGTCATCGCCTGAGCGTCACATAAGGGAGATAGTAGCAATAATCCGCCGACAATAATGCCAAAGGCAGTGCGGCGGATATTGAAGAGTTTCATACAATAGTAAAGTCAGGGAGTCTTAGAAACTACCAGTAGCAGTATAGGTTAAGGTTGTTGTATAACTTCCGGCTTCGGTTGTCGCAAGAATGTTTGCCAAATAGGAAATCGCAAAGGTTGTTGTCGCCGAAGGTCCGTTTGAGCTTCCGATATCGTCTTGGGTCGAAGTTGCATTGTACGCATAGTTAGAAGCCGTTGCGTACGGAGCTGATGCGGTACCGCTTCCGCCCGAAGCTGAAACGTTTATTCCGAACTGTTCGGTTCCAACGCTCGAAGTTGTAGCCGAACCGCCAATCGCGTTAATCGTATTGCCGCCGCTCGTCAGCGTTGCTCCTAATACGTAGACCGTATATCCGGAGGTTGCATTGGTTGAGACGGTCAAGTTATGAGCCGAGGTTTCCGATCCGGTTCCGTTAGTATCGCCAGTAGCGTAACGAGCCGCCGAAGATGACAGGGTACCGAATCCGATAGTAGCATCAGAAATTGCAAAAGAAATAGTTGGATCAACGTTTGCCGTTACTGAAACCTGATCGAAGTTGGTATCAACAATGGCAATACCCGCTGTACCCGTATCAGCACCGGAGTTAACGCTAACCGCCAAGGTTGCTGTTTGAGCGGTTCCGGGGTTGGTAATTTGAGTAGCACCAGCGCCGCCGCTCGTCGCGTTTGCACCGATTTGAACTTCAACACAGTGTCCGGCAGTAATAGTGTCAGTACCCGAAGTAAAGGTTACTACTTGGCTTGATTGACCAACCTGCCAAGTCGCACCCGACGCCGCACCGGTTCCCAAGGTTCGTTCTGTAGAAATGGCTCCACAGGTAGCACCGGTAGCTAGGTCAAAGTTATTAACGGCAAAACTTCCCATTGTAAAATCAGCATCAAAAGTCAAAGTAATAGTTTGACCACCAATTAATCCGGAGGGAGTTACAAACCTAATCGTATGGTCAGCTAAGGTACTGACTCTTAAGCGACTAAGGTTGTCGGATAAAGTAGTGAGCGGAGCAGCCTGTGCTAAAGAGCCAAGATTTGACGTGACAATCAGCATGGAGACAATAACAAGCGTATTAATAACACGCTGCAATCGAGATTTTCTCATATTTTTCTAAGTAATTTTAGGTTGTGGATAATTAAATACATATTTATTATATCATTATACTTACAAATCGTCTACTAAAAACTACCAACTGCGGTGTAGGTAAGCGTCGTTGTGTATGATCCGGCTTCGGTGGTAGCTCCAATATTACAGAGATACCGTAGGCTGAAGCTGTCCGTTGAGGCGGCGTTCGCTCCACCAATAGCGCTTTGTGTTGAGGCCGTAGCATCAAAGCCGTAATTACTGGCATGGTTATAAGGAGACGCGACCGTCGCCGTTCCCCCGCTGACCGTTGCTCTAATACCGAATTGTTCATTTCCCGGATTAGAGGCGGCCGGCGATCCGCCAATCGCCGTAATTGTCGGCCCTGAAAGCATAGCCAAGGTATCACCTTGAACATACAAGGCATATCCGCTTGTACCAGAACTACTCACATCTATAGTATGGGCAACGGCTTCACTGCCTGTTCCACCGGAAGTATTGGCATAACGAGCTGACCCCGTCACGCAGCTTCCAAAACCTATACTTGCTTCGGATAGTGACATGGTCATAGTTAATGATGACGAAGCCATCGTAATTTGCGGATATTGAGTGTAACTTGTTAACTCCGTACCGTCACTTTCAACTATTCTAAAACAGTAGGCCGCCCCAGATGCCGCCGAATTATCTTTTAATGAAAAATCCCAGAGCATGTCCTGCTTTAATCCATTAATACGGCTTTGTGAGTTAGTAAAGTTATTAGCTTCTTCATAGGTTTGATTGCGGATAATATATCCGCTATGAGTCGGATCATTGGCATTAGCAGTTAAAGCATCTCCATCGCTAGGAGTCGCATTGTCGTTGAACGCGATAATTGTAGCCCCTGTTACATCAGTATAAGTCGCTGGCGTACCTCCTGTTGGCGCAGCGCATGTTCCTGTACCTTTACCGACGAATTGTAATTTTAAACTGGCGGCCGATGGCCATAAAGATCCGGATAATAATGTTGTGAGCATACGTAAACGAAACGCGTCACCGGCCGCGGACAAGGTGGCCGGAGCGCCCTGCACAGCTAAGACGCTGCCAACATCAGTACTGTTGGTATTGGCATAAAAACGATAATCATATTGATCATAGGTTTCCGTAGTTTCAATCCACGATAAACTGACCATCGCGAAGTCCCATTGATTCACTGAATTATTAGTCGTTGCCCCCGATGCACTGGTACGCAAACGAATATTCATTAAATTTTGCTCGTTATCTATATGATCTTCGGGATTAGTCGCCCAGCCCATAGCACCACCGCTTGCTGCTCCCCCAACCACAATATTATCCGTATATGCGAGCGCGGTTGTACCGTTCCCGGTTACGCTTGACCAGCCGCCAACAGCATTAGTAAAAGCCGAATAATCGCGTAAGCCAATAACCGTTGTACCCGCAGCGCCGGACATATGACGGCTGGCAAAGAAAATACCGGTTACGGCGCTATTCGTAGGCTGGGTAACACTAAATTTTATATTTGAAGCAGCCGCTTCTTCAACCGTTGCATCAGCGTCATTATCAAGCGCGTAATAATTGTGGCCGAAGGTATTTGATTCATCTTCAGTTAAAATATTCCAAGTTGAAGCTGTACCGGTAGTGTCAATATTCCGTGTATTAGCGCAATCACCGGCACTATTCGTACCGAAGCTGATTTCACAACCTCCCGTATCAGTATTAGTCGTTCCTAACATAATATATATCTGGTCTATGAGAAGCGAATGAGTACCGACATCCATGTTATACCAACCAACACGTATTTCCCCATTGGATATATAATTACCAATCGTAACATTATTTTTGGCAAACATATTCGTTACCTCAGTTGTACTGTAATCAATATCAGCCGATACTAAATCTTCCCAAGCGCTTGAATTAAAGTTATATATTCTCGGTCGATGTTCAAGAGCGGCGTTTGTTGTACTCCCAGAATATTCGGCCCTGACCAGAATTGTATTCATGCCGGTGTAGGTTTTAACGTTTTTAAATGATAAATAAAAATCCATTGCTGCGCCGGCTGTTCCCGCAACCTGCAAACGCGAGTTATCAGAAGCCAGATGAGCTCCCGAGTTAGTACGCATATAATCTCCAGTTACAGTTCCGGCAGTGTTATTTGTAAAGCCACCTGCCTGATACACCGGGTTGATAACAGCTAAGGCACGAGCATAATCAATGTGTACAACTGAAGTTGTGTTGGTTGTTGAAAAATAACGAATTCTGATTTCACTCGCGCTATTTACAAAGTTAGTCAACGGCGTGGAGATTGCCGTATTTGAACCATTGGTAAAATAACCGTCATAAATCTGCCAATGATACGCAGTCGCGGTAGTGGTAGTTATTGCTGTTTTATTACCGTTCAGAGTTCTCCATCCGCCGCCGGTGCATTGCGCGTCCGCGGCGGCATCAACGTTTGTGGCCGTATTCCAATCACATATTTGTACTAAGGTGCTCGGCGCCGTGGCATCTAAGTCAAATTCTGTCTGTATCATTAATTGGTTAGCGCCATTCAAAGCAACGCCATCCATGACAAGTTGAACATTATACCCACCGGTTGTTGAAGCTATTCCCCAGGTAAACCCATCATCTCCGATTGTGGCTTTCCATGATCCAAGATTAGTGCCTTCATTATTTGCTACCACTGCAGTAGCTGCTAAAATAGACTGCTCAGTTCCAGTAACAAGCTGCCCACCCGAGGTATTAAAACGATAGGTCGCAGTATCATAGTTAGGATCTTCAATCCATTGCAAACTCATCATGGCAAAATCCCATTGATTAACTGAGTTATTTGTCGTAGCGCCAGAAACAGTAGTACGCAAACGTAAACGCAAGTGACCGTTAATATTATCATAATGGTCCTGCGGGTTAGTTGACCAACCCATTGAACCGCCGGTTAAAGCGCCGCCGACAGTAATATTATCAGTATATGTTAATGAGGTTGTTGATGTTGCTCCAATTGCCGACCAACCGCCCGTAGTTTGCGAAGCAGCAGAAAAATCTCGAATACCGAGCCGTACTGTTCCGGCCGTACCGGACATAAATCTGCCGGCGAAGAATAAACCGGTCACTGCAGTATCATCAGGTTGCGCTACCTGAAAACGAACGTGCGAGGAAGCAGCTTCTTCGACCGTTGCATCAGCATCATTGTCCAACGCATAATAGTTATGTCCAAAAGTATTTGACTCATCTTCTGTCGCGATATTCCAACTTGAAGTTGCACCAGTAGTATCGATATTTCGTGTATTGGCGCAATCGCCGGCACTATTCGTACCAAAACTAATTTCGCAATCAGCTGTATCAGTATTGGTCGTCCCGAGCATGATATATATTTGGTCTATTAATAACGAGTGCGTGCCGACATCCATGTTATACCAGCCAACTCGTATTTCTCCGCTTGATATATAATTAGAAATCGTAATATTATTTTTTGCAAAAATATTAGTTACTTCGGTTGTGCTGTAATCAATATCAGCACTAACCAAATCTTCCCAAACGCTTGAATTAAAATTATAAATCCTAGGCCGATGTTCTAAGCCAGTGTTAGTCGTTGAACCCGAATATTCCGCTCGAACTAAAATCGTATTCATACTAGAATACGTTTTTACATTTTTAAAAGACAGGTAGAAGTCCATAGCCGCACCGGCCGTACCCGCAACTTGGAAACGAGAGTTGTCGGAAGCGCCCTGCGTAACCGAACTGGTTCTCATATAATTACCGGTCACTGTTCCGGCAGTATTATTTGTAAATCCCCCAGCTTGATACACGGGGTTAATTACCGCCAAAGCGCGCGCATAATCAACATGAACAACCGTTGTTGTATTAGTTGTTGAAAAATAACGAATGCGTATTTCGTTTGATCCATTAATAAAATTAGTGAGCGGCGTTGCGACTGTAGTATTAGTCGCACCATTGGTAAAATAACCGTCATAAATCTGCCAATGATAAGCGGTTGTCGTAGTTGGCGCTATTGTTTTTTTATTTCCGTTTAATGTTCTCCAGCCCCCTGTGGTACATTGCGCATCGGCCGCATGATCAACAGCGGTTGCCGTTGTCCAATCGCATATTTGCACTAATAAAGCAGGCGCAGTTGCGTCTTCATCAATCTCTGTTTGAATCATGAGTTGGTTAGCTCCATTCAACTGCACGCCATTCATAACAACCTGAAAATTGATTCCTGAAGCTGTACTCGCGACGCCCCAATGAAAGCCATCGTCAGCTAACAAACCCTGCCACGATCCGACATTAACGCCTTCGGCAGCGGTCGCGGTTGCTGCTAGCCGGTTTTGCGCAGTTCCAGTCACGATTTCACCGCCCGAAGCATTAAACTGATATGAAGCATGTGCCTGATTCACGGACTTCGGCTTAATCGTCGTATTATCATTAGTTTTCTCAAGTTCAAAGTGAAAACCGGAGAACATACTTAAAAGAATGATTCCGATCAATGCCAATACTTTTATTTTTCGAAATTTATTCTTCATGCTGCTGTTCTATTTCAGAAAAATCAAATCTTCTAGAAGGGAAATCAAAAATAGCTTTCTTGTCTTCGCCTGAAGCACCTTTATATAAAATAAAATTATCACCACTGCCAATATCGTAAGACTGCGAATTTAACGATTGGGTCAAAGGATTGAAGATATAAATAGCATTGTTCTCTTTTGCAAGCCAAAAAATTAAGTCATCCTGAAATTTTAAAGAAGAATATTCATCAACCAAATCACTGCCGGCGACAAAATTCCAAGCCAGCTCAGTAGTATCATCTACAACCGCTGGTTTTTGAACTTCGATTATCGGTTCTGCAGCTACGGTAATCGATGGCTTAATTGTTGTTGAAATTACAGGTTCGACCACTTGAGATATTTCCGGGGACACTTCGGTTAATATTTCAGATTCCGGTGTTAGAAAATCAATTGCCGCTTCTAACACTGATCTAGGAGTAGTCAAGCGCTTAGCAAATGGCAAGAGTTTTTCTTTATGAATACTATCCGTATACCATATTTCGTAATGTTTATTTTTTTCCCGCTTGATTAATACGGCCCAATAACGATCATCGCTAACTTCGTCAATCAAGGTGTCAATTAATAAATCGGGGCCCTCGGAAACCTCGACTACTGTTACGCCGTCGTGAGTTATAACCAACTTAACTGCTTCAAGAAAAATATCATTAACACCGTCAAGTGTCATTCGCGAAATTAAAGAAATTTTTAAAGCACTAATGTCTTCATAGGTTAATGGCACAGAATATCGTTCAGTCATTCGTTCACGTTCAACTTGGCCGATAGCTTGCCAAGGACTTTCATTCAAACCATAACTTAAATCAAACAGAACAGTGCCTTGAATCGGATTAGACACGACTGCTTCGGTTTCCAATACTGGTGTTGAGTCTAGAGCCTCTGTCGGAAACTCTGCTTGATTTTCTAACACTTGTTCTTCTAGTGACTCTTCTTCAGATAATATCGTCTCGCCAGCTTCTTTATCTAGCGGCAAACCCTCGGTTACTCCTCCCGAAGTTTCAAGCGTAGTCTCTTCTTGAGCCTGAGCTTCTAAAGCAAATATTTTATTAAGCCAAGAAGTTGGCGGCAAAACTTCGGGCATTGACTCTGGCTCCGTATCAATAACCGGGGCCTTCTCTTCTGGTGTCTTAATTTCTTCAATTATTTCTTCTGACTCCGCTTCTTCAGATTCCGCAGCTTCAATTATTTCTTCAGTCTCTATAATTTCCTCACCAGTTGATTCTTCTGATTTTTCGCTTTCGCTAAGACTCGGCTCAGCCGGATCAAAACTTTCTTCAATTGGCGCTTCTTCAAGAATTATCGTTCGTCGACCGATCGACCAAACTAATTCCAATTCAGCTTTGACAATATTAGCACCGTCCGGTAATTCACCATTAAAGTCGGTACAAATAATTTCCTGACCACTGCCAGTCGCCTGCGCTACATCAATCGACAATCCATCGCTGTCTTCTACGGGAGCGCCGGATACAGCAGTAGCATTGCTCCAAGAACCAGTGCAGTTCTCAGGATAAAAAATTGCTTCTTCGGCTTTAATTTTTTTTGCTTGAAACAAAGGGTATGAAATCATTGCACCAATAACCAAAACAGCAACAATGATTCTTGTTGTTTTTCGAGCAAAGATTGAACGGGAAAAAGTAACTATAACTTTCTCGCCCTTTGGTTTACGCATGAGGCTAATCAAGGTCAAAAAAACTGTTTATGCACAGCCTTTTTATACTGTAAATTATAGCATATTTGACAAAATTCTTTATGTGGGTTAATTTCAGATTCTAAGCAATTGCACATTCAAAAAACTTAATACAGGAGACTATATGAAAAAAGGATTTTTTTCCCGAAACGTTCAGGTTATCATCGTTGACCCAAGCAATTCACTGACTCATCCTGAATCGCTTACTCATTCTGATATTACCTATCTACAAAGCCTTGCTCAGGTTTCTAAATCCCTAAAAAGCGGCGTTATTATTTTTGATGTTTTTACTGACTCGCATGATCCAAAAACGCTAGCGACCACTAAACTCCACATCCAAAGAATAAAAAAGCATTTTGGAGGATTATTAATCGGAATGGGTCGCTATGACGGAAGAGCTCTTCCGGATTCGGATCTTGGGGAACTTATGAAAGATATTCATGGCTATGTGGGAACAGAATATTTTCAAACAGACATGAATAACCTGCTTGGCGGCTTACAAATGGTTCACGAAATGATTATTAATAGAACAGAAGTTGTACGCACTGAAGACAATGACCCTTTAAGAGATATTATGATAAAGGTTAATTATTTATTCCTTAAACGTTATTTTGACTCATTAATAATCAAACCGGAAAAAGTGGATGTATTCATAGGCACACAAGGGGGCTTTGAAATTCTCCATCCGGGCGATGATTATGAATTATTCCATAACCGTCCGGGCATCATAGCATCCTGCAACAATACTATACTTAAGAAAGAAACAAAGCATCATTATAAGCCCCTACCTAAAGAATTTGAATTTTCAGAATTTTTACAGCACGCAAATAATTAAAAAAATATATCTAAATAACAAAACCCCCGACATCATCGGGGGTTTTTAAATAAAAAAATAAAAAAGCACCAATGATTAATTCACAGGTGCTTTATAAAAAATTTAATACTATGCTGCCTTATTTAGAGTTTTTCTTAACTCCTTAATAGCTTCTTTTTGTAAAAAGCTATGGTTTGGTAAAAGACTGATAATCTCTGTCCAAGCATCTCTATCTGAACCGCATTTTTCCTGAATAATATTAAACAAAAGGATCTCTCCATGCCAACCGCCTCTCTCCTGAATTGATTGGGGAATAAAGTACATCACTTTTGAATAATTTTTAGCTATGCCTTCTAAAGAATGATCTTTCGCATGATTGAGATAGGCTAAGAAAATCTTTTCTTTAAAACTTAAGAATTGAACCCCGTGCAACTCTCTAATAAGCTTGCACAAATCATCCATTTCAAAAGTGTTAAGAAAAGTACTATCTAGCACCGGAAAATAGGTAGTGACCGCTATTTCAAGACCCAGCTTAGCTTTGAGATCTTCAAATAAATCAATTTCTCTCTGATTCATTATATATAGTTTATTTTATGGAATTTTATTTGAAAAGAACGTAGATATAAACTATGTCATGTTTTGATAATAATGTCAAGATGTTAAAAAGACACCGCGTTTATGCAGTGCCTTAAAATTCAGCTTATATTTCTATTCACCCAAAGTAGCTATTACTTTTTCTGCAATTTCTAAAGCCTTCTTTGAAGCAAGTCCAGTATATAACTCCGGATGATTAATCATTTCTCTTGTCTTATCAGGAAATCTACTTTCCCAAATAAGCTTGAAATTTAAATCTTGCTGCGCATACTCATCAGCAACCTCGATCAATGATTTGCCGCTGGCCTGCGCTTTTGGAACTAAGCTATGATTTACTATGTGATGAGCATTTTGAATCCCAATCATCTGCATAGCAATATAGAGCAGTTCGGACAGAATTACATTTTTACTCATATTAAAGTTTCTCAGACATGCTTCTTTGTTAATTGTAATATTTTGCAAAAATGGCTTTCCTGCCAAATTCGGGCGAAGCAGTGTATCCATTTGAGTTACAAAATTAACTACAATAATCGGAAAATCTCGAGCTACCGAACTTCCGACCAAATCGCGCTGATGCTCACTGATCATCGTATCAAGCACTTTTCCGAATTCATTTTCAGTCCTAATATACATTCCCTCAAGATTTTCAAAGTTAATCGGATTACGCTTGTGAGCCATCGTTGAAGATCCTGCCTGATTAGTAGAAAACTCTTCCGCAATTTCACCAATCTCACTGCGCATTAAATGACGAGCGTCTCTACCGAATTGGGCAAAGCTTGCCGAGGTCATTGTCATCGCAAAGAGATAATCACTTAATGGTTCAGGCGCCAATATTTGCGTGCTAATTGGTGCGGTTTTAAGATTTAATTTTCTTAAAATACGTCCTTCAAAATCCCTGAATCCGCAAGCTTCTAAAATTCCTAGGCCTTGTTGAGCATTATATGATCCAACAGCTCCAGAAATTTTTGCGGTTAATGCATCGGCACGCTGGTTCATCCGCAAATAATTATTAAACAAACGGCTTAAAATAGTTGCAAACCAAAAACCAGCAGTTATCGGCAGGGCATGTTGACCATGCGTCCGTCCGATTTGAAGCGTATTGTGATGTTCTTTAATCAATTCAACAAACAATAACATTATTTTTCTCATCGAAGGCTCTACTACTTTCCAGTGAGCTTCGGAATATTGAAGAATACGTGCCGTGTCTATTGCATCAAAACTAGTCAAAATAATATGAAGCCACGGCTTTAATACCGTCGGAACCACTTCTTCCGCAGCTTTAATCCATGCTCTGATATCATGCTTAGTAATAGTCCGCTCAATATAATCAATATCAGTTGTAGGAAGCTTAAGAATTCTTTCTTTAACTTCTGCAGTGAGAGTAGAAAAAATTTCCGCCGGCATAACACCAATCTCGCCCAGAACTTCCAGACAAGCAATTTCAACTCGTCCTATATAAGAGTATAAATTATCATATCCAAAAAATTCTATTAAACTTTTTGGTTGATAACGCAAGTTGCCCGGTAAGTAAAGATTTTTCAACTTCTGTGATTTATTTATCATAAATTATGTCCTCCTGAACATTTTATTAATTTTTCAAATATCATATTTTGCCCTGACTTTATAATAAATATCACGTAATGTCAACGCTACCGAGCGGCTCTAAAGTATGATATCGTAGACTCATGGAACTAAGTGAAAAAATCAAACAATTCAATAATAATCGCTACGGCACTTATCCGGCGCTCCCGACCGAAGCCCATTTCTTCACGGACAAAGTTTATTTATACAAAGCCCTGCGCGAGCTCAAGAATATCGCCCAAGGCCGGAAACTGCGCGTCCTAGAAATCGGCTGCGCCGACGGATCATTTTTGCGCACGCTTGAGCAAAATAATTTTGAAGCTGTCGGCATTGATATTGCTGAATCAGCCATTACACAAGCTCGCGCTGATGGTCTTGAAGCTCAGGTTTGCAATACTGAAACCGGAATTGATTTTAAAGATGCAGAATTTGACGCGGTTATAGCTTGCGAAATTATCGAGCATTTATACGACACTGATTTTTTTCTTAAGGAAATTAAACGTGTTTTAAAACCGAATGGAACCGTCATTATTTCAACGCCAAATCTCGCTAGCCTAAAAAACCGCTTCCGACTTTTATTCGGACTCTATCCGCGCTACAGCGAATATCGCCTCGGCGACGATACGTCGGGACATATTCGAAATTACACGCCGCGGGTTTTAAAAAAACAATTAATCGCCAACGGATTTTCTCTTTCAAAAATTCTTGCTCCCAACATTCTCTTTCCGATGACCCGAACAATTCCTGTGTTCATAAAAAAAATCGCCATTCGATTAGGCGATATCTTTTATCGAAGCGGCTCACATATTATTATTGTTGGAAGAAAATAAAAAAGTACCGGAAATTGCTTCTCGGTACTTATATATAAACAGATTTTCTAAAGGTAGTTCATTATTTTCATCTCAAATAAATACTGAGTTAATAACACCATTGCTTCGTCTTCATTTTCATACTCGATTACTTTTTTCACCATTGGCATACCGAGAACATATCGCGTAAACCGCTGATCTTTTCTTTTTAAAATAACCAAGGGAATTCCGCAATTATTAGCGAGCTGACATTCTCCGCCGCCGCCCCAGGAAGGAGCAAGCGCACAGACGATCAATACCGAAGTATGGTACATTATCATGTCGCTTTCTGTCTCGTAAATCTCTTGCGGAGTAACATCCGGCATTGTTGCCGGATCAAAATGTTCATGAGGCACGAAACCCCTTATACCTAAAACTCTTTCCACCACACCGGCAACTCGAACATAAAATTGCTGCACGTATTCCAATGTTATGTGAGCGGGTAATTCAGTTAGTGGGCCACTGATATAAGCTCTTAATATTTCATTATCTACTGAAGGTTTCACGGTTTCTCCTTTTTTTATTTATTGGATTATTTAGTTGTTAATATAATACAAAAACATACCATTCAAGGTATGTTTTGTCAATGGTCGATTAACTTATAGTTTCTTTAAATCAAGTTCATCATCAACTCGAATCTCTTTAACGAACTCGCTCATGTGGCTTACTAAAATAATCGTGCCTTCGTAGTTGTTAATCGCCTCGGCGATCACCGGAATATGGCGGAAATTAATGTGATTAGTCGGTTCGTCTAGAATCAAAAGTCCCGGCTTCATTAAAACGAGTCGAGCAAAGGATAATAAACCTTTTTGTCCTTCGGATAAGGCCGCTACCGGATGACCCATCAATTCTCCCGTAATTAAAAAGCCGGCAGCGATTGAACGTAGATCCTGAGTATCATAACCGTCGCTCATCACGCTTTTGAGAGAATCAAACACAGTTTCTTCAAAATTAAGCGTTGCAAAATCCTGGCTGTAATAACCGACGCGGACGCCTTCTAAGATTTTAACGCCTTCGTTTTTACCGGAGACCAAAGAACGCAATAAAGTACTCTTCCCCATTCCATTCGGACCGGAAATAAGTAATCGACTTTTCTTACGCAATACTTTTTCCACCGGCTTATCGATGGCTTCGTGATTAATAATAACTTTCACCGAATTAATTTTAACGATTTCACCGACAATATCCTGACAAGGAATTTCAAAGGGACGGATCGTTTTATCTTCGCGGCGAACATCAACCTTAGAATCTTCAAGTTCTTCGGTTTCATCCTTTAACTTTTTAGCAAGCTTACGCATCTTACCTCCCTTGTTAGCGAAGAAGTTAACTTTTTCTTTGCGGTCTTGAATCGTCTTTTCAAGCTGAGCATTTTTCATCCGTTCGCGTTCAATCCGTTTTTCAATTTCTTCAACTACCGAAAAATAGTCGCCGACGTAATTTTCAATCTTATGCGTATAAACATCGAGATATAAAACGCCTTCGGTAAAGCAGTTTAAAAAGTCGGCGTCGTGCGAAATAACGATAACCGTTTTATCGTACATGATTAAAAATTCGATCAGGTGATCAATGCCGGCCTGATCGAGGTTGTTAGTCGGCTCGTCGAGTAATAAAATATCAGGCGTTTGAATAAGAGCGAAAGCCAAGAGCAAACGCGCCTGCTGTCCGCCCGATAAATCTCCGACGCGACGATCAGTCGGAACGGAAAAGTTTACCGCTTCCATAGCCTTGCTCATTCGGCTTAAAAGATTTCCCGGGACAACTTCAAAGGCTTTGGCAAAATATTCTTCAACGGTTAAATCAAAATCTTCTCTTGCAACCGCTTGTTTGGCGGCGCCGATCGTCGCATTATTGGTAATCGAGATGCGGCCGCTCTTCGGCTTGAACTCGCCACGGATTAAATTGAATAAGGTGCTTTTGCCCGCGCCGTTTTGTCCCATCAAGGTAAATTTGGCGCCGCGCCGCAAACTGAAACTAGCCTCGTCTAAAACAGGCTTCTTTTCTAAATATTCAAATGTTACGTTATCGAAACGCAAAACTACTTCTTCAGACATGTTCGTTTATTAAAGAGAACCGCCGGTCAGCGGTCTTCTTTGTTATTTCTTCTTTCGTTTGGCGGCTCGTGCTTCAAGCATGGTTGCTTTAATCGCGAGGCGCTTGGCGGTTTTATGCGATTTGGTCTTTTGAATCCGTCCAATCGGCTTAGCTCGTTTAGCCATAACAGGATAATTAATATTAAAAATTTTCTTTGCTCCGAGGGTGGGATTCGAACCCACGACCAATTGGTTACACCGCTCCTCTAATTTCTTAAAGGGATGGACTATATCATTCCCCCATAGGGTTACGGGGGACAAGGCGCTTCCGCTCTTGCAACGCAAGAGAGTACTCCCCGAAGGGATAGTCTCTGAACCTTTCCCGCAAACGGGACTAGGCTGCTGATTACCATATCTTTCGACTTAGGCTTCCAGCAATTCACCTTGTTATTCGATCTCAATTACTTGAGAAAGCTGCGTAATGCCTTCATGCACTTCGCGATGACAATTTGCGCATAGTAATATGCATTTATCAAGTTCCTTTGAAACCATCTCCCAACTTCTGGTATAGCCTTTGGCAGAAATGCCAAAATCTTTTTTACTAGGATCAGAATGATGAAATTCAAGTGCTTGTAAACACTTATTATAACCGCAAATTGAGCATCGGCCTCCCTTATAAACAATGGCTTTATGTCGAAGCTCTTTGCGACGACGATTAACCGCTTGTTTTAGGTATGGGGCACGGTCGGCGTATTTTCTCCTGTCTTTTGTCATAAAGATAAAAGAATAAGGAGGGGAATTTTCACAGCCAACTGCTCTACCGCTGAGCTACCTCGGAAAAAACGCTAACGCTTAAAACGTTAGTACAAAACAAGAATAACTTAAAAAAGCTCGACTGTCAACCTTAAAGAATCCTAGTAGTCCCTAAGTTTCTTAATCAACGAATGCTTTTGGATTTTCTCCAAAGTCTTATATTCGATCTGACGGATACGTTCGCGGGTAACATCGAATTCAGCACCGACTTCTTCCAAGGTATGAGACACGCCGTCAAGAAGACCGAAGCGCATTTCAAGAATTTTTTGTTCACGCGGCGTCAATTGCGATATGATTTCTTTGACATAATCTCGCAAAAGCTGAAGCGCGGCAGCGCGATCCGGCGTAACGTTCTTAACGTCTTCGATAAAGTCTTCAAGAGTCGAATCTTCTTCGTCTTCACCAACAGTGGTTTCAAGCGAAATCGTATCTTGCGAAATTTTAATAATGTAGCGGACCTTATCAATCGTCTCCCCCATTTCCGCGGCGATTTCTTCCGGCAGCGGTTCGCGTCCTAAGTCCTGAATCAATTGACGTTGGATATGTTGAAACTTATTGATCGTTTCAACCATGTGCACCGGAATACGGATAGTACGGGATTGATCGGCCAAGGAACGAGTGATTGCCTGACGAATCCACCACGTCGCGTAGGTTGAAAATTTAAAACCTTTGCGATATTCAAATTTTTCAACGGCGCGGAATAAACCGATATTACCTTCTTGAATCAAATCCAAAAGACTTAAGCCCTTTGAACCGGCGAATTTTTTTGCAATCGAAACAACAAGACGTAAGTTGGCTTCGATTAAACGTCGTTCAGCATCCTTATCGCCGCGTTCTTTGCGCTTAGCAAGCTCAACTTCTTCTTCATTGGTTAAAAGCGGAACTTTACCGATTTCGCGCAAATACATCTGAATCGAGTCGGCTGATAATTCTGAAATATCAAATTTTAAACGATCTTTATCACTGCCCAAAATCGTCGCGGCCTGCTCGGCTTTTTTAAAATTGGCATCAACATCCAAGAAACTGCCGGAATCTTCAACGATGCGGATACTGTTGCGCTGCAATCGCTCCAGTAAGAGTTCATAGTCGTAGACGTAATGCTCGACGTTTGGCAGTGATTGCAGTAATTCAGTTTCCGTCACAAAGCCGCGCGGACGAACCTTTGCAACCAAACCGTCAATCGCCTGATAGTCGGGTTTAAGACCGGCAGTTTTAACAAAAACCGGCTTAGTTTTTGACACAGCTGGTTTCTTAACACGCCGCGTCGAGGACGAAGCGGTCGACTTCTTCTTTTTTGAAATTATTTTTTTAATAATCTTTTTTTTACTTTTAACTGCCATAGATAATATTATTCGGCACCTGAGGACATGCCCCGCATTTCCTCCGCCAAATCATTAAATTCTTTCAAAAGACTGTCGAGTCGTTCAGCACGTTCAGCGTCCGGCGCTTGTGATTCATGTTCGCCGATTAATTTGGCGACAGTTTTCATCCGGTTGCTTAAGTATGAACGTCGAAGTTCATTTTGAATTTCTTTAATAGACGTCGTAGCCGCTTCAGCGTTGATTTCCGAAAAATCTTTTTCTACTAAAATAGCGAGTCGATCCAATGCTTGAATATCGCCCGCCGAAATGCCTTGGCTGATAAGCCAAGTTCTGAAGTTCCCATAACCAAAAATGCTCTCATCATCGGTTTGAGCAACGTTTTTATTATAATAAACTACGAGCTGTCTGTAAAGAGCTTGATTGGAGTCGCCAATGATGTGTTCAACCGGAACGTAAGGACTGACAGTTGGAATTAAATCCGGATACAAAAGCAAGAAGGCGATTAGCTGTTCGGACAGCAGTTCTTCACGTTGACGCTGTTTTGGTGCTGCGGCTGCTGCAAAAGAGCTTGGCTCTTCACTGCGTTGTTCAGGTTTCAAATTTTTTAAAGATTCTCGCAAAACCGTTTCGTTAACATCAACCGCCTGACTTAGTTGTCTTAACCAGTGATCGCGTTCAACCAAATTAGTCAGACGAGCAATCCGCGGCAGCATTTCTTTTACAACTTCACTGCGACCGCTGATTGTTTCAATGTCATATTTTTTTAATATTTCAGACAAGTAAAACTCCATAACCGGCTGAACGTTTGCAAGAGCGTTCTTCCAACCTTCAAGATCGCGTCGAATACATTCGTCCGGATCTTTACCGGCCGGCATAATAACAGCGGAAGCTTCTAACTCTGAATGAAAGGCTTGATCACTACCGCGCTCAAGCGCTTTACGTCCGGCATCATCCATATCAAAGGCAAAGGCGACTCGGCTTACAAATCTCTTTAATAATCGAGCCTGTTCTTCGGTCAAGGCGGTTCCCGAAGACGCAACAACGTTAGTAAAGCCGAATTGATGCGCCGTTAAACAATCCATCTGTCCCTCAACAACAATAACAATATTTCGTTCACGCATCTCCTGCTTGGCCTTATCTAAACCAAACAAAATTTTGCCTTTATCGTAGACGATAGTTTGCGGACTATTAACGTACTTACCTTGGCCTTCATATTTCTTTTCAAGTTCCGGTAAAAGTCGTCCGCTAAAGCCGACGGTATTGCCGTTAACTTCTCGGATCGGGAACATAATGCGCCCGCGGAAACGGTTGTAACTTCGTCCGGCATCTTTCTCAACGGCCAATCCGGCAGCGATTATCTCTTTATCTTTGAAATTTTTGTTTTTTAAAAATAATATAAGATCGTCCCATGAATCCGGCGCATAGCCAAGTCGCCAATCCTTGATAACTTCGTCAGTAAGGCCGCGCGCCGTTAAATAATTGCGCGCCTGCGCACCGGCCGGACCAAGTAAGACAAAATGATAAAATTCAGCCGCTTGATCTAAAATATCCAACACTTTATTACGCAAGGAAGCATTCGGTCCCTGCTCTTGTGTTAGGATGACGCTCGCCCGCGGCGCCAACAACCGTAAAGCTTCAACAAAGTTAAGCTTTTCTATTTCCATTATAAAGGAAAATAAATCTCCCCCGCGACTGCAGCCGAAACAATGCCAAACCTGCTTAGTCGGACTAACGTTGAAGGACGCCGATTTTTCGTTATGAAAGGGACAGCGCGCCACGAAGTTAAGCCCCGCCGGTTTAAGCGGAACATACTGCCGAATCACATCGACAATATCGAGACGAGCTTTTATTTCTTCGGCTGGACTTAGCATGTTATTTCTTAAAAGCCGACCAGGGGTTAGCCGGTTCAGGATTTTTTTGTACTGCACCCGAGGACAAGCCGCCGCCAATCATCGCTTTCAAGCGTTCGCCCTCGGCTAAAACGGCACCATCGTCATACTCTCCGCTATGAGCCGTTATTCCTTCGTAACTCGCTTTTTTCTGATCAAGATGGAGATTAATTGAAAGCATTCCATCGGCCAATTCATCGACATAAATATGAAAACGCGGATAGAGACCGTTCGTTAACGGCCGTACAAAACTTCCTTGACCGCTGCCGCGGTTTTCTATATATGCATAACCCGCTTGTCGTAAAAACATATGATACGGAGCGGATAGACTCGATTGGGCAAGACGTATTTTCATAGTAGTTGTAGTAGAGCTATCTTAGCTCTTTAAGGGTTTTATTGCCAGTATATTAAAAAAACCGTCGAAAAGACATAAAAGCGGATAGGTCATTATTCTTATCAGGGCCGACGGAATAATAGTAAACCCTAATCTTGATTGTATTACCTCGGAAATATTTTCCGGTAAATGACAGCTGCTTATAAAACCGCTTTTTTCAGAAAAATGTTTCCATTGAAATACCGAATAGCGCTGCTCATTAAATCCTTGGTCTAAATCTTTTCTAACCTCGCGTCGTTCACGACTTCCGAACAAGCCGCGGACAGGTTCGCTAATAAGAATCATCCGACCGCCGGCTTTCAGCACGCGAAACACTTCGGAAAATGTTTGTTGAATATCTGAGCTGTGATGAGCGGCGGCGCAGATTACAACAACGTCAAAGCTTTTATTATTAAAAGGCAGATCAATCATGTCCGACATAACTCGCTCAAAAAATATCTTAGGCTTCGGTATTGGGACGATATCAAGTGCCACACAGTCGTTATCTCGAGCGAGCTCGGATGATAACCAACCCTTACCGGCGCCGATCTCGAGAATTTTTTTATTTTTAAAATTTAGCCTCTGTAATAACTGTAAAGCGTTACCGCTTGAAAGTCGGCCAATCCGTTGACGACGCTCACTTATAACTTCATCATTCTCTGCCTCGGCCGCCGCTTGTTCACGCACGGCAATGTCGCTCAAGTCAGTATATAAAAAAACCAATCCCCCGCGGATGGCATATTCCTTATGACAATCATCACATATTAGATTGCCCTCGTTAATTTCCACTTCATCCTTTTCTAGAATATGTAGTGAAAGTTTTTTCCCCTTGCAGTGAGGACAAATAAAAGTTTTAACTGTTGCTTCTTTCATGGCGGAAGGACGGGGATTCGAACCCCGGAGACCCGTTAAGGCCTACTTGCTTTCCA
>CAZSWO010000012.1:0-1674 GCA_964611115.1 uncultured Gammaproteobacteria bacterium
ATTTCTTGCGCTTGGCAGCTTTACGCTTAGCCGGACGCTTAGCAGCTTTCTTCTTAGGAGCGGCTTTCTTCTTAGCCGCAGGTTTGCGCTTCGCTGGACGCTTTACAGCTTTTTTCTTAGCTGCTGGGCGCTTTGCTTTTTTCTTTGCAGGCATAGTGTCACCCCCTTTCATTTAGAAATGATCTTACGAGTAACCTCGTTTGATTGATCAATCATTTCTCATTAGTAATTATACCACGATTAAGCAACTAAAATAATAAAAAGTGCAAATTTTTCTCTGAAGCTATTATTTTTTGAAAGTTCATTAAAAAATATTTTTCAAAAAATATTTTTTTGTTAATTTTTGCGAAAACGGCTTATTTTTTAACAAAAATACTAAGAAGAAAGAAAAAACTATTTTTTTATAAAAAATAGTTTCGTATTGCAGTCAGTGTTATCAAATTTTCATCAGTGTTATCAGTGGTCAGTTATCAACAGTTTTCCACAAAAAAATTCCTAAATCATGACAACTCAGCTAAACGCTGTTTTATTTTTTCAAGCGATGAATTATATTCAGCAAGTTTATTTTTTTCGTTTGCAATAATTTCCTTCGGCGCTTTCGCAACGAACTCTTTATTTTCCAAACGCGTTGCGAGCGATGATGCAAGCACAGTAATTTTTTTCATTTCATCTTCTAGGCGTTGACGCTCAGCTTTTTCGTCAATCTCAAAAGCTAAATTTATTTCAATGCCTTTAACAGTTGCGTAAATCGAGTTTGCATCTTTTGCGATCGGACCGAAGTTTAGCTCGGAGATTCCGGTGCGTAAAGATGTGATTAAAACAGACTGGTCTTTAAGAGTTGCCTCGTGAATACCGGCGGAAATAGTGGCACTAACCTTATGAGCCGGCGGAATCTTATTCTCGCTACGGGCATTTCTAATCGCAACAATTACATCGCGAACAAGACTAAACTCCGTTTCAGCTTTATCATCAACCAAAACGTTTTCGGTTTTAGGCCACGCGGCAACTAATAACAAATCATCGTGATAGGATTTCCAAATCGCTTCGGTAACGAAAGGCATAAAGGGATGCCAGAGTTTTAAGACGCGTTCCAGAATATAATAGAGAACATTTGTTTTCTGTGTTGAGTTTTCAAACTTACTCGCTTCCAAATACCAATCAGCTAAATCATCAAGCGTAAATTCGCGTAACGCTTCACCGGCGCCGGAAAAATCATAATCCTTAATACGCTGATCAACACTCTCAATTGTCTTTTGAAGTTGTGATAAAATCCAGCGATCAGCTATCGTCCATTCATTCCGATTATTAAAATCTCCATCTGATTTCTCTTGAGTTAAAATATAACGGCTGATGTTCCAAAGTTTGTTGGAGAAATTTCTAAACGAGGCGATCTTTTCTTCATTGATCCGCAAATCCGTTCCCGGCGTATTACCGAGCAAGAGCGATAAACGAACCGCGTCCGTACCAAATTCCTTAGCGACTTCAACCGGATCAATACCGTTGCCCTTACTTTTACTCATCTTTTTACCGTCTTTATCAAGCACCATGCCGTGCAAATAGACGGCTTTAAAGGGAATCTGCTTGAGGGCAAATAAAGACATCATAATCATACGCGAAACCCAAAGCGTAATAATTTCATAACCGGTTTCAAGAACGTCAGTCGGATGAAACTTT
>CAZSWO010000012.1:1774-27868 GCA_964611115.1 uncultured Gammaproteobacteria bacterium
GTTGAAATATTATGTTCAATCTCTTCTTCTTTCTCGATCAAGCCCGTGTCTTTTAAGTTCACAATAATTTTTTCGCGCGCTTCAATTGTAGATAATCCGGAATATTCGCCGAAGCCTTCATGAATCTTGCCTTCTTCATTAATAACTTTTATCTTTGCTAAATCATTTACTTCCGCCATCCGCCAGTCGATCATCGAGTGCGCCGGAGTTACGCCGAGCGCACCGGTACCGAATTCCATATCAACTTCATGATCAGCGATAATCTTTAGTTTCAACGCTTGACCGCAAAAATTCGCTTCAATCGTTTCACCGATATATTTTTTATAACGTTCATCTTTGGGATTAACCGCGACGGCCGTATCGCCTAATTTAGTTTCCGGACGCGTTGTTGAAATCGCAATTGGAAAATCTTTGTCGTATTTAAACGTATACAAAATTGTTTTTTCCGCTTTGTGCTCAATTTCATCATCCGACAAGGTTGATTGGCAGTGCGGACACCAGTTAACAATTCGTTCGCCGCGATAGAGCGCGCCAGCTTCATACATTTCAACAAACATTTTTCGTACGGCAATTTTACGCGGCTCGTCCAAAGTGAAGGCTAAGCGCGACCAATCGAGCGATGCGCCCATATTCTTAATTTGTCCGAGAATTGTTTCTTGCGTAGTTAGCGCGAAGTCAGTCACCCGTTTCAAAAAAGCTTCGCGACCGATATCGTGCCGCGTCTGTCCGCTTTCCTTATAGAGAGCTTTCTCGACAACGGCTTGAGTTGCAATCGCAGCGTGATCGGTGCCAGGAACCCACAAGGTGCGATAGCCGTTCATCCGATGATAACGGATTAATAAATCTTCAATCGCAATCATCGAAGCATGGCCCAAATGCAAACGATCGGTAACGTTTGGCGGCGGTAAAGTAATCGTATAGGGAGGCGCACTGGCCGGAAGGTCTAAATTATCCGGATTAAAAAAGCCAGACTTTTCCCAAGCCTCGCGGATACTTTCTTCATGTTCCTCGTGAACAAATGATTTGGCCAGTTCTGACATAATGACTAAAAAATACCACAATCCAAGGGCTTTTGCAATTGCTAAAATAAGCAATTTTCAGTACAATACATCTATATGATTACTCCAAAACGTCCGAGCGGGTTTAATGAATTATTACCCGCCGACCAGATGGCTTTTAACGCCATGATTTCAATAATTAAAATGTCGTATGAACAATACGGCTATGCACCGCTTGAAACGCCGGCCTTAGAACTAGCGCCGGTCTTACTCGCTAAAGAAGGCGGCGAAACCGCGAAACAAGTGTATCGCTTTACCAAAGGCGATACTGATCTCGCGCTGCGCTTCGATTTAACTATTCCCTTTGCTCGTTATACTGCCGAGCACTTTAATGAATTAGCATTTCCTTTTAGACGTTATCAGATTCAAGAAGTCTGGCGCGCTGAAAAACCTCAAGCCGGTCGTTACCGTCAATTCTATCAATGCGATATCGATACCATTGGTTCAAAAAGTCCGATGGCCGATGCTGATACGATTTTAACAATGCGCGGCGCCTTTCAAGCCTTAGGCGTTAAAGATATTTTATTTAAAATAAGCCACCGCGGATTGTTAGCTGGAATTTTAGAAGATAAAAAATTAAATAAACACACCTCGGCAGTATTGCGCGCTGTTGATAAACTTGATAAGCAAGGCGAAAGTGCTGTTGTCAGCGAATTAATTACCAACGGTCTTTCCAAACAATATGCCAAAGATCTGATTGATTTTGTAAAACATTCCGGTAATGCCAAAACAATTTTTTCTTTTTTGCAATCAGTCGATATTTCCAATGAAACTTTTACCAAAGCTTTGAGCGAATTAACAACAATTGTAAAACTGCTCAATGCAGGCGGTATGAAAAATTCGGAATTTGTCATTGATCTTTCGATCGCGCGCGGCCTTGACTACTACACCGGAATGGTTTTTGAAACCATTTTAACAAAACATCCGAAAGCCGGCAGCGTTTGCGGTGGTGGGCGCTACGATAATCTGCTAGCTTCCTATCGCAAAGATTCGATGCCCGGTGTCGGCGCTTCAATCGGCCTGTCTCGACTTTTCGGCGCAATCAAAGACGAATTGAAAAACGGTCCGAGCAATCCGGCTCAAGTTTTAATTGTTCTATTCGATGAAGCTACGGTTGATTACAGCCTTGAAGTCGCTGCTACCCTGCGCAAACACAATATTAACGTTCTCGTCTATCCCGGTTTTGAAAAAATCGGCAAATCGCTAGGTTACGCTGATAAGCTCGGCATCCCTCTCGCAATTATGTGCGGAAGTAATGAAGCGGAGAAAGACACTGTTACTATAAAGAATTTACAAAGCGGCAAACAAACAACCCTTAGCCTAAAGAAAGCCGCGGCGGCGATTCGCAAAGAGCTCTAAAATCAAACACAATAAAAAAAGACCGACTAGTAGTCGGCCTTTTTGTTTAACTTAACTATTAGAGAAACTTGAAGGTATTAATAATTTCTTTATACACCGGACTTGTATTTGAATATAATATTCGAGTAACTCGTCCTTTAGTTGTAAAGTAAACTACGGTCGCGCTCGAAGAGAGCGAGATACCGCTACCCTGGTCATCAAAATAGAAGACATTTTGCACCGTAAAGGAGTAGCCCTTATTATTTCCATAGGTCACGGCCTTAACCGCTGAAGCATTGCCATCATTATTCTTGTTATTAATTTTCTGTTCGCGTTCCGCCACAGTCTTCAACGTTTCCGGCGCCATAAATGCTCCGGCATAATCCATCATTATAATAGCTTGATTATTATTCGGGTCAATTAAAGACGCGCCGCTGCAAGTACTCGGCTCGCCCATGCAGTTTCCGCTTACCCAAAAATTTGATGGATATTGGATGCTAAAGGGAAAAGCCATCTTATTGGTATACGTTTTCCAGTCCGCCTTAGGATCAATAGTCTCGTCGGCTTTAACCGTCTCTTCTTCAACTTCATTCTCTGTTTCAACCTTAGGTTCCGCTTCTATAACCTCGTTCTCTTGCGTCGTATTTTCTACAACACCCGTAGAATTATCCTCCATCGCCCCGTAATCGTTTCTATTGGAAAAAGCCAAATAAAATACAATTCCTAGAAGGATTACAACTACCACTCCCCACATAACGTTTAACTGTCGCTGTGTCATATATTTATTATAATTAAAGCTATACGAATCTAACGCCACCATAGCATATTTGTTACATATAAAAAAGGGAGACTGAAATATTCAATCTCCCTTAAGGCTTTTTGCTTATTACTTTATAAGCATCATTTTCTTTGTTTCAATAAAGCTGCCGGCCTGAATTTTATAAAAATATGTTCCGCTGGCAAGTCCCGATCCATCAAAACGAACACTATAATTCCCCGAATGATGCTCAGCGTTAACGATTGTTCGTACTTCTTTTCCAGAAATATCAAAAATAGTTATTCTGACCAATGATTTTTCAGGGACACTGTAGTTAATCGTCGTTGAAGGGTTAAATGGATTTGGAAAGTTTTGTTTCAATTCAAATTGTTTTGGAATTGTTTGATTTGAATTAATTCCCAATAACTCATCGCGGTATATCATAACCGCAGCGTTAGTTCCATGTTTACCAACAATATAAACTGTGTTCTTCGCGACTGACATATTTTTCATTATCATAGACGATGAAGTATGAAGTCGCTCCCAGGATGTGCCGTTATTGGTGCTTTGCGCCAGCCAATAACCGCTACCGTTCCTGAGCTGGCCAATACTATAGCCAACACCGGTTGAGGAAAAATCGAGTGCCTTGCAGCTATCAGAATCGTCAAATGAATAATCTATCCATGTGTTACCCTGACTTTCGCTATAGCTAATTGTTGAATAATTAATATTATTATCCAAAAGCGTGCCAGCAAAAAACAGCCTATTGGCCTGATACTTTGGAGCGGCCTGAACAAAGTTAAGCGGTTGAGCTCTGACCGACCAGTGTATAAGATCATCGCTGTATAAACAGCTGCTTGAGGCTAAATAATATTCATTAGGCGCATTTGCAACCATCCCCGAAAACAAGCTGCCTCCGACTTCACATATCATTGTGAAATTTGTACCGCCGTTACTTGATCTATATAATCTGTTCTGAGATCCAATAACTGCACCCGGAGAAATTCCGTACACTTCTGTTTCGTTAAGCGTATAAAGCTTAGTAAAAAATAAATTACCCTGAGGCGCAAAACAATTGAACCAGTTCAAGCCTCCGTTAGTTGTTTTATAAACCGGCGCTTGAAAAGCAGGACCGTTAGGGTTTCCGGTTAGCGCATAAGCAACATTTGAATTTTTTACAAAAATAATATCCATAGTAAATCCACCGTTATGTACGTTATGGAAATTTACTCCACCATTGGTTGTCCTCCATATACCGGCTCCAGTTACAAAACACGTCTCATCGCTAAAAGCGAATGCGCCATACAGCGGACTGCTTAATGGAATGCTTGTAACTATAACATCGCTCTGCGTTGAAACAGTGAGTACAACTAATAAAGCCAATAATAATTTTTTCATTATTACCCTTTGTCTTTCTAATTTAATTGTTAATTTGCAATTTCAGTATTAAATCACATTTATTGATTTAGGTCAAGGCTTGCCCAGGAAACTTCCCCCAATACGGCAACAACCCAAATAATGTATTTTGCAATAATAAATGACGGCAGGAAAAAAATATCGCCAATCGCGGGAAAGATAGCCGCCAGGGGCAGGGCGATAGCCGAGGCCGCCGTTAAAAACGGAATTGACCACACTACAAGTATATTAGCCAGAGGCGAAATCAAAGAAACTTGCCCGAAATGGTAAAGTGAGATCGGCGTCGTTGACAGTTGCGCCGCCAGGGTCGCCGCTACGATATCCCCGAGCGTGCTCAAACGTTTAGGTAAGATTGTATCTAAACCTTTTTTTATTATCGGATGAAGATACATCAAACCAATAACCGCCGCGAATGATAACTGCCAACCGATATCGGCGACGAGCAACAAGGGATTAAAAACCAACGTTAACGCCGCCGCAATAACAACAACGTTTAACAGGCGCGGCAAACGACCAATCGCTAAAGCGTAGAGGAGAATAATACTCATAATTCCGGCGCGCACCGCGCTCGGCGGAGCTCCAACCAAAATTACGTAGGAAGCGGTCGCTAAGCCGGTACATACAAATACTAGCTTACGCCGAAAACCGCAGAGAAAAAATAAATAACTGATTCCGGCAGCGAGGATCGCGACATTAAATCCCGAGACCGCCATTATATGTGTTAAACCGGTACGACGAAAATCATTTAGAATTTCGTCACCGACGCCGTCTCCTCCGCCGAACAAAACCGGACCAATCAGCGATGATTCGGGTTCGCCGATATGACGCTCGAGAACTGCAATAGAATAATTTTTTAAATCGAATAATTTCTTTTTGATCGGATTGGCTCCGCCCGCGCCAACCTTTTCAAGTTTCGCCCTATAACAAGAGGCGTAGATTCCGTAGCGCGCTAAATATCGCTGATAATTAAACTCGGTATTTTTCGGTTTCTCAAGAGTACAGCTAAGGCGCACATAATCTCCGTAAGCGAGGCGCGGGAAGGGATCAGTCCGCAAACGAATTTTTCCGCTAACTTTTTCTTTGTTTATAAATTCTATAACTTCAACATCAAGTTCAACATTTCTTTCTTTAGTAATCGGTTCGGAGACAACGGCGCCATAGGCCTCAATTTTCTCTCCGATATAATAATCAATCGTTTGCGGTGTTGCCGTGTGTTCATGAAAAGAAAACAAAGCTACTCCGGTGATTAAACCAAAGCAGAAAAATAAAAACAGCCCGCCTTTTTTTGATGCCCCCTCCGGCATACAAATTACATGTTAGATTTTATTTCTGAGATAGGCTTCGACAAATTCATCAATCTCTCCATCCAAGACTGAATAAACGTCAGCAGTTTCATAACCGGTTCGTTCATCTTTAACTAACTGATTCGGCTGTAGAACGTATGATCTAATACGATTTCCGAAACCGGCAGCGGTATGTTTTCCTTTAATTGAGGTAGCGAGATCGGAACGTTCGCTTTGCTGAAGCTGAACTAATTTACCGCGCAGCATTTTCATAGCTAATTCCCTATTCTGATGCTGTGAACGTTCGCTTTGACAAGCGACGATAATACCCGTCGGTTTATGGGTTAAGCGCACGGCGCTTGATGTTTTATTAACGTTTTGTCCGCCCGGACCGCTTGATCTAAAGAAATCGATTTCGAGCTCATCTTCTTTGATAACGATATTTTCGTCCTCCGGCAATTCCGGTACGACCTCAACAAGCGCAAAAGAGGTTTGGCGTTTGCCGTCTGCATTAAAGGGCGACATCCGTACTAAGCGATGCGATCCGGCTTCACTGCGTAAATAACCGTAGGCGAAACGTCCCGAGATTAGCAGTGACGAGCTTTTAATTCCTGCCTCATTGGCAACAACGCGGTCAATTACTTCAACCTTCCAATTGTGCCGTTCGCCGAAACGAATAAACATTCGTTCAAGCATCTGCGCCCAATCTTGCGCATCAACACCGCCGGTGCCGGCATGAATCGATAAAATCGCATTATGATCATCATAGGGTCCGGAAAACATTATCGTAAACTCCAATTTCTCAAAACGATTTTTTAAATCAGTAAAAGCCTTCTCACTTTGCTCAGCAGTCGTTACATCTTCTTCATGCTGCGCAAGCGCAACAAATTCTTCGAGCTGTCTTGTTTCAGTCAATAAATTAGTCCAGGCTTCAACTTCCGAATCAAGCGCTTCGGCCTGTCGTCCGGTTTCGGCCGCCTTTTCGCGATCAGACCAAAAATCCGGCTCACCCATCAGTCGTTTTAACTCATTAGCCTGTTCAGCTTTTCGATCGAGGTCAAAGTAAACTCCAGGTAGCGATAATGCGCTCCCGGAGATCTTCGATATGTTTGAGTAGGTTTTCCATTATTTTGCTTCTTCTAATACAACCACAGTTTCCTTTTCTCGTCCATCATGCAGGACCTTAAGTCGCAAAATATCTCCCGGCTTACGACGGGCAATAATCATCGACATGGGATTATCTTCAGTGATTTTCTCTCCATCAGCTTCAAAAATAATATCATTCTCTTCGATACCCGCTTTGTCGGCCGGTGAGCCCGGCATAACGGAAATATCTTCCGGAGTCTCTCCTTTGACAACAAGAACACCGTAATCCTTGGCAAGACTATTGGCCTTAGCTAGTTCCTCAGTAATCGGAATATAACGTACTCCGAGCCAAGCCCGAATCAATTTTCCATTCTTACGAACACTTTCGATTGTTTCTTTGACCTGATTGATTGGAATTGCAAAACCGATATTCTGCGCGCCTTGTGCGACCGCAACGTTAATACCGATAACTTGTCCGGCTGTATCGAGTAAAGGGCCGCCGGAATTTCCCGGATTAATCGAGGCATCACTTTGAATTAAACCGACTAGACGTTCGCTTTGAAAAGGCCCCGATGAGGCCGTAATTGAACGAGCTAAACCGGAAATAACGCCCGTTGAAACGGTATTGCGGAATTCCCCAAGCGCATTGCCGATCGCAATAACGCTTTGTCCCGGCTTTAAGGCATCAGAGTCACCGAAAGACAGCGTTGGCAAATCTTTAACTTCTATTTTCAAAACCGCTAAATCATTAAGTGGATCGCGCGCCAATACTTTAGCCGGATGCTTATCGCCGTTATTAAGTAAAACAGTATATTCAGCCGCCTCATCGGTAACAACGTGTTTATTAGTCACGATAAATCCATCATCGGTCACGATAAATCCGCTACCACCGCCAATTTCTCGCTTTTCAGTTTCCTGCGACGGAACTCCGAAATTGCCGCCGAAAAACTGCCTGAAAAGATCGTTGTTGTCGATTTTAGGCAAATCCTTAGTTACAATAATACTGACAACTGCCGGCGAAGCATTCTCAACAACCTTGACTATGCCGTCGGGTTCAATTTTAGTCGCCGTTTGAATTAAAGGTTTATTTTTTACTACGGATTGAGCCGCTCCAAAACCGGCTATACCGCCGATGATACCGCTCACAATAACCGCGGCACCGAGAATTATAAGATAATTTTGTTTTTCTTTTAGAGTCATATGATTTTAAACTAATTTTTTCTTCTTAAGATAAACGCATAAATCAGCCAATCTATTACTGTAGCCCCATTCGTTATCATACCAAGAAATAACTTTTAACAAATTTCCGCCAATAACCGTCGTTAGAGGCAAATCAACAATCGCGCTCGCCGGATTGCCAACGATATCGGAGGAGACAATCGGATCGCTTGTTACGCTAAGAATGCCGCGTAAGCGACTCGTTCGGCTTGCGGCGCTCAAAACCTTATTAACTTTTTCCGCGGTAGTTTTCTTTTTCAAAACATAAACCACATCGCAGAGCGATCCTACCGGAGTCGGAACACGAACGGACAAGCCGTCAAAACGATTTTTTAGTTCCGGAATCGTTTCACTCGTTGCAATCGCGGCGCCCGTCGTCGTTGGGATCATGCTCAATGCGGCAGCGCGAGCGCGGCGCAAATCTTTATGCGGTCCGTCAACTAAATTCTGATCAGCAGTATAGGAATGGATTGTAGTCATAACCGCATTCTCAATGCCGAAACTACGACGAATAATATCGGTTACGGGCGCAAGACAATTCGTTGTGCAAGAAGCCATTGAAATAATATTATCTTTGCGAGTAATTTTTTGTTCATTAACGCCGAGTACAAAAGTTTTAGCGCCCTTGCCCTTAGCAGGAGCGGATAAAATTACTTTCTTGGCACCGGCTTTAAGATGAGCGCCAGCTTCGGCGGGATCAGTAAAGCGTCCGGTTGATTCAATAACAACATCAACATTCAACTTTTTCCAAGGCAGTGCATTCGGATCTTTTTCGGCAAACACCGGAAAACTTTTTCCGTCAATAACAATAGCGTTGCCGCTCGCTTTAACCGAACGCCAATAATTCTGATAAACGCTGTCGTATTTCAACAGATGCGCGAGCGTCTTAGTATCCGTTAAATCGTTGATGGCAACAACGCGAACACCAGGGCGTTCAAGGAGGGCTTTAAAAACAGCGCGACCGATGCGGCCGAAGCCGTTAATGGCGATATTCATAGATTTTATTGATTATATGCTTCAATTATAGCACAAACTTTTGCAAAGGCCTCGTCTTGAGATATTTTACTCGTATCTATAACATGGTCATAATGCGACTCATCATAGACATCAATATTAAAATATTTTTTATAGCGCAGACGGTCGCTTTCAACCCGGCGTTGATTAGCCGCCAGTACGTCATCAACGCTATCAAGTCCGTCAGCTTCGTTGCGACCGGCTAAACTTCTAAAGACCCGCTCCGCGCCTATTCGCGGATCAACTTTTAAAAATAGCTTTAAGGAATGCGGAATAAAGTGCCATGAGGTCCGACCGGTAATAACAAAATTATCATTCTCTTTACCTAACTTCGCCTGATACTCATCAACGTCAGTATCGGTTTTCGGATCAATTTCGCCGAGCTTATTGAATTCTTCCAAGGTCATCCCCCGCTCCGCCGCGAGCTTGCGTCTAATATCTCCCATGTCATAGTAGGGCCAGCCGAGTTTCTCCGCGATACGTCGGGCGACACCGGACTTGCCTGAACCGATTGAGCCACCGAAGGAGATAATCATACAGAATTTATTTCTTTACTTTTAGTTGTTCTAAAAATTTTTCTAAACCTTTGGGTAGATCAATTGAAAATTCTTGTCGCTCGCCCTTAGTATCAGTAAAGGTCAAATCAGTCGCCGCCAAAAAAACGCGGCCCAGTTTTAACTTTTTATTCGCAATCTTATCTTTATTCGTACCGTATAAATCATCGCCGACCACCGGATGATTGTAAGCGGCGCAATGGGCACGGATTTGGTGCGTTCGTCCCGTTTTAATCAAAAGCGATAACAGCGTATAGTTATGGAATCGTTTTTCAATGCTAAATTCCGTAATTGCGCTTTTTCCCTCTTGATTCTCCGGTCGCGCCGCCATCCGATAGCCCTTGGCCGAACGACTTAAACGAAAGCGAATCTCGCCTTCAGCCGGAATTACTTCGCCGTAGACTAAGGCGCGATAACGTTTTTTAATCGTTCGATTTTGAAATTGTTTTTTAAGATTATCAAAAGAATCTTGGGTCTTAGCGAGAACAACGAGACCGCTCACGTCTTTATCGAGACGGTGAACGATGCCGGGACGATTAGGATCTTCTCCAACTTTTGCGACCTTAGGATATTTATTCAAAAGCCAATCAACTACCGAAACTCGGCCGTCGCGCTCGGTGCCATGCATTAATAAACCGGCCGGCTTATTTATAACAATGTATTCCGGCGTTTCTTTGACTATCGGAATTTCCGGCAAAGGCGTTAACACTTTCGCGGAAACTTTCGCTTTGGCCGGAGTATTAATTTCAATATATTCTCCGGTTTTTAAAAGTCGGTGCGCCGATGAACTTTTTCCGCTGACCGAAATTTCTCCCGCCTTGATCATCTTTTGAATTTGACTGCGCGACAACTTAAGCTTTGCCGCCAAAACCATATCGAGCCGTTGACCTACCTGCTTGCCTGTAATTGCTATTTTTTTCATTAAAGTAATTTAGTAATTGATTCGGCAAAACGTTCAAAGGAAAATTCCTGAGACGAACTGCGCGCCTCCTTGCCCAAAGCTTGGCGCAAAGCCTCATCTTGTTGCAGCTTAATTAATTGCCGCGCGATCGTTTCCGCGTCTTTAATATCTATCAACGCGCCCGTTTTCGGAGTTACAATATCGGAGAGCCAATCAAGTTGCGGGCCAAGCACCGGTAAACGCGCACCCATCGCGCTAATCGCCCAAGATACATCTTGCAAATTCGGATTATCATGCGCGATAACATAGACGTCAAACTGATTAACCCAGCGCGTAAAATCACTGGCCGGCCCAGCCAACCAAACCTTTCGTTCCAACTTCATCCGACGAATCAGCCATTGAATTTGCCCGCGGTTCTTCCCCTCTCCTAAAATAACCAACTCGATAATCGGACAAATACTTTGGGCGATTGAAACCGCGGATAAAAGTCGTTCGGCCTGCACCCTCGGTAAACCGTACAATACCGAACCGACAACAAATCGTCCCCGTTCAGTTTGCGCCGCCAGAGTTTTAAAAATCGATTCTTGTTCAGCGCTCGTATGCATCGCGACCGCTGGAACGGAATGAACATTGTCATGTCCGATAATTTCTTTTATTTTTTCAGCGGTCGTATTGCCAAAAACGATAACAGTGGCTTTTCGCGCCGACCAGGCATAGAGCTTTTTAAGCAAGGGTGAAAAATATTCCGGACTGCATTCCGGATATTCAAGCCAGATAAGGCGCGGAAAAAACGGCATCAATGAATATAAAATCTTTTCCGGCCAACTAACAAGTAGAATAACGCCTGGTTTACTAAACCAAACACGAAGCATAAACCAGGGTGCCAAAGGTCGGCCCAATGGCCAGTTCTCATGCGAGGCGCGGTGGCGCAATCGTCGCGACGAAGCCGCTATGAAAAAGGGCTTGCCGCGCTTCTTAAAATATGACAGCAAATCACCAAGCAAGGCCTGACGTGCGCGGGAGCTTGAGACAACTAGGATTTTTTCGTTCATACGGTTCTGGTTTTGCCGGTCAGCATTTCTTTGATCTCTGATAGACTAATTGCTTTAAAAAGTAAGACTATCAGACCATAGGCAATTGCGCCAGTAACTATTGAAACAGTCAAACCAAGTATGCTGTCCGCCTCAATCGGTATGACCATTATAATGAAACCCATGATTAGCGCAGCGGCCAAGGCTTTGAAAAAAACCGAGAAACGAGCGCTTAATTTTCCGTAACGACGTACGAGCCACCAGGCGCCGAGCGTAATCGCAAGTTCGCTATAAACCGTCACCCAGGCCGCAGCGATATAAGAAAAACGCGGAATAAAAATCAAATATAAGATCAGGGCGCTCAGCGCTGTAAATAAATAGGCGCCGATTAACTTTTTTTGAGAGTCAAAGCTAATCATCGTATAACTGAAAAATGAACTGAAGAAAACGCCACCAACCGCAAAAATAAGAATTTTCAAAATTGCTCCGGCGTCCCTGAACTCTTCACCGGCGACGATCGCCATAATCGGCGTAGCGAGAACAAAACCGCCGATCAACGCCGGCCACACCAAAAGCGAAGTCGCATCAAATATTTTCTGCCAGGCGCGCGCATAATCATCTTTACGTCCGGACTGCCAACGCAGCGTCAAAATCGGCAAAATTGTTCCCCCGATCATAAAGGGAATCGAGACAAGGACATCAACAACTTTATAAGCGGCGCCGTATAGACCAACATCAGTCGGACTCTTTAGTAATGAGAGTAAAAACGTATCAGTCTTAAGATACACTAGATTCAAAACGATAGTCAGCATCAGAGGCCAGGCCCGGCTCATAATATCGCGCCAGACTGCCCAGTCCCAGGCAAAGGCGATTTTGGCGTAGGCGCGCGAATAATAATAATGAATCAAGAAGCTGACGCCGTTCGCGATTGTCATCGACCACAACACTCCGAGCAATCCCCAATCGAACCAAACGACCAGCGCCGTTGCGGCGAACATCAAAACGCGACTAACGACTTCGGCAATCGCAATCCGATCCGCGCGCAGCTCTTTTTGAAACAAACTGACAAAAACTTGATTGAGTAAGATAAAGAAAAATGCCAAGGCGGCGACGATCACGCCTTGCTTAACAATCGGATCATAAGGGAAAAAAACGACGATTAAGGGCGCGATTAATAAAATCGCCGAGGCCGTAACGACACGGAAGGCAAAGAGGTTACTTAAAATCCTTTGTTGATTGGCGCCGGGACGGCTTATTAACTGCGTCGTTACTAATGTCAAACCAAGATCACCGGCAATACTGAAGAAGGTAACGAAGGTTAACGCCGTCGTATAATTTCCGAAACCGTAGCTACCTAAGTAGCGCGTAATCAAAGCCACCGCGCCTAAACTGACGAGGGTGCCAATGACCTTACTGATTACCTGAATTCCGGTATTAAAAGCGATTTTTGCGGACAATGCCATAGTTAAGCAAGTGGACTTTAGATTGCGCCTATAATATAATAAAAATACATTAATTACATAGAATTATACCATACCTTTATGAACGCCGCTAAAGCATATTGTGCCGCATTTCTCATGGCCCTAAGCCTCTACAGTGCCGTTCCCGCTCAGGCCGGATCCTGGATTGATCGTGCCGGAGAAGGCGGTTTAGATACAATCGGTGCCGAAGCCTATGGCGAAGACGGCGAACCAAGCAAAAGCCTACCCGCGATTATCGCCTCGCTCGTCAAAGTCTTGCTAAGCATTTTGGGAATTATTTTCGTTATTCTTCTTATTGCCGCCGGCTTCAAATATATGACCTCGGGCGGAGATCAAGACAAAATCGAGTCAGCCGTTCATCAAATTCGCAATGCGATTATCGGTCTGATTATCGTCCTCTGCGCCTATTCAATAACCTATTTCATCACCGTCCAAATTTTACCGAACGTTGTTAATAATTAAATGCATTTTTTTTCAAAATTAAAACACATACTCTGGATTGTTGTCGGTTTATTCTCCCTATTTTTCGTATTTAGCTGGACTACAACCTATAAACCGAGCGAACTCGAGTACGGTTTAACCTTCTCGGGCAAGCAGGCGCGCGACCTAGGTTTTGATTCTAAAACGCTCTATACGGCAATGCTTGATGAACTACAGGTAAAGAAGCTACGATTACCTGCTTATTGGGATGAGCTTGAAAAGAATCAAGGCGAATATGATTGGAGCGAACTTGACTGGCAGATTGATGAAGCTGAAAAACGCAACGTTGAATTAATCATCGCAATGGGTCAACGAGTGCCGCGTTGGCCGGAATGTCATATCCCGCAATGGGCACTAGAACAAAGCGAAGAACAGCGCCAAGCCGCCACGCTTGAATATATCAACAAAACGATCAGCCGCTATAAGGATCGCGCCGCTATCGCCTATTGGCAAATTGAGAATGAACCCTTTTTAAAACACTTTGGTATCTGTCCTGATTTTAAAAAAGATTTCTTAGACAAAGAAATCGCTCTGGCTCGAGAACTTGATACTCGTCCGATTATCGTAACCGACTCGGGAGAATTATCGCTTTGGATTCCGGCTGCTAAGCGTGCCGATATTTTCGGAACCACCTTATATCTGAGCACCTATTCCCGGATCATGCAAAGCTACATCCGCTACCCGATAACGCCGGTATTTTTTAGAATCAAAAAGAATATTACGAATCTCTTCTCAAACCCGCAAGAATGGATTGTTATTGAATTGCAGGGTGAGCCCTGGGGCAAAAAAGCCTTTTATGAATTAAACGTACAGGAACGCGAAAGAACGATGAGCGAGGATAAATTCAACGAAATGCTTGAATTCATTCCTCAAACCGGCTTTAAAACCTTCTATTGGTGGGGCGTCGAATATTGGTACTGGGAAAAAGAAACGCAGCACAATCCTTTTTATTGGGACAAAGCTAAGCAACTATTTAATTAATATATGGCCGCAGAAAAAACCTATCGCATCGGTCTCGATGTCGGCGGAACAAAAATTGCCGCTGTATTGCTCGATGCAAAAAATCGAGTCATTGAGCATTTAATTCTCGCAACTCCGAAAGACAATCTCGAACACTTTTTAATAATGCTTCAAGCCGCGGCCGAGCCTTTGATGACGCGCGTAGAAAAAGCCAAAGGCAAACTGCTCGGTATCGGTATCGGCGCTCCCGGCCCGATTGATACTGAAAAACGTCAGGTTATCGTAGCGCCAAACTTACCGCTGCTTGACCGGATTAAATTAGCCGATATATTAATCGAACGACTGAATCGTCCGGACCTTCAATGCAAGCTCGATAACGACGCTAATTGTTTCGTTCGAGCGGAAGGCGCGATCGGTGCCGGAAAAAATTCAAAAAACTTTTACGGTCTGACTATCGGTACCGGTATCGGCGGCGGCTGGTGCCATAACGGCGAAGTGTATTACGGTCATCACGGTGCGGCGTCCGAACCCGGACATCTCATCGTCGACTTCGATCAGTTAGTGACCCTGGAGCAGGCTTATCACAAACTAATGCAAAGTAATCCGGCGTTGATGGCCGAAGAAGCCTATCGCGGCGATATTATGGCTGAACAACGCTTTATTGAAATCGGCTCCTATCTCGGCGTTGCCTTCTCCACTATTGTAAATTTATTCGATCCCGAAATGATTATTCTCGGCGGCGGCGCTCTTGCCTCAAGCGATTTATTTTTGAAATCCGCCAAAGAACATCTAAAGAAACATACCTTCGCCCGCCAAGCGCGCAATGTTAAATTGGTGAAAGGCAAGGTCGGTCCTCTGGCCGGCGCGATCGGCGCCGCGTTGTTGATAAAATAGAGCAAATTTAAAAGCCGTGGTTTATTCCACGGCTTTATTGATATAACTCAAGGTTAGATGCCTTGATGAACGATAATTTGCCAGTTTGGATTCCAATAGTTATTGAAATCCTTGACTCCCGCACGCAAACCACAATCGCTACTGGCGTGATTGCACATAAAAGCAGTATCAGCAATTTTACCTTTTAACAACATTGACCCCGGAGCAAAGGTAAGATTTTTTAATACTGTCATCAGCTCATTATCTTTGCCTTCTTCATGAGCCAAGTCAGCTAAACAATACATGTCGCAGACGTCACCAAAGGTATAGTGCTTCGAATAACTTTGAATAAAATCATTCAAATTCTGAAGCGTTGGCGTAAAGTCGATGCCGAAGATTAATATTTTACTCCGACGCTCTGCTTTAGCTTCAAGCGGCATTTTGTATAGTTTCTTATCTACCTGATTAAAAACAACATTTAATTTTTGACCATTATCGGGCCACGCGTATCCCGGCGGGACATCGCAGCTGAAAATAATCCGGCCATTTAAAATTGGGTCTTTCATGATATCCCTCCTTATGGGAATTGTTAAAAATGCGTTTTATTTTTGTGCTTGTATTTAATTACAAATTCTAAAAATTGTCAAAGGGTACAAAACAGCGGTACCTTTTTTAAAGATACCGCTTGAAAAAACAAATTTATTTTGAATGCTTGAATTCGTAGATCAATTTAACTCCATCATATCTTGTTACTACATATCGTGGGCCAAATAAAAGTACTTTTACTTTTATATTTACAAGCCCCTGATGATAGTTTGGTTCTTTTGGATAATACGATGCGCATTGAAAGTCATCCTTTTCTTCCGACTTAACTTCGCCCAGCATTCTTAGCGCCGAGCCACCGTCCGGTATATCAGCAATTTCTAAATCATTTACTGAAAAATTATTTAGAGAATTACTCGATGAGTTAATGGGAGTGAGCGTATTAGCTATTCTTGAATAGAGATACCAATATCCTCCAACAACCGGTTTGCCATATGAGTCAATCGCTAAATAATGCGGTGTTATAACTTTCAAAATTATATTATCTTTTTGAAGTTCGGCCTTTGCTGTGAATGACTGATCAGCAATTTTTTCGTCACCAGTATTTCCACAACCATTTGCAGCTAAAGAAGCTGCCCATAACGTTAAAACCCAAATAATGATTCTTTTCATTTTATATATCTCCGTTTTGTTTTATTTACTTTATTAAAAATATTCTTTTACATAGAAGCAACAACTTCCTGCTTTATCTCACTCAGCAAAGTTGAAATCTCAACTCTTGCTAATTGAATTGATACTGGTAAATGAGATTCAGCTGATTTTAAGAGTTCTGTTATCTCTCCTATTTTTATCCTTTTTGAGTCAATGCTAGCTCCTTCGGAAAAAAATATTTTATAAAAAGTATATTCTTCAAAGGGTTCATCTTTATAATCAATGATTGTTGTCTCAATTATTATAAATTGCACCGAACCCAAATTAACATCAAATCTATTATTCCAGATTTCAGTTTTTAACCACTTTTTATCATCCGAATATATTTTAATAGTATTTTCAGCTGTTACAGGGGATTTTTTAGGATCATAATATCTGTAATGACCCCGTTCTCCAGTAAAATCTTTAATTAAACAAGAATCAATTACATCAGATAAAGACTTTATAATACCTGCTTGAAATAAAAGTGACTGTATTTCGAGTTTTGTTAATGATTTCATTGTAATGAGCTCCTTCTGAGCGGTGTTTTTAGCCGGACATTATGTCATCGACCACGATAGTTACCAAGCTATCAATTCTTATACTATATCATAATATGACAATTTTGTCAATATATACCAAAACACCCCAATTTAGGGGTGTTTTATTGATTTAGACTAGGTTCTGGTCTTATTCTTCTCTTTTACCATTTCAATAAATTCCGCCTTATCCCATTCTTTCGCTTCCCGCTCTCCCCTTTCTCGAACAAATAATTTATCCGAACCCATTTCTTTATCACCAATAACAAGCATGTAGGGAATTTTTTCGTTTGAGGCTTTGCGAATTTTATTACCGATACTCTCATTATTCAAATCAAGTTCAATTCGAATGCCTTGAGCTTTCATTTCCTCGCCAAGCGCTGCACAAAAATCTTTATGCGCATCCGCAACAGAAAGGAGCTTTACTTGAACCGGCGAAAGCCAGACGGGGAAATTACCGGCGTAGTGTTCGATTAAGACCGACATATATCGTTCAATCGAACCCATGATAGCAGCATGAATCATAACAACAAATTCATCCTTGCCTTCGCTCGTAACATAATTTAAATCAAAACGCTGCGGAAGGTTCATGTCTAATTGAATGGTTGAGAGCTGCAATTCGCGTCCCAAAGAATCTTTAGACATAAAATCAATCTTCGGTCCGTAGAAAGCCGCCTCACCTATTCCAATAACAGGTTCAAAGCCTTTCTCTTTTACCAAGTCAGTTAATTCAGCTTCAGCCTTTGCCCATAATTCCGGATCGCCCAAGTATTTCTCAGGATGTTTTGGATCATGAAATGATAAGCGAACAGTTTGCTTGAAACCGGCAGCGCTATAAAAGGCGTCGATAATATTCCAAATCTTCAACATTTCTTCTTTAACTTGATCGGGACGGCAGAAGACATGCGCATCATCTTGGGTAATGCTGCGGACGCGGGACAAGCCAGAAAGTTCGCCGGTTTGTTCATCACGATATACCATCGTCGTATTCGCGTAGCGCTGCGGCATTTCACGATAGCTCCATTTTCTTCGTTTAAAAATCTGCGTATGATGCGGGCAATTCATCGGCTTCATTACAAAGGTATGCTCTTCGCGGGTTTTGATAATAAATAATTCATCTTTAAATTTCTCCCAGTGTCCGCTCGTTTCATATAATTCTTGACGAGTGATATGAGGGATCTCAACTTGTTCATAGCCTTGGGCGCGACGCAGTTCCCAAACAAAAGAATCAAGCAAGCTACGCATCATCATTCCTTTCGGCGTCCAGAGCGGTAAACCGGCGCCGACCAATTCCGAAAAAGTAAACAAATCAAGTTGAACACCGAGCTTGCGGTGATCGCGCTTCTCCGCTTCTTCAAGCATTGTTAAGTAATCTTCCAATTCTTTCTTAGTATCAAAAGCCAGACCGTAAATACGGGTTAACATTTTATTCTTTTCATCACCGCGCCAATAGGCTCCCGCCAACTTAAACAGTTTAAAACTTTGGGGATCAATATCTTTAGTTGCGTCAATATGACCGCCACGGCACAAATCTTTGAATTTTCCAATCGTATAAAAAGTCACCATCGTTTCGCCCTGCTCGGCCAAGCCTTCAATTAACTCGGTTTTATAGGGTTGGTTATTTTCTTTAGCCCAGGCCAGCGCTTCATCAATCGAAGCTTCTTCACGGGAAAACGACATATTGGCCTTCACCAATTCCTTCATCCGCTTTTCTAGTTTTGCAAAGTCCTCTTCAGTGATTTTTTCATTATTAAAATCGATATCGTAATACCAACCGTTATCGACGTCGGGACCAATCGCAAACTGAGCCTTCGGGAAAAGCTCTTGGATGGCGTGAGCCATAATATGGGCCAATGAATGGCGCTTGCTAGCTAGTGATAATTCAGACATATGTTACAATCATGACGGAAATCAGGGAAAAGTCAACTATTTGACGCGTACCGAGATTCGGCCGACGGTTTGCGGCGCAACCTCGAAGAATGAGGGGCTGAAAGAAAGTTCATAACTTGCGATATTTTCCAGGCTCATTAAATAGCTTTCTATTTGAGCGCGGCTTAAACCGACCAGCTTACTTCGATCAACTATGGCGTCCGGTGAAACGGCGGTTGACTCGCCGTCAACCTGTAACTCAACTTCGGCAACATTGCTCGCAACGTCGGCTTTGATAACTGCGAAGGTCGGTGCCTGCGTCGACGACTCTAGCAAGGATTGACCGTCGCCGATTACCGAATCAAGTGCGGTTTCATTTAGATTGGCCAATGAAGCTTTCTTAAAAGCGACCACCGAAATTTTAGCTTTCATAATAATAGTAAAACGTTCTTTCTCTTCTCCTGCCTTTGCATCGATCGTGAATTGCAAAGACTGCGGGTCAATTTCGTACAGTCGTTCGTCATACGCCGCATACACACTCTCAATTTCGCTTGCGGCCTCTTCGATAATCGCTTGTTTAGCGGCGTCGACCGCCTTATTAATGTCTTCTTGAGTTATAGATAGTAATTTCTTTTCCTTATACGTAACGGCTCCGGCTTTCGCTTCCGCGTAAATTTTATCTTGAAGTCCCGCCCAGAGTCCCGGAATAGTTAAACGCGCATCCGCCAGAGTAAAGCTCGGATCAAGCGATTCTCCGTACACCTCAGCTTCAACCGATCCGCCGGCAGGAACTACGACAGTGTCTTTGACACGCAACAATTGATTATCGGAGGTTAACAAACGAGTTGTCGCAACCAAGGGCTGATCCTTTGTGTACTTATTGACAATCGTAACCCTGCCGCTCACTTCGGCACCGATAACCTTCGCACCGCTTGCCGGATAATCACCGCTATATTCGGTTTCCATCTCTCGTACTAAACCAAATACGCTGCCCAAGGGTAATTCATAACTCTCCGGACGATCATAAACGTTAAAGGAAGCAGTCGCATTAACCGGCATCACCTTTGGAGTTACTACGATATCGAGCTTCACTGTTGCAAAATAAGCTACTGCCGCTAATACAAGTACGGCAATAATAACGAAACTGAGTGCAATTCGCTTATATAAACGCAGCGCAAAAGGCATTGCTTGCTTGCCTTGCTTTGGAACCACTGTTTCTTGATATGTCGGCGTCTCGAGGGGCGGCGAATCTAGGGTCGATTCCTTAAGATTAACGAGATGCGTCGCCGATTTCGTTCGACGATGTTTAACGGTAATGGTTCCGGCATCGCTCTTCTTTCTCGAGCGCCGCACCGGAACTTTTTTTTGTTCTTGATCAGCCATACAGGCTTATTATAACACGACTTGAATCGAAGCTGCTAATTCATTTTTTAGTTTTGTAACCAAAGCATCGTCCTTTTCAACCTTGTAATCCGTTTCAACAATTTTTTCGCCGATTTTTACGTAGACCTTGCTCTCGCCCGGATATTGGCTCAGTATTTTTTTTAGGAGTTCCATAGTCTCCGGCAAACGCGTGAATTCTCGAACCACTAACTTTAGGGCATCAGCCTGAGACTGCTTATACGATGCCGGTCGTGCCGGACCTCGTACCGGCGCCGGCTTGAATTCACGTACCAAAATCGACGCATTTTGCGGCGTTAATTCGGCAACCTTGTTGGCAAGTAATTTTACTTCGTTGTCTTTGTCGGATAATCCGCCCTGACATAAAATCATCTTACCCTCAACCCACAACGTTCCCGTTTCATTCAATAATTTAGGAAACACGATTATTTCAATCGTACCAACACCGTCTTCCAACTTAACAAACAACATCGACTCATTGCGGCGAGTCAGTATCTTTTTAATCGTTGAAATTACACCGCCGCAGGTAACATCTTGGCCGGCCGCTTCCGCCGTTAATTCTATTAAAGGCGTTACTGCTAAAGACAGCAAGGGACGAACGGAAGAAAATGGATGTTCGGTAATATATAATCCAAGCAGTTCTTTCTCCCAACGCAGCTTGTCGTCCCGACTCGCCTCCGGCGCACTTAACAAACGAATTTGCGGAGCTGAGCCCGCGCTTAAACCGGAAAATAAACTGGCTTGCTTATTAGTACGCTGATGGCTCGCTTCCTTATGATAATTAATCATCAAATCAACGTTGGCGAGCAATTGTCCGCGCTCGCCCAAAGAATCAAAGGCGCCGCTCTTCACTAAACTTTCAAGTGACTTTCGATTCAAATCCTTATCATCAATTCGTTCAAGTAAATTCGCAATACTTGTATAGGTTCCATTAGCTTTGCGTTCCTTAATTATGATCTCGGAAATATGCTCACCAACATTCTTAATTGCTTTTAAGCCGAAACGAATCGTCTTATCATCAACAACTGTAAAATTATCAAAAGATTCATTGATATCCGGTTGCTGGATTGAAATACCCATCTTTCGGCATTCTTCGATTTCAATCGCGATACGGTCGGAGTTCTGTTGATCGGACGTCAAAAGTGCCGCCATAAATTCTGCCGGATAATGAGCCTTAAGATAAGCTGTTTGATACCCGATCATTGCGTAACAAGCAGCATGCGATCGATTGAAACCGTAACCGGCGAAGGGTTCGATAAACGAGAAGAGTTCGGCCGCCAATTTAGTCGATTGTCCGTTTTTAACGCAGCCTTCAATAAACTTCTCGCGCTGTTCGGCTAAAAGTTTTGGAATTTTCTTTCCGATCGCTTTGCGCAAGACATCGGCCTCACCAAGCGAAAAGCCGGCAACATCTCGAGCAATTTGCAAAACCTGCTCCTGATAGACGGCGACGCCGTAGGTTACATTTAAAATCGGTTCGAGCTTAGGATGAAGATACTGCGGTTTTTTGTGTGAATGTTTTCCCGTAATATAATTTGGAATCCATTCCATCGGACCCGGTCGGTAGAGCGCGACCATAGCGATGATATCCTCAAATTGTGTCGGCTTCAATTCTTTCAAATATCGCTTCATGCCGCTTGATTCAAATTGAAAAACTCCGGTTGTTTCACCGTTTTTGAATAAGGCGTAGGTCGCTTCATCATCAAGCGGAATAGTATCAATATCAACAGCGGTGTCGCGCGTATTTTTAATGATTGTAATGGCCGACTCGATAATCGTTAAGTTGCTCAATCCCAAAAAATCCATCTTCAATAGACCCAGATCTTCAATCGGATGTAAGGAATACTGTGAAACGATGGTACGGTCCGATGATGAAGCATATTGAATCGGAACATGATCGGTCAAAGGATTCTTTGTGATTAAAACTCCGCAGGCGTGCACCGAAGAATGGCGCGAAACACCTTCGAGCTTAAGCGCGTAATCAACAATCCGCCGCGCCTCCGGTTCTTCATATATCGCCTTCAATTCAGGCGAACGAGAGAGTGCATCTTTTAGTTTCATCATCGGCGGAACCGCCTTTGATAATCGATCGCAATAATCGTAGGGATAATTTAAGACGCGACCGACGTCGCGAATTGCCGCGCGCGCCGCCATAGTTCCGAAGGTAATTATCTGCGCGACGTGATCATGTCCATATTTGTCTTGAACATAACGAAGAACTTCATCGCGACGCGTATCAGCAAAATCCAAATCAATATCAGGCATTGAGATACGATCGGGATTTAAAAATCTTTCAAATACCAAATTATATTGTATCGGGCATAAGTTCGTAATACCGATAACATAGCAAACCAAAGAGCCGGCGGCGGAACCGCGTCCCGGACCGACGATAATCCCCTGCTGTTTTGCCCAGTTAACAAAATCGGCGACGATCAAGAAATAGGAAGGCCAGCCCATTTTGGCAATAACCTCGAGCTCATAATCAACCCGCTTTCGATAAACTTCATCAATTGTTTGATAGGTTTTTCCATAGCGCTTTATCAAACCTTCGAAGACGAGTTCGCGCAGATAATCGTTGCCGTCGAGTCCGGAAGGAACATTGAAATACGGCAACTGAATCTTACCGAGCTCAAGTTCAACATTGCACATGTCGGCAATTTTGATCGTATTTTCAAGCGCTTCAGGAACATGAGCAAAGGCTTCGGCGATTTGCCGGGTTGGTTTAAGCGAATAGTTTGCTCCGAGCATCGACATTCGGTTCGTATCTTCTTTTTTAGCTTTGTTCTGAAGGCACAATAAAATGTCCTGCGCCTCGTCGTCTTCAGCTTTTAAATAGTGAACATCGTTAGTAACGATGAGCGGCAAATCAAATTCCTTGGCCAGAGGAATTAACATTTCGTTTAATTTAATCTGATCGGGCAGTTCGGGATGATCCTGTAATTCAATAAAAAAATTGTCCTTACCGAACAATTCGCTATAGGCCTTAATCTTCTCTTTAGCTTTCGCAATATTTCCCGCCATCAATAAACGCGGAATTTCTCCGGCGAGACAGGAGCTTGTCGCAATCAAACCTTCGCTGTACTTTTGTAAAACTTCCCAATCAATACGGGGTCGATAATAGTAGCCTTCAAGATGGGCAATCGAAGTCAGCTTAACTAGATTATGATAACCGGTATTATTTTTTGCGAGCAGCAATAAGTGATAAAAATTTCGTTCGTCAAAAGATTTGGTTTTATCAGTCCGCGAACCCGGAGCGAGATACGCTTCGACGCCGATAATAGGTTTGATGCCGGCTTTTTTGCATTTTTGGTAAAATTCAATGACGCCGTACATAACGCCGTGGTCGGTTAAGGCGACCGCGGGCGAACCGTCTTCTTTAACGGCTTCAATCAAGTCATCTATTTTCGTCAGACCGTCTAAAAGCGAATAATGACTATGGACGTGGAGGTGAACAAAGGCCATAAGGGAGGAGTAAAAGATACCCTATTTTATCATGATACATTGTCTACAGCAAGAACAAAAAAGAGCCTCAAAAAGAGGCCTTTTAAGACTACATCAAGCTTAATCATGCAGCTCGATAAAACCCATTTCTCCCCAATCGGTGATTAATATGACGGCTTTCTTTTTCTCGGACTGTGTAGATGAAATCCATGTTGATAGCGCGTCGCCGATAGCGCAGTTTATAATTTCTGGATTATCGGTAATATAACATTCGACTGCCTGAGGATTGCCGTTTTCATCATAGTAGATATAACCTGAGTCGGCTCGTACCGGTATAATTACTGATGAAACGAAAATTATTGCACAAACAAGCGAATAAATAAATTTCATAAAATTTTTTTTAAATAAAAATGTGCCCGAACTTTAATCCACCTTAAGAATAAGTAACTTAAGAGAGCTTTCCGATAATTCCCGCAAGCTCTTCGTCAGAATAAAAGTGAATGACTATCTGTCCGCCTTTTTTACCGCGCTTTATCTCCGATTTGGTTCCGAAAAATTGATTTAGGCGCAATTCCTTATCTTGATCGGCATAATTTATTTTGATTTTGCCCTGTTTCGTACCGCCCATCCGGCGCGCCTCCATCAAGGTATCATCAACCGTCAAACGGCGAACGCGGATGCGCTGAAACAATTCCATTTGCTTATGCTCGGAATCAAGGCCTACTAAGATTTTAGCATGCCCCTCACTGATTTCACCATTCACTAAGGCGAGTTGAATCTCCCCGGGCAACTGCAGGATACGCATCGTATTGGTAATCGAGGGGCGGGACTTGCCGAGCTTCTTCGCAAGTTGATCCTGATTCAATCCGAGTTCCTCGCTTAAATGCTTATACGCAATCGCCAGCTCAACCGGATTCAAATCTTCGCGCTGGATATTTTCAATCAAGGCCAAACCGAGTTTTTCCTGTTCCTTTGCTTCGCGGACAACAATCGGAACTTCGCGCAAGCCCATTTGCTTCGCGGCGCGCAAACGGCGCTCTCCGGCAATTAATTCATAACCGTCGCCGGATTTACTGACCACCAAAGGCTGAATAATGCCGTATTCGCGAATTGATTGAATCAGCTCGGTCAAGGCAGGATCATCAAAGTTAGTACGCGGTTGACGCGGATTAGCTTTGATTAAATCGGTACTTATTTTCAAAACCGGAGCGTCAGAAATAGCAGCGGCTTCGTCGCTTGATATTGGTTGATTATGTTGTGGTATCAGAGAACCGAGTCCCCGACCGAGTCCGTTAGACATAGATTATCGATTAGTAGCGTTCAGTAATTCTAACGCTAGTTTTTCATAGGCGCGTCCGCCCTTGCTCTTCGGATCATAGTGCAGAATCGAACGACCGAAGCTTGGTGATTCGGCAAGTTTAACCGAACGCGGAATAACACTTCTAAAAATTCTATTCGGAAAGTACTGGTAAAGTTCGTTCATAACCGATTCCGAAAGTCGGTTTCTTTTATCATACATCGTAATGACCGCTCCGAGAATACCTAACGTCGGTTTAAGATGATTCTGGACTAAATTAATCGTATTTAAAAGTTGTCCTAAACCTTCAAGCGCGTAGTATTCGCTTTGGACCGGAATTAAAATTTGGTCGGCGGCGACTAAACTGTTAATCGTCAATAAGCCGAGCGAAGGCGGGCCGTCGATAATAATATAATCATAATCCTCGCGGACGGCCTCTAATAAGACCGAAAGCCGCGATTCACGATTATCAATTGACACCAATTCAATGCCTGCGCCGGCCAAGGAAACTGTTGAAGGCGCGACCGTTAAACGATCTTGTTTAGTTCGTTTTAAAACACTGCCTAAATCGCGCAGTCCGATCAGCGCTTCATAAACGCCGGCTTCGAGATTCTTGTGATCGATGCCGAGGCCGGAGGTTGCGTTGGCTTGCGGGTCTATATCAACCAAAAGCACATGCTTACCAAGATGGGCGAGATATGAGGCGATATTAACCGCCGTCGTCGTCTTACCGACGCCGCCTTTTTGGTTTACAATAGAGATAATCATTCCCATACAGCTTCAGTATAGCTTGACGCCACGCCTTTGACAATTATTACATTTCGGTTTATAATTTTTTCGTTCACCTCCCCGCGCCTCGATGGC
>CAZSWO010000013.1:0-2567 GCA_964611115.1 uncultured Gammaproteobacteria bacterium
CTCGAACCCGCGACCTCTGCCGTGACAGGGCAGCGCTCTAACCAACTGAGCTACCGCTCCATATAAGCTCAAACCCCTTTCGGGGCGAGCTGAAAATGGAGAAAATTTACTTCAAAATACTAACATTATACTATTGCCTCGTCAATACCTTGCAACTAGATGTCTCTAACTCTTCTTCATCTCCGACCGATACACAAAATAGGAATATACAATCGGTACAATGACGACTAAGGCGATAGCGGAAAAGAATATAATCGCTTTACCCATCTCCGGAAAAGGAAAGGCGCAGATCGCGATTAAAACTCCGGCCAGCATCATCAACCGTCCCATTAAGTGATTAGTCTTTTTCCAAACAACCGGATTTTCCATAGTCCACGGCGTTCTAACTCCCATCGACCAATTCTGCTCAACGCTTTGAATATAATGTCCGAGAGCGACGAAGAGAAGTCCGACCATAATCGGAATAACGCCGCCGACGGGGATATCGTAACCGAGCCCGGCCATACCCACAAATAAATACAAAACAAGCATAAAGGCGACGAGCGAGGTTTTTATACCGTGGAAACTCTTGATGAAGCCGGCGTAGTGATGTTTTCTCGGATCAATATAGGGGAGGCCGATGAATAAAAGATAAAGCCCGAGAGTTAGGAGCGGCATAAACCAGGCGCCGAAGAAACGTCCGGAATAGCCGTCGACTTCGCCGGCAAGATTCCAATGCGTCGGCACACGATCAGGAAAGGCGCTTTGAAAATAAAATGCTAAAACGATCGAAAGACCGATCATAAGAAGACTCGGCCATTCACTTTTCCAACTCATTGTTGCAGGGTGTTTCATAATAATAGCTTTATAGCTATTAACAATTATACCCTTTTCTGCTAGGGTAATCTAATATGCCTCTATCCATCGGAATCGTTGGGCTTCCCAACGTCGGTAAATCAACTCTTTTTACCGCCTTAACTAAAAAACAAGCCGAAGCGGCTAATTATCCCTTCTGCACAATCGAACCGAATGTCGGTTTGGTTAAGGTACCCGATGCGCGCCTAAACGCCTTAGCCGAAGTTTCAAAACCGGAAAAAGTAATTCCGACCGTTATTGAATTCGTTGATATCGCCGGACTCGTTAAGGGTGCGAGCGAGGGCGAGGGCTTAGGCAATAAATTTTTATCTCATATTAGAGAATGCGATGCGATCTGCGAAGTTGTTCGACAATTTGAAGACACTAATATTATTCACGTTAACAATGCAGTTGATCCCGACTCCGACCGCGAAACAATTCATCTTGAATTAGCGCTCGCCGATTTAGCTTCGGTTACAAAACGTTTAGAAAAAATCGTCCGCGAAGCCAAAGCCGGCGCCAGTAAAGAAGTAATTCGCCAAAAAGAAATACTTGAACAAATAAAAAATGAACTCGAGGCTGGCGGCGCGGCGCGCAACCTCGCTTTTACAAACGAAGATGATATCGCCTTTGTAAAAAGCCTCTGCCTGATTACCGCTAAACCTTTGATGTACGTTTTAAACGTTAACGATAAGGACAATGAAGCTCGGCACGGCTGGAACGACGGTAAAGTTATTGCGATTGACGCCAAACTCGAAGCCGAAATTGCCTCCTTACCCGAAGAAGAACAGGGCGCTTATATTCAAGAACTCGGTTTAAAGGAATCCGGACTCGATCGCTTGATTCGAGCCGGTTATGAGCTCCTCGGTTTACTGACTTTTTTCACAACCGGTAAAGATGAAACCCGCGCCTGGACCGTTCGTAATGGTGCGCTCGCTCCCGAAGCCGCCGGCGTTATTCATACTGATTTTATAAAAGGCTTTATCCGCGCCGAAGTCATTAACTGGCAGGACTTTGTAAACGCCGGCTCTGAAGGTGAAGCAAAATCCAAAGGCCTTATCCGTACTGAGGGCAAGGAATACCTTATGAAAGACGGAGATGTCTGCAATTTTTTGGTAAATAAATAATTTTTCAAATTAAAAAAGCAGTTGTTAAGGACAACTGCTAAACCTTTGAAATCTATAAAATAGAATGGACTGGATTTCTTGGATTCTCCTTACTTACACTGTAAGATAATTTTTTATTCTCCAGGCTGGTAAGTAATAAGCGAACATATGGTCCATCGCTATCTATTTGGTAGCATTCTATATTATAGACGAACCATCCGTTATCTTGTCTTTTTATCACATAAATTCCTTCATATCCTGTCATACCACCCACCACAGCGACTTCGGCAGTAATAACCATGGCAGCTGTTTGTGTTACTTCATCTTTTAGTAGATGAGAAATTTTCGTATTACTCTCAGCGAAGACATTGCTATTCCCACGCCTGCCATTGCTTGGCCCCCTTGATGTTCTGATTGATATTCTTGTTTGTTCAATGGCCTGATCTAATGTATCTGCATAAACTAATAACTCTTGTGGAAGATAGGTTCTCCATAATGAAGAAGCTGATGACCATTTACTTATTGTATTTTCCATTTTTTATTTTGATCTAAGTTTGTAATTTTATTGAATTTCCCAGTTCTCTCAATAAAAACTAAGAAATTCAATAAAACGCCGCTTAAATCAAT
>CAZSWO010000013.1:2667-12169 GCA_964611115.1 uncultured Gammaproteobacteria bacterium
CAGAGCTCTAATTTTTTTCAAAAATTACAATCTCGCGCCAAACGGTTTGTCCCGCGCGGTTGTAGATATGGCTCTTTAGTTTTTGAAGCTGTTTCGGTTCTAGAAGACTAATCTTCTCGCGGCCGTTGGCAAAGACCGGTAAAGCCAAAACAATTCTGCCGCCCGGCTTGAGAATTTTTTCCATCTCGATCAGAACCACATTATAGAGCGTCGTCAATTCAGTGACGACTTTTTTTATATCAATACGGCCACGCTGCGGACCGAGATAGGTTTCGGCGACGATCGCGCCAATCGAATTATTCTTAAATACATCGGAAAGATCGCGGGCATCCAAAACTTCAAGGCGCGCATTGCCCTCACATTTCATATGATCCTTGATCCAGGCGATATTTTTTTTGGTATCAGAAATTGCCTTCGAAGAAATATCGCTGCCGATTATATCGCGATAGCCCATCATCATCGCTTCGGTAATAATTGTTCCCGAACCGCAAAAGGGATCGATGATTGTTTCATTTTTCTTCGCGCCGGAAAGATTGATCATCATCTGCGCTAACTTCGGCGGCAGCATTCCCGAATGATCGTCGCGCGCCGGACGACCGTAATCTCGTTCCGATAATAATTTAAAAGGTTGAACCGCTTCGGTAACGCCGAGCCAGAGTTTAGCACCATCAGCGATAATAACGAGCTCACGTCCGTCACGGGTTAATTTATTTTGCTCGACGACAACGCTCGATAAGGTTTTCTCGCGGCTTGTTACGAAACGGCAGCTCGTGCCTTCGGACTTCAGAGCGCTTTTAAGTTCAAGTCCGAACTTATGCGTATTGATGCCAGACTTACCGTATAAGGAAATGCCGAAATTGAACTTTGACGCTTTCGGAGCCGAACGCAATTCGGCGAGCGCCGCATCGTATAATTCTAATTTGGAATATGCGCCGATTAAACGTCCGATTTTAATAGTTCCGCCAAGCTCGGCGATTAATTGCTTAACATCGAGATTTCCCTTAACTTCGGCCATAAAAACCTCGCCCGCTTCCTTATGAGCCTCGGGCTCTAAACGGGTTAGTAATTCGGCGACAGACAAGGCCGGATGATTGCCTACAATGCAGAAATAATTCATATCCACACAATACCACAGGAACGGAGACGGGCAAAGCTTGACAGATTCTTTGGCTATGGTATTCTGTAGCTACAATTTAATTAATCTATGCCTCTTCCCTTGCTCCGCCTAAGGCGAGCCAGTAAAAGCTCTACGCATTTTACTACAGGTATTCTTAACCCTCTTCGGTTATCCATCGGCCCTGCCTTTGGACAAGAATGCCGAGAGGTTTTTTATTTATAACTATGTCTAGAACTAAATCATCCGAGATTCCGCACTACGAGTTATTGTGCCTTTTCTCAAATAAGTACAGTGAGACCGAAATCGAACCGATTCGCGCCACCGTTACGAAGTTGCTAACCGATCACGGTGCGACGATTACGCTCGAAGAGTACTGGGGCAAGAAAAAGCTCGCCTATCGCGTTGACGGTTTCCGTCACGGCTATTACTTCCTCGTTGAATTCGATCTTGAAGGACCGAAGATGGCGGAAATTAATAATCGTCTCCGTTTGTCTAACGAAGTATTGCGCCATCAGATTATTAAAAAGCATAAGATGACGGCCGCTGAGTTGGCGGAAGACGCTGAAATCAAAGCTAAGATCGCCGCTCGCCGCAAAGCTGAGGCGGACGCTGAAGCGGAAGAAGTTAGCGATAAAGCGGACAAGCGCGTTGGGGTTGAAAGCATCGACACCGAACTCGATAAGATTATCGATGCGACCAACCTTCTTTAATTATTACTTATTCTTAAGCCGCCTTTCCCTTAAGCGGTAAAAATATATGAATCTTAATAAAGCCATGATCATCGGTAACGTTACCCGAGATCCGGAAGTTCGTCAGACGGCCAGCGGCGCAAGCGTCGCAACCTTTTCCGTCGCCACTAACTTCTTTTGGAACGACCCAGCCGGCAATCGCCAGGAACGCGTTGAATTCCACAACATCGTTGCTTGGAGAAAGCTTGCTGAAATCTGCGGCCAATACTTGCACAAAGGCTCAAAGGTGTACCTTGAAGGACGCTTGCAAACTCGCGACTGGGTCGGCAAGGACGGTCTTAAGCGCTATTCAACTGAAATCATCGCTGAGAATATGATTATGCTCGACAAGGCCGGTAATAACGGCGGCGCTCCTCGCCAGCCCTTTCAGGCTCAGGGCAATGTAAACAACAATGACCAGTATTCACAAAAAGGTCCTGACGCTGAACCTGTTATCAACTACGACGAACCGATGGGAGGTTTCGATGCTCCGGCCGATGACGAAATCAAGGTTGAGAACATTCCTTTCTAACTAAGAACAACCCTCTATGACACCAACAACTCAAAAGACTCAAAAAGAATGCTACTTCAAAAGCAACAACATCAAGGATATTGATTACAAGGATGTTGATCTCTTGAAAAAGTTCATCAACTCCTACGGACAAATTTTGCCACGTCGCCGTACCGGCACCTCGGCAAAGTTTCAACGCAAATTAGCGGAGGCTGTTAAGCGCGCACGTATTATGGCGCTCTTGCACTTCCCAAACCAACGTCGCTAAACCACAGATAGCACAGATAAATTTATGTTAAGTTTAACCGAAATCAAAGTAGGAACCGTTATTACTATTAATGGTGAGCCCTACGTTGTCGTTAAATCCGAACACCACAAAGTCGCTCGCGGTGGAGCAACTTTAAAAACTAAACTCAAGAACTTGATTACCGGCAATATCATGGAACGTACCTATCAAGGCAACGACCGCGCCGAACAGGCGGATGTCCAAAAACGCAAAGCCAATTATTTGTACAAAGACGAAACCTTCGCGCACTTCATGGACACCGAAACCTACGAGCAGTACAGCTTGCCGGTCGATAACCTCGGCGGCAAAGAACGCTTTATGAAGGACGGCATCGATGTCGTTGTCCTACACTTTGAAGGTAAGCCAATGACCGTTGAATTGCCTATTAAAGTAGAGTTGACTGTAACGAGCGCACCGCCCGGAGTACGCGGTAACTCGGCCGGTAACGTTACGAAAACTGCCGAACTCGAAACCGGCGCCGTTATCTCAGTTCCGATGTTTGTTGAAACCGGTGATGTTATTAGAATCAATACCGATACTGAACAATACGTAGAACGAGCCTAAATAAATATAAAAAAGTAGGGGCGGGTTTTAAACCCGCCCCTACTTTTTTTATTGGCTATCCCGCAATCTCCTTCGTCTTCGCTGCTTCCATAATTTGCTTTTTGATCTGGGCCATCAACTTATGATCAGCGCGCAAGAATTGGCGAGCGGTTTCGCGACCGGTGCCGAGTTTAATTTCACCAAAGCTATAGGTATTACCGGATTTAGCTACAACGCCGTATTCAATTCCGGTGTCAATTAAATCGCCGGACAAGGAAATACCTTCGTTATACATAATATCAAATTCAGCCGTTTTAAAGGGAGCAGAAACTTTATTTTTTACAATCTTTACTTTAACGCGGTTACCGATGCTCTTTTCATTTTGTTTAATCTGCGCCGCGCGACGGATTTCAATGCGCATCGAAGAGTAGAACTTCAGAGCCGTACCGCCGGTCGTTGTTTCGGGATTACCGAAGAAGACGCCGATCTTCATTCTGATCTGGTTGATGAAAATAACTACCGTTTTAGTTCGGGAAACAATACCGGTTAATTTTCGCAAAGCCTGACTCATCAACCGAGCCTGCAAGCCCATATGCGAATCACCCATATCACCTTCGATTTCTTTTTTCGGAACTAAGGCAGCAACTGAATCGACAACAACAACGTCGATGGCGTTTGAACGAACTAAGGTTTCTAAAATTTCTAGAGCCTGTTCGCCGGTATCCGGTTGGGAAATCAATAAATCTTTAACATTGACTCCAATCTTTTTAGCATATTCCGGATCAAGCGCGTGTTCCGCGTCGATAAAGGCGGCGATGCCCCCCTGACGCTGAACTTCCGCGATGATATGTTGCGCCAAGGTAGTCTTACCCGAAGCTTCCGGTCCAAAGATTTCAATAACGCGTCCGCGCGGAACACCGCCAATGCCGAGAGCGAGATCAAGGGAAACACAGCCCGTCGGTACGGCGTCGATATCGGTCGCCTTAACATCGCCGAATTTCATAATTGAACCTTCGCCGAACATCGACTTGATCTGTTCAACCGCAGCATCGGCTGCCTGATGCTTAGCATCTCCACTGGCTTCAAGAGGGGCTTTTTTCTTCTTTGCTTCACTCATATAAATATATTTATTATCTAAGGGGTTTTTGTTGTTTCAAATAGAATATAGCGGACAATCGAAGCGGGGCGGCTATATTTCTTTTTGGCGATAACCGTAATCGTATTAAGTCCCGGTTCAAGGTAGAGCTCCTTAATAAACCGGCCTTCAACAGCGACTTGGACCGCCTGGCCATTTATTGTAACATCTGTTTCCGGCTCTGTCAGCCCCCGAATTTCAAGCCGCCGTTCCGCCACCGTTTCATCAACCGGCGGATATTCGAGCGCTAAATCGGGCGCTTTAAAAATCTGATTGACGAGAAAGGCGAGATAGACCAAACAGATTAAGGCGACAAGAGCAATAATCGTATTTCGAACTACGATCGGTACTGCTACGAGATAACGCTTAGCGACGATCTGTCGCTCAAAGGGAACCCGTTCCGCGCTCGAATGTTCGGCTTTGATAAATTGAGCGACTAAATAATTAAAATCCAAACCAAGATAACGCGCGTACTCGCGTAAAAAATTTCGAGCGTACACTCCCGTTGGTAAGCGTTTGCGGTCGTCCTGCTCCAGAGCTTCTAGGTATTTGCGATGAATATTTAATCGCTTGGCCGCCGTCTCTAAGGAAATTTTTTTTGATTCGCGCGCCTGTTTGAGCTGACTCCCGACAGTTTCTTCTTCGGCAATTTTAGTTTTTTCGAAAAACATTTTTATTCTGGAGTTGGAGGGGGCACACAACAAATATCAGTCTGCACTCGTGTACAATCTTTTTTTCCAACAGCCGTCCAATTTAAGTTAGTACATTGCAGTGGACTAACACAAGCACCCGTGCACTTATTTGGATCATTTGGCGGCGTACTTTTTGGAGCGGTTCCGTCAAAAGCGGGTTTTGTACCTTCTTTAGTTTCTTTAGTTGCTTGAAATACATTATTCACAACGTAATCAATAATCAAATAGCTTGAGAATACGATCATTAATCCAACCACTGAACCGAGGATTATGTCCTTGCCTTTTTTTACCTTATCAGCCGAACCGCCGGAGAGGATCCAGGTGAATCCGCCGTAGACAAACATTAATAAGGTCAGCGCACCGACAATGCCGAGAATATAAGTAGCGACGTTAACGCCGAGACCAACGAAACTATTAAGATCTAAGGCCGGATCGCTTGAAGTAACTAAGGCGAATAGGTACATATATTATCGATTAACAGTTTGCTGAACGCGGCTCGCGGCGACGTTGACGATATCCTCTAAACGTTCCGGATTAGCGATAACCGAATCAACCATTTCATTGATGGCTTTCTCGGCGGCGTTATAATCATGCCCCCGATACCAGCTCTTGGCGATAAGCAGCTGCGAAGCAAAGACTTTCAAATCATCATTGGCCAACTGTTCATTAATCAGGGCGCGTAAGGCGGTCGGATGCTTTGTCTTATCAAGATACTTTTTAACCTGCTCCGGTTTGGTTGTCATGAACTGAATAAAATCCCAGGCTTCATTCTTATACTTACTTTTAGCGGAAACGGTTTCAACCCAATAGTTGGCGACGTTAGCTTCATTCGGATTTCCCTCAATCTGAGGAAACTTTGCAATTGCCATGTTCAGTTTTGGCGCCTGCGCCTGAATAATCGGCAGGTGGTAGGAGTAGCCGAAGAAAATACCGAGTTTACCGTCGATAAAACGTTTTAAGGAATTATCGAGATCCGAGTTCCAGCTATAAACTTCTTTGGAGGGATTGGCAAAGTCGCTATAAAATCGAACCGCTTCCATTCCCGGATTATAACCGCGTTCGCGGAAAATCGGAGGAATCGTATTGAAGGCAACCGAATTTCCCTCCATCATAATCGCACCGTTTTGCATCATTAAAGCGGCAAGGACATCAGCCGAACGCTCGATGTTCATCGAACCCCCGAGGGCGACGCCGGATTGAATCAGATCGCCCTTCAGATCTTGCTTGGTTAGTTTCTTAACCGCTTGCTGAAAGTCTTTATTCCAGTAAGCCGGCAATTCGGCGATACCGGCGTTGTTCAACAAATCTTTGTTATAGAACATCGCGAGCGTATCAACCGATAATGGCAGCGCGTAGACTTTGTTTTGTCCGGCATCGGACAGTACAACATCGGAATAAACCGTATCAATAAAATTATTCTTAACATCGGCAACGGTTACGCTTTTGGTCGTTCGCAGTTCGGGAATAACTTCTTTTTTAAGCGTTCCTTTAGTTACCGGATAAACCATTGAAATCGACTCGGGCAAAGGAGCGATTTTAGTTTTATATTTCTGAACCCAGGTATTTTGAATCGAAAAAATATCCGGACCGCGGTCTTCCGCCAAGGCATCGAGCAACGCCTGTTCATATTCATCAAAGGTCAGCTTTCGATAATTAATCGTAATGAAGGGATGAAGCTGATTATAGGCTTGGATCAAAGGTTCAAAATCATCCGGACCGTCCCAAACGCGCCAATAGTTTAGAGTAATCGGACTCATTTTTTCTTGGACATCCTTAGACACAGTCTTACAACCGAAGCCGCTTGAAGCGATAACGGCAATGAGCAAAGCGAGAGTTATTATTTTTAGTTTCATAGAGAATTTTTTTCTATTCTCATTATAACAATTATTCAACTTTAGGTCGATATTGCAAAGCCTCGGCTAAATGCTCCGCTTTGATCTCCGCATCTCCCGCTAAATCGGCAATCGTTCGTCCGAGCTTCAGAATTCTAAAATATGCGCGAGCTGATAAATCAAACTGCGCCACCGCCGCCTGCATCAGGGTTTTAGCGGCCTCATCAAGCTGACAGAATTCTCTAACCGCCACCGAACTCATCTCGCCGTTGGCTATAAAGCGCAGTCCCTTAAAACGCTCGGCCTGCTTTGCTCGCGCCGCTTCAACTCGTTCCTTAATCTGTGCCGAACTTTCCCCGACCGGTTCATTTTCCAGTTTCTCAAAACTTAAACGCGGAACCTCAACATGCAAATCAATCCGATCTAAAATCGGTCCGGAAATCCGCTTCCGGTACGCAATAATTTGCGCCGGCGAACAAACGCAGTGCTTTTCACCATCACCAAGATAACCGCACTGGCAGGGGTTCATCGCCGCTACGAGCATAAACTTCGCCGGGAAGGCGAGCTGCCCCGCCGCTCGACTAATCGAGACAATGCCGTCCTCGAGAGGCTGGCGTAAATTCTCCAAAACCGGACGCGGAAATTCGGCGAATTCATCTAAGAATAAAACTCCGCGGTGAGCGAGAGATATTTCTCCCGGCCGGGGCCAGGTACCGCCGCCGACGAGCGCCGCGGCGGAAGCGCTGTGATGCGGACTGCGAAAAGGTCGTTCACGAATTAATCCGAGGCCGGGCGCAAGACGACCGGAGACACTGTAAATTTTAGTAATCTCGAGCGCCTCGTCTAAACTTAGGCGCGGCAGAATTGACGGCATCGAACGTGCTAACAAAGTCTTACCCGAACCGGGCGGTCCCGACATAAGTAGATTATGAGCACCGGCGGCCGCGATTTCAAAAGCTCGCTTAGCATACTCCTGTCCGCGAACATCGGTAAAATTAAATGCACTGTCCACATCTTCAAAGTTAATTTCCTTAGCCTCAAAACTGGGAATCTCAGCCTGTCCGGAAATATGTTTAATTAAATCCTCTAAGTGTCGTACGGGGCAGACCTCGATATTAGGTACAAGCTTAGCTTCGGCCGCATTCCCCGTCGGTACATACAAGGTTTTAAAACCGGCGGCAGCGGCGCGCAAGGCCGTTGGCAAAACTCCGGCCACCGGACGAACTAAGCCGGATAGCGCCAGCTCACCGATAAAGAGAGCGCGATTCAAGGCAATCTTCGGAACTAATTTATTGCCGGCAATTAAGACACTAACGGCGATCGGTAGATCGTAACTCGGTCCCTGCTTCTTTAAATCGGCCGGCGCCAGGTTAACCGTCACCTTAAGCTTCGGAAAATCTAAACCGGAATTGCGAACGGCGCTGCGGACTCGTTCGCGGGATTCGGAAACGGCGATATCCGGCAAACCGACAATTGCGAAAGAACCTAGCTCGCCGCCGCCAGTTTCAGCCTCAACCTCGATTAGTTCGGCGTCGAGTCCGACAACGGCAGCGGAAAATATTTTTGATGACATATAATCCCTCCTTAATAATAAAAAAATAACCCCTCCGATTCCGTGGAGAGGTTATAATTTTTTGCTTGTTCTTATTATAACATACCTATATTTTTTGCCAAGCGATTGACAATTCCAGGCCGTTGGATTATATTCAAATCAATCCACACTGTTCTTAAAAATTAAAAATCAAAGGGGTGCGCATGCCATTTTCTGCGGAAGCTTTCATTAAAAAACAGGAACAAAGTAAAAAACTTGATGAGGCAAATGACGAACTAACAATCGATCATAACAAGAATCTCACCAATAATTCATCAAACGAAAGCACTACTAAAACCAACATCTTTGAAATGGATTCAAAGGTTTTTACAGTCATCCGGCAAAAGGATCAAACTAAAGACCGTAAACCAAATAAATACCACAGAAAAAACAAAACTTTTTTCCGAAAAAGTTCTTAAATACAATTTTTATTTCTAAAGCGAAGTCTATGACTTCGCTTTTTTTATTGCCGAGATTACTTTTAAAGTAATAGCAAGACCGAGGGCGATCATAATAAGGCTCGCAATTTGCGGCCAGCGCAGTCCGAGAAAAATCAGAGTAATATCGGATTTAATGTACTCAAGTCTAAAGCGCAAAGCACCGGCCAGTATCAAATAAGCCGCGACGATAATTGCACAGGGGAAATCTCTTTTACGAGCCATCAGATACAGCCCTAAAGCGATAGCAGCGAGACCGATTGATTCATATAAAAAGACCGGATGAAAGTATGTAAAAACTTCGTACTTGAAGGGACGATGTAGAAGATCAATCGGAATTCCCCACGGGCGCAAGGTTGGCGTTCCGAACAATTCCTGATTAAACCAATTTCCCCAACGACCAATTGCCTGCGCCAAAGCAAAGCCCGGTACAATTACCGCGGCAATAATCCAAATATTATATTGCTTGCTTCGAACAAAAATTGCTAGAGCAATCAGTCCGCCAATAATAGCGCCGTGAATCGCGAGACCGCCCTGCCATAACTTAGGAATGGCGGATACATGAGTTGAGTAATAATCCCATTCTAAACCAACCTCGTACAAACGAGCGCCAATCAGTCCGCCGATAAT
>CAZSWO010000013.1:12269-25327 GCA_964611115.1 uncultured Gammaproteobacteria bacterium
AATCCCATTCTAAACCAACCTCGTACAAACGAGCGCCAATCAGTCCGCCGATAATAAGCCAGAAGGCGGCATCAATTATATCTTGCTTAGGTATCTCCCGGCGTTTTGCGATATGGAGTGAGACAAGCAAGGCGACGATAACCGAGGCGGCCATAATTAAACCGTACCAATGGACAGTAAGGTTTCCGATCGTAAATGCGACGGGGTCCGGAATATAGGTATGCAAAAAATTCATAGTCCTATTGTACAGGAATTTAATAATTTTACAAATAAAAAAGCCTTGAGATTATTCTCAAGGCTTGCCTCTAACGCGTGATAAGTAAATTTTTATTTTGATGAAGCTTGTTTTTGTGCTTCAACAAAGAAAGTGGCATCAACAAAAGTTGAGTTACTTAAGCTGATGACTGTTTGAGATTTTGATTCTTTTTTTGGAATCAGGAGGAGAACCTCTGATGTATGATTCGATAAATAGTTCAAACCATCTTTAAGATAATTGTTTTCATCGGTACCATATCTCAGGTAGTAGTACTTTTCATTCCATTTACCTGTTGTTCTCAGAGCTGTTTCGTAAGATGCGATATTCATTTTTATCGACTCACGTAACTCATGACCTGGAATCATTAACAGACTTGATTCCATAATCTTTTCCGGTGACATATTAACTTCGTAGGTTATTACACGAGGCCGGTCATCAACGTTATTTGTTACTGTGTCCTGTTCTGCCTCTTCTTCATAACCGCAACCGACCATGAAAGCTGCCGCAGCAAACATTGCAGCAATGAGAAGCATGTACAACTTGGCTCTTAAATTTGCCATGTTTTTTATTCCTTTCTTAAAGAACAGCATTATTTATTTATGAATAGATTATATCATAATTAGCTATTTTAGTCAAATAGATAGCAAAAAACCGCCCAAAATGGCGGTTTTTCGAAGATTTGAGATTAACAGCTACTTGGCAGCGATAAAGTAGTTTACGGCCTCGTCATAACCGACGCTTTGACCATAAAAGTAACCAAAAGCGGTTCCTGCAACCAATGCCAGTAAGGCCCAAACAATAACTCGAGAGTGATCCATATGATTTTTAAATTATACCTACATTATAACAGATAGTGCCCTCGGCAGGAATCGAACCTGCATTTTAAGCTTCGGAAGCTCACGTCCTATCCATTGAACGACGAAGGCTGACTTAGGCCTTGGTCCCCCGCGTTGCGTTCCATTCAATCCGCTCAACTTTCAAAACCCGAGCATACCATAGCAGTTCATCAAATAACTGTCTTAGACGGTCGTTCCAATTTTCCGGGTCTTTGAGCTTATGATTCTCATCAAGCAGTTCCGGCACGCTGCGAAAATATACCGCCGTACGAATCGGTATCATTTGAAACTCAATCGAAACTAACCGCAATTGTTCAATACCGCGGGCGGCGCCGAGCACGCCATCGGAAACTCCGCAGAAACCAATCGGTTTACGGTTGCATTCCTTATAGACGTGGTCGATAAACATTTTTAATTCGCCCGGATAACCATGGTTATATTCCGGCGTTACAACAACGTAACCGTCAGCCCGCTGCGCCTTCTCTTTCCATTCCATCATCTTTGGATTTGGCTCCTGCGTAAAGCTCTGCGGAAAATCTCTAACATCCAATAACTCGGTTTCAATCTCAAGCGTCTTAGCGAATTCTAAGACCTGCGCCGCGATATGCTCGCTACGCCGGCCAGTCCGAGCCGTTCCTAAAATTATTGGAATATATAAAGACATAAACTCGTAGTCCGAAGTTTTAACGAAGGACTAATTACAACCTAGAGAAGACTTGCATTGGGCCTTGCTTTCAGCCGGAACACTTTCACAGGCGGCGCATTGCATCGCCTTCAAATCGACAGCTCCCGACGTTTGAGCACCGGCGCCAACACTGGCATTCATCATCGCACTTAAATCAGTAAACTCAACACCGCTCGGCAAGTCAAAATAACTTGTATCTTTTGACCATGAATCACATTCATAGTTTGTTTTTGAATCGAGATCGATTTGTTCTTTTTGCTGCGCACTTTCCGAAGCCTCAACTTCTAAGCTTTCATCAGCCGCAACTTTAAAGCCGGTTTTTTCTCCATTCATCCAGGTATAGCTAACATTATCTTTAACAATCATATGTCCGGAAACACTCTTTCCGTCAGAGACGCTGGTAAAATCGCCGCGCATATTTTTATCGGCAATATAAAAAGTCCCCTGATTAGCTTCTTCATTAACCGAGCATTTCATCGGGCGATTGCGCATTACTAAATCGCGCAATGAAGCCGCTCCGGCCATTTCACTGTCATCGGCCAACTTTGTTTCGGGCATTGAATCCGAGAAATAACTATCGCGGCGCAAGAAAAAGAAAACGATTGCAATCGCTACTACGGCGACTACGATCCACAATATTTTTTTATTCATAGTGATGATTTATGAGCCGAATAGCTCGATTTATCTTAGTGTAGCACAAATTTTCGGTCTAGACCTCCTTGGACAGTCGCTAGACTTCCCAGCTTTGTCCCGGCGCCGGAACCGTTATTTCTAGCTCCGGCTGCGCTGTATGTAAGACCGTTTTAAAAGTAGCTGCTTGCTTGGCTTCGCTGTGAACCAGAAAAACTTTTTCTAAACCTTTAAGAGAGCCGATAAAACGCTTAAGCCCGTCCTGATCCGCATGAGCCGAGAATTCATTCAGGGTAACAACCCGAGCTTTGACATCGTGCAACTTTCCGTAAATTCGCACCGGCGATTCGCCTTCGAGTAATTTACGTCCCAGGGTATGTTCCGCCTGATAACCGGTTAAGACGATTACGGCGTTGCCATCACCGACAACATCTTCAAGATGATGCAGAACTCTGCCGCCTTCGCACATTCCCGAAGAGGCGATAATAATGATCGGCCCTCTAGCGGTTTCGAGAGCGCGCGAATCATCAACGCTTGAAACCTGCTTCATGTTCTTAAACATAAAGGGCGATTCATGATTAGGAAAATCTCTGGCGGTTTCTTCATCAAAGCTGTCGGTATATTGTTTAAAAACATCGGTCACGCTATTGCCGAGCGGCGAATCAATCGCCACCGGAATTGCCGGAATTTTTTTCTCGTTAAAAAGCTTATGTAAAATGTAGACAACTTCCTGTGTTCGGCCAAGCGCGAAGGCGGGCATAACTATCTTTGTTTTATTGGCAACAGCATCAGTAATAAGTTTTATTAAGAAGCTGTTAGCCTCGGAGACACTCTTATGAACCCTGTCGCCGTAGGTACACTCACTAATAATTGCATTGATCGGCGCTTCAGGGATCAATTCCGGTTCGGGTAAAATCGGTACGTGAGTATTGCCAAGATCGCCGGTAAAAACTAAGCGCTTAACTGCCCCATCTTCATTACTTTCAATTAAGGTAACGGCCGAACCTAAAATATGGCCGGCGTCGGAAAACTTAAAACGACATTCCTCTGTTAACGACTGCCAGACGCCGTATTCAAGCGGAACAAATAATTCGCAGGCCGCTTCAACATCTTCCATTGAATAAAGCGGCGGCAACGGTTCAACGCCGGGTCGTTTATAACGGTTCATCCGTTCAAAATCTTCGGATTGAATTTTAGCCGAATCAGTCATAATCAAACGGGCAATATCGATCGTCGCCGGAGTTGCGTAAATCTTTTTCCTATAACCCTGCTTAACCAGCATCGGCAATAATCCGCAGTGATCGGCATGAGCGTGAGAAAGAATGGCGGCGTCGATCGCGGCAGGATCAAAAGGCAGATGCTTATTTAATTCATAGGCCTCTTGCCGGCGACCTTGATGCAAACCGCAGTCTAATAATATATTAAAACCATTGGTTTCAATAATGTGCTTGGAGCCCGTAACATCTTGGGCGGCGCCGTGAAAATGTATTTTCATGAAAATTATTATTATTGATAGCGACGAACTGTTATTTTTTTAGAAACATCGCGGTAATTTCCCGCCTTATCGTAGGCCCGCAGGGTAATAGTATAATTACCAACTTCCGGAAAAGGGATTTGAATCTCGGAACCGATCGGGAAGAATATTTCGTTATTAATTTTGAGATAAAAAACCCGCTGCAGTCCGCTCAAAGAATCACTGCCCGCCGCAGTAAAACGAACTAAGCCGCCCGGTTTAATCTTTGTTTCGCTGGCCGACAGGGTTAGAACTTCCGGCGGAGTTGAGTCGACTCGAACCTTAATTGCACCAGCAATTTCTTTGCCGCTCGTGTTCCGTGCACGTACGGAGAGGTTATGTTCACCTTCTTTAGGAACTACTATTCTCAAAGGCGGCAGACCGAAGGGATTAGTATTCATCTGTTCCTCGTCAAAGGAGACGTTACCTATAATAGAGGGCGCCCAAGAAATAAAAACGGTTTTTTTCGAATACCAACGTTCCGGATTGGGATGAGTCGGCGAGAAGACAATCAAACGATCTTCGTTGGCGAGAGCTTGTCCGTCCTCAAATCTAATCGTCGAGTTAATCGCCATGCGCAGAACATTGGTTCCTAAACCGTCGTTGGCAAGCACCTGCGAATCTTCGAGAAAACGAAGGGCGCTTAGGCTGGTATGATCTTCTGCCTTAAAGAATAAATCCGTTACAACCGCACTCGTACCCTTAAAGCCGGGATTGGAAATAATGCATTCCATTTCAATACGTCCGGTTTGCGAGTTATGCTCTGACAAAATAAAATGCTCGCACAACGAACGATCCATATCAACCGACTGAATCTTCAGCTCGCTCGGATTATATTCAAGCGATAAGCGAATCGCGTTAATCGATTCGCCGCCCGAATCAAGTAACACCGAAATCCGCTGCGGCAAGCGTCGATCAAAGACTCCGCCCTCCGGCTGAAAACGCAGCGTTGAATTGTACAAAGGATACTGCGTTGCCTGAAATGGCAAAAAGGTATTATAAAATGATAACAACAAGGTAATCACCGAAATAAGATAGACCACTACTGAAATGACTATGGCCGGAGTTGAAAATAAATGAAGTTTTTTCGGATGAAGAAATTCGCGATGACAAAGCGTTAGGAGTAAGAGAAAAAATATAAGTGGAACTATAAAGCTAAGCAGCATTATAAGATAGATGTAGGGCAGTGGTGTAAAAATTAAAAGACCGGTCGTTGATTCCTCGGCTCCCGGCAGCCATACATTCTGAACAATGAATAAACGGTAGTCAGGCATTCTCACCAAGCGAGTTTCAAGATCGGTCTTTACTATATCTAATTCAGGACGAAGATAACGGGCGAGGACTTCTTTGCCGATTGGTCGGGTGATACTTGTACCGTGCAAACCGTTGTCTTTGGTATAAAAAGCAATTTGTGTATTCTCCGGCAAGTACGACTGGGCAATATGTCGGGCATAGACATCGTCGGTTTCATACCCAATGAACAAGGCGCCGACCTTTTCATCATTCTGATAAATATAGTGTCCGCTTGAGAATATTGCCAAGCGCGGATCTATACTTCGAACTTCAACCGAAGCGGCATCAGCGCCGCTGTGCGCTACTTTTCGCCCGAGCGGGTTATTTAAGAAAAAATTATCGCCGATTGAGTTCGTATTCTTAGCTCGATTTATTACATTACCTTGTTTATTGGTGGTGACGACTAGCTGGGCGCCGCGCTCATCCGTTCGACTAACTATTAAACGGCTCAGCGCTGCCGTATCTTCTGCGGCGACGGCCGCGGCGAGGTCGGGCGACGCCGCGTACATTTCGCCTTTGGCGCGTATATACTCAAACTCCTGAACGACTCCGCTTCTAACTCGCTCTAAATTGTTTTCAGAAACAAAGCGCGGATAATAACTATAGCCCACATACAGTAGTACCAGTGAAGCTACCAATGAGGCGGCTAAAGCCGGAACGATGATATGTAGTACATTTCGTTTTGCCCAATCTCTTATTATTCTATATCGTATTTGCTTCATTGCGCTCGGTTTTTTACTTCAGCAAAGATCTTGGCTGAGGTTCTTTGAATATAATCGGATAAATTCTTATAATCTTTGCCGCGCGTCATAATACAAATCATATACGGACTAGGCTCGAAATAAACAATACCGCAGTCGTGCAGTTGCTGCTCACCTTCGTTAAAGGCACGAACGCCGAACTTATGTGCGACCCTAAGATCGTTCGGCAATTTTCCGCTTAAACCTTCTTTAAATTCGCTTGCCCTAAGAACCGCCAGCGCTTTTTCCGACATCGCAGCATTTAAATATGAAGCGTTATAAAGAATACGGAAGAGTGAAGCATATTGCTTGACTGTTATCTGTGAGGTGTTCAAACTCGACTCATAGCCAACAATCCCCAAATCACTCAATGTCCGGCGAATAATTTCATGGTTTTCGCCTTTTTCATCAAGCCAAACTGACAGCATGTCGATTGCCCGATTGTCCGAGTAGGCGATCATATAGTGGACGATTTCATCGACCGTATAATCGGTATCCGGGGCCAAGGTTTTGCCCGGCTCCATAATTTGTTCATTCTGACCGAAAGCCGAGGGCGTATGCAGTTTTTCTTCCAACATCTTAGGATCGCTCTCGGCATACTTATAGACCGCGATCATCATCGGCAATTTCAATAAGCTCATCGGCGCGAACTCAAGCTGCTCATTGAAATAAAAAGTCGGACCGTTATTGAGATCGCGGAAGTAGAGAGCCGCCGCCGTCAACCTTCCTTTTGTCACCTCATTGTCAAGCTCTTCAAGTAATTCTTTTTTAAACACCGAATATTCCGTCTGCGCCGGAACATCGTCGCCGCAACGCAACGGACTGATAAGCGAGTACTTACATTTTTCATTGTCTGTCTTTGTTCCACCCGTCTTTGTTTTAGCGGATTGAATGAAGTAAAGTGATCCGACGGCAAAACCAAGGATAATACATAACCCGTAAATCAAGTAGTGCTTCTTCATATTAATTGCTGACAGCGGCGATTATAATTCCGATTAATACTAAAGCGGCAGCCGCGCCGATCATCCACCACAAACCCTTAGCGGCCTCTTCCTTTTCTTCAATCTCAAAAGAAAAGCTCGGATACTGATCGGTCAAACCGAGAAAATAACTGTTAAGCCGATTATTCCACAGCATCATCGCCTTATTCAGCATAAATAAAGGCCGCGGGTAATTTCCGGTAAAAAGTACGGCAAACTGTGCGCAAACCGCCGCGATTAAACTGGCCACGCCTAAAAAGTAGATGACAATAAAATGGGGGATTAAAAGGATTGGCTTAATGAAAACCAAGATTGTTAAAAAGGCCATCAAGCGCGAAGACTTTTCCGGATACACAATAGAAAGCTTCAGCGGAGAAACCTTAGGAAGAGACTCGGACATAGAAAGAGATTAATAATAAGCCCTTCTATTATAGCAAAAACTTGTTTTCCAAGCGAAAATTGTCATCCCAGCCTGCCTACCGGCAGGCAGGCGAAAGCTGGGATCCAGAAGTTCTTAATTGTCTTCGTCTTTCTTTATAATCCGGAATCGTCCTTTCAACTAAAGCCCAGAATTGAGGCGAATGATTAAACTCTTTTAGATGACAAAGCTCATGCACAATAATATAATCGGCTAATTTCGGGTCCAACAAGGCGAGCTTATAGTTAAAATTCAAATTTCCTTTCCGAGAACAAGAGCCCCAGCGGGTCGACTGGTTCCTAATACTGATCTTCTTAAAACTAAACTTATAAAATCGATTAAAATACTCAATCCGTTCGTTAACGAGCGCCCGCGCCTTTTCTTTATATTCGAGATATTCCTTTCGCTGAGTAAGCTTATTCTGCGCCCGATTCGGTCTAGAACCGAGGTTTTTCCGGCAGCGTTCGAGATTAGTAATAATCCAATCCGCTTTGCGCCGAATAAAGCCTTCAACAATTCTTCGCGTCACCCGCAATGGCCCAGTAACAAGAATCGTCGCATCGCGACGAATCATTATCTTGATTGTTTTTGAGAAACGATACGTTTTAAGCTCGTACTCGATTCTTTGTCCGTTTAGCTCGATGTTGTTTTGCATTATTTTTTGTTTGGGAAATTTTTATTAGCTCAAGTTTCTTAGTCCGTGTCATCTTTTTAATTTCTGCTTCTCTCTTAAGCGCCGTACTCCTATCTTTCACTCTTTCAGTATACAAAATTTTCACAACCTTGTGTGATCTCGTGTACGCCCCGCCTTTCCCTGACTGATGTTCTTTAAAACGACGAGCGACATCTGTTGTGATGCCGCAGTAGAGGGAGTTGTCGGAGCAGAGGAGGAGGTAGATGAAATAAGAAAATTTAATCATTTTCTATTTTACGTCTTCGTTCATCAAGTGTTTCTCCTTCGTACATCCAATAATCAGTTCCTGCAACAGAATCGTATCCCAATATTTGTTGAGCTGACTTTGATAAACTTGTTATTTTTCCATTATATTCTATTGAGTGCTTATCTACTACTCGCGCTTTAATATTTTCATCTCTACTAAAAACAAGCTCTGAACCAATTGGAATTTTTGCTAAATCAAAATTGAATTTTCCACGTATTTTTCTTGCCTCTATAAGGGCATTTTGATCTTCTGCGTTTTCTACAAAGTCTTTTCTTGGTGTGATATTCTCAATTTCTGCCAACTTCAAAGCTGCCACCACCCTCTCGGGAGCTATTTGAAAAAACTCTCTTCTAGGATTTATACGATTATTATCAAAGGCGTCGTGCAGTTGATGCTCAACAAACTGAGAATCTCTTACTGTGCATGCATAAAAACATGTAAATGGGAGCGGAAGACTAGTTGACGAACTAAGCTCTCTTATTCTCTGCTCTAAACTTGTAGAAGTTTTCCCGATTTTAACATACCCCGGCATTGCCTCATTTATTAACACATAAATAATCTGCATATTCTTTTATATTATCTGTGTTCTTTGGAAATGAAGGTTAATATATTTTTTTGTCTTCCTAGTAAAATATTCGCTTTCAATCTCCATTCTTTCTGTTATATTTGAAACAAATTTTTGCTGTTCCCTCTTTAGAATACTAGATAACTTCAATTTATTGTTTTTAAAAAAAATTAAACCAACTTCAAAGAGCTTATCATGGCTCGCACATAACCATAAACCATTCTCCCCATCAATAATCTGACTTATTTTATTCTCCACACTAAGAGCTTTGTCTTTTTTTACATCAGCAACTCTATGGATGTGGGCACCAACTATCATTGGACCTATGTCGCATGAGCATAGATAGCACTTCTTGGCATTGAATTTTTTTAATAAATTGTAATGGAATTTTGGGGTATCCCTTAAATCTTTTTCAGGAGCATTTAAACTAATATTACTATTGCCAAACTCGGGGAATGTTTCTTTTATTTTTACTCCTGACAATTCTAAGGCTTTTAAATCTTTAGATGACAATAGCTTTGATGCATGCTCGTAAATCTGATATAACCATACTGGTTTTTTAGAAATTTTACTTAGAGCAAAGGATATCAAAGCGGTCTCTTTCCCGTTTGCGCCATAAACTTTACCAAATATATTAATATGATCCTCTTCTTCTGAAAAATACGTTGACTTATTTCCTGAGTTCCTATTTCTATTATTATCTCTAAAATCTTCTATCTCTTTATAGCTATTGAATTCGGCTATAGTTGTGCCTAATAATTCTCGTTCATTAATGATCTTTATTTTACAAGTTTTGAAAAACTTATACATTAAAATATTATATGACGCCTTGATTGATTTATTAGGAAATAAAAATATTTCAAAAACTTTTTTCTTCTTTGTCTTATACAAAATGAAATCTGAGTAAGCAGTATAAAAAGCCTGCGCAATATAAGAATTTCTACCCTCGTTCTTTTTTGAAGATAATAATATATACTTCCTTACAGAGGGAGTCTCAATAATTATATATAGCCCAAAGGATCTACTATTATCTACAATGATGTTACCGCTAAAACGGCCCATTGATTTTTTGCAAACTTCCTTTATTTCTTTAAGCGTAAAGTCTTTACTTATTTTTTTCGTTATTATTATCTTCATATAAATCGTAGTTCACTATTATAATTTCCCTCCTTTTTGAGCTCGTTCTTGTTTTACTATTATAATATACTATTTTGTAGTTATTTTTACTAATCCATTCTTTTAGCGCTGCATTTTCACGATTATTATGCGTTAACACATTAGAAAGCATAAATTTAGCGCCTTTTTTATTCAGATCGTTCAGTGCTAAAAGCAGCCTATTTTCATCTGCATGAGTCCAGCCGCTAAAGCCTCTTTTGCCGTCATTATAGCTACCCAGAGTTATTGTATAGGGCGGGTCACAATAAAAAAAACTTTTTTTATCAACTTCTTTTATCAGCTCCTCAAAATCTTTTGTATAGAAAATTATTTTTTTCTTCTTTATTTCTTCAGAAAAAGAAATTATTTTTTCATAAATCTTTTGGTTAAAGCTTGATTGACCTATTGGATTGTTGTAGCCCAACTCCTTATTAAATCTTAATTGTTGCTGAAAACCATACAGAAGTAATAAATACAACATTTTTGGATCTCGCTTGGCAACCGGTGTTAAATTATACTGCTCTCGTAGTTTTAAATATGCCTCTTTATTCTCTTTTTCTAAATTAAATTTATTAATATTCTTTTTAATATAATCTAATATTTTAAAAGTCTCTTCTTTAAAAAACATTTCTACTATTTCCTTAACCTTTGTATGTATATCATTATAAATAATGGTTTTTGCATCTATATTCACGCCAACATTAAAACCACCAGCAAACACATCAACAAAATTATTAATATCAGGTGGTAAATTCTCTCTTATAAAGTCAATCATGTCATACTTTCCCCCCATATAATTGAGAGGGGAAGAAACTTTTATATGATTCTTTTCTTTTTTTTCTATATAAAATAAGTACTCTTGATGACCACCGTCTGATTGTGTTTTAAAATTTAAATATTTTTTATAATTAATTTTCTTAAACACAAAGGTTCCTTCTTTTCCATATCTCTTTAAAACCATTTCTATGAATTCTTTGCTCATCAAACCAGCCGAACTATAACTTACAATAATATGTTTGAATTTACATTTTGCTATTAAATTTTCAAAGTTAATATCACACTTAATGTCTTGTGAAAATACTGAGGTATTTTTTGACGTATCTCTTTTCCCGGTCTTACCAGTCAATATAGGATTGTCATACAATGCTATTGTTTCTAAAATATGATACTGAACTGAGTATTGGTTTTTAGTATAAGGAGGATCTATATAAATAATATCTCCTGAGATATTATCAATGACCTCAAAAATATCTTTATTAAAAACCTGATTTTTTGAAAAAGAATCTTGATCTAAATAAAGGGGTTTTAACAAAATGGGCTTCAAGGCTCGTGGATCCCAGGTCTTTAGATAGGAACCATAAACTCCAGCAACATTTGCCACTTTAGAAATAGCTTCTAATAAACAGGCTATTAGGTAGCAATATTCGTCATGATCTATTTTTTTTAAAGTAAACCATTCATTTATCTTACTTCTAATAAAATCTATACGTGAAGCATTCTCTGCACTAAAATACATTCTTTCTGAAGCAATGGGCGCATAATTATTATATATGAATCCTTTTTTTGTTCGGTTCTCATTTAAATAGACAAAAGGATCAAAATTTAATTTCTTAAAGCTTAAATCTGGAGTATTTAATTTTGCATGAGTTAAAATATAAGAACTATATAAATTATCATTTGCTATAATTTTATACTTCTTCTTGTACTTTGCGCCAACACTTCCTGTTCCACTAAAAATATCACAAAAAACAAGCCCTTCATCTTTTAGCTTGATGGATTTAATAAACGAATCAATTTCGCTTAGGAGTTTTTCTTTATTTCCAATATACCGCATCTAATTTATAATTTAGGGCAATTTGTCTATATCGTAACACTGATTTTAGTTAAATCAAAATAAAAAATAAGCCCACTCATAAAAAGGAGGGGCTTATTTAATATCTATATTTTATATTAAATAAAAATTTTTGCAATACTACGCCTTAACAGGCGCATCCATCCCGGCCCAGACATTGATCGTTCCAATATCTTTGTGGCCCGCCGCCTTCATAAAGAGGAATAACTGCATCTTATAAGCAACCGCGAATTTCAAGGCCATAAGACAGTGCAGCGCACGCGACTGTTTAATCCACATATCTACTACTTCAGAAAGCTGGGCGTCGCTCATTGATTCAACAAGCGTCTTAACCTTATCTCCCTGCGCCGCCATCGCGTTATCAAAATTCGACAGGTTTACGTCTTTAGACGCTAGGTCGGCTTTTTCAAAGAGAGTCATATCGCCGCTAACAACCGACTCGATCGTTAGTGAAACGATGTAACTAATGTATTGCAAAGTTTCAAGGATGCTGCGCTGCGTCTCGGAGGGACGATAGGCGAGATCTTCTGCGCGCAACTTTGCGGCGAGATGACGAATAATAGAAAACTCGTTCAAAACGGCGCTGATATATTCTTCTTTCTTAATCATGAGAATTTTTAATAATTATTTTTTATTCAACAATCGTCTTGAATCCGCCGTAGGCCATTTTCTTCATATCAAACGGCATCGGCATCGTAGCCATCTTCGGATCATTCATCGCCGGATCAGACATTACTTTCTTATTTACCTGATCGCGATGAGTCTTAGATTTAAAAACGATATAAGAAAAAATAATTGTTTCACTTGGCTTTGATTTTGTCATCTTTGGAAATGACAATGCACCTTTCATACCTTTCACATCATCGGCAACACATTCCTTATAATCAACCGCACCATGCTTGAGCCATATTTTTTTTCCAAACAACGCCATCTTGCGATAGGCGGCAAGATTCTTTTTTGGCATCGTAATAACAAAACCATCAACGTAGGTCATATGATTATAATTAGTTTAGTAACTTTATTAGTATATCAAATATGTATGAGCTTTATCTAGATTGACAGCTTACTGCCACTGATATACATTAAATTCAAAATCTAAACTTAGTTATTTCAAAAGAAAGGCGGTTATATGGTGGAAGCGAGTATAATTATAGTTATAGCTATTGTATTAGCGCTTGGAATTTTAGCTGTTAT
>CAZSWO010000014.1:0-22506 GCA_964611115.1 uncultured Gammaproteobacteria bacterium
CAAGCCGATGTTTAAAAGCATCGTCTTGGTGCTTCAAGCGAAAGGGTCACACCTGTTCTCATCCCGAACACAGAAGTTAAGCCTTTCAGCGCCGATGATACTCGAGCCGTCCAAGCTCCGGGAAAGTAGGCCAGCGCCAGGACAATGCTTTTAAGCCTCGGTTTTTTGTTACCTTGACTATTTTTTATATTCATGTTATATTATGAATAATCAAAAAAGGAGGAAAATTGGTTAAAATAGAAGAAGCGCACATTTTAATTAAAGATTTTGTTACCGCATCAGTTATTGGTGCCGGGGTCTTTACATCACCAACGCTGGCCTTAAAGTCATCCGTTGATTGTATGATTGAATCAAAAATCACCCCTGATCAGGCGCTTACTTTGGAAAAAATAGATGAAAATAAAATTGAATTTATTATTCCTAAGCAAACCCTGGTTGAACCCGTTGACGACAGTCTAGTTGTCTATCATAACGATGGCACGACTAAATACATGGTTCAGTTCTTCCCCTCGCAGGAAGTTAAAGATTTCTACGAGAAATATAAAGAGGAAGGTTTTAATTTTTCCATGTGTGAAGAAGTAGGTGATTATTTTGGTCAATACTTCCTTCGTCCAAAATGGGCATCACGCGGCGGCAAAGCCTTTTTCTCAAATAACTAATGTAATAATTAGTTATGCTTAAACCCGAGACAGACGTCATCTCGGGTTTTTTATATAAAAAACCGCCAATGGTGTTGGCGGCTATATGGCACTGCTGTTTTTTTATCTTTTTCTCTTCTTTCGAGAAAGATTAGGAAAGTGAGAATGTATAATCTGACTGGCGCTATGAAAATTGTATTTATGATCACCGCGCAGTTTTTCTTCGATAATAAGTTTCTGTAATTCCTGAATAACACTAACTATTTTTTCTTTCGGAAAATGCTTTTTAATAAAAGCTAAATCCCATCGTTTCTCCCAGTCATCATTCTCGCCTACCTCTAGATTATGAAGTAGTCGCAGAGATTGATCCAAATAAGAAGTAGCCGTGCTATAACTCCGAAATATCTTTCTGCTGCTTTCCATAAGGTCAAGGTTATTACAGAAAAGATTATCTCGCAGAAGATAGTAGCTTGCTAATATTATTCGACAGTCAACTTTGTGGTAGTTTGGTTGGAAAACTTTGCCGTCAATAAGAACATGTGCAAAGCCCTCTTCAATAAAGCGTATACCAAGCCATTGAATTGTCATTCGTTCATAATTTCCATATTCGCCAATGGGCATCACTAGCGTCAACAGGTTGAAAAAATCATAAAATTTAGCCATAGCATTAACTACTTGATGGCTATGTTTTGCAACTGAGAATGTGTGATGATGCAAGACTTTTGGATTATCAAGCTTAAGAACCATCATTAGGTTGCATAGCATGAGTGTTTTCTCGTTCTCAAGAAGAGAACCGACACTAATTCGATAAAAATCATTGATAAGTACATCAAACGATTGATATTCGAAGTATTCCTGGCAGGCTTCATCTGAAAATTGTTCCTTATTACTTCTATAGAATTCGCCGCAGTTTTTAAGATGACTAAGAGTGCTGATAATGTATTTTTTAGTGCTTGGCTGCGTGGGCTTTTTGTTAAGCAGGCACATTTTAGAGAATACGCCGAATAGAATAAGTCTTTCTTCCCTATCCTCGCTTTTTTTAATTTCGGCTTCTATCATCTCTTCAATTCTTTCAATACTCTCTTCCATAAAGGCAACACGAATTCTTTGCTCTCTTCCTTTAGGCGAGTCTTTGAAACTTTTTAGAGATTGACCGTTTTCTTTAATTAAATTGAGGTTTGTGGTGGCTTGATTATCCATGATTTATTTTATTAAGTTTTTAAATAGCCTTTAAATTTTTTGTTATCTTACTCATTATACTGCCCTAAGTCAAGCTCTAATTACGCTTTCTTTTTATAGGCAAAATAGATGATTCCGCCAATCAAAACCAATACACCGCCGCCAAGATACATAAATAATTTTGTCTTATCAGAAAATCGTTCAGGTTCAGTAAAGCTGTCGGGCAGAGTTGTGTGCGAGACAGGTAATGACGCAATTTCAAAATCAGTATTATCCGTCTCGTTTTCAAGTTGAGTAATTTTTTCTATGTCCCCTTTACCACGCGGCTGAAGTCGGGCGACGCCGTTCGAAACAATAAGTATTCCCGTAATTGATAATTTATCTCCAACAGCAAAATCGCCAACTTTTATCCCTGTATTTTTTGATAGATAGATCTCTATCTCTCCTTCCGCATCAGCTAAAAATACACGCGGTGATTTTTTTGAAACAACCTCTCCCTCAACCGTCGCCATCCTCGGATAGGGCGGTTTTTTTATTTCCGAGCTTGTTATCGTTTTTGGTTTTTCAATCTCGCCCTGTCCGATAACCTGAATATCTTTGGCTTCCGTTGTTTTAAGACGCGGACCTTGTTCGCGTTCGGAATAGTCTCCCGTAACAATTACCTGATCGCCGATTTTCAGTTTAGGAAATAACTTTTTAGAATTATAGACCTCGATTAACGGCTCACCATATTCGGGTAATAGATAAAAATACTGCACTCCAAAAATACCTGGTGCAACAACTACAGTGCCTGCTGTCGTGAAAACCTCATCATTCTTGGGAGTATTTTTGATTTCTGTCTTAACAATTTTCTTTTCATCTGTGTTAATCTGCTCATCTGTGGTATCTGTGGTTCTGACTGTTTCTTTTTCAACTTTAGTGTTACCAATAGTAATTTTTTTATCAATTTTCGATGATCCGTATTCGGTTGAGACTGTTAAACTGATAGTATAGTCGCCCTCTTTGGTAAAACTATAATCGGGATTTTGAACGACGCTTGTTTCGCCGTTCCCGAAACTCCAGGAGTATTGCGCCGCTTGAGCATTTGTAAAACTATCGGAGCTATCAAAACGCAAAAGAGAGTTAGGCAGTAGCGGACCTAAAATTTCAAAGTCGGCGCTGGGAGCTTGAGCTAGCACATTCGGCTTATCCGGCGTTGCGACCGCAGTCCAGCGCCACGCACCGGAAAAATTAGCGTAGGCAAAGCCGTCGGGTGCTTTTTTATAAGTTATTGTTTGATTAGCCGTAGTTCGACCGGGGGAAAACAATTTAACGCTCGCACCGCCGTTAGGTAAACTTATATTTTTCGGACTGCGCAGGCTAATAAAACCCTTGGGTCCGATAGTCGTTCCCCGAGGTAGCTCGAAAACAATCTCGCCGATTTCGATGCGCCAATCATCAAAGTTGATGTGGCCGCTACCGGAATTATAGAGTTCGATGAATTCAGGGATGAGTGCGAGGCTATCAATTTCCTTGGGATTAACAAACAGTTCGTTAATAAGTAAATCTTTAGTTGAGCCTTGGGAAATACCTGTGCTACTGCTTGAGTCTTCTTCGTTTTCCTCTTCCTCTTCTTGTTCGGGCGGGTACAATTGAAAATCAAGCGAGTTATTATTAGTATCAAGATTATTGATTCGTTCTATATATTGTCCGCCTTCAGGATTGACTGCAAAAACCTCAGTTTCTACAAAACTATTGGCGGCTTCGCCCCAGCCGACGCTATCGATGATTTCACCGCCGGAGCTTTGACGAATTGCTACTCCGTTATCGTTAGAAATCGTTTGACTCGAAGAGCTGTCGGCCTTGATCGTCGCCGCAAAGTCGGTATTAGCCCAGACGTGATAGGCGCCGGCGTTGAGTATTGTTGAAGTAGTCCAGGATTTTAAAATCGTATCGGTTGTTCCGCTTTTAGTTCGTTTAACGAGTCGCAGACCGTTTAAGTCAATCGGCGTCGCCGACGCATTATAGATAGAAACAAAATCTTCCGCTGTTTTACCGGTTCCGCCGGTGATTTGAATTTTACTAATCACTAGTTCACTCGGCGCAATAGCAGAAACAGAAAAACCCCAGACAAAAAAGCCTGCGGTTGCGATGCTCATAAGCACCGCGCGGACATATGTCCGCACCCCTCCTTGATGCATATAAAAAAGTTAATATTTAATTGGAGAGTTTTTTCTTGAACCAATCGACAGAAGGGATTCGCATTGGATCAACGTGATTGTTGATGGATATATAATACGACAGATAGTTGGAAAATTGCAAGAGCTCAATTCCTTGCTCGATAATCGTCTTGCCGGAAATTTCGTAACTTAAGACCGGGATCTTATTTTTTCTAAATACTTCTTTAGTTAATTCCATCCGTTTTTGAATCTTTGGATTATCTAGTTTTGAATCAAAAAATACCGCCGCGAGTCGTTTTTTATTACTTTTCGGAAATTTCAGGCCTTCGAGTGCAAAATGATTCATGTCAGAAATCGTCAAATATTGGCCAAAATTTTTAGCACTCTCGCATACTTGGTTGCGCAAGGTTTTGAGATTACCAACAAAGAGTGGTCCGGAAATTAAAACTAATTCCCGGTTTTTCAAGCGGCGAGCGAAGTGCTTACTGGTTTCGATAATTTTTGTAGTTCGACTGTATTTTTTTGCAGCCAATTCAAGCTCTTTAATAACATTCTTCTTTACAGCTTTAAGTTCGCACAGTATCAAAGCACAGCTCGTGAGGGCGGCGCCGAGCCCGAGTCGCGGTTGTCCGGAAAGGTTCGAAGTCGTTGGAAATTGGAATAGCGGAATGCTGTCGCGTTGTGCAATTTTTGACAAATCGCTTTCACCGAGGGAACTGAGCGCAATAACAAGGGCGCCGCGCGTTTTGGCTTTTTTATAAGCGGCGAGCGGTTCTTCAGTGGTTCCGGAATAAGACGAAACAATATAGGCGGTGTCCTTATCAACATAGCCGGGAACCTCGTAACCCGCTTCGATTAAGACCGGAATTTTCATTTCTTTTTTTAAAAGGGAAACGATAATTTCTGCGCCGAGGTTAGAGCCGCCCATGCCGTTGATAACGATATTTTTAATCGGACGCTTTAAATTCGAAACATTAGACCATCGGTGTTTCTTAATAGTTTCAGAAATCTGCCGTGACCAGAGTGCCAAAGATTCGCGGTAGAGATCTTTTGATTTGTTTCGTTTGAGAGATAAAAACATAGCACCATAATTATAACTAGAACAAAGTTTTTTGTCGATTCTTTTTCTCTTCGGGCGAAAAAATTTTAACTTGGCCGTAGTGTCCGTCAAAGCCGCGGACGACGTAAAGCTCGCAGTCGCGCATCCGTCTAATGCCTTCAACAACTTCGGCCGGCGCATGATTTTCTATTTTCTCAAGCAGCATATCCAAAAGTATTTCCAATTCCGGACCAAGTTCTTCAATCAGCTTGCTATGTATGGCCAATACTTCCTTTGAATCGCGACTCTTAATGTCAAAGGCTTCGCAAATTATTTTATCAAGTTCAACGGCTTGTTTGTAAGGCGTCGCGTCCTTCGGTTTAAAACCTTCGGGACGATCAGCTAATTCCGTAACACGATTCAAAACGCCGATAACCAATTCCTTGCCGCAGACAGGACAAATATTTTTTAATTTTTTAGATTCTTCGGGTGAACAAGAAAAATTACAGGCGCGATGTCCATCAATATGTTACATGCTTTCTTCAGGCCAAAATTCAATCGTATAGAGAATCCTTTTTTTATCATTGGTTTTGATAATTTCATAAATTTCGTCATAGCTCGGAGTTTCCGATAAATCAAAGACATTGGCTTCGCGCGCCAGATTTGGTAAGGAGTGCGCGTCCGAGGAAGAGAACAGGGTCAGCTTATCAAGCTGCGATAAGCGCCATTTCATTGCCGGATCGCTGCTTAAACCCGTCTCATAAGCATGAACATATTGTAGCAAAGAATCGGCAATTAGTAGACATTGACAGAATAGTCATTTTAAGACACAATCTTATTAGTTCTTAACAATATACCGAGCTCAAGGAGGGCTTAAAAAATAATGTTTACAGAGAAGAAGAGTTTTAAATCATTGGCTTTAGAGGCGCCTTTTTACTCGGGAACTCTAATTATTATGGGTTTAATATTGATATTTTTTTTACTCCTAATAATATTCACTTCTGAGAGTATCCCCTTTGTCCTGACTGTTGCAATGGCTGTTTTCTTTGGCGGAAAAGTTATAAGTTTTATACCATTTGTTATTTGCCATGGTGACACTAAAGAAATAAATGAGAATAATAAACCTTCCAGCGTCAAGCTTACAGCAAGAGAGCAATTGGCGAAAATGGAAAGAGTCTATATTATTATGCTCCTCGTTTTCTTTTCAGTTGAAATTGCGCTTTTAATACTGCCGATTTTCTATATCACTGAAAAATATTTAGGTCAGCCGCTCATTAGGGCTAAGAGATGGTTGTTCTCTCCATTTCCTTCATTTCAGCTTGAAAAGTAACCTCTCCTACTGAAACAGTATATAAGGTCTGTCTATGGCAGACCTTTTTTATTTGTTTGAATATTTATTAATTTTAGGGTAAACTGCTTTCGTATGATCATCTTCCTTTACGGTCCGGAAAGCTTTCGGGCTCGTCAAAAAATCAAAGAATTAAAGGCTAAATTCATCGCCGAGGTTGATCCGAGCGCCACGAGCTTGGTTGAGCTTGATGGTGCAAAATTAAAGCTCGATGATTTGGCACAGGCGTATCGTCCGCAGTCGCTCTTTGCGAAACGGCGTTTTATTGTCGTGACCGATATTCTCGCTTCAAAAAATAAAGAGCTTTCGCTTGAGCTTTTAGAATTTTTAAAAAAGGAGAAAAAGAATGAAAATATTTTAGTGATGTATGAATCGACCTTAACTGAAAAAGGCAGTGGCGTAAAACAGACGATCGGCCGGCTCGATAAGGAAGGAAAAGTCGGAGCGCTTTTAAAAGATGAAAAAAAATTATTTGATTATCTCTCTAAGAGTGCCTATGTTCAAGCTTGTCCCGCCTTGACTCCAGCTCAACTTGTTAAAGCAGTGGTTGATTTTGCTAAAGACAATAAAGCGACGATGTCTCCGCGCACAGCACAACAATTAATTAATTTGGTTGGTACGGATTTATGGAAATTATCTTCCGAGACGGCTAAACTTGCCGCTTACGCTAATTCAATTTCCAAAGAAGGCGCGACGATTAGCGAAGAAGATGTTAAGGCAATGGTTCATGACTCAGTTACCGAAACAATTTTTGCACTGACTGACGCCTTAGCCGCGCGTCGTGCCGATATGGCTTTAAAACTATTAGAAGAACAGTTCCAAAGCGGCGCTAATGCTCAGTATTTAATATCAATGTTGCTTTGGCAATACAAAACCCTAGCTTCAATTCGCCAGGCTCTAGATAGCGGAGCAACACAGCGTGATCTTGCGTCATCGCTTAGTTTGCACCCTTACGTTTTAGAAAAGAATATCAATCAGGTCCGTCGTTTTAGTTTTGACTATTTACGGAATATGATTAATTCGTTAATTGAAATAGATTATCGGCATAAATCCGGTCGCGGGCGCGCCGAAGAATTGTTGCCGGTGTTATTGTCGCGGGTATAAAAAATCCCGCCTCTCGCGAGAGACGGGATTTTCCTTACTTTTTAGCAATCTTATTGACCGCTTTATGCAAGCGGGACTTTTTACGGTCGCGGGTGTTCTTTTTGAGAACGCCCTTTTGCGCCGCTTTGTCGAGCGCCTTTAAGGCGGTCGTTAAAGCGAGGCGAGCGGCGTCGACGCTGCCGACGGCAATGGCTTTCTTGACGTTCTTGATGATCAAGCCTAATTCATCCTTAACCGCGTCGTTGCGGCCTTGGCGGCGGGCGCCTTTGCGAAGCTCTTTCTTAGCTGATTTAATTTGAGGCATAATGTCTTTAAATAAATAATGCTTGATTATAGTATAATAATTTTGAGTATTTGTAAAGCTTGCCTTGCCGAAGCTTTAGCGTAGGCAGGATTGACAGTTCCTTGATTTAGTATAGGATGAATACATATGGAACCAATTACCCAAGAAATATTTGAACTAGTGAAAGTGAAAATGCAGGAGCAAGGCGCCTATGATCGCGATGCGTTTAGCGAAGTCGTTGAAGAGACGGTTGAGTATTATCGCGAGCGCGGACTTTTGACCGATGATGATAATGATGAGTTTATAAAAGACCAGATCCTTGAACAGTGGGAATGGTTGCAGGAGCATTTGAAAGATAGGGAATAATCCTTCGCTGAAGCTACGGATTACAAGTTAATAAAAAAAGAAGCCAGGAATTGAGGTCCCTGGCTTTTTAATTTTGTTTATCTTTCTATTTCTATTCTATATACCTGTCTTAATAATTCCTTTAACTCAGGATTTTTAGTCAGATGAAAGATCATTATATCTTGTATTTTAAATATTCCCTGTATTTTTTCCGCCTCTTTCACGCGTTCCAGAAGCCTTGATACGCTTTCCTCAGTATAGCCGCTTAATGAACACCATATATTTGGAGCTAGATCTGAAATAAGTTTTGAAAGTGGAAAAATTTCTATTGAAATTTTTGTTATTTCAGTCCGAAGTTCCCAGTTCTCTCCGCAAATGCCACCAAGGCTATTTTTAGAGGGATCTAATGACCGGTAGTTTTTATTGATAATAATTCCTAACTTTAACCAACCATATTCTTTAGTAAAACCCCACCCTGTTACTTCAATATCTTTTCCATGGCTTTGTTTTTTAAAAAAATCAGTATCAAATTTAACTCCAAAAATTCCACGTAAATTTAAGCCCACTTCTCTCGCATCTCCTCGGTTCTTTATAATGATTTTCGGTAATATCCAAATAGTCCTTGAGTTTGCTTCAATTATATTGATATCACTCCAATGTGTATGAGCCGAAGATATTACTAATGGGAAGCGGAGATTTAATAATTTCCGAAAAGTAGACGCTCTAGATAATTGGTTAATTGATTCAAGTTTTGCATTAATTAACTGTTCCCAATCATTTACATTAGGATTTTTAGCAAAAAGTTTGTTTACTCCTTTTAAATTTTTAAGATGCATTTTATTCTCCTTGGGGCGTACCCCGTTTTATTTACTTCACGATGGCGTACCGGTGTGAAGTATGGAATAGTATAGCTTTATCATTTTCAGCAATAAAAGTCAATACTAAAACACCCGCCATCAAGCGGGTGTTTTATCTGTGGTTTTATTTAATTCCGAGCTCTTTCTTTCTCGCTAACGCTTTATCAAGGGTTACTTTGCGGAGACGGATATTAAGAGGAGTAACTTCGACAAGCTCGTCATCGGAAATATATTCAAGCGATTCTTCAAGATCCATAGTCTTCGGCGCTTTGAAGTGCTCAGCAACGCCGTCGCCTTTGGAGCGCATGTTGGAAAGTTGTTTGGCTTTACAGACGTTAACTTCGAGATCTTCCGAGCGAGCGTTTTGGCCGACGATCTGACCTTTGTAGATCGGAATACCGGGACCGAAGAAAAGCGTACCGCGATCCTGGACATTCAATAAACCGTAGAGGTTGGTGGCGCCACTTTCAAAAGCGATTAAAGAACCGCGATCGCGTTCCGGCCAGGCGGCAGAGTCTTGTCGATAATCGAGGAAGCTCGTATTGATTAAGCCGAGTCCGCGCGTATCGCTTAAGAACTCGCTGCGGTAACCGAATAATCCGCGGGTCGGCATAATGAAATCAAGATAGGTGATATTGCCATCTTTGCGCATGTCTTTCATCTCAGCGTGACGGGTGCCGAGTTTTTGAATAACTGTTCCGGAGTATTCATCCGGCACTTCAATGAAAACTTCTTCGTAAGGAACGAGCGTTTTACCGCCTTCTTGTCTGGTAATAACCTGCGGGCGGGACACCTGAAGTTCATAACCTTCGCGGCGGAGACGTTCAATTAAAATCGCAAGGTGAAGTTCGCCGCGTCCGGAAACAATCCAGCCGCCGGAGGGAGCATCTTCAACGTTAAGCGCCATGTCATTTTCAAGTTCCTTCATTAAGCGTTCTTGAATCTGTCGGCTTGTTGTAAATTTGCCTTCTTTGCCGGCGAAGGGAGAGTCATTAACCATAAAGACCATTTTAACGGTCGGTTCTTCGATGTGAAGCAGTGGTAAGGCTTTCGGACTTGCAGGATCTGCGATAGTTTCTCCGATGGTAATATCGTCAATACCTGAAATCGCGATAATATCTCCGACGCTGGCTTCTTTGGCATCAATGCGGTCGAGACCCAGGTAAGTCATCAAAGAGACCAGACGGTGATTTGAGATTTGGCCCTTGCGATTAATCAAGGCAATCTGCTGTCCGGCTTTAACGACGCCATTGTAGACACGACCGGTAGCGATACGTCCTTTGAAGGCATCACCGGAAATAGTTGTAATAAGAATTTGCAAAGGCGCTGCGGCGTCGCCCGAGGGGACCGGAACATGTTTAATAATCGCTTCGAACACTGGTGAAATATTTTTCATTTCTTTGAGGTTGTCGGTTTCGCCGGCTAAGCCGTTTTTAGCGGAAGCGTAGATAATCGGGAAATCGATTAATTCATCGGAAGCGCCGAGTTCAACAAAGAGGTCAAAGGTTTTATTTAACGCGTAATCGCAACGGGCGCCGGGTTTGTCGATTTTGTTAACGACGACGATGATGCGGAGGTTCAGTTCCAAGGCTTTTTTCAAAACGAAACGGGTTTGCGGCATTGGGCCTTCTTTGGCGTCGATTAAGAGTAAGCAACCATCGGCCATTTTTAAGACGCGTTCAACTTCGCCGCCGAAGTCGGCGTGACCCGGGGTATCGATAATATTGATCTTGGTGCCGTTATACACGACGGAGGCATTTTTTGAGAAAATGGTAATACCGCGCTCTTTTTCAAGTTCGTTCGAGTCCATAATCAACTCCGTACCGGCATCTTTATTAAGATGGGTGGCGGTTTGCTTAAGCAAAGCGTCGACCAAGGTAGTTTTCCCATGATCGACGTGCGCGATAATTGCGATGTTTCTGATATTAGCCATAGTGGATTGTTGGCTTACTATAGCAGAAATAGGAGAATTAGCAAGCCCAGCGCGATTCGATACCAGCCGAATCCTATGAAGCTTCGTTTTGATACAAAAGTAATGAACCATGTAACGGCCAGTAGGGCCGAAATGAAGGCGGCAATGAAACCGATGCTAATTAAAGTCCATTCCTGATTTGAAAAGGAAAAACCGCTTTCTAAAAGATCGAGACCGGTTGCGGCGGCCATTGTCGGAATCGCTAAGAGAAAAGAAAACTCTACGATGGTTTTTCGATTAATGCCGAGCAATAATCCGCCGATAATTGTCGCGCCGGAACGCGACACTCCCGGAATGACTGCGAGTGCCTGACAGATACCGATGATAACACTGCGACGTAAGGAGAGTTCAGTACCTGTTTTATTTTGTTTTTTGTGCCAGTGTTCAAATACAATTAAAACAATACCGCCGACAATTAGGGCGATCGCGACAATTAATAAATTAGTCAGTAAGAATTCTTTAATAATCGGGTAGAGCAATAATCCGATAAGCGCCGTTGGAATAAAGGCCATGACGACATTGAAAAAATTCTGGCGATTAAAAAGTAATTTTTTAAAATATAAAATAACGACGGCGAGTATGGCGCCAAGTTGTATATATATAATGAAGCTCGTAACAAAAGAATTTAGTTCAAGTTTCATTAATTCCGCGAGCGCCAATAAATGGCCGGTTGAAGAAACCGGTAGGAATTCAGTTAAGCCTTCGACAATGCCGAAGATAATGGCTTCGATGATGGACATATATGTTATACTTTCAGTATATCATTAAGTCTTATTCATGAGCGAACAGTTGAAAAAATTTCCGCCCGTTTTGCCTCTCCGAAAACTTATCGGTCCGAGCTTTATAATTTTAGCGTTTGGTCTCGGTTCAGGCGAATTAATTTTGTGGCCCTACTTAACGGCCAACTACGGATTGGGCTTAATCTGGGCGGCCTTAGTTGGAATCAGCTTTCAGTTTTTTATTAACATGGAAATCGAGCGCTACGCCTTAGTAAAAGGCGAGAGCGTTTTCGTCGGTTTGGCGGGATTACTAAAATGGGCGCCGTATTGGTTTATTGTTTCAACCTTTCTCGGTTTTGGTTTGCCCGGCATTGGCGCCGCCGGTGCGCAGGCCTTGGGCGCCGCCCTCGGTATTGAGGATTTTAAATGGTTGGCGATCGGGATATTTATTGTGCTCGGCATTATTTTAAGTATTGGCAAATCCGTCTATTCTTTGATGGAACATCTTACTAAAACCTTGCTGCTTATCGGCGTTCCATTCATCTTGATTCTCGCGATGTTTGTTATCGATATGGATACTATTCGCGCGCTCGGTAATGGGTTTGTCGGCATCGGTGACGGTTTCCGCTTTATTCCCGAAGGCATCGCTCTAACGGCCTTCTTAGGCGCCTTCGCTTATTCCGGTGCCGGAGGAAATTTAAATTTAACTCAATCAATTTATATTAAAGAAAAAGGTTACGGCATGGGTGTTTATTCTCAGAAAATTGCCGGACTTTTTAAAGGCGGAAAACTCGAGGTTCCGATAAAAATGAGCGGTGAAAAGTTCGCGATTACTAAAGAGAATGTTTTTAATTTTCATGCCTGGTGGAGACGAATTAATACCGAGCATGTTATTGTCTTTTGGTTTTTCGGCTTTGTTGCTATGGCCCTTCTTATGGTTCTTTCCTATTCGACTACCTACGGAAAAGCCGACAACAGTCGGGGAATAAATTTTATCATTCATCAAAGTTCGCATGTCGCACTTGATATAGCTCCTTGGGCGGGAGTCGCCTTGCTCGCGGTTGTTGGAATTTTATTACTGCAGACCCAACTCGGTATCATTGATTCAACCTCGCGTATTATGTCGGAAAATCTTGCTTTAAAAAAACTTGAAAAAAATTCATCAAGCAAGATCAGTCTTTCAAAAATATATTATATCTTTGTCTGGTCCCAAGTCGCTTTCGGAGTAGTATTATTTCTGTTCGATTTATATGAACCTCGAACTTTAATTGTCGCCGGTGCGGTTATTAACGCCTGGGCGATGATAATTCATATCGCGCTCGTTAATTATTTAAACCGTAAAAAGTTAGCCAAAGAATTTCAGCCGGCGCTCTGGCGAAAAATTATTATGAGCATCGTCTTTATTTTCTTCCTCGGCTTTGGTGCTATTACGCTTTGGACAACCTTTGGAGGCAGTTTATGAAACAGTGGAAATTACGCATTACCGTCTTTTGCGCCGGCGCTTCGCTGATGATTGTTGAGTTGGTAGGTTCGCGTTTGGTTGCGCCCTTCTTAGGTTCATCATTGATTGTGTGGACGACTTTAATTGGTGTAATTCTCGCCGCGCTGTCTTTTGGGTATTGGCTCGGCGGGCGGATAGTCGATCAGAATCCAACTTCCCAGCGTTTTGGCGCGATACTCCTAGTCTCGGCCGTGACCGTCGCCGGAATCTTAGGGCTGACTCTATATCTTGGACCGGTCAGTCGTTTCGGAATTAATTTTTTTGGCGTTGCCGGCTCGACTGTTGTCTGTGCGCTTTATTTATTTGCACTTCCGAGTATTATCATCGGTATGATTTCGCCGTACGCTCTGAAACTTTCGCTTGTTTCAACTGATCAAACCGGTCGGACCGCTGGAAGCTTGTATGCCCTATCGACGGTTGGTAGTATCGTCGGAACTTTTGCCGCCGGTTTTTGGCTTATTCCTACCTTAGGAAGTTTTAAAACTCTGGCAGCAGTTAGCTGCGTCTTAGCTATTGCGGGATTGTTATATGTTCGCCGATCATGGGGAATTTTTAGCTTGGCTGCTTGTTTATATGGATTGGCAATAACTATTTTTTTACCAAGTATATTTTTCCCCTATCAAAGCGTTCAAGCTGAATGGGAGAGCGGTTATAATCGTTTATTTCTAGTTCCCGGAATCGATAAGGAAACTAATCGTCCGATTATCAGTTTAATGTCGGGACCGCGCGTTGCCCAATCAGCCCGCTTTAGCGACGAGGATAATGACCTCGTTTTTGAATATACGAAATTTTTTCGACGGGTTGATGAATTCAATCCAACAATTTCAAAAGCTCTGATGATCGGCGGCGGAGCTTATTCAGTCCCTTTGGATTTTTTAAAGAATCATTCAGCGGCGAAGATTGATGTTGTTGAAATAGATCCGCTCTATACCGATATTGCGCGCAAGCATTTTAATCTGGTCGATTCCGATCGGATGAATATATATCACGAGGATGGGCGAACTTTTTTAGAATCTCATTTTGCTTATGATGCGATTTTTGTTGATGCCTTTAATAATTCCGGTTCGGTTCCATTTCATCTTGCAACGCAGGAAGCAATTAAGCAATTGCATAATTCATTAACCGATAACGGAGTTGTTATCGTTAATATGATTGGTTCGACCGAAGGGCCAGGAAAAAGATTTATAGAATCTGAGTTGGCAACCTATCAGAGTGTCTTTCCATTTGTCGCCTTATATCCTTTAGGAAAAAATTCAACTGATCTTCAAAATATAATGCTTGTCGCTACTAAACAAGAAGTCTTGTCCGACATCGCTCCCCTGAGTCCCGCCCGTATTTTAACGGATGATTGGGCGCCGGTTGATTATTTCTTGTCAGGTATATTATAATAACGACCTATGTCAGGACACTCAAAATGGGCGACTACCAAACGCGCCAAAGCCGTTGTCGACGCTAAGCGCGGCGCCGCCTTCACTAAACTTAGTAAACTAATTTCAATCGCCGCCCGAACCGGTGGCGATCCGACAATGAACTTCGCCTTGGCGCAGGCGATTGATCGCGCGCGAGCAATCAATATGCCGAAAGACAATATTGAAAGAGCGATTAAGAGAGGAACGGGCGAGGACGGCGGAGCGGCTATCGAAGAGCTGCTTTACGAAGGTTTCGGACCGGCCCAAAGTCAATTTGTCATCAAAGTTGTAACCGATTCTCGCAATCGAGCTGCTTCGAGTATTCGTCATTTGTTTACGAAACATGGCGGCAGTCTCGGTACTGTTATCTGGAATTTCGATCAAAAAGGTGTTCTATTGGTCAGCGAAGAGAGCTGGCAGGCTTCTAAATTGGCTTGGGACGATTTCGTACTTGAGTCGATCGACGCCGGCGTCGATGATATTAGGCATGAAGAAGAGGGTATCGTAATTTTTACCAAACCCGAAGAGCTTGCTAGGACTAAGGCGTGGCTAGAGGCTCAAAAACTCCCGACGGAATCGGCTGAAATCGAGTATGTAGCTAAAGAAAAATTGAAATTAAGTGAAGAAGATAAGGCTAAGGTCGAAACTTTTATCGAAGCATTAGAAGAAGACGAGGACGTTAGTGATTATTTTAGTAATATTGAATAGATGAATAAAAAAATTATCATTGGATTTGATCCGGGGCTAGCGGATACCGGCTACGGTGTTATTGAAGAACAAGGTAATAAACTTGTTTGTTTGGATTACGGCTCAATTAAAACGCCGGCGAAAACCGAAACCTCGGAACGCTTAGAAACTATTTATAATAAGATTTGTGAAATTCTTGAGAAGTACAGGCCGTCAGCTGTCGGTATCGAAAAACTTTTTTTCTCGCGCAATGTGACGAGCGCGATGCTCGTCGGACAAGCTCGCGGCGTCGTTCTTCTTGCGATTGAACAAGCGGGCATTCCGATGATCGAGTTTACACCGAATCAAGTTAAGCAAGCAGTATCGTGTTACGGTGCTGCCGGAAAAGAACAGGTGCAGAAAATGGTAAAGCTGATCTTAAATCTAAAAGAAATTCCGAAGCCCGATGATGCGGCGGATGGATTGGCAATTGCGATTTGCGCGAGCGGAAAAAAATAAATCTGTATACAATTTGTGTACAAATCCATTGACTTTAGGCCTTTTTTGTGATACACTAACAATATCAGTAAAAAAATCTGCCTACGCATAAAGCTTCGGCAGACAAGCTAAAACAAAAATGTTTAACAATTCTGTGAGTGAAAAACGTATTGGCTGGAAACAGTCCTACGAGCTTTTGAGAAAGAAAGCAATGGAGCAGGAGCTCAGTATATCTGGGCTCGTTGTTAGTCTGTCCATTGCTTTTTTTATTGTCGGCGTTTCGGCCAGTCTTTTAAACATTGCCTATCAATCATTTGAAAATAAAGATCTTGAAGCCCGCCACCAAAAAAATGAGCGATTATTTGTTCACGCCGCGCAAGCCGCTGAACTTGAAATAAAAGCGACACCGCTCAAAGATACGGAATATATTTCTCTGACACATGGACAAAACTCTACCTTAACGATCAAATTAAAAAATACCGGTCAGTTAAGTTGGAAGCCGAATGAAGTCTCTGTGCAGACGGGGCCTTATTTAAAAACAATCTCTCGAATCTCTACTGATAGTTGGCAGAAATTTTATCAGCCGATTACGCTCACTAAAGAAATAAAAGCCGGCCAGACGCTAGAAATAAGTTTTCCGATTAAAGCACCAAGTGATATTGAAGCGATGGTGCAGGAAAATTTTCAACTTGTTAGAAATGAACGACCGATTCCCGGATCGCTCATTCGTTTTTTTGTAACTATTTCTAAGGCGGCGCCAATTCAACCAGTCGCTCCGCCCTCTGTTATTACTCCATCAGCTCCAGTGCCAGAGGCTCCGCCGACTAACCAAATAATTCCTCCAGATCAACCTGTTTCAGCCTCTGAGCCAATCTTAAGAATTGGTTTATATAATACTACTTTGACTCAACGTATTTCGTATAACGATTATTATGATATCTATTCCGGTTCAACGCTTTTGTTCTCCGGTGTCTCGCCTAATATAGCGGCGAGTTTTTCCTTTAATCCCGCTTCCCGGCGTTACGCCGCGGTTGTTCTCGGTATCGAGAAGACTGCGGCGTCGCCCTTGCGTTTCGTTCCACGCAGCGTTAACAGCGTCGCGACCTTATTGGATTATAAGAATGGACCGGCCTGGAATAAAAATGCCTCCGATAATCGTTTTAGAAATATAATCGAGTATCGCTATACCGAACCGGCGGCTAAGATGTGGGTTATTAATGAACTATCAATTGAAACCTACTTAAAAGGTTTGGCGGAAACAACTAACGCCTCGACGGTCGAATTTCAAAAAGTAATGGCGACCGCGGCGCGAACTTATGCGCTTTATCATTATCAACGAGGCATTACCTTCGGCTTAGTTGGCGCTTCTACTAAACATGCTTCTGATTATTATCATATCGACGCTTACTATGATCAGGTGTATCGCGGTTACAATTCGGAAATTAGAATGCCGCGTTTAGCTGCGGCGGTTGATGCAACACGCGGCATGACCGTAACCTACGCCGGTAAGCCGGTTGTTACGCCGTATTTTTCAAACTCGGACGGACGAACTCGTGATTGGACGGAAGTGTGGGGCGGTTCGGCGGTACCATGGTTAAAGAGTGTCGCAGTTCCGCAAGACATCGGTAAAAACTTATATGGACACGGCGTCGGAATGTCGGCGCGCGGCGCCTTGCTGATGGTCAGCGAAGGCAAAACCTGGGATACTGTTTTAAAATATTTTTATACCGGAATTGAATTGGCCAAAGCTTATTAATTTCTTGACAAAATTGTTAAAAAGGTTTACCATGCTTGTATAAATACCCCGCAGCTCTCGAATGGATTCATTCGGGAGCTGTTTTTATTTACGAGCCGCCTAGTGTATAATAAAAACGTCGTTACGGGCGCTTTTTTGTATTGTATATGTATTTAGAAAAATTAGAGGTTCAGGGTTTTAAATCATTTGCCAATAAAAACGGCCTGGTATTTCCGGGTATTGTTGAAGGCGACCGTCGCGGTTTAACCGCCATTGTCGGTCCGAACGGTTCGGGTAAATCAAATATTGCTGACGCGGTCCGTTGGGCTTTGGGCGAGCAGAGTATGAAAACCTTGCGCGGTAAAAAGTCGGAAGATATTATCTTTTCCGGGTCGGACAAAAAAGGCAAACTCGGTATGGCCGAAGTGTCGATGTATTTTAATAATGAAGACGGCCAAGCGCCTTTGGAATATAAGAACTTTGTGTTAACACGCCGACTCTATCGCGACGGAGAAAGCGAATATTTGATAAATAATGCGCGCGTTCGCTTGCTAGACGTTCAATTAATGTTGGCGAAGGCAAATGTCGGATCAAAAACTTATAGCGTCATCGGCCAAGGTACGGTTGAGGGCTTTTTAAATACTTCCCTGGCAGAGCGCAAAGAATTTTTCGATGAAGCGACCGGCGTTAAACAATTTCAAATTAAACGAGACGATGCGCTCAATAAATTACGCGCGAGTCTTGAACATCTCGGTCAGGCCGAAATGCTCTTAGGCGAAATCGAACCGCGCTTAACTAATTTAACACGACAGGTAACGCGCTTGAAAAAACGCGGTGAACTCGAGGCTGAATTACGCACTCTACAACTTAGTTATTTTAGAACTATCTGGCACGAGATTAATGATCGTTTTAAAGCTTCAAATGATGAATTGATTGAACTTGAAAATAATAAGCAGATAAAAGACAAAAAATTAGCCGCCTTAACGACGGAGTTATCTGGCTTGCAAAAACAGGCCGGCGCCAATCACGAATTCGATAGACTGCAAAAAGAATTAGCCGACTTACAAACTCGTAAAGAACGGGTTCGGATGGAACTTATTAAAATCCAAGCGCGTCAAGAACTTAAGGTAGAAACCGAGCAAAGTTATATTACAAAAGAGATTGCTATCGAGTTGCATATGCGTCTCGAGAAATCTTTGGCTTTATTAGAAAAAGCCGAGCAAGCCGATGATTTAGCCGGTATGAAGGCCGCCTTTAGTCAGATCAAGAAAGAGTTGACCGAGTTGCATGATATGGCCGCTAAGCACACTAAAACCAATCCGCCGCGCGAAGCTCCTAAGAAAGCGACCGGCCCTTCGGTTGAACAGACTAATCTTGAGAATGATCTACAGAAAGTTGATGATGAGATTGCCGCAGTTCGGGAAAAATTAAGTCGCTTTACGAGCGAGCAGGAAGCCGAGCGTCAACGCTTATTTAGCTTACAAAATAATATTCAGTCCCTGCAGCAAGAAATTAATAGTCTAAGTGGACGTTTAAACGAAGCGCGGGTTGAAGCGGCGCGTCAAGAGACTAAATTAGAAGATTTGGAAACGGCGATTCGCCAAGACTTAGGCGGGTTAAAAGAAGTGCGCGATGAAAAAGAAAAGAATCAGATCGAGCGTTTTGAGGTTCAAGAAAAGATTACGAGTTTAAAGCGTCAGCTTGAGTTAATCGGCGGTATTGATCCGGAAATCGAAAGCGAATATATCACAACCAAAGAACGCCATGACTTTTTGTCCGGTCAGGTTAATGATCTTCTCGCGACCGGACAATCGCTTGAAGATATTATTATTGAACTCGACGCGACGATTAAAGAACGCTTTGATAAAGAATTTAAAGTTATCGCTCAGAAGTTTGAAGAATATTTCAAAATTTTGTTTAGCGGAGGCAATGCTAAAATTATTAAAGTCATGGCCGAAGATGAATCAATGGAAAATGAATCCGCAGAAGCGCCCTTAGAAGTTGATAATCCCTTAACTGCTTCGATGGTTAAATTAAAACGCATTAAATATCTACAAAAATATAACGCCACCGGTTTGGCCGGTATTGAGATTCAGGCGACGCCTCCGGGCAAGAAGATTAAATCAATCGCGATGCTTTCGGGCGGCGAACGAGCTTTAACCGCCATCGCGCTGATTAGCGCAATTATTTCCGCGAACCCTTCTCCCTTTGTTGTCTTAGACGAAGTTGATGCGGCGCTTGACGAAGCTAACTCGGAGAGACTCGCGAAGATCTTAGACGATCTTTCTCACAAAACTCAATTTATCGTTATTACCCATAATCGTGCCTCGATGATGCGCGCCGCGATTCTCTACGGCGTTACGATGCAGGACGACGGCGTATCAAAACTCTTAAGCATTAAATTAGAAGACGCTAAATTTGCTCGCTAAATGAAAAAAGCAGAAATTCGCAAAGACTATATAACCAACCGCTACGTTATTATCGCGCCGGGCCGCAAAAAGCGTCCGCATCAATTTAAGACTTCAGTCGCATTGTCGGAAGCTGAAAGTCCGTTTACACCAGAGAATTTAAAAAATAAAATTCTTGATGTTTGCGGGTCGGGCAAAGAAAAAATTCTTTCTGTTGCCAATAAATTTCCGGCAGTCACGCCGACAAACAAAAAAGCGTATGGTTTTCAGGAAGTAATTATAGAAACGCCTGATTCTCGTTTGCATTTATCAGATTTAAAAATATCTCAGATTAAAAATCTGTTTAAAATGTATCAACGTCGTACCAAAGCATTATTGTCAAAATCAAAGATTAATTATGTCTTGTGCTTTAAGAACGAAGGCTCGGAAGCCGGCGCTTCTCTTACCCATGCGCACTCGCAAATTTTTGCAACTCAAGTTGTACCACCCCGTACTATAGAAGCTCGTGAACGTTTACAAGACTATAAAGTTGAACATGGTCATTCTCTTTTCAAAGATGTGATTACTAAAGAAATGAAGTCATCTCGACGGGTCTTTCAAGATGCGCATATAGCGGTTTTTTGTCCCTATGCAAGCGAGTATGAGAATGAAGTCTGGATAGTGACAAAACGAACAATGGAGAATGTGACTAAGCTCCGTCCAATAGAGATTGAATCACTGTCCAAAGCATTGTCCAAAGTATTAAAAGGTTTGCAGAGTTTTAGTGCGCCGTATAATTATTTTTTTCACAGCCTTAAGGGATCAACGCCGGAACACCTCTGTATTCGTATTCAGCCGCGCGCCCATATCTGGTCCGGCGTTGAACTCGATTCCTCGATGACCGTCAATTGGGTTGCGCCGGAAGAGGCGGCTAAGATGTATAGAAAAGCCTTTAAAATGAGGTAATTTTGGCCATTTTTGGCTTTTGTTGTTTAGTTTCAAGGAAACTCTTGACACATTCGGCGCAATGCTCTAAAATAATCGTACTAATCGCTTATATTTACTTGCTTATCGGCTAACGTAATTCCGAGCGTACAATTTGAAAACACGTAAAAGAAGAAACAGTGACGAAAACCATCGAGTTTGTGTCCCTGTTTTTTCTTTCGCGTTTGGAAAGAAAATGAACGTTAACAACTGCATATGACAAACAACCAAAGATAATTTTTTGTGCTAATCGACGTTATTTCAGGATCTGATGCCTATCATGCACCTCCCCGCCAGCCTACCGGCAGGCAGGGTACATGAGAATCATCAAAATAATTTTCTGTCTTCGGACAGAGCAGAACAAAACTGCTTAACATATACATGAGAGTTTGATCCTGGCTCAGGATGAACGCTGGCGATGTGTCTAAGGCATGCAAGTCGAAAGCTGGTAGCAATACCGGCTTGGCAAACGGGAGAGTAACGCATTGGTAACTTACCTCGAAGACGGGAATAACCCACCGAAAGGTGGAATAATACCCGATAGCCGTGGGGGGACAAAAGTCATTCCCACGTAAAGGCTCCGACGCTTCGAGAGAGACCTATGTTCTATCAGCTTGTTGGTGAGGTAAAAGCTCACCAAGGCTACGACGGATAGCGGGTGTGAGAGCATGACCCGTCTCACTGGGACTGAGAAACTGCCCAGACTCCTACGGGAGGCTGCAGTCAAGAATATTCCTCAATGGCCGAAAGGCTGAAGGAGCGACATCGCGTGCAGGAAGAAGCCCCTCGGGGTGTAAACTGCTTTTATTTGGGAAGAACTATGACGGTACCAAATGAATAAGGGGTTGCTAAACTCGTGCCAGCAGCAGCGGTAATACGAGTACCCCAAGCGTTATCCGGATTTATTGGGCGTAAAGCGTACGCAGACGGTTTGTAACATCTCTTGTTAAATCCCAAGGCTCAACCTTGGGGCCGCAGGAGATATGGATAAACTAGAGACTGGAAGAGGCAAGCGGAATTGCTGGTGTAGGGGTTAAATCCGTTAATATCAGCAGGAACACCAAAAGCGAAGGCAGCTTGCTAGGACAGTTCTGACGTTCAGGTACGAAAGCGTGGGGAGCGAATGGGATTAGATACCCCAGTAGTCCACGCCGTAAACGATGGATGCTGAGCATCGGGAGTTTCGACCCTCTCGGTGCTGCCTACCTAAGTTAACACCTTAAGCATCCCGCCTGGGGAGTACGGTCGCAAGACTAAAACTCAAAGGAATAGACGGGGACCCGCACAAGCGGTGGAGCATGTGGTTTAATTCGACGATAAGCGAGGAACCTTACCAAGGCTTGAAATCTAGCTGCATACTCTAGAAACAGATCCGCCTTCGAGGGGGCTAGACAGATGCTGCATGGTTGTCGTCAGCTCGTGTCGTGAGATGTACCGTTAAGTCGGGTAACGAGCGCAACCCCTACCCTATGTTTTACGTGTCATAGGGAACTGTCTGCTTTAAGCAGGAGGAAGGTGGGGATGACGTCAAATCAGCATGGTTCTTACACCTTGGGCGACACACGTGCTACAATGGGAGATACAAAGGGACGCCAAACCGTAAGGTGGAGCAAATCCCAAAAAATCTTTCTCAGTTCGGATTGAGGTCTGCAACTCGACCTCATGAAGCTGGAATCGCTAGTA
>CAZSWO010000015.1:0-21914 GCA_964611115.1 uncultured Gammaproteobacteria bacterium
TTTAATCCGACGACCAATATTAATTTCGATATTGTAAAAAACTCGGAAGCAAAGTTAACAATATTTGATGTGAGCGGAAAAGTGATTGAAACCTTGGTTAATCAAAATCTTGCAGCCGGAAGTTATTCCGTAGATTGGAATGCTTCTAACTATTCAAGCGGAATCTATTTCTATAAATTAGAAACAAAAGATTTCGTTCAGACTAAGAAAATGATCCTTATAAAATAAGAAACAAATTTAAGGCCTGTCATAGAAATATGGCAGGCTTCTTTAATTTCCTTAATTTTCAAGCCTATTGTATAATTAAGCCATACTATGACACTGAATAATACCTTGGCCGACGCCGGCAAAATCTTAATCCAATTTATTTGGGATCTTTTATATTTCCCGCTTTGGTGGTATTCACGCGGCCTCTGGGGCGTTATCAAATGGGTCGGAGAATTTTTAAATCGTAAATTGGCTGCGACTGGCGTTCTGATTTGGCTTAAGAATTTATTTACGCCGATGTTTGGCCAGCGCGACATTGCCGGAAAATTAATCAGCTTCTTTGTCCGAGTTGTTCAAATTATCGTCCGTTCGATTATTATGTGCTTCTGGGTTATTTTTGCCTTAGCGGCTTTGGCGGTTTGGATTATCGCACCCTTTGTTATTTTATATCAAATAGCTTTTCAGTTGGGATTTTTTAACGCACAACTATGACAGAAGAGAAAGAGCCACAACCGCTGCCGATGACTATTTGTCCGAACTGCTCGGGTACAGGACGTTTGCGCACTCTCGAGTGTTCTAATTGCAGCGGAATGGGATTGGGGATTTTCCATAATAACCGTTTTATATACTTTTCTTCTGTGTTATCCGCCGCCTATATCCGCTTGAAAGCGGTTAAGAAGACTGTCGATGCCGGCGTCAATATTATTTGTTATATCATCGGAATAGGCGGAATAGCGGCACTCGCATTTTGGCTCTATAGCGTCGGAGATATTACAACAGCAATTGTTACAATGGCACCGACCAGTCTTAAAAACCTTGCCTTTTGGAAAGAACAGAGCGTCCTATTATTTGCCTTTTGGTTCAGCTTAGTTCCCGTTGCCTATGCAATCTATCGTTCGACTCGCGCTCGACAGAGTAATCAGACGATTGAACCGCCGCTATATCGAAGCAGTGAAGCGGTTCCGAGCGCCGCTCAAGACTGGAGCGAGTTGAAAAAGAAACGATCTAAGCATATTAATGCTGCAGAGGCGGTTGATGAACAAGCGCAAAAAGCTATCGAGGAAGCCTTCCTGACGGCGTCCCGTTTTCAACATGAAACAATCGAACCGATTCATATGTTTACCGCGGCGCTCTTCACGAGCGGCGAAGTGGGCGCGATTTTCTCGCGTTTGACGGTTAACGAAAAGAAATTCATTGAAGGACTTGAACGTCAGTTACATAATCGTCCTCGCGTCGGTGGCAATCCGATGTTTAACGCCTTATCGCGGGAAATAATGGTTGAAGCTTATGCGAACGCCTGGGACGCGGCGCAAGAGAAGATCAGAACTATCGACTTGATTGTACCGGCTTATGACCGCGATGAAAACCTGCGTGAATTGCTTTATGAACTAGAAATTGATCGAACCAAACTCCTTAACGTGGTTGAATGGTTTAGAGTAAATAATCAACTTGTGACACAAAGAGCGCTCTATCGTCGCTTGGCTCGCTTGAAGCCGTCAACTAACATGGACCGAGCCTATACGGCTTTAGCGACGCCTTTACTTGATTCCTTTTCTCATGATTGGACCTTAGCGGCAAAATGGAGTCGAGTTGAACTCTGCGTTGCTCGTGATAAGGAAATTCGTCAAATCTTTGACGCGGTCGAGTCGGGACGCTTTGGCATTGCGATGGTCGGTCCGGAAGGTGTCGGCAAAGAAAGTGTGCTCGGCGGCATTGCCCGTTTGATGGTCCTAGAAAATGTTCCAAAAATGTTTGCTGATAAACGTCTCGTTGAAATCGATGTCGCGCGACTTATCGGCGGTTCGAGCGCCGCGCAAGCACAGGAGAGATTACTGACAGTCATCGCCGAAGTTTCTCGAGCTCGTAATATTATTTTATACATGCGTGATTTAGAAAAAATCATGGGTATAAGTTCGGGCGGTGAAGAGAGTCTCGACCTCGCCTCCGTTTTAGCTGACGCAATCAGTCGCGGACAGATCTATTGCCTCGCTTCGGTAACGAGCGAACACTATTCAAAATATATCGAACAATCGGCGCTCGGCGCTGTTTTGGCGAAAGTTGAAGTATTGGAGCCTGATGTTAACCGCGCGATTCTCATGATTGAATCTAAAATTGGTTATATGGAAGCTAAGTACGGCGTTTATTTTTCTTATCATGCCTTAGCCGAAGTCGTAGCCTTAACCGATCGTTATATTCATGATAAATATTTGCCGTCTAAGGCGATCGAAGTATTAGAGTCGGTCGCGGTTAAAGTTTCGCGTCGCGAAAATAAAACCGTTGATCAGCAGGCGATTGCCGAAGTTATTACCGAGCTGACTAAGATCCCGGTAACGAAATTAACCCAAGATGAAAGTAAGAATTTGCTTAATCTTGAGGAAAAGATGCATGAACGAATGATAGGCCAAGAAGAGGCCGTTAAAATGGTGTCCGCGGCGCTGCGCCGCGCGCGCGTTGAGCTTCGCGAAGGTAAGCGTCCGATTGCCAATTTCTTATTCCTCGGACCGACCGGTGTCGGTAAAACCGAATTGGCGAAGACCGTCGCCCAAACCTATTTCGGACGCGAAGATTATATGATTCGACTTGATATGAGTGAATATCAGAATAAAGACAGCGTTTCGAAGATGATCGGCGATCAAACCGGTGTACAGGGTTATTTGACCGAAGCGGTTCGCAAGATGCCGTTCGCCTTGGTCCTGCTTGATGAAATTGAAAAAGCGCATCCGGATATTTTAAATTTGTTCTTGCAGGTTATGGATGACGGACGTTTAACCGATGGGCAGGGGAGAACGATCGACTTTACGAGCTCTATTTTAATTGCGACTTCTAACGTCGGTTCGGCGTTGATTCAGGAAAATGTTCGAGCAGGCAAAGCGATTGAAGTAATCAAAGAAGAATTAATCGAGAAAGAATTAGTTAAGGCGATGCGACCGGAATTGATTAACCGTTTTGACGGCGTTATTATCTTTAAACCGCTTGATGAAAGTAATGTTGTTTCGATTGCTAACTTAATGCTTAAGAAAATTGCTAACATGCTTGACGCTAAAGGTTACGGTTTCCGAATTAGTGAAGCGGCTGTTAAACAATTAGCTACGCTCGGTTTCGAGCCGGAGTTCGGCGCTCGTCCTTTGCGTCGTTTGCTTCAAGAGCGGGTTGAAGATGCGATTGCAACTAAAATCCTTGAAGGCGGCATCGCACGTCGCGATACAATCGTAATGGATGATAACTTAACTATTACGATAGAGAAAGCGGAAACGATTTAAATACTATGTTCTATCTTATTTTTTTTATCGGAACTTTTATCTTAGCGTGGCTCTGCGCTTCAGCAGTTCGAGAATTAGCTTTGCGTTATAAGATTTTGGATTATCCCGATGAAGCTCGTAAACATCATACTTCTCCAACTCCATTATTAGGCGGAGTTGCAATTTTTATAGCGTTAACTATTAGTTTATACGCGGGAAGATTTATGATCTTTTCCGGTGATCTAGAATTGCGTCATTGGCTCGGCGTTTTAATCGGCGGATTATTTTTAGTCATTGGCGGCGTGATTGATGATAAGAAAAAACTTCCCGCGTTAACGCAATTTATATTTCCCTTACTGGCAGCCCTAAGCGTTATTGTCGGGGGAGTCGGCATTGATAAAATTACGAATCCGGCCGGCGGTTTTATTTACTTTAGCACCTTAGCCGCCTCGGCTTTTTCCTTAGTCTGGCTTTTGGGAATGATGTATACGACGAAATTATTAGACGGCGTTGACGGACTAGTTTCGTCGGTCGGCGCGGTTGGCGGAATTGTCATCTTTCTTTTTACGATGACGACACGTTGGTCGCAGCCCGATATTGCTTTTGCGGCTTTGATGCTTTCGGCTGCCTGTCTCGGCTTTCTCGTTTTAAACTGGCCGCCGGCTAAGTTATTTTTAGGAGAATCAGGCGCCTTATTAATCGGCTTTGTTCTTGGAGTTTTATCAATCATCTCGGGTGGTAAAATTGCGATTGCTTTATTAATTATGGGAATTCCGATATTGGACGTTGCCTGGACAATTGTTCGTCGGATTGCCTCAGGCAAAAACCCCTTTAAATCCGCCGACCGTCAACATCTGCATTTTAAGCTGATCGACGCCGGCTTTGGACCGAAAAAGACCGTTTTTCTTTTCTGCTTGGCATCGCTTATATTCGGTTTAAGCGCCTTGTTTTTACAAAGCCGGGGCAAGTTTTTGAGCCTTGTTACTCTTGGATTTCTTATGCTCCTTGTCATTTTAGGCTTTAATTGGCTTGACAGGCGGGCGAAACTTCGCTAGACTTAGAACATTGTTATCAAATAAAACCTATGAAATTCGCAGTAATTAAGACCGGTGGTAAGCAATATAAAGTCAAAGAAAAGGATGTCGTTTCTATCGAAAAGCTCACTGCTTTAGAAGGAGAAGCGGTTTCTTTTGAAACCTTAATGACTTTTGATGATGCCGGCACAATCGATTTAGGCGTCCCGTCTTTGGGAGAAAAGGTTCAAGGTAAAATTATCTCAACCGCCAAAACCGATAAAGTAAGTGTTGTTAAATTTAAGAACAAAACTCGTTATCGTCGAAACGTCGGTCACCGGCAGATTAAGACGAAAGTCGAGATTACGAAGATCGCCTAAGAATTAGGTAGCATAAAAGGGACTGAAAAAGTCCCTTTTTTGTTTGTTACGATTCAATGCATAATGTATTATCTCTGCCACCTTTACAGAGTTTTGTAATTCCGGTGATAACGATATTCAACTCTTTGTCGTTTCCTCCATTAGGACCTTTTTGTTCAAGGGCCTTAACATGTGTGTATTCGCCGTCGCCGTCAAAAATACTAAATGACTCAGAACAGAAGCTCAATTTTTTTAGTATATTTTCTTTTCGTGTTACATAGGCAATCATAGCGGCGCAGACAACCCGTGCTGTTGAAGAGGCAACTATGCGAGGTTTTTGTGAAATGCCTGATTCTTTACTAACGAGATACCAGTTACCTGTTGGAATTTTCCGTGATTCAATTTTTTCTTTTAAATCGGGTTGCTGGTATGTAATCCGTACAGGCAGATTTTGGCTCAACTTTTCAAGCTCCCGTAGCGACCAATTAAATATTGGCATAACAAAAGCATTGTTGGCTTCGACCTTAAGACGGTAGGGATTGATTTCGATTTTCTTTGTTTCGAAAAAGCTCCGGTAATCATTATACACGCCGTCAGGATAGACCTCGTATAATTTTAATTTCTTGTATACTTCTTCGGGTGTAATAATGTTTTCTTTGGGAAAATAATCAAGCACTTTGATGGCCTTTGATGGGGCTGTGTGTATGTCTGACATTATGCGCTCCTTTTTTTAATGATCTATTTTAATATGTCTTAACGCAAAATATGAGTTTTGTCAACTATACTTCGTTTCTAAATTTAAGTGCGTTGCCGAGGGTTAGGCCATCAGCATATTCAATATTGGCACCGCTCGGTAAGCCTTTGGCGAGGCGAGTTACTTTGATACCGGAAGGCTTGATGAGTTTAGCGAGATAGAGAGAGGTTGTTTCGCCTTCGAGCGTCGGATTAAGAGCGAGGATAAGTTCTTTTGGTTTGAGCTCCTTAACACGAGCGACTAAACCTTTAACATTGATATGCTCGGGTCCGATTTCGGAGATTGTATTAATTGTTCCGCCTAAGACGAAATAAAAGCCGTTATAGTTATTTGTTTCCTCGATAACAAAAAGATCACGTTCATCAGCCACAACACAAAGAAGAGAGGAGTCGCGTTTTTCATCTTTGCAGATCGAGCATGGGTCGCTTTCCGCAAAACTGCCGCAACGCGAACAACTGATAATTCTTTTAGGAAGTTCGAGTAAGGCTTCCGAAAGCTCGGTTATAAGTTGCGGTTTTTGCTTTAACAAATAAAAAACATAGCGTTCCGCGGTTTTAGGACCGACCGACGGAAGTTTGGAAAAAAGTGATATTAATCGTTCTAATGGGGAAGGAAGTCTCATCGATTAAAGACCGAAGTTTTTTAATCCGCCCATCGCTTGCATCTTTTGGGCGATAATCTTTTGAACTTTTTTAATTACTTCATTAATAGCTTCGCGGGTTGCGTTGGCGGCTTGCAAACCGACTAAATTTTCAGAAATCGTTAGGTTGGTAACTTCTAAATTTCCGTTCATTGTAACGCTGACGCCATTTTTCTCAACGGTGGCGGATTCGCCTGATAAGGCGTTTTGCATCGTCTTGGCCTGACTACGCAAATCTTTGATTTGTTTCAATTTTTCAAACATATAGTATGGTTATTAATTATTCATCATCACCGGGATTAGACGGAATGTCATAATCACTTTTGGCGAGGTTTTTAAAGCTGACAGTCTCTTCATCAAAGAAGAGGTTAACTTTTCCGACTGGTCCGTTTCTGTGTTTGGCGATATAGAGCTGGGCGACTGTTTTCTCATCAGTACTTAATTCTTCAATTTCATAGTTACGGTCGGCCGCTTTACGATAAATGAACATAACGACGTCGGCATCTTGTTCGATCGAACCGGATTCTCTTAAGTGGGCCAGCTTAGGAATGGCGGGGCGACTTTGTTCAACGGCACGGGACAGCTGGGAGAGAGCCAGTACCGGAATATTTAATTCACGAGCGATTCCTTTAAGAGAACGAGTAATTTCGGCAACTTCCTGAACGCGGTTATCGCCGTTGCGACTGCGCCCTTCCATAAGCTGCAAATAGTCGATGACGAGTAATTCTAGTTTATGCTCCATCTGCAGTCGTCGAGCTTTTGTGCGGATTTCCATGATATTGGCGCTCGGCGAGTCGTCGATAAAGATCGGAACTTCGGCGAGAACGCCCATAGCTTGTCCGATACGAGAGAAATCGTCCGACTCTTGCTTGTCGGAAAGCTTACCGGAACGCATTTTCCAAAGACTGACTCCTGCTTCGGCACATAACATACGATCGACTAATTGTTCTTTGCTCATTTCCAAAGAGAAGATACCGACCGAAGCTTTGTTTAAAACGGCGACCTGACGAGCGATGTCGAGGGCGAGGGAAGTCTTACCGACGGAAGGACGGGCGGCGAGAATGATTAAGTCCGATTTCTGTAAACCGGCCAGTAGGTTATCAAGGTCGTTGAAACCAGTGGCGAGTCCGCGCAGTTTTCCGGATTGTTTATGCAAATCATCAATACGATCGAAGGCCTGACTTAACAATGTATCAATCGGTTGGAAGGCTTGCTTTAAAAACTTTTGAGAGACACCGAAAAGTTTACGCTCCGCTTCGTCGAGCAACTTATCGATTTCTTCGTCTTCATCGTAACCCATGTCGCTAATTTCGGAGGCGGCGCTGATTAATCGTCGCAGGGTTGCCTTACGTTGAACGAGTTCGGCGTAGTAGGTTACGTTGGAAGAAGTTCCGACCGAGTTGGCGAGGTTGGCAATATAGGTTCGTCCGCCAACTGATTCAAGAATACTTTTTTCTTCGAGCTTTGAACTTAAACTCAAAATATCAATCGGTTCTCGTTTGGCGTAGAGTTCGCACATCGCGGCGTAGATTTTTCCGTGAGCGTCTTTATAAAAGTCATCCGGATTAACGACGTCGGCGACTTTAATAATAACGTTAGGGTCAATCAAAAGAGATCCGAGAATAAAATTCTCAGCCTCGAGGTTTTGCGGTGGTAATCGTTTTAAATCGCTATTTTTTGGGGGCATAGTATCTATATAGTACAGGAGAGGGAAGACGATAGCAAATGGATAATATGTGCAGTTCCTGTTGATATGTTTTTAGTAAAAAATGCGTAATTTTAGACCATTTTTACCAATAAACTTGACGTATATCTATATATATGTTATATTATTAGGCATAATTCTTTGACAAAAAGTTTGTAATTAAAGCGAAACCTTCGGTTTTGCCGGAGTTTTGGTTCTAATTACAAACTAATAACAATTTCCCTAGGAGGAAAAAAATGAAAATATCAAAAATATTCTATTACGCATTACTACTTATTGCCGTTGCAGGTTCAGGGTATTTCACAGGACGCACTCTTGAACGCGAATCCATGTATGAGAACGAAAATGTTACGGTGGTAACCATCACTAAGACAGAAACCACACCTACTTCAAATATTTATTCGATCGAAGTGAGGTCCGGTAATAAAATGAATGTGGGAAAGGTTTCTACAAGTGAGACAATATCATCAGAATTGTGGCCCGCATTGCCAAAGGCAGTGCAGGAAGAAACCAGATTTTTGTTAAGTACAAATCATCTAAAATAAATAGAAAGAGGATTTAAGATGCTTAAATATTTAATTGCGGCAATTGTATTTTTCATCATTAGCTTTCTGTTTGAAATTCCTTCTACAGGAAATTCAATTTTCACGTTATTGGGAGTAGGGAGTGTTTGTACGCTTTTAGTGAAGATAATCATATCTTCATTCAAAGTAGCACCTCCCAAAAACCATTAGCATATAATAGTTATTTAAAAGCAGTCTCAACCAATGAGGCTGCTATTTTTTTGACATTGTTCTAAACCTGTTATATTCTAGGAATAGAACTTTTCCAATAACTAAACAGAGCGAGGTGCACAATGTTTAAAAAAATAATCATTTTTTCACTTATCGCATTTTTGGCTTTTGTTTCGCTTCTTTTTCTCCCACACGGGCCAGCAAAATTGATTGCTGTTGTTGTATTTCTTATTACTTTTGTGTCAGTTATTATGCTGCTGTCTCTGTACTTTATCAGGGATCATGAAAAGCCAAAAAGGAAAAAAATACTATTTTTTACCGGCCTTATTTTGATGGGTATTGGTTATATTTTAAGTAAAGGTAATCAGGAACCCAACTTAATTGCATCACCAATAATGGCGGTTGGATCTATATTTTTTATGGCTCTTATTGTTCACTCAATATCGCCATATATATTTCCATCAAAGAACAAAACTCTTGCCCCCTAAAAATTCTGCGGCTGTCCTTAACAGCCGCTTTTTTAATAACTGGTAGATTTTTCCAAATTTCTGATATACTTATAGCACTATGAAAAAGCTAATATTTGTAACCTTACTGTCATTACTATTTACGTCGGCCGCTCAAGCCGCTGAGGTTATTGATACCGATAAAGACGGCTTGATTGATGCACAGGAAATTCAGTTCAAGACCGATGTTAATAATCCTGACACCGATGGCGACGGTTACGTTGACGGCCTTGAAATTAGAACAGCCTTTGATCCGCTTTCAGCCAATCCAAAGAGATTGACTAAAAGCATTTTAATTGATATTAAGAAGCAGGAATTATACCAACAGCTAAACGGTATAACGATTAGAACCCATACGGTTTCAACCGGCAAAGCCTCGATGCCAACGCCTAAGGGAAATTTCACAATTGCAAATAAATTCCCGCGTCCCTGGTCAAAGATGTATGGACTATGGATGCCGTATTGGCTCGGGATTTCCGGAACTCGAGCGGGGATTCATGAACTTCCCGAATGGCCGGGCGGTTATAAGGAAGGTGCCAATCACCTCGGGACTCCGGTTTCACACGGCTGCATCCGCCTCGGCGTTGTCGCCGCTAAAATTGTCTATGATTGGACTGATGTAGGAATTAAGGTGACTATTAAATGATTTATTTAGATTACAGTGCAACAACTCCGACCGATCCGGCAGTATTGAAAAAAATGCTGCCGTATTTTTCGTCTGCCTTCGCTAATCCGGCGTCGATCCACTCCTTAGGACAAAAGGCCCTTAAGGCGGTCGAGGACGCGCGCTGCAAGATCGGGGAACTTATCGGCGCTAAACAATCGGAGATTGTTTTTACATCCGGCGCAACCGAAGCAAATAATTTAGCCTTGCAGGGTGTTATTAAAGCGCTTCGCTCCAAAGGTGATAAACGATCACATATTATTACAAGCGCTATTGAACATGATTCTATTTTAGAGCCTTTGCATGCACTAGAAAAATACGGCTGTAAGATTACTCGTCTGCCCGTCAATAAAGAGGGGATAGTAAATCCGGAAAGTCTTCGTAAGGCAATTAACGACGATACGGTTTTAGTTACGATCGGCTACGTTAACAGCGAAATCGGTTCGGTGCAAGCGATTGATAAACTCGGCCGAATTATTAGAAAGATAAATGAAAAACGCCAGCAAGATTGGCAGAACGCCCCGGCTCGCAATCGCGGAGCTAAACCGAATCCGATATATTTTCATACCGACGCAACGCAGGCCTTTAATGCTTTTAGCTGTAAGGCCAACTACCTGAATGTCGACTTGATGAGTTTGTCGGGACATAAGGTCTACGGTCCGAAGGGAATCGGCTTATTATACGTTAAGCGCGATACGCCGCTTGAAGCTTTGCAATACGGCGGCCATCAGGAACGAAACCTAAGGAGCGGAACGCTTAATGTTGCCGGAATTATCGGTTTCGCCGAAGCCTTAGAATGCGCTGAAAAACAACGAAAGAAATTTATTGCCAGCGTAGCAAAAGTTCGTACTAGTTTTGTAAAAAAAGCTTTAGCCTTAGTTCCGGGCGCTCGACTAACTATTAATGTAAAGAATATTTCTCCATCGCACGCTAATTTAATTTTTTCACAAGCGAGCGGGGAGGCATTGTTGGTCGCTTTAGATGAATTAGGTGTTGCGGTTTCAACCGGCTCGGCCTGCGCTTCCGGCGATGTAGAAAGTTCGCATGTCCTTAAGGCTATCGGATATTCAGATCTAGAAGCCGCCTCAGCACTGCGTTTTACATTCGGACGTGCGAGTACGACGGCGGAAGCGGAAAAAGCCGCTAAAATATTGAAAAAGGCTTATACTATGGTACACTATCACTATGCCTCTTGAAATTTCTAAAGCCCTCAATTACCTTTATCTCGGTTCGCATTGGTTTAGAAGCTCACTCCGAATTCTATTTTCCGACCTTTTGGTGCGGCGAATTTTTATTGTCGCTTCTGCGGCTAACCTTCTTTCGTGGCTGGCCGCTTTTTTATTGGCACGTTCAATCAATCAAGAGCTGGCGGTTTTGCATTATAACGTCGTCTTCGGAGTCGACTTGATTGGGCCGGCCTATCGTTTATACTCGATTCCGGCCGTCGGACTTGCGATTGTTGCTTTTAATTTACTCTTCGCCTCTAGTGTCAGCGGTCTGCATGAGCGTTCCTTATTGGTGATGATTGCTTCGCTTACGGCAATCGCCTCTGTCCTGACGCTGCTTTCACTCTACTTTGTTTATTTTGTAAATTTCAGTTGATATGGAAGTTGAGATAATTATTATTCTAACTCTATCAAGTTTGGCGTTCTTATGTGCCATGGCGCTGACACCGTTATGGACTTCATTTTTATATAAACACAAACTCGGCAAAACCATCCGAAATTCCGGAGCAACGCCTATATTTTCAAAATTGCACGCCGCTAAAAGCGGGACGCCTACTATGGGAGGTGTGTTGATTTGGTTTACCTCTCTGATGTTTGCTTTTGGTTTCTTTTATCTTTCAAAACTCTTACCTTGGGACTTATTTTCACAACTTGATTTTCTAACTCGAAATGAAACCTGGCTGCCGCTCGGTTGTTTGGCGGCTTCCGCCTTTGTCGGATTGATTGATGACTGGCTTGATGTCAAAGGCAAGGGGACTGCCGGCGGCGGCGGACTGACAATGACGCACCGTATTTTAATTTATACCTTGATCGCTGTCATCGGAGCGTTGTGGTTTTATTTTAAACTTGATCGTGACGCTCTCCATATTCCGTTTCTCGGCGACTTTCATCTTGGTTGGGCTTATATTATCGTCTTTATTTTTGTTATCGTCGGAACGGCTTTTTCAGTCAATGAAACGGACGGCTTAGACGGTTTGGCCGGTGGAACGCTTTTAATCTGCTTTGCCGCTTACGCGGTTATTGCTGTCATGAATGGAAAATATGATTTGGCGACCTTCTGCGGCGTAATTGCCGGTGCTTTGCTTGCATTTTTATGGTTTAATATTTCACCGGCTCGATTTTATCTAGGAGACACGGGTTCGATGAGTCTCGGTATTACGCTCGGCGTTATTGCAATGCTAACTGACAGTATTTTTATACTGGCAATTATGGGCTCCGTCTTCGTACTCGAAGCTTTTTCCGTAATTATTCAAGTAGCATCGAAGAAGCTGCGTGGCAAAAAAGTATTCTTGTCCGCTCCGATTCATCATCATTTTGAAGCGATTGGTTGGACTGAGGCAAAAATCGTTATGCGTTTTTGGGTGATTGCCGGTGTTAGTACGGCGGTCGGTTTGGCAATTTATCTCTTAGATCGATTCCATTAATTTTTTAAAATGTTCTCTCGCTTAGCTTCATTATTTCGTCGAAACGTTGCGTTGTCGGCGGACCATCTTGAATCGGATAAAAGCCTCCGAATTATTATCGGTCTGCTTTTGGTATTCGGTTTAATTATGCTCGCCAGTGCGTCGTCGATCGTCGCCTATAATGATTATCAAGACAGCTATCATTTCTTTAAGCGTCAATTTGTCAGTGTTGTCATCGGTGTAGTCTCATTCTGGTTTTTTTCCAAAATCGATTATCGGCGCTTACGAGTTTTTGCGCTGCCTTCATTAATTGTTTCAATCATATTACTCCTCTTGGTGTTTGTTCCCGGACTTGGCCGCGAAGTTAACGGATCCCAAAGCTGGTTAAATATTTTCGGTTTTTCTTTGCAGCCGGCGGAGCTTGTTAAAATTTCTGTGATGGTTTATTTAGCTGCCTTATTTGAAAAAAAAGCCGAGACGGGAAAACGCTTTTGGACCTTTCTTATTATTTACGGAGTGCTCGCTATTCTGATGTTGATGCAACCCGACCTCGGAACCTTATCGATTTTGACCGTCGCCGCCTTTGCGGTTTACTACGTTGGCGGCGGAAAGGTTAAGCACATTCTCGGCTCAATTGTTCTTGCCGCGATGGCCTTAGTTTTATTGGTCAATATGCCGGGGCAGCAATATAAACTTGATCGTTTTAAGTGTTTTATGGATCTTGGTAGAGATACGCGCAGTGCCTGTTATCAAATCAATCAATCATTAATCGCGGTCGGATCAGGCGGAATCTTTGGTCGAGGACTGGGCGAGAGTCGTCAAAAGTTTTTGTATTTACCGGAAGTGCAAAATGACTTTATCTTTTCGATTATTGCCGAGGAAACCGGCTTAGTCGGCAGTATCGCTGTTATTGTTTTATTCGCTTTGCTTGCGCAACGCGCCTGGATAATTGCTAAACGATCACCGGATCCCTACGGTCGAAATCTTGTTATCGGAATTACGGTATGGATAGTTGGACAAGCAATTCTTAATATTGGTGGTGTTAGCAATTCACTACCTATGACGGGAGTCCCGCTGCCGTTGATAAGTTACGGTGGAACCGCGATCATCGCCGCTTTAACCGGTCTCGGTGTTGTTGCGAGCGTCAGCCGCCATAGTTGAGCAATGATATGTTTAAATATATAATTATTGGTGTTTTCCTCATTTCCTTAACGGGCTGCGGAAAAATTCAACAGCAGGTAGTGCAAGCTCCGATTTCAATTCCTCCGGGAATGATCTACTTCTTTTCGCCGACTTGTCAGCATTGTGCTATTGTCAAAGAGTATATTGAAACTAATAACATTAGCACTAAGTTATTTTTTGTTTCTCGGGATATAAGCAGCGACAAAGACGCCTTTTCCTTGATTCAAGAAGTTGGAAGGCGTTGCGGAATTACTGAAAATAGATTGGCTGTACCATTATTCTGGGATGGAAGCAGTTGTTATCTCGGCGACGATCGCGTTATAGAATATTTTAAATCATTACCTCAATGACACTTTCCCTAAAACCTCGTTTACGAATGGCTCCGTCACCAACCGGATTTTTACATCTGGGTACCTTACGTACGGCATTATTCGGTTATTTGCTTGCGAAAAAGTGGCAGGGGTCTTTTATTCTGCGTATCGAGGATACTGACGAGAAGAGGACCGTCGCCGGAGCGGCCGCTAATTTAGTTGATGTTTTCAATCTATTCGGTCTCCACTTTGATGAAGGTCCCGAGCAGGGCGGATCCTTTGGTCCCTATGTTCAAAGTCAAAGACTCGATCTCTATACAAAATATGCCGAAGATTTAGTGGCTCGCGGTGAAGCCTACTACTGTTTTGCTAAACCGGATGAACTTGAAGCCTTGCGTAATGAGCAAATCGCCCGCAAAGAACCGCCGCGTTACGATCGACGCTACCGAGATTTTCCCTTAGCCGAAGCCAAGCAGCGAATTGCAGCGGGGGAGAGCTTTGTTATTCGTCATAAGGTTCCACTCGAGGGCGAAATTACTGTTGTTGATGAATTGCGCGGAACGATTGTATTTAAAGCTTCGGAAATAGAGGATTATGTCATTTTAAAATCTGACGGATTTCCAACCTATCATCTCGCCTCGGTTATCGACGATCACTTGATGAATATTACGCATGTTACGCGCGGTGACGAATGGCTGCCGTCATTGCCGAAGCATATACTTTTGTACAAGGCCTTTAATTGGGAAGCGCCAAAATTCATTCATCTGCCGCTCATCTTAAATAAGAATGGTGGAAAGTTAAGCAAGCGCCAAGGTGATGTCTTTGCCGAGGATTTTCTAAAGCGCGGCTACTTAAAAGAAGCTTTGCTTAATTTTATAGCCTTACTCGGTTGGCACGCAAAAAATGATGTTGAAATTTTTTCATTATCTGAATTAGAAAAAGTTTTTGATATTGATGGAATCGGAGCGAGTCCGGCTATTTTTGATCAAGAAAAACTGGATTCATTAAATTCTCATTATATAAAATCATTAACGCTCGATGAGCTGTTGATTCTCTCTAAGCCTTTTCTCCCGCAAGGAAAAACAGATGAGTATCTAAAAGCTGTTATCGCTCTTGAGCAGCCGCGGCTTAAGGTTTTGAGCGAGCTAACCGAATCAACCGATTTCTTTTTTAAAGATAAATTAGAGTATAATCCGTCACTCTTGGTTTGGAAAAAATTAAGTGTTGAGCAGGTAAAAGAAAATCTTCTATCGATGTTGGAGCAGTTAAAGAATATTGAAGCAGGGGATTGGAATAAAGAGAAACTCGAGGAAATTATTATAGGACGCTTAAAACAAGAAGATAAAGCCTTGGGTGATTATTTGTGGCCAGTCCGTGTCGCCTTAAGCGGTCGTAAGGCTAGTCCCGGACCTTTCGAGATCGCCGCTGTTCTCGGAAAAGATGAAACCTTAGAAAGAATTGATCAAGCTATTGGCAGCTTGGACTAAATATGCTATAATATAGAGATATTAATCTCTCATGTCTTCCCAAACAAAAACAAAAAGCGTCTCGCATCTTCTTTCCATAGCGGCTATTGCAGTCGCTCTTGTTGTTTTCGCCAATTATGCCGCCGGAGCAACGACGCCGGAACCGAGCAAAGAAATCAGTGATTTAAATAAGAGCATCGAACAGAAAAAGAAGGAGCTGGCTGATATAAAAAATAAGCAGGATGAGTATCGGCGTCAAATTGAAAAAACGCAAGCTCAAAAAGCAAATTTACAGAATCAACTTTCTATTGTTGACGCTCGTTTAGGCGAAGCTCAGCTAAAGTTAGATCAGGTGAAAATTGATATAGAGACGACTAACTTAGAGATCCAAAAAACCAACCTGGAAATTGCCGAAACTGATAACTTAATCAAAGATAATAAAGACAACCTCGGTTCAGCAATTAAGTTATTGAGCCAAGAAAATAACCGCTCTCAGCTAGAAATTATTTTACTGAATAATTATTTAACCGAATACATAAGTCAGGTAAAATATTTAGAAAATATTAACGGAAAAATTTCCGGAAGTTTGTCGGAATTAAAAGATGCTAAGGATGCATTGGATCAAAGTAAGTCAAAACTTGATGCCAGTAAGGAAAAATTACGCGTCCTGCGTCAGAGTTTAGAACAAGAGCAGGTCGGTTTAGCTGACGAAAAGGATTCTAAGATTTATATTTTAGATCAAACTAAGTCTTCCGAAGCCGAATACCAACGATTATTGAATCAGGCTAAGCGCGAACAGCAGTCGGCCGCTTCTGATATTGTTAACCTTGATAAGGCCTTACGAGAACGAATTAATCAACAAAACGGATCGAATAAGATTACCTTGAAATACGATGGTTTTATCTGGCCGGTAACAAAAAATACAATCACGGCTGAATTTCATGATCCAACTTATCCTTTTCGAAATGTATTTGAACATCCGGCCGTAGACATTCGCGCCAAGCAGGGAACCCCGATTAAGGCCGCTGCTTCCGGTTATGTTGGACGCGCTCGCGACGCGGGAATGGGCTATAGCTATATTATGCTTGTTCACGCCGATGGATTAGCGACGGTTTACGGACACGTTTCTAAGATCTACGTCAGAGAAGACGAGTATGTTTCACAGGGCCAAGTAATCGCTTTATCAGGAGCAATGCCGGGAACTCCCGGCGCCGGTCCGCTCACTACGGGACCACACCTTCACTTCGAAGTTCGACTTAACGGTATCCCAGTTAATCCTCGAGAATACTTACCATGACCGATTTCTCTCTATTCTTTGAATTGAGCGTCATTATTTCAATTGGCGTAATTGTCGCGATTATAATGCGACTCTTACGACAGCCTTTGATTATCAGTCACATCATAACCGGCCTGATCGTCGGTCCTTTTGTTTTTAATTTCATTCATTCATACGAAATTTTCAGTCTTTTTAGTGAAATTGGTATTGCTATTCTTCTTTTTACAGTTGGATTGAATTTAACACCGAGCGTTATCAAACAATTCGGTAAAGTAGCTCTTGTCACCGGACTCGGGCAAGTCATCTTTACCGCCAGCGTCGGTTTTTTAATTTGTCTAGCCTTCGGTTTTACTCCGATTGTTTCGGCCTACATAGCAATTGCATTGGCCTTCTCAAGTACAATCATTATTCTCAAGCTGATTTCAGACAAAGGCGAACTTGAGTCGCTGTATGCTAAAATTTCAATCGGTTTTTTATTGGTTCAGGATATTATTGCCTTGATTTTGTTATTTGCAATTCCCTTAGTTTCCGCACCGGACGCTTCCTGGTATTCGGTGGCTTTTATGTTTGCTAAGGGAATAGCACTTGCCGGCGTTGTTTGGATTATTTCAAAAAAGATTTTACATCCTCTTAATTCTTTTCTAGCGCAATCTCAAGAACTTCTCTTTTTGTTTTCTCTAAGTTGGGGTTTTGTTATCGCAGCCATCTTTAAAATTTCGGGTTTTTCGCTTGAAACGGGAGCCTTAGTGGCCGGTGTTGCCTTGGCGGCGCTACCTTCGCGTCATGAAATCAGCGCACGCTTAGTAACAATGCGCGATTTCTTTATTGTCGTTTTCTTTATTTTATTGGGAGCACAGATGATTCTAACCGGAATCTGGCAAACCGTCCCGGTCGCAATTGTACTTTCCTTGTTTGTTTTAATTGGAAATCCGATTATTCTTATGATTATCATGGGAATCTTCGGTTATCGTAAAAAAACAGCCCTAAAGACCGGTTTAACCGTCGCGCAGATCAGCGAATTTTCATTGATTTTGCTTGCACTGGGTATGAAACTTGGGCACGTTGATGCTCAAATACTTTCTATTGTTACCCTCGTCGGTCTCATCACGATATTCTCCTCGACCTACATGATAATGTATGCGGATAAATTAGCCGTCTGGCTTGATCCGGTTTTAGGTATATTTGAACGCAAGAATCCAAAAGAGAATAGAATTGTTAAAAAGCAATATCCTATTATTCTTTTCGGCTCCAACCGAATCGGGCAGGACTTTGTTGATAGTTTTAAAGCGAAAAAAACACAATTTTTAGTTGTCGATTACAATCCGGACACTGTTAAGGAGTTGAGTTCGGAAGGAGTTGAGATTGAATTCGGAGATGCAACCGATATTAATTTCTTAGAAACCATCGAAGCTTCAAAAATAAAACTTATCGTCTCTACAATTCCTAACCTTGAAGCAAATACGCTTATTATTGAAACGATTCGTAAGCAAAATAAAAATTCCGCCTTTATGATGGTGGCACACAGTATTAAAGACGCACTTTATTTGTATGACTTAGGAGCCGATTACGTTATTTTGCCTCATTTCCTCGGCGGACGCTATGCGGCTGATATGATGCTTAAGCTTGGAACTGATCGTAAGAAATTTACTTCAGTTAAAAAGAATCATCTAAAATATCTGAAGAGCAAATTGAAAATCGGTCATGAGCATCCGGCGGTGCATGATCATATTTAATCAGGAACTATAACGGGACAGTTATGAAAAGAACTAAACTACCGCTCGTGATTCTTGGCGTAGCCATTGTCGTTGTTGGATATGTCTTTGTTTCTAATCGCACTAATGAAAATGAAGTAAATTCCGAAGAATCGACACTGACTGAAACTAAGGATGTAAATCAAATTCCAGAGCAAAGCAATGAAACAAAAGTTGATTCTGCTTCGGTAACAGCAACGGCCAAAAAACCGGTATCAAGTAGCGGAAAGTTAGTTGATATAAAGGTTCCCTTTACATCACAGGCTCCGACCGGAAACTGGGACGATCAACGTCAACAAGACGGTTGCGAGGAAGCTTCTCTTTTGATGGCAATTTACTGGGCACAGGGCAAAAGTCTCAACAGCCAAATAGCTTTGCGCGAAATTACAGGCGCCTCTGATTATGAATTGAAAAATCACGGTGAATACCGAGATACATCGGTTGATGATGCGGTCGAGTGGATTGCTAAGGGATATTTTAAGCACGACAAGGTCGCGGTAAAACGCAGTGTCTCAATTTCCGACATCGTCGCCGAACTAGAGAAGGGGAATGTAGTAGTCGCTCCGATGAACGGTCAAAAATTAGGAAATCCTTATTTCTCACCTCCCGGGCCCGAACGACACATGTTAGTTATTCGCGGATATGACCCTGTTAAAAAACAATTTATTACGAATGATCCGGGAACAAAGAGGGGAGCCGCTTATCGCTATAGTGAAAAAGTCATCTACGATGCCTTGCTCGCATATCCAACCGGCAGTCACGAACCAATCTCTAAGGTTGAGAAACATATAATCGTCGTAAGCAAATAAAAATAAGCCCCGAGGGGCTTATTTTTTTAGTACTTACTTTTTCTTGGCTTTCTTGATTTCTTTCTTGGCAATTTCTCCGATGTCCATGATGTCTTCCTTGATCTCGATTAAGAGAGAAAGGATATTCTCGAATTTCTTGCGGAGCTTTGGATCGGCCGATTTAAGCAATGGCGCCATCTTTGCCGCCGCCGCACCCAAGATAGTTAAAAGTCCGATGACTTTGATTGTGTTCTTTAGTTTTGGCATATGTTTTAAAATATTGTATTATATATTCAGTATACTCTAAATCTATGAAAAAAGTAATTATTGCCGCCTTGGTTTTACTACTCCTCGTACTTGCGGGACGTTTTGCCTATGATCGCTATTTGGAACAACGTGCTCCCTTAAGCGCTGAAGAGATAAAATTAGGCCAGGATACCTGCGTAGAACGATTTGAAGAAGCGCAGACATTCGTTACAAAAGAAGCGAAGGGCAAGCGTGTTACTGAACCGCGCCTTTTCTTTAGCCCTTCAAAACGATCGTGTATCTTGACCTACTTAATGATTGACCCGCTTAAGCCGGATGCGGAAACATATAACACCTTTCTTGTTTATAATTTCGATTCTAATGCCGCTTTGTATGCAAGCGGCGAAAATCAAATTCGTACTTACGAGGATTATCTTTCAAAAATTGCTGAGCTTGAGAAATAATAGCTTTCTTTTTTACAATTTGTGTTATAATTAAAAAGCTTATCATTAATAAAACAAATATGGTTCAAAGAAAACCAAAAGCAAAAGTTAAAACAAAAGAAGTTGCTGCTCCGGCAATAAAGCAAACGGCCTGCAACTCCGATTGCTGGCTCTGTTCTATTTTTAAAATAATGGTTGTGTTGTTTGTAACAATGATTGTTTTCTGGCTCGGCTTCTGTTTCGGAGCAATGAGTATGCAGGGTCCGATGATGAAAGGGGACTATGGCTATAAAAAAATGTCCCTTAAGTCGGGGATGTGCAGTCCTTCAATGGATTCGTCTCAAAGCGGTATGAGCACCCGTCTCTCGGGTCTTGAAGGCGAAGCTTTTGATCGAGAGTTTTTACTACAAATGACGCTTCATCATGAAGGGGGAATTGAAATGGCTAAATTGGCTTTAGAAAAATCTGCGAAGGAAGAAGTGAAGACTTTTGCACAATCGATTATCGACAATCAATCAAAAGAAATTGATCAGATGACGGCTTGGCAGTCGGCGTGGTCAGCTCTAAACACTCAATAGCACTCATATGGAATTTATCGCTTTGTTTCAACCACTAAATTATCTCGCAGTTATTGCTGCGGCTATTGCCCAATTTGCGCTCGGATTTTTTTGGTATTCACCAACGATGTTCGCTGAGTCTTGGCTTAAAGATACCGGCTTCAAAGAATTGAAGAGAAAGGGCCTAGATATGCAAGTAAGCTTGCCCGTATCTCTGGTTCTTTATTTCTTTATTTCATTAGTGCTCGCAATGTTACTCGGTCAGTACAGCGAAATAAGCTCGGCAGTTAATATGGCTGTTATTATCGGAATTTTCTTTGTTTCGGCCTTAATGGCTGTTCACCATCTTTTTGAAGCCCGCAGTCTTCGTTTATTCATCATAAACGCCGGCTACAACGTCTTTTCACTGCTTATAGCTGCAATTATCATTACTGCCTGGCAATAAGCTTAGATTAGCTTAAAACCGCCTTTAACGGCGGTTTTTTTGTATTAAAAAAGCCCTTACCCACAAGTTGACGTCAAGTGGTTGGGGACTTTATCTAGCGTTATTTCTATCTGTTATGGTAGATAGAATTTTTAAAGCGTTGGCTCCTCAGTATGATATTTGTAGTTATGGGGTAACATGAAAATCATGGAAGAGGAGCGCCGCGCTTATATAATTTATGCAGCCGATCCGCTATCTTGGGAGGCGGCGGATTTCGATGTAATTCGGTTGGATATTCTATGGGGAAATCAAACTGTGGTACGATCGCGGCTGCAATATATTCAATGAACAAAAATTAAGCTACTACCGCTGCCAATTTATTTATTCTTTAGTAGGGAATAAAATCTATAAAATTTACTGTTTTTATAGAAGAGGTTGCGGTAGTAATCTTAACCAAACGGATCAGAACGGTGAGGTCGGAACTTACTTCACTAATTTTCAAAGAATTTTTTAAGTTCTATTTGATAATTAGGCGTTTCTTGTATTTACAAGTCTGACTCCACCTATGTGGAATAGGGAAGTGCTAGTTAGCGCCTTAGGTTGCCGACTGTTATGTTCGGTAGCTATCGTTCCTATTTGAAATGTTCTGATACAGACATACTACCGGTAATTATATTTTTTGTCAACACTAGGATTATATTACACCGAATATTCCTTAATGTGTGGGGAAGTCCTTAAAAGCCCTGGATTTCCTGATTTTACTATGTCGCACAATATAACTTATACGACATGGCATAGTAAATAAATAAGCTTGTTTTGATATACAGTCTCGCTAAAGCCGTTCCTGTATTGATCTTCTAAGTTGTACTCCTCTTTTAGGATAAATAAAAAAATATATTCTTTGTTATCCCGTACCTTATTAAAATTTTTTTGATTAAAGGTATCAACATAGCCTAAAGCCGTTAAAATTATAATCAATATAGGTACTAGGTGTCGTCTTTGGTCAAAAATTTGAATCGG
>CAZSWO010000016.1:0-14427 GCA_964611115.1 uncultured Gammaproteobacteria bacterium
CGGCTAAATGACCGAAATGAATGTCGCCGTTGACATAGGGCCAGGCAACACCGATAAAAATGTTTTTCTTAGGCATATCTTTTATTATAGCTTATTCCTCGCCCTTTTGCTGGCGCCAGAGAGCGGCGTAGAGGCCGGCTTCGCTAAGCAGCTTATCGTGCGTGCCGTGTTCGGAAATTAAGCCTTTTTCAAGGACGTAAATTGTATCGGAATGAAGAACAGTTGAAAGACGGTGAGCGATTAAAATGGTAATTAAATGTGGCTTGGCAGTGCTGATGGTTTTAATTGTCTCAGTGATTTCATGCTCGGTGATACTGTCGAGGCTTGAAGTTGCTTCATCAAAGATAATTAAATCCGGTTGACGTAATAGAGCTCGGGCGATTGCGAGACGTTGCTTTTCGCCGCCTGATAATTTTAAACCGCCTTCCCCGATACGGGTATTAAGACCCTCGTTGCCGCGTTCAATAATACTCATAGCGGCGGCATGATCCAAAGCTTCTAAGCATTCAGCGTCGCTGGCTCCCGGTTTAACAAACAACAGGTTATCTTTAATTGTACCGGCGAAGAGCTGTGTATCTTGAGATACGTAGGAAATTTTTTGCTTAAAGGTTTCCGGTTTGAGGTGTGAGATATCGATTCCGTTGACGGTGATTGCGCCGCTGGTCGGTTGGTATAGACCTAGGATTAATTTAATTAAGCTGGTCTTTCCGGCACCGCTCGGCCCGACAAAGGCAACGGTTTCGCCCGGCTTGATGGAGAGATTAATCTTGTCCAAGGCCGGACGCCCAGTCTCGCCGTAAGCGAAAGACACATTGCTAAAGCTTAGATCGGTGACTGATGCAATATCTTTTGTGCGATGGGTTGTATCTTCCGGTTTCATGTTAAGAATTTCATTCAGTGTTTCGTTACTGGCTTTGGCTTCCTGATACTGCGAGGCGACGTTGCTTAGCTCGTACAATGGATTAAAGATGAAGAAGGAGTAGAAAAGCAAACTGAAGAATTGTCCGAGAGTAACGACATTATTAAAAATTAACCACAGCAGAAGTAAGAGAATGCTTGAGCGGCAGAAGTTAATTAATGTTCCTTGGACAAAGCTTAGTGTTCTGATTAATTTTATTTTTTTTAGTTCCAACGCTAAAATTTCTCCGTTAACGATATTCAAACGTTCAGTTTCTTGTTCTTCTAAACCTAGGCTTTTGACGAGCTCAACGTTGCGTAAGGTTTCGGTGGTTGCACCGGCTAAAGCGCCCATGCGTTCGACAATATCTTTTTGGGCCTGCTTAATTCGTTTGCTGATGTAAAAAGTGAAGCTGCCGACAATCGGTAATAATGATAAGAAGGCGAGGAAGATAGACCAATGAATCGTAAATGAATAAATTAGTACGAAGAGCAATCCGATAAAGGCGACAAAGACGATGTTGATCGCGCTGGTAATAATTGTTTGCGTATCAATTCTCGCTTTTTGAAGTTTTTGTAAAATTTCACCTGACTTCTGATCCTCGAAAACGTAGTAGGGAAGTGAGAAGGCGTGGGTTACACCGCGGGCGTATAATGAGGCGCCGAGATTTTGCGTAACAAAGTTAACGTAATAGTCTTGGAAATTCTTGGCAATACGGGAAACAAGGGCGACGCCGACCGAAGCGAGCAGCAATAAGCTGACGCCTTTAAGAAAGCTTGATTGGCTGATATCACCGACCCGGCTTGCATAGTTATCGATTAAAAGTCTAAAGATTTGCGGATCAAGTAAAGAAAAAACTTGATTAATCATAGCGAGTCCTAAAATTAAAGCTAGGGTTCGCTTATAGCGCTTGAGATACTGTAATATAAGATTCATAAATATATTGATGTTTGTATAGGATACTGGAAATTAGTAATTTTGTCCAGAATTATAGGAAAAAACGCATATGTGGTATATAATAAAATAACTATGAATATAACATCAATTATCGCCCGCGAGATATTAGATAGTCGCGGAAATCCAACCCTTAGTACGACGGTTGTATTAGATTCTGGAATCACGGCTCAGGCCGCTGTCCCTTCCGGCGCTTCAACCGGCCAATATGAAGCTCATGAATTACGCGACGGAAAAGCCGATCGTTATAACGGTCAAGGCGTTACTAAGGCTATAAAAAATGTTAATGAAGTGTTGGCTCCGGCTTTGATCGGTAAGGCGGCTGATGCTCAAGCGGAAATCGATCGAACAATGATTGAACTTGACGGTACGCCTGATAAATCTAAAATAGGCGCCAATGCGATTCTCTCCGTATCGTTAGCTGTGGCGCGCGCCGCCGCTCTAGAACATCACGTTCCTTTGTACCGTTATCTGCGCGAAGTAGCGGGTTTCGGACCATTACCGTTAATGCCGATTCCTTTGATGAATATTATTAACGGCGGCCGGCACGCTGATTGGGCAACTGATATTCAAGAATATATGGTTATGCCGATCGGTGCCGAAAATTTTGCGGAAGGATTGCGTATGGGAACGGAAGTCTATCAAGCCTTGAAAAAAATTCTTGTTGAAGGCGGTAATCACGCGCTAGTCGGCGATGAAGGCGGCTTTGTTCCTAAATCAGAAGATAATGAAGCGCCTTTTAAATTAATCATGAAGGCGATTGATGCTGCTGGTTACAAAGCAGGGGAAGATATCTGTATTGCGATTGATGCGGCCGCGGCTGAATGGTATAAGAACGGTCAGTATCATCTAAAGAAAGATGGAGCTAAAGATGCAGAGAAATTAAAAGATTGGTACGTCGACTTAACAAAACGCTATCCACTGATTTCAATCGAAGATCCTTTCGGCGACGATGACTGGCAAACTTTTAGTGCGCTGTCAGCGGAATTAAAAGATACGGTGCAAACCGTCGGCGACGATCTCTATGTTACGAATAAATCTCGACTCGAACGGGGTATTCAGGAAAAGGCGAGTTCGGCGATCTTAATCAAACCGAATCAGATCGGAACCTTGACTGAAACGTTTGAAACTATTAACTTGGCGCAGTCCAATCAAATTAAAGTTGTCATTTCTCACCGATCGGGGGAGACGCCGGATGACTTTATTGCTGACTTAGCTGTCGCTTGCGGCGCCGGACAGATCAAGACTGGCGCACCGGCCCGCGGTGAACGCGTTGCCAAATATAATCGTTTATTAGAAATCGAAGGCGAAGCTGGCTTGGCTTATCAGAAGTGGAAAGTTTAGACCTCACCCCAACCCCTCTCCATTTTTAATGGAGAGGGGCTTTTTATTGACAAATTAAGGGAGACATGGTAATTCTAGCTTAATTAGAGTTGTTATTTTAAAATCAAATAAAGGAAAAATGAGTCAAAATACAATTAACATTAGGGATCATTTGCCACCTTCAGCATTAACGGGCTTTAGATTATTCGGACGCGAAGATGCTGAAGCAGAGAAGATTTTTGGAAAAGAAAAATTTTTAAAAGTTGGAGTTATTTTGTCAGGCTGGCACAGCTATAACAAGTATTATTTTTCTAAAGATAATCTTGCTACTGTGTATATGATGTTTAATCATATACGAAAAAAATTAAAAGAAAACGGTAGTTGTATTGATTTTTTCAAGGTGAAATATAAGTTTATTGTTGACGGAAATATGATGCAGCGCTCTCCTAGTTGTATTGAACCAATGTCAAAAGAAGAAAGGGAAGAATATTGGAAAAAGTGGTACGCTGCCAGAGAAAGTTACCGACAACCCTTGCAGGATGAAATATTTTGCTATCTTTCAGATTTGGCAATCGATCAGAAAATAAAAAATCTGGCAATCGCAATTATCCGATATAAAGTCGGGTATTATGTTGGTGACCGATCTGGTGATTAAAGAAGAATTGCTGTAAAACAAAAAGGAGTATCAATGATACTCCTTTTTTATTTTCTTATATTTTAGATATCCAAGTTTTCAACTTTCTTCGCGTGTGTTTGGATAAAATGTTTGCGAGGAGCAACGTCGCCACCCATCAACATATCAAAGGTTTCCGAGGCGAGTGCCGCGTCATCAACCGTAACTCGTTTTAGAAGACGAGTTTTTGGATCCATGGTTGTTTCCCAGAGCTGTGATGGGTTCATTTCTCCGAGACCCTTATAGCGTTGAATATTAATTCGAGTTGCGGCCTTAACTTTTTTCTCTTCGGCTTCTTCCTCTGTATCGGTCGCATCGGAATCACCGCCGACTTCAGTTTCGATAATAGCTTCGCCGCCCTTAGTAATTTCTGCGAGGATCTTATTTTTTTCTTCATCGGAATAAGCATAGCGCATTGTTGTGCCTTTTTTAATTAAGTACAACGGTGGTTGGGCAATATAGACATAGCCTTCGGTAACGAGCTGAGTGAAATGACGGAAGAAGAGCGTTAACAAAAGCGTACGGATGTGCGCTCCGTCAACGTCGGCGTCGGTCATGATAATAATGCGGTGATAGCGTAATTTTGTTAAATCAAATTGGTCGTCAATGTTTGTACCTAGAGCGATAACTAAGTTCTTGATTTCGTTATTGGCCAGCATCTTATCAAGACGAGCGCGTTCAACGTTTAAAATTTTACCTCGTAAGGGCAAGATCGCTTGAAAACCGCGGTCGCGACCTTGTTTAGCGGAGCCACCGGCCGAGTCTCCCTCGACGATGTATAATTCCGATTCTTCCGGCTTGCGGCTTGAACAGTCGGCAAGTTTTCCCGGCAAGGTCATTCCTTCGAGTGCTCCTTTACGCAAAATTGTTGCGCGAGCGGTTCGGGCCGCTAAACGAGCCTGCGCCGTTAAGATACATTTAGCGATAATAGACTCAGCTTCCCGCGGATGCTCTTCCATATACATCGCAAAGGCTTCGCCCATAACTTGCTCAACGGCTGTTTTCATTTCGGCGTTGCCCAGCTTATCTTTGGTTTGACCTTCGAATTGCGGATCGCCGAGTTTTACGCTGACAACTGCGGTTAAGCCTTCGCGGGCGTCTTCACCGGCGAGGTTTTCATCTTTTTCTTTCAATAAATTGTGAGCACGAGCATAGGTATTAAGGGTTCGAGTTAGAGCTGTTTTAAAGCCAACAAGGTGTGTTCCGCCGCCAGGGTTAATAATATTGTTAGCAAAAGCTAAGACGTTCTCATTAAAGCCTTCGTTATACTGAAGCGCGATTTCAACGCGACCTTCCTTAACTTCGCGGTCAACATAAAAAATTGTTTCATTTTTGACTGTGTTATGACGGTGCAGAGCTTTGACGTAGGTTTTAATGCCGCCTTCAAAATGGAAGGTGTATGATTTTGCTGAATGCTCGGGTCGTTTGTCGCTAACACTAATGGTAATGCCCTTGGTAAGATAGGCTTGTTGCCGTGTACGATCAAGGATTTTGCCCCAGTTAAATTCAACATCTTCAAAGATTGAAGCGTCAGGTTTAAAGGTTATAATTGTTCCGGTGCGCTTAGTTGTTCCAACGGCCGCAACTTTTTTTTGCGGAATACCGATTTTGTATTCTTGCATCCAGATTTTCCCGTCCTTATGGACCTCGGCTTTCATGTATGTGCTCAAGGCGTTAACGACGCTGGCACCGACTCCGTGCAATCCGCCCGAAACCTTATAACCGCCGCCGCCGAACTTTCCTCCGGCGTGAAGCGTTGTCATAATTGTTTCTAGAGCTGAGACCTTGGTCGCTTTATGAATATCAACCGGAATACCACGACCGTTATCGGCTACTGAAACCATTCCATCCGGCAACAATTCAACGTTAATGGTCGTTGCATAACCGGCCATTGCTTCGTCAATTGAGTTATCGACAATTTCTTTAATAAGATGGTGAAGACCTTCGGATGAGGTTGATCCGATATACATTCCGGGACGCTTACGAACCGGTTCAAGACCTTCCAAAACGGTAATCGATTCGGCGTTATAGCTAGATTTCGCAGAGTTTTTTTTCTCTTCTTTAGGCATAGGTAGAATTAAAAATCACCTTTAAAGGTTTTATTATTTTAGCAAAAGAATGGCTCTTAGGCAAGCAAAAATATGTAGTCAATTAAGAGTTTTTATGGTATAATCTAGGCATGTTTATAGAGCAAAATCGCCCCACAACTCCAGTAGTGCATACTCCGGTTGAAGTCCCGGCTAAAACCTCTTTATTGAGTCGTAAAGAATTTGTCATCGTCGCAATTGCGGCGGCGGTGATTGTTCTTGTTGGGGGAGGTTGGTGGTATCTAACTAAGATTTATTGGGCACCGGAAGCGATTGTTGAACCGATTGTTGAAGAACCTGCTAATCAAGGGCTGCCGGGCACGCTTAATCCGGGGGAAGAAAATTCAGGCTCGAATTCCGGTGAGGAGAATCCCGACCTTAAGGGAGAAACTGTTACGTTCGGAGCTTTTTATAAAAAATTAAATGAACCTTTAACAGTGTCGATTCCGGGAGTCGCGTTGCCGATTAATTCAAAGGCGCAGGTTGTAAATTATTATGATGTTGCTCGTAAGATTAATCTTGATCCGGCAATCGCTAACTTGAACCAAGACGGTTTTGGACTAATTCCGAACCCCTTTCCGAAATCCGCTGATGATTTTCTTGGCTCTTACTATGAATTGAATCAGCGCTCGGTGCCAATCGTTATAACGAGCGATTTTCTCTTGTATTATTATCAAAACTCCTTGAAGCAAATTTATAAAGATATTGAAGCTTCTTTTTTCTATGAAAGCTTATGGAAGATTAGTAATGATTTGTATGAACAAGCTAACGGAAGATATCAGGAACGCCGTCAGAAGCTAGGCGTTGCCAGTGATTCTTTATTAGAGGCGCAGCGTCTTGAAGCGGCTTATTTTGCAACCGCGTTAGTGCTGCTCCAACCGATGACGGATCAAGTAAACTCGACTGAGGATCTAAACGATACTCGACGTTTTAAACCGAGTGAGGCAGCGCGTTTTAGTTTTACGCCGCCTAGTTATTTAAGTGATGATTTAAAAAAAGAAATTCAATTAATTAAGGATTCAAAAGCAAGCTCCAAGTCTCCGGTGCTTTTGTATGAACGTGATTATAAAGAATTTACCGTTCCGCAGGAGTACTCACAAACTGCCAAACTTAGAAATTTTTATTTGGCCAGTCGTTGGTATACGTCGCTTTTTCCGCTTAACTTTAGAGATGCCGCCTGTCCGAATTGTTTACTTGATAGAGAAGATTGGGTGATTAACCAATCTGCCGCTCATTTAATCGCGGCCGATTTGTCAGCCAATCAATCCTTAAAAAATGAATGGGCGAAAATTTATAAAGTCATCTCGTTCTTTTCCGGTTTGCGCAGCGAATTAACCTACCTGCATTATCAGTCAGCCCGCAGCGATGAATTCGGCGAAGCATCGCTTGAGGAAGTGCTCGGAGTCGGCAGTTTTGATCGTCTAAAGAAGATTCAAGGCCGTGTCGCCGCACTTCAGTTTGCCTCGACCGAAGGTTCCTATTCGCGTACTGACGCCGCTGATAAACCGATATTAGGAATGCGCTTATTGCAAACGCCGTATTGGCCGAGCCGCTCATTCTATGATCGCTTGACCTATGATACTGTCGGTATTCATAAACGACCGCTGAACGCGCAGAAGCAGCGGGCGAGCTATCTGAGCGCCTGTGATGACCGTTCGGGCTTGTATCGCTGTAAAGGAATCGGCTTTGATATTATTGCGCCGCTGCTGAACCAACCCGTCAAGAGCGGTTTCTTACTGGATAATATTGATTACGAGCGTTACGGAGCGCAGAGTGAAGGTATCCGCAAAGATCTAGCTTTATTTGATGATGTTAAATGGCACAATAATAGTTTCTGGACCATTCTTTCAACAGTTAAGTCATACCTAAATACAACCATTAATGCTTTGGGATATCAATCGACTGACCGTTGGTTTGAGCGCAAGCTCAGCAGCAGTTTAGCGGCATTGGCGAATCTGACATTGCCGGCTGATAGTTGGCAGGTAGCGCGTGATCGTCAGAGCGGAGGACTTGAAACGAGTGCAAATCCACTTTCACTCAATTACATTGAGCCCGATGCTGTGTTGGCTGATGAATTAGTCGCCAATACCAAGATGTTATTTGATGCGCTTGTCAGTTTAGGAGTTGTTAAAGACACTGATCCGCGTTTTACTGATTTAAGTTCGAAAATGTCAGCGAGTCGCACTATTGTCCGAAAGGAATTAAGCAATGAGGCCTTGTCGACTGATGACTATCAATTTATCGCTGACTTTGTCAGTCAATATCGTGTTGATAAAGCCGGCAGTAAGCAGATGACCATTGTATTTAGCGATCAAAAAAATAATCGCTCGCATCAGATTACACAATCAATCGGCGGTTTAAAACTATTACTGATGGTTTATGAAAAAGAGGGCAAGCGAATTCTTGCTGTCGGACCGGTTTTCGGGTATAAAGAACAATAGAGACTATGCCGCAAGCAAACGATCAATTCAATAATCAACTGAGAAATTATCGAGATGTCGAAGGGCTTTCAACCCGACGCTTGGATTTTGGTTTGTGGTACATTCGTAACCGAAAGAAATTCTTTATTGCATTGGTTGTTATGTTGGCCTTAACCGCTGCCGGAACGGTCGGCTATTCTTTGTATCAATTTTCCGCCTATCTCATCGTCGGTATTAATCAAGATAGACAGAATAATCTCGAGCTTACTTCTTCCGCCAGCTTATTAACTAATAAAGTTAATATCGGCAGTAATATAAGTTTTTCGGAAACGCGAGTTTTAGCGGGACATGACGGAAAGTACGATATCGTCGCCGCGGTTACCAACGCCAACGATCGATTGGCGGTTCGTTTGGACTATGGTTTTGAAGTTAATGGTCAGAAAATGGGTTCAACGCAAGATTTTGTTCTTCCCGGTCAAACTAAATATTTAATGGCTCTGAGCCAAAGTATTTCCGCCGGTTCATCCGCCAATCTTGTTGTTGATCAAACCACCTTTATACGTCTTGATCGCCATAAAATTAGCGATTGGGAACAATATCGTAGTGAGCGACTTAATTTTACCGTTGAAAACGCTAAGTTTACGCCGTCGGTCGATAGCGGACTGTCTGAAAAAATCAGCCTGGGCCAGTTGGATTTTAAAATAAGCAATGATAGCGCCTACGGTTATAAGGTTGTTCCCTTGGCTATTTTACTTAAGAGTCAGGGCGTCATCGTCGCCGTTAATCGCTATATAATAAATAATTTCCGTTCGGGCGAAGTAAAAACTATTGAATTAAGTTGGCCGGGACGATTGCCAAACGTTACTGAAGTAGAGGTTTTGCCTGATATTGACATTATGGATGATAATGTTTTTCTTAAGTATTCTTCTCTCTAAGTTTTTGTGAAAAATTTCTTTTCTTTCCTACGACAGATCGATTGGTTTATAGCAGCACCTATTATCGTGTTGCTTTGTTTTAGTTTGGCCGAACTGTACAGCGTCAGTCTCGGGCAGGAAGGAGCACATGAACTTTTTTCCAAACAACTTTGGTTTGTAGTTATCGGTTTGGTAATTTTCTTTGTGCTGGCCTTAACCGATTTTCATCACCTCTATAGTTATTCTAATTATTTATACCTGCTCGGTTTCCTGATGTTAGTCAGTGTTTTATTTTTTGGACAAACAATCAATGGTACTCGCGGTTGGTTCGGATTATTCGGTTTCGGTATTCAGCCGGTTGAACTTGTTAAAATAATATTAATTATTTGCTTAGCGCGATATTTTGCGAAGACCTCGGTTCCTATTAGACCACTGCGACATTTTTTCATCACGGGAGCCTTTAGCGGTTTGCTTATTCTGCTTGTCCTTCTTCAACCGGACCTCGGTTCGGCCGCGCTCTTAATCGCTATTTGGGGAGTGTTCCTTTTCGCGGTTGATTTTCCGAAAAAATATATTGCCTTCATTGTTGCGGGCGGTTTGATTGTTTTTGCTCTTGCCTGGCAGTTCGCTTTTAAAGATTATCAACGGGAGCGTATTATCAGCTATGTACGGCCTTCGGCTACATCGACGAACTATAACGTCAAGCAGGCGATTATCGCGGTGGGCGCCGGGGGACTATCCGGACGCGGTCTCGGTTTCGGCTCTCAGTCTCAGCTTAAGTTTTTACCGGAAGCCAGTACAGACTTTATTTTTGCTGTTATTTCCGAAGAATTGGGCTTAGTTGGCGTCCTTGTTGTCTTAAGTTGCTTCGGATTTTTCTTGTTTCGCTGTTTTTCGGTTTTGGGTCGAAGTCGCAATTATTTCGGCTCACTTTTGATTGTCGGGGGTGCGGGCTTGATTTTTATTGAAATGTTTATTAACATTGGGATGAATATGGGTATTTTGCCGGTTATCGGTATTCCATTGCCGTTTGTCAGTTATGGCGGCAGTTCGCTCATTGCCCATTTGGCTTTGGCCGGTATTATGCACAGCGTAGTTCGGCATTCGGCCGCTAAGCGTTAATTAATTAATTTTATCTATGTCAGAAAAATCCCAGTTATCAGCCGCCATCCGCAGCGGATCTGTTACTAATATTAAAGATGTTATTCCGGCTGTTATCTACGGTTCGGGTATTGAAAACGCCTCTTTGGCGCTCAATCGTCCGGAGTTTGAGAAGGTGTTTGCTCAGGCCGGTGAATCCGGTTTGATTGCTTTGAAGCTTGATGACGGTCGCGAATTACCGGTCATTATTAAAGATCTTCAGTTTGATCCTGTTAGAGAGCGCGTGATTCACGTCGATTTCTTTAAGGTTAACATGGACGAAAAGGTTAGTGCGGAAACCTCACTCAACTTTATCGGCGAAGCGCCGGTTGTTAAGGCGCACGGCGGTGTTGTTGTTGAACACCTCGATCAGCTGCACATTGAATGTTTGCCAACCGACTTAATTCAAAAGATCGATATCGATCTCTCCATCCTCGTTAATATTGGCGATACGATTCACGTCAGCGACATCGTTGTTCCTAAGGGTGTTACGATTAAGAACGATCCGACGGAAATTATCGTCAACGTCGTTGAGCCCAAGGTTCACGTTGAAGAACCAATTAATGTTCCGGAAGGTACTGCTGCTGAAGGAGCCGCCCCTGCTGATGCTAAGGACGGTGATAAGAAAGAAGCTGAGGCTGGCGATAAGAAAGAAGATAAGAAGTAATCCTGCGCCAAGGCTTCGGATTACAAATTCACAGTTAAAAACTCCCTCCATTTTGGAGGGAGTTTTTATTTTTATTATTTTTATACGATCGCTAGTCTTATTTTCCCGCTCAAATCTTTCTTAAACTCTGCTTTCGGAAAAATTTTTTTAAAACCATTCTTCTGTCCCGGATTTATTTCACAAAGCAAGCTATAGTTTGAATAGGCTTTTAATTGTTTAGCTAATTTTTTATAATAGACTAATCCGTCAGTTCCGCCGTACAAAGCCGTCTTTGGTTCTCTAGATATAGATTTTTCTTTCATCTCTTGCTTATTCAAGTAGGGGAGATTGGCTAAAATTATTAAATTTTTAATTTTCTTAATTTTTAAATTAGAAAGAAGATTAGATTTAATAAACTTAGTTTTTTTATTAACCTTAAGATTCTTGGCATTTTGTTTAGCCACTGCTAAGGCTTTATTTGAAATATCTAGACCATAGCCTTTGGCTCCTGTATTTTTTATAACACTGCAAATTAAACAACCTGAGCCGGTTCCGATATCGACAATAATAGAATCCTTAGTGGCTAATTTGATCGCTTCTTCAACCATTAACTCGCTTTCCGGTCGAGGTACGAGCGTATCTTTAGTTACTTTAAATTTTAAGCCGTAGAATTCTTTATAGCCCAATATATAGGCCAAGGGAATATATGTTAATCGTTGATTAATTAAGGCTTTGAAGCTAGTAAGCTGTGACTTTGTAAGCTTTAGCTCATCATGCGCCAGTAATTCCGCTCGAGTTTTCTTTATAACAAAAGCAAGAATCAGCTCGGCGTCGAGCCAGGCTGATTCTATTCCGGCGTTTAATAGTTGTAGCGCCGCTAACTTAAGCGCGGTTCTCCGCGTCAAAGTGAGCTTTGAGGGCTTCGGTGATTTCATCGATTTCGCCTTCCATGATTAATTTAATTGAATGCCAGTTTTGATTAAGACGATGATCGGTTAAACGATCCTGCGGGAAGTTATAGGTTCGGATTTTATCGGAACGATCGCCGGAACCGACCTGATCTTTTCGGGCGGCTGAATCAGCGGCGCGTTTTTCGTCCTCGGCTTTTTGCAACAAACGGGAACGCAAAACTTGTAAGGCTTTTTCTTTATTCTGATGTTGGGATTTTTGATCCTGGCAGGAAACAATCATTCCGGTCGGGATGTGTAAAATACGGATTGCGGAGTAAGTTGTATTGACGCTTTGCCCGCCCGGGCCGGATGAACAAAAGGTGTCGATACGAATATCGGCGGCTTTAATTTCAATATCAATTTCTTCGGCTTCGGGAAAAACGGCGACGGTCACGGCCGAGGTGTGAATACGTCCGGCTTTTTCAGTCTCGGGAACTCGCTGTACGCGATGAGTGCCGCCCTCGTACTTTAGTAATCCGTAGACGTTATTGCCGCTAACCTCGAAGATGATTTCTTTATAGCCGCCTAAGCCGATACGACTTGAATCGAGAATATCAATTTTCCAACCTTTCTTTTCCGCGAAACGAGAATACATTCTAAATAGTTCAGCCGCAAAGAGCGCGCTTTCATCACCGCCGGTACCGGCTCTAATTTCAACGATGGCGTTTTTCTTATCAAGCGGATTGGCTGGAAATAATTCTTCTTTTATATCTTTTTCAAGTTTTTCAATTTCTTTTTCAAGAGATTCATTTTCTTCTTCGGCCATCTTCTTTAGATCCGCATCGGTCTCTTCGGCGACTATTTTTTCGTTGGATGCAAAAGCCGCTTGCGCATTTTCTAGCTTTTCAATTAAATCAACAGCCCGCTTTATTTCAGCGTGCTTTTTTGCGACCGTTTGTAATTTGTTTCGGTCAGCCTGAAGCTCCGGACTCATCAGTTCGGTTTCGAGCTCCTTAAATTGTTTCTTTATATCTTCGTACATATTGTAGTGTCATCCCCGCGAAAGCGGGGAACCAGAAAAATAAAATCCGGCACACATCAATAGTAGCACGAAGCTACTCTAGTTGTGTACCGGATTTAGTAGTTACTTTTTGGTTGATTTGGCCTTTTTGGTTACGGCTTTGGCGGCGCGCTTAGCGGTTTTGCCGCGAACGGTCTTCAAAGCGGTTTTAGCCTCGGCTTTTGCCTTAAACTTCTCGACGCGGCGAGCCGTATCGACGAGTTTTTGCTTGCCTGTATAGAAGGGGTGGCACGCTGAACAGAGTTCAGTGTGAAGTTCTTCAACAGTTGAACCAACGGTAATAACGTTTCCGCACGCGCATTTGATCTTTGCGGTTGGGAAGTAGGTTGGGTGAATGGTTTGTTTCATATAATTAAATACTCGAGAATTCTACCATAAGCTTTAAAATATGTCAAAAGGTTCATAAAAAGAGGGGAATATTGACAAAATATATGAAATGTTATATAAAATAGAATCTAGTTATTTGAAAAAATATTATTAAAATATATATAAATCAAAGCCATTTAGCCTTAGGTTTATTCAAGTCAATGAAGAAATGTTTGCCGGAAGATATCAATGTTTTGGATGGAATTGCTTTATTGGTTAGTCAAATGAGGGAAGCCAATAAATTCAGCCCGTCATTTCTGTTGGAATTCAGTATTAGAATGGCATGGGCATCAAGCGGTATAATGATCCCTGAAAAAATATTTGTTTCAAATGATTAATAAGATACAACGTGCATAAGTTAAAGGCGCATTCAATGAATGCGCCTTTTTTCTTTGTGCCTCGAGATTTATTAACACGTCAACATTTTAACAAGTTTACTTCTTTTGTATTGCAATCAATGATGAGTGCCTGACCATAGCCGACTCTTTTTGGAGTAATTTGTGTTTGTAATTCTTCCTTGCCGAAGAATTCCGGAAAGAATACTGCAAAATCCATGTGTGTAACCAAAACTATTACTTCAAAATTAGGCTTTAAACGTATTAACTCAAGCGTTTTTTTATGATCGCCGCGATGATGATTATCATCCCAGAGGCAATCATTTTTCTCTGGAGAAACTTTAAAAAAACTTCCGATAATATCAGCACTTTCATACGTACGGTCGGTCGGTGATGTTAGGATACATACCGATGCATTAAAGATTTCATTTTGCAGCAGATGTGTAAGGTCAGAAATTTGCCTACGACCTTCGTTGCTTAAACGATCATCAGAACCGCAGGCGCCATGGCGAATAATGATAAGTTTTTTCAAAGTACAATCCTCCTATTATTTTTTCATATTTATGTAGCTTTGTGCCTCGAGAGAGAATCGAACTCTCATGGATTGCTCCGCACGATTTTGAGTCGTGTGCGTCTACCAATTCCGCCATCGAGGCGCGGGGAGGTGAACGAAAAAATTATAAACCGAAATGTAATAATT
>CAZSWO010000017.1:0-10414 GCA_964611115.1 uncultured Gammaproteobacteria bacterium
AAAATTTATATTATTGATGATACGGCTCCTAACGCCTTTGCTACGGGACGAGACCCGAAGCATGCGGCGATCGCCTTAACGACCGGTATAATTCAGAAATTAGATAAGGCTGAACTCGAAGGCGTAATTGCGCACGAACTTTCTCATATTGGAAATAGAGATATTTTAGTCGCGACGGTCGCGACGATTATGGTCGGTATCGTAGTCTTGCTCGCCGATTGGTTTATGCGTTGGAGTATTTTTGGTAATCGCCGTTCGAGCGATAATAATAACAGCGGACAGATTCAATTAGTTATAACGATCGCGGCAATCGTCCTCGCTATTTTAGCGCCGATTTTTGCAACGCTCCTACAACTCGCAATTTCGAGAAAGCGCGAATTTTTAGCTGATGCCGACGGCGCAATGCTGACTCGTTATCCCGAAGGTCTCGCTTCGGCTTTAGAAAAGATTGCGCGCGATCATGAACCTTTGGAAGCGGCGAACCGCGCAACAGCGCATTTATATTTTGCCTCGCCTTTTAAGGATGATGCGGGCGAAAAAGTTGGCTTCTTCACTAAAGCTTTTATGACCCATCCGCCGGTAGCCGAACGTATCGCCGCCTTGCGGGGGATTGAGATTAAATAATATGGAAGTATCTAAGGATTTATATTTTGTTGCCGTAAAAGTCTTTCTCGAGGACGGGAAAGGGAATCTTTTGATTACGAAAGATCGTTTTGGCGATTGGGATTTACCAGGCGGACGTTTACGTGAAATGGACTTCGATGTTTCATTAGAAGAAGTCGTGACGAGAAAGATGAAAGAAGAGCTGGGCGAAAACATTAATTATGTACTAGGAGAGCCGGTTGTATTTATGCGTCACGAACGGGAAGAAATTCTTGAATCAGGCGAAAGAGCCAAACGAAGAATCTTTGCTATCGGCTATAAAGCGCAGTATAGTAATGGAGAAATCGCATTGGGAAATAATCATGAAACACATCAATGGGTCGCTTTGAAAGACTTTAAACCTGAAGATTATTTTACAGGCGGTTGGTTAAAAGGAGTGAAAGAATATTTAGAAAAATATGAGCCAATCAATTAACGTAAAAATCGTTGTCTTTGTTCCTGAAGCTAATGCTGAGGCGGTGAGAACTGCAATGGGTAAGGCGGGTGCGGGAAAGATTGGCAACTATAGTTTTTGCAGTTTTTCTTCAAAAGGTATTGGACGGTTTATTCCTGAAGCCGGCGCTAATCCGGCAATTGGCGAAGTTGGTAAGTCGGAAGAGGTAGTTGAAGAGCGAATTGAAATGGTTTGCCCTCGAGAACAGCTTCATGATGTAATAGAGGCGATGAAGGCAGTGCATCCCTATGAAGAAGTCGCCTTTGATGTATATCCATTAGAGCAACTATAATATGAAACCCGAACTAATTTCATTTGAACAGCAACCTTCGAGCGAGATTTATGAAACCTACACTCGTTTCATGGATGAAGAGCCGTTTTATACCGGTGCCTGCTTAGCCGGACTCGATACTCCTGAGGCGTGGGAGATCAGATTATTTTTATTGGGCCATTCAAAGGACGGCCGCCGCGGCGTCGCCCAAGGTTTGGCGGGAATTAAAACTGAAAAAGCCTATGAACTGCGCGTTAACTTATTGGAAGACGCGCCGGAGTCAGTTGCCCGAAGTCTCGCCGGAGACGATAGTGAAACGGCTTGGCAATTGCGCACCAAAATACAAGAACGGATTGACGAAGCCGGCGTCGCCAACGGTTTGGCGGAGAGTCTTGCCAATATCGATACGCCCCGCGCCTGGGAATTGCGCAATGAACTATTAAAAGATCGACAAGTCGTTTCAAGTATTCTTGAGGGTTTGGCCGGCGTTGACAGCGAGGAGGCCTGGAAGATACGTTCCGAATACGTTAATGAATACCCAGCCTTTGTTGCGGGAAGCCTGATTAACCTGCATGGCTCCCGCGTTGATCACATGCGCAAGGAGATCGCCAATCTTGATGAACAAGCTTTACTGATGAGTTATACCGGATCGGACGAAAGCATGGCCTGGGAATTACGCAATAAGTATATCCATATCAATCCCTTTTTTGTCGGAACGAGCTTGGCGGGAGTTGACAACGAAGAAGCCGATGAAATGCGCCAGGAACTTTTTAATAAGCTCATTGTCAGCGATAGCGAAGGCCGCACAAAAGTCAGAAAGGGAATTTTGCAGGGTCTGCATTCCAATTATATTTTTGAATCGCTCAATCCGAATACCAACTAAACATATGCTTTCATACATCAAAGGAACAATTATCGCGAAATTAAAAGACGACTTGATTGTCCGGAGCGGAGAATTGGGTTATCGGATTACGGTAACGCCGCTTTTATTAAGCGAGGCGAAACCGGGCGGGGAGATTGAATTATATTTGCATGAAGCCGCGCGGGAAAATGCGATCGAACATTACGGAATGAAAACCCTTGATGAACTCGATTTATTTGAATCATTATTATCTGTTTCCGGCGTTGGTCCAAAATCAGCTTTGGCTTTCTTAAGTCTATCTTCGGTTTCATCATTGCGCGCCGCAATTGCCCGCGGCGACGCCGACATGCTGACGCAGGTCTCAGGCATCGGAAGAAAAACCGCGGAGCGGGTAATCTTAGAACTTAAAAATAAGGTCGGAGATATTTCTGTTAGAGAAAATGAAGTCGGCGGTTCGGAAGAATTGCAGGCGCTTATGTCGCTTGGTTATTCCGCAACGCAGGCCCGCGACGCTTTGTCGCGTGTTGATGCGTCGATTTCGGATAGCGGAGCACGAATCAAAGAAGCTCTAAAACATATTTAATGTTACTAGAAGAAGAATTAATTTCAGATTCAAATCTCGCTAAGCTCGACGCCTATGTCGCGAGCTGTTCGCCCTGCCAATTTTTACAAACGAGTGCGTGGTTAAAGTTTCAAGAGACGGTTAGTCATAAAGCACATCTCTATAGTTTTGAATACGATAATAAGAAACTATATTTTACCGCCTTTGAACATAGCTTGCCTGTGGGAAAGAAGTATTTATATATTCCGCGCGGACCATTAGTAAACGACTCCGCTGTGTGGTCCGAACTTTTGCGTGAATTAAAAAATAATTTAAAAGATAAAAAGGTTATCTTTGTTCGTTTTGAACCGGATAGTTCCTGGACGGAAATGACCTGTAAACGTGTTCTTGATATTCAGCCGAGCCATACGTTTTATACAAGCATTGATCAGGATGAAAAAGAACTGCTGGCGGCGATGCATCCGAAAACTCGTTACAATATTCGTTTAGCCTTAAAAAAGAATTTAGCGTTTTCGCCTAATGATTCGGACTTTCAAGGTTTTGTTAAGCTAATGAATGAAACAAGCGAACGCGACGGCTTTAAGGCTCATCCGGCCGAGTATTATAAGAAGATGATTGAGTGCAAAGCGGCTCGGCTCGCGACCGTTCGACTTGATGGCGAGTTACTCGCTGCCGGAATTTTTGCGCAATGCGGCGATACGATTACCTATGTACACGGTGCCTCAGCTTCAAAGCAACGCGAACTGATGGCGCCCTACGCTTTGCACTGGGAAATGATAATGCTCGCTAAAGGCCAAGGTTTAAAGCATTATGATTGGCACGGCGTTGATTCTAAAAAGTGGCCGGGAGTGACGCGTTTTAAACGAGGCTTTGGCGGACATGATATTAACTATCCGGGAACGATTGATTTCGTACTTGAAGCGAGCTCTTATATCGGTTATACTGTAGTCCGCGGTTTACGCCGCCTATTCTAAATTATGATCGACCGAATTTTGCAGACAATTAAGCGTTTCATCCCGAAAAAAGTTTTTAAACTGTGCGAGCCGATGTATCATTTTTTGCTTGGTGTCAGCGCCAATCTAATCTATCGTTGGCCGAGCAGCAAGCTGATTGTTATCGGCGTTACCGGTACGACGGGTAAGACGACAACGACGTATTTAATCGCGCAAATGCTGCGCGGCGCAGGTTATAAGGTCGGCTACACTTCGACGGCAATGTTTTCCGACGGCAATAAGGATTGGATTAATAATAAAAAGATGACAATGATCGGTCGTCTTTTTACGCATCGAATGTTGCGCGCGATGGTAACCAACGGATGTCAGTACGCGATTGTTGAAACGTCGAGCGAAGGCATTATTCAATACCGTCATCGTTTTATAAATTATGATACGCTTTTGATTACTTGTTTGTATCCGGAACATATCGAAGCGCACGGCAGTTTTGAAAATTATAAGGAAGCCAAGGGCATGCTCTTCGCACACTTAAAAGACTGTAAGACAAAATACGTTGATGAAACTAAACATGTTCGTCGCGCCGAGGGAATTAAGAAATTAAGTTTGAATCGTATTAAGAAGACTATTATCGTTAACGGCAGTGACGAATATGCACCGTACTACGCGGATTTTTGGGCGGAAGAAAAAATCGCCTTCTATCCAAAGGGCGGCAAAGAAGAAATCGCCTTTACTGACGATGTTCATAAGTTGCATATTGATGTAGCACATATCAAGCATCAGTTGCTCGGAGATTTTAATATACAAAATATCTTAGCCGCTCTGGCGGTTGGTTTAGCGCAGGGGATTGAGTTCAAAAAGTTGGCGCCGGGCCTCGAAGCAGTAACGGGAGTTCCCGGAAGACTTGAGCGGATTGACGCGGGACAAGATTTTACCGTTATTGTTGATTACGCCTTTGAACCCCACGCCGTGGAAAAATTATATGAAACAATTGAAGCGATGGATCATAAGAGAATCATTCATGTGCTCGGTTCGGCCGGTGGGGGACGCGATGTTGCACGTCGAGCAGTTCTCGGACGATTGGCGGGAGCCAAAGCCGATATCGCGATTGTGACCGATGAAGATCCGTATGACGAAAACCCGGCGGCGATTATCGAAGCGGTAGCGGCCGGTGCTCGGGCGGCTGGTAAGACGCCCAATGTAGATTTATTTACCGAATTATCGAGACGGACCGCTATAAATCATGCCTTTAGATTGGCGGAAGCGGGAGATATCGTATTGATTACGGGCAAGGGCTCGGAACAGGCGATTGTACGAGCCAATGGACGCAAAGAAAGTTGGGATGATCGCATGGTTGCAGGCGAGGAATTAGGCGCCTTGATTAAAACTGTGGATAACTAGGAGGCGGACCCTCGAAGCCTCTGGGCTATAAGCTTCAAATTTATCTGATGTTAGCTAAAATAATCAACTCTTGACATTTTGAAAGAATAAGTCGCCAAAACTGTTGACAGCTTTAAATATTGCTGTTAGTATAAAAAAGCTTTTTTGAAGCATTTTATTTAGAAACGGCCATTAACGTAGTAACACATCTACGATACACAATTTTGTGAGCAAGCGGCCGTTTTTTTGCGTTTTTACGAGGTTTTTTTGAAATATATTCGTTACTCAACCTCCTCCGACAACTAAATTAAATTCCCAAAATTAACATCTCAATCTCTTCGTTGAGATGTTTGCCGTATTATTAATATTGTTCGCCTATGCCCAAAGCAACAACAACTCCGGCTCACGTCGTAACGACCCGGACTTATTTTACAAATCAGGATGCAGCCATCCCGATGCCTGATTTGATCGAGGTTCAGAAAGACTCCTATGCCTGGTTCCTTAAAGAAGGCTTAGCTGACTTATTTGATGAAATTTCCCCGATTACGGACTTTATCGGTCGCGATCTCGAATTGCAGTTTGGAAAATATTATTTTGACGAACCAAAATTTAACGAAGCCGAAAGTAAGGCGAAGAACGTTACTTACGAAGCTAGCTTACGCGTTGAGACAACCTTAGCTAATAAGAAGACTGGTCAGAAAACGACTCAGGAAGTCTTTTTGGGCGACTTCCCGATCATGACTAAAAACGGCACCTTCATTATTAACGGTATTGAACGCGCTATCGTTTCTCAGTTGATTCGATCTGCCGGTGTTATTTTCACCGCCGAGTTGATTCGTGGACGAAAATATTACGGCGCAAAAATTATTCCTAACCGCGGTGCCTGGATTGAAATTGAAACCGATGCTTCCGGAGTTATGTGGGCACGTATCGACCGCAAGCGTAAGGTCGCGGTTACCGCACTCTTGCGCGCCTTCGGTTTCAGCTCGAATGAAGAAATCCGCTCATTGTTCACCGAATCAAACAAAGGCGAAGTTGACTACGTTGAAGCGACGCTCGCCAAAGATACTTCTAAGGACGAAGCTGAAGGTTTGATTGAGGTGTATAAGCGTATTCGTCCGGGCGATCTCGCTACCGCTGACAACGCCAAGTCTTTGATTCACTCGATGTTCTTCCGTTTCGACCGCTACGACTTTGACCGTGTCGGACGTTATAAACTTAACAAGCGTTTCGGTTTTGATATTCCTAATAACAAATCTACCCGCATTTTACGCCGCGAAGATCTCGTCGCTATCATCGGTGAAATCATGCGTTTAAATATTACCCAAGACAAAGAAGATGATATCGACCATTTGGGAAATCGCCGCGTCCGCGCGATCGGTGAATTGATTCAGAACAAAACTCGTATCGGTTTGGCGCGTATGGAACGCATCATCAAAGATAAGATGAGTATTTTAGAAATTGAATCTTTGACTCCAAACAAACTTATCAATGCTCGTCCCGTTATGAGCGTTGTTAAGGAATTTTTCATGTCATCTCAGCTTTCTCAATTCATGGACCAAACTAATCCTTTGGCCGAACTTGAGCACAAGCGACGTTTATCGGCGATGGGTCCGGGCGGTTTGACTCGCGAACGAGCCGGTTTCGAAGTCCGCGACGTACACACAACTCACTATTCTCGTATCTGTCCGATTGCTACTCCGGAAGGTCCGAATATCGGTCTCGTTGGTCACTTTGCGAGTTACGCTCGTTTGAACAGCTACGGCTTCATTGAAGCGCCTTACCGTAAGGTTGTTAAGGATGCGAAGGGCCGTGCTCAAGTCACCAACGAAATTGTATACCTCGACGCCTTTGAAGAAGAAAAATACATTTCAACCGCTTTTACTACACCGACCGATGAGGATGGTTATTTTACCGTTGAAAAAGCCGAAGTTCGAAAATACGGTGAACCGGCGCTCGAAGACGTTTCCAATATTAATTTAGTCGGCGTCGCCGCCAACCAGATCGTTTCGGTTGCTACTTCCTTGATTCCTTTCTTGGAACACGATGACGGTATCCGCGCCTTGATGGGAACAAACATGCAACGTCAAGCCGTTCCTTTGATTAACGCTCGCGCACCGATTGTCGGTACCGGCGTTGAAGCTCGCGCCGCGGCCGATTCCGGTCACGTTATTATTTCCGAAACCGACGGCGAAGTTATTAAAGTAGACGGTACGCAAATTGTTGTCCGTGATAAGGCTGGTCATGACTATAGTTATGTTGTCAGCAAATTCTTGCGTTCCAACGCCTCAACCTGTATTAACCAACGTCCGATTGTTAATCGCGGCGATATGGTTAAGAAGGGTCAGATCATGACCGACGCTTCCGCCGTTGATAAGGGAGAACTCGCCCTCGGTAATAACGTCCTCGTCGCCTTTATGACATGGGAAGGTTATAACTATGAAGACGCGGTTATTATTTCCGAACGACTTGTTAAGGAAGATATGTATTCCTCGGTTCATATCGAGAACTATACGATCGACGTCCGTGATACGAAACTCGGCTCCGAAATAGTTACCAACGACATTCCAAATATTTCAGAAGAAAAATTAAAGAATCTTGATGAGCGCGGCATTATTCGCATTGGTGCGGAAGTCTCGAGCGGCGATATTTTAGTCGGTAAGATTACTCCGAAAGGTGAAACCGAACTTTCCGCCGAAGAAAAACTCTTACGCGCTATTTTCGGTGACAAAGCCAAAGACGTTCGTGATTCATCGTTGTATCTCGAACACGGCGAACACGGAAAAGTTATTGATGTTAAGATTTTCTCCCGCGAACAAGGCGATAAACTTTCCGCCGGTGTTATTCAATCGATTCAGGTAACCGTCGCTAACCTGCGCAAGGTTCGCGCCGGAGATAAGATGGCGGGACGTCACGGTAACAAAGGTGTTATTTCAAAAATCGTTCCGATTGAAGATATGCCGTACTTGCCGGACGGAACTCCGATCGATATTATTTTGTCTCCTTTGGGAGTCGTTTCCCGTATGAACCTCGGTCAGTTGCTTGAAACTCACCTTGGCTTTGCGGCACATAAATTAAATTACAAAGTTGCAACCCCGCCTTTGAACGGAATTACCGAAGATCAAATTCGCTCCGAGTTGAAGCGAGCCGGTTTGTCGGAAGACGGAAAAGTTACATTGACTAATGGAAAGACCGGACGCTTGTTTGATAACAAGGTCAGCGTCGGATATAAGTACATGTTGAAATTGAACCACATGGTTGAAGATAAGATTCACCAACGTTCAATCGGTCCTTACTCGCTTATTACTCAACAGCCGTTGGGCGGTAAAGCGCAGTTTGGCGGACAGCGTTTCGGAGAAATGGAAGTTTGGGCTTTGGAAGCCTACGGCGCCGCCCACAGTTTGCAGGAAATTTTGACGATTAAATCAGACGACGTCGCCGGTCGTTCGAAAGCCTACGAATCGATTATTAAAGGCGAAGCTATTAAGAAATTAAATGTGCCTGAATCTTTCAACGTCTTGGTCCGCGAATTGAAAGGTTTGGCGCTCGACGTCGAGCTCTTGGATGAAGATCAGCGTCCGATTGACTTGGAAAAAGCCGGCGACGAACTTGAATTGCCTAAACCTATCTTCGCTGCTGCCGGAGTTCCGGCGGATAAGCCCGAGGACGAAGCTCCGGTTGTTGAACCGGCGGCTGAATAAGCTTAATTGACACATATGATTAATCCAATCAAAACAAACGATTTCGAAGCCATTAAGCTTAAGCTAGCTTCTCCCGAGAACATTTTACAATGGTCCTACGGCGAAGTTACTCGTCCGGAAACTATCAACTACCGAACACAGAAACCGGAAAAAGACGGTTTGTTCTGTGAGAAAATTTTCGGTCCTTCAAAGGACTGGGAATGTTATTGCGGAAAGTATAAGAAAATCCGTTATCGCGGCATTGTCTGTGATAAGTGCGGCGTTGAAGTAACGCGCAGCTTAGTGCGACGCGAACGCTTCGGTCACATTAAACTCGAAACCCCGGTAACTCATATTTGGTTCTTGCGCGGTCTTTCTTCGAAGGTCGGTTTGGCACTTGATTTGTCAATGCAATCTTTGGAAAAAGTTGTTTACTTTGCAAGTTTCATTATTACGGACGTTAATGAAGAGTTGAAACAAGCGACCCTTGATCAGATTAAGAATGAATACAAGGCCAAAAAGAAAGCGCTTGAAAGCGAATTCAACGATCATGTCGCTCAATTAAAGAGTCAGAAAGCCAAGCTCGCCAAAGACGGTAAGAGCGGCTTAGAAATCAATGATACGGTCGGTCGCGAAGTAGAGGTTTTAGAAAACTCCCGCGATGAAAAAATGGCAGCGCTTGATAACGCCTTTGTTCAGGCTCAGAAAGAATTGAAAGAATTAAAGCCCTTGGCGATTATTTCGGAAAATATTTATCAGAACTTGAGCTTGAAGTACGGACATATCTTTACCGCCGGTATCGGCGCCGAAGCGGTTCGAACTTTGCTTGAACGTATCGATCTCGAAAAGGAAATTAAGAATCTCGAAAAAGTCTTGATTGATGTTGTTGATTCTAAAAAAGAAAAAACAATTAAGCGTCTCAAATTCTTTAAGAATTTGCACGGCAATAATATTAACCCGGCCTGGATGGTTATGTCAGTCGTTCCGGTTATTCCGCCGGACCTGCGTCCGATGGTTGCGCTCGACGGTGGCCGTTTCGCAACATCCGATTTGAATGATTTGTACCGACGTATTATCAACCGTAACAACCGTTTGAAGCAATTGCTTGAGTTGAACGCTCCGGAAGTTATTTGCCGCAATGAAAAGCGCATGTTGCAGGAAGCGGTTGATGCCTTGATCGATAACTCGATTCGTCACGGTAAGACCGTCGTTGCATCGACCGGTCAGAAGCGTATGCTTAAATCATTGGCCGATTCGCTCAAAGGTAAGCAAGGTCGTTTCCGTCAGAACTTACTCGGTAAGCGTATCGACTATTCTGGTCGTAGCGTTATCGTCGTCAATCCTAAATTAAAACTAGAACAATGCGGTTTGCCGAAGCGTATGGCTATCGAATTGTTTAAGCCGTTCATTATCTCAAAACTTATTCAGCGCGAAATTGTTCACAACGTTCGCAGCGCTTCTCGTTATATCGAAGCCGGTCACGATGAGGTTTGGGATATTTTAGAAGAAATTATTAAGGGCGCCTATGTTCTCCTCAACCGCGCTCCAACCTTGCACCGTTTGGGTATTCAGGCCTTCCGACCGATTTTGATTGAAGGTTTGGCGATTCAAAT
>CAZSWO010000018.1:0-2388 GCA_964611115.1 uncultured Gammaproteobacteria bacterium
AGAGCAATGGTATCGTAAACCATAGGTTATGGGTTCAAGTCCCGTGGTCGGCTCATCAATTATTCTTCCCGAAAAAGTACTTCAACCATTTATTAAGATTACCGGACAAACGCAGTTCGGTATTTTTTGTCGGCGGCGCATCAGGAAAGTCAAATAAGGGCGAAGCTTCGACAGTAACTCCGGGCTCAAGCGGCAGATCTTCAATCACGACGGTTTGCTCTCCAGGTTTTTTATAATTTAACTTGGTACGAGCTTCACGTTCAACAAACTGTTCGGACTGCATGTATTCAAGAACCTGTTTCAGGCTTGAGTTTTTATGTTCAAAATCAGTCACCTGCTGTTCAAGCTCCGCAATTTCTTTATTGATGGCGCGTTGTTGTCGCCAATTTCTTGTCAAAGGCACAGCAAACAAAACTAAGAGCCCAAGCAGCACCAGCGTAATAAAAAATTGCTTTGTAAATATTCCGCGAATCAAAGACATGGTAAATGCTTGTTTCCTAACCTAGCCCCACCAGAGCCCAAACTAAGTATTGGCCTGAGAACAGTAGAAGTTTTACGAATAAAACTCCATAGCCTTCATCTCGTCGTCCACGGACGACGCGAAAAAAAGATGCCAATGTAAATGTTTTGATCCAAAACTTAGCTTAGGGTTAATGAAGCTGGGACAAGAAAAAAGAGCGTCTAGCATCGGAATTATACCACAAAAAAACCGCCCCGAAAAGGGCGGTTTTTCAAGTAAACGATGAAATTTATTCTTTGAAACCATCAAGATTAACGTCGTAGAGAATTTCATCTTGAATCAGGCGATACGATAGAACTTCTTCGGGTTTAAACCACATATCAATCTCCTGTTCAGCTTCTTCAACTTTTCCGGAAGCATGAATCAAATTTCTAATACTTCGTCCGTCCGTATCCGCCGCCGAGAAAGAATCGAGTGTGAAATCACCACGAATTGTTCCCGGAGCCGCAGTTAAGGGTTCGGTAAAACCGGCAATCTTTCGAACTAATTCGATTGCGTTACCGCCCTGCCAGATCATAGCAATAATCGGACCGGCGCTCATGTACTTTGCATTAGCTTCCATAACGGCAACGCCGTTCTCGCGATTTGTTGCGTAAGGAGATTCTTTGCCTTTTTTTTCATAAGCTGCGCGAGCCTTAGCTCCGACCGCTTCAAGCCATTCTTCTCCACCAACCTTATAATAATGATCGGTTGCCATCTGCTCGGTTGGAATCGTCATTTTCAAACCAACCAGCTTCAGCCCGACTAATTCAAAGCGCTTAATGATTTCTCCAATCAACGAGCGCTGTACTCCGTCCGGTTTAATGATAACCAGTGTTTTTTCTTGCATACTGCTACATTTATAATAATCAATACCCCGATTATAGCGGTGAACAGCTAATAATGCAAGCCTTACGATGATAAACCTTTTCTCCGTCAGTTTTAAGCCGTATCGTCCCGTCTAGATCAGTGCGATAACTTTTAATAGCGCGACGCTCTAAACGTTTTAGTATTCGCGGCGACGGATGCCCGTAACTGTTGTCGACACCGGCAGAAGCGATTGCCAACTCGGGACTAACCGCGTCAAGAAATAATTCGCTCGAACTCGTATCGGAGCCGTGATGTCCGAGTTTTAAAATTTCTGAATCCAATTCGTTTTTTACTGTTGCCAAGAGTTGATTCTCCAGCTCAAGTTCGGCGTCGCCGCTAAAGAGTGTGTCAATTTCTCCGTATGAAACGCGAAGCGCGATCGAGGCATTATTAGCATTCTCAATATTATCATCAGCCAAAGACCCGGCTGGATATATAATATTAAAGGTTACTCCGTCAATAATTAGATCTTCCTGTTTAGCATATATAATTGGAATGCTTTTATTTTTTATAATTTCTAAAAACTCTTTATAGGCCGCGCTTTCGTACGCATAATCAGTAATCATAACGGCTCCGACCCTATAGCGTTGGGCAACTCCGCTTAAGCCGCCGAAATGATCATCATGCGGATGCGATACGATAATCAAATCGATGTTACGCTGCCAAAATGGTAAAACCTTACCGAGTTCGCGCAGAACGGCATTAGTGGGCGGTCCACCGTCGATCAAAATCGTTTTCTTACGCGGAGTCTTAATCAACGCCGCGTCCCCCTGCCCGATATTTAAAAAATTAATTTCGAGCCGTTCATCCGGCGTATATAGAAACCAGCACGATACAAAAGCAGTAACAATGAGGAGTATTGTTACTGCGATTCCCTCCTTGGCTCCCATAATAAGTTATAGATTCTTATTCAAAGCTTCAGCTAAAATGTCTTTTTCCTGTACGCCGGTAAATCGTTCGGTTGGTTGGCCGTTTTTAAAAATTATCAAAGTCGGAATGCTCATAACGCCGAATTGTCG
>CAZSWO010000018.1:2488-9124 GCA_964611115.1 uncultured Gammaproteobacteria bacterium
AATCCGCGCGACGACATTAAGCTGTTGTTTACCACCGTCGATGATCATCAGATCCGGCAAAGGCCAGTCGTTGTTCAAGCGTCGTTCGAGAATTTCAGAAATCATTTGAACGTCGCCTTTTTTTCGATCAGTCGAGAACTTTCCAACAATTTTAAACTTACGATATTCGTTTTTGTCGGCTTCCCCGCCGTTAAAGACAACCATCGAGCCGACGGCTTCTTTGCCAAAGGTATTAGAGATATCATAGCCTTCGATACGTTGCGGAACTTTTTTTAAACCTAAAACCTTTGCTAATTCAACAACGTCATTGGCGTATTTTTCTCCGACGCTTAAGACGCGAGTATTTTCTAAAACCTGATGCAGGTATTCTCGCAATTCCTTCGGCAGCGTTTTAATAACGCTTTTTTTCTTGCCCTCAAAAAATAAAGTTAAGGGCTTAATAACCTGCTTATTATATTCTTTTAAACTGACTCGCTCGCCGCAGGGACCGAGACATCGACCGATTTGATAATAGAAGCAGGGTTTCTTCTGAATTTTTTTCATCGCGCAGTAAGGCCAAATTCGACGAAGAGCTTTTAAGGTTTCCTTAACCGCTAAGCCACTAACAAAGGGTCCGTAATATTTTCCGGCCTTGCCAATCGTTCGCGTCAAAAATACTCCCGGAATCTCGTCTTCTAAAGAAATATGAATATAATTAAAACGCTTATCGTCGCGCAGCATTATATTGTAATAGGGCTGATGTTTCTTAACTAAGTTAGCTTCAAGCAACAAAGCTTCGATTTCCGATTCAACTTCGATCCATTTGATCTTAGAAATTTCCTTAACCATCTTGGCTTTTATCGGCGTATGATTCGTTGCAGCGCGCCAATACGAAGAAACGCGACTGCGTAAATTAACAGCCTTGCCTATATAGATCAATTTCCCCTGCTTATTATAATATTGATAACAGCCGGGATTTTGGGGAATTTCTAGTTTTTTTACGTCTTCGAGGGTCATAACTTTATCTTATCACACCGAAGCAAATAAAAAAGCATTAGAACTGAGGTTCAGTTCTAATGCTTTAACAATCAAAATTTCGGAAATTTTATGGCTCCGCAACCACAAGTTTAAACTCAAACTCTTTAAAAAATTCAGTTGGGTCAGAGTATGGAAATTCCATAACCTGTAAATCCATATTCTTTTCCCTAACTATAGCTACAAAGCATTCTTCTTTTTTCATAAAAAGGAAAAGAGCCCTTCTATGATTTCCGGAAAACCACCACGTTGGCGATTCATCGCAGATAGCTCCAATTATTGCGGGGGTTAAACACGCCTTAACTGGATCGGAAGTTAGCGAGGAAAACATTGTTGCAAAAGTAGCATCTTCCCCTTTCCATACTTCTGCCTTTATTTTTGGCTTTGTGTTTAATGAAGAAAGGTCTCTTCCCTCAAGCCACTCTGCCATTGGATACCAGGTGCGTTTATCAAAAACTTTTTCTGTAGCTGTTTCCTCTTCTTTAGTCTGCATTATATTTTCTATTTATGTTATGGAATATATTTTTAATGTTCATCTCTATAACAAAACAAATATTTGCTAATTTCTGATTATTACATATTAACTATATGTTGTCAATAGTTTGCCTATTTTCTTTCAATAATATAAACTAATGTTATATGAATTTACGAGGATTTAGCTTTAATTCTTCATTTACATTTCCCTTTACACTGAAGGGTCTATGGTAAGGTGTTTTTAAGCTAATACCACTAGACCCATGAATGGGTCTTTTATTTTTACATCAATATTATTTAAATATATGAACATGTACGAAGCGCCTCATTTGCAGCGCCACAACTATACAACCGACATGAGCGAACAGGAAAAACTGTTTGCCGAGTTAAAGGCGAAAAGCGATCCGGAAAGCAAGCGTTTACAGCGCTATATCGCGATTCCCGATTTAAGTAAGAAAGACGGCTCGCCCGTTAAAGCAATTACCGAACGCGTCATCAACTTACCTAGTTTAAAAAATCTTGATGTCATCGAAACGCCGGAAGTTATTACTCCGGAAATCGTTTTCGATCTCTTTAATTTCCCGAAAGACCATCCGGCTCGAACCGCTTCGGATTCTTACTTCATTGATGAGAATCATATCTTACGTCCACATACATCATTAATGTGGAAATACTATCTTGATATTCCCGAAGTTCGAGAACGCCTTGAAACAAACGGTTCAATCGGCGTATTAAGCTACGGTAAATGCTATCGCCGCGACGAAATCGATTGGCAACATTATAATATTTTGCATCAAATCGACGGTTTCTTTGTTATTAGAAAAGATATTAAAACGCTTGACCAAAAAGATTTGGAAGCGATTTTGATTGAAGTCTGCGAAGCGCTCTACGGTAAAGATGTTAAATATACCTTCGTCGTTGATCACTTCCCCTACACTGACCCGAGCTTAGAAATGAATATTGAATTAAACGGCCAGATGGTAGAAATTCTTGGCGCCGGTATCGCTCATCCGAATGTTATAAAAAATCTCGGCATCGATCCCGAAAAGTACAATGCCTGGGCCTTCGGTTTCGGCTCCGATCGTTTAGCAATGATCAAGCAACAGATTCCCGACATCCGTCTTCTCTACTCCGACGATGAGCGCGTTACGAAACAATTAGCCGACTTAGACCATGTCTTTCAAGCGGTTTCAAAATATCCACCGATAGTCCGTGATATTTCCTTTATCGTAAACAAAGATTTCGATTTAAACGCGTACTACGAATTAATTCGTGAAATTGCCGGAACGGAAATGACAGAGGAAGTGAAACTGCTTGATACCTACGAAAACGAAGAAAAATTCGGAAAAGATAAAATTTCCTATACCTTCCGCACTGTCTATCGATCATTAGACAGAACTCTTACCAGTGAAGAGGTTGATGCTAAACACAAAAAACTAGAAGAAGTCACGATAGAAAAATTCGGGGCTGTTGTGAGATAAGCTCTCTTCTCTTAATAATCAAAGAATTAATTTCATCTTTAATTCTTTTATTGCACTGTTCGATCGCTTCTTCCGCATATACCTTGATTTGCGGGAAATCTTTTAACTTATTTGCCTCTGAATACCGTAATATAGCCTCGATAATCCCAATGAGATTCCGAGCGTGTTCAATATTCCATAGTTCCAATGGTTTGTGATACATACCATCGGTTTAATTGTTTATAGTTGGGGTTAAAACATGAGCGGCTTCGTATTTAGAAATCACTTCTTTTCTCTCTAATATTTTAACAAGACTTTCAAAGCTACTTTTTTGAACCATATTCGATTCAATACGGTTTAATCTCTCTTCATGATTATCCAGCCGTTTTTCGATTGTATCGAAACGGGTATTCATAGTATCCTTTAAGTCCTCAATCTGTTGATAAACTTTATTAAATTTGTCATCAAGACTCCCAAGGGCAATTTTTAGAACTTCTTTAAGCTCCATATTTTCTTCTTCATTTATCATATCTCTATATTAAAAATTAATACGGAGAGGTATGACAAATATAGCAAGAAAAAAGACCCCATTCAAGGTCTTTAATCTTAGTATTTTTTCCGACTTATCCCCTTCTACATTTCCTCAACAACTTCTATTCCTAAAAGATTCAAGGCTTGTTTGATGATTAAAGCGGTTGAATTTAATAAAGCCAAACGTGCGGCGCCGGTCGCCTGATCCGCTTTCAAAACCGGTACGGCGTGATAATAATCGTTGGCCGCTTGCGCAAGATCAAAAACATACTTAGCGATTTCCGCCGGATCTTTCTTTTCTCCCGCGGCGCTGATCGCGATCGGAAAACACGCCAACTTAATAATCAGTGATTTTTCGCGAACGTCGTTCAATTGAGCATAATCGACTTTTAATTTCTTAAAGGCCGGCGTTGCCTTTCGTTTAATGCTTTGAATACGCGCATAGGTATATTGCAAATAAGCCGAGGTAAAGCCGTCAAAACGCAGGGCGCTATCAATATCAAAGGTAATCGACTTATCAGCCCCGACCTTAATCATTTCAAATTTCAAAGCGCCGAAGGCAACCACTGATGCCACATGATTAATTGTTTTTGTTGACCAATCACTATGGCGCTGAATAATCTCTGATTTTGCTTTCTCAAGCGCCATCGCTTTCAAATCTTCATAGGGAATAATATTGCCGCTGCGCGACGACATCATTCCCGATGGCAATTTTACAAAGTCATAACCAAGATGAGCAAAGTTGGCTTTGATGCCGTAAAGTTCGAGCAATTTAAATAACTGATCAAAATACAGTCCTTGGCGAATATCAACAACGTATAATGAAGAATCTAATTTATATTTCTTAACTTTGGCAATTGCTAAGGCTAGATCAGCCACCGGATATAAAGCCGTTCCGTCGGAACGCAATACTACCAAAACTCCGAGCTTATATTTTTCTAAGTCGGCAATCACAGCTCCGTCGCTCTGTTTTAAAATTCCCTGCGCCAATAATTCCGCCACTATTTTCGAACCTTGTTTTACAAATTCGTTTTCATAAAAAATAGTTGCAAACTTAACATTAAGCTCTTTATAGATACGATCGAAATGATCGATATTCCATTGCCTGGTTTTTTTCCAAAGCGAATACATCTCGCCGCGGCGACTTTCGACTGCCTTCATAACTTCAGAAACTTCGCCTTTAGCTTCGGCGCGAGCTTCAAGCTCCTGCGTAGCCTGCGCATATTGCTGACCCAAGAAATAGCCCTTATTCTCAATACCTTTTTTAATAATTTCCTGAGCCGCCTTATTCTCTTTATGGTAGAGCCACCAGAGGGTTTTAGCGACGTGAATCCCGAAATCATTGATATATGAGACTGGATAGACTTTCCAGCCATTAGCGGCCAAAATACGGTTTACCGCGTCGCCGTAGGCAATATTGCGCAAATGACCGACATGATATTCCTTATGCGTATTGGCGTTAGAATACTCGATCATCAACCGTTTTTTAGCGCCGCTTTTATTGCTGCCGTATTCAGCGCCATGCTTTTCAATATCTTTTAATATCGCGGCGCTCGCCACGCTATTTAAAGTAATATTAAGATATGGTCCGGCTGCCGTTGCTTTTTCAATCCATTCGATGTTAGACAAACGCGACGCTAAGTCAGCCGCAATTTCCGCCGGATTTTTTGCTAAAGCTTTTGCTAATAAAAAACAAGGCAAGCTGATATCGCCCAACTCGGCTTGCGGAGTCGGCACAAAATCGACCACAGATACCGCCGGGTTTTTTATAATTTTATTTATTGTTTGAACAAGATCACTCTTGATTTTATCTAATGCGTACATCTTATTTCACAATACGACGATAATCTCGTTTGCCTTTCTGAACCACTGATGGCACAGACACATTATATTTAGAGTCGGAAATAATCTGACCATCAACCTTAACTCCTTTTTGTTCAATCAAGCGACGAGCTTCACTATTTGAACTAGCCAACTTAGTTTCAACCAACACATCAACTATATTAGTTGACTTAACTTTGGCTTCGGGGATTTCATCCGGGGCTTCTTTTTTCTGAATCGTTTTTACAAAATGCGCTTCGGCGGCATCGGCTTTTTTAAGACCGTGATAAATCTTAGTAATTTCGTGCGCCAGCTTCATTTTGAAATCGCGCGGATTAAGCGTTGTATTCTTAAGGCGTTCCTGAACTTTCTTAACTTCTTCCCAGCTCAATTGTGTACAAAGTTCAAAGGCGGTCGAAAGAATAGAATCAGGCCAGGCCATAATTTGACCATACATATTTTCCGGCGTTTCATTAAGATTAACGATATTGCCCGTCGTCTTTCCCATTTTCTTGCCTTCGCTATCGACTAACAACTTACTCGTTATAACGAATTTTTCTTTCCCCGTCATCGCCTTAAGCAAGTCGCGTCCGGCCAACATATTAAAGGTCTGATCATTGCCGCCGACTTCGCCGTCGACTTCCATAGCGACAGAGTCATAACCTTGAATCAAAGGATATAAAAATTCATGAAGATAAATCGGCTTCTCTTCTTTAATACGCGCTTGGAACATATCGCGGATAATCATCTGTTGGACCGAGAAATGCGAACCAAGTCGGATAAAATCCTCAACCGACATCTTATCGTACCATTTGCTGTTGTATTTAACTTCCGCGGCATTGCGTCCGGAGAATGAAAGCCAGGCCGAAGCTTGTTTCTTCCATAGTTTAGCGTTCGTCTTAACATCGTCGCGGGTTAGCTGTTTTCGAGCGGCTGATTTATCGGTCGGATCGCCGATCATACCGGTAAAATCGCCAACCAAAAAAATAACCGAATGGCCCGCGGCTTGAAGCTGGGCCAGCTTGGCGAGCTGAATCGCGTTGCCGATATGGAGCGACGGGGCGCTCGGATCAAAACCGGCGTAGAAGCTTAATTTCTTACCGCTTTTAAGCGCTTTCTCCAAAGCTTCTCGGCTCGGGTAAACGCGCTCGACGCCGCGATCAAGGATTTCTTGTATTTTCATAGTATTTTCAGTATATCTAAGCCCCCCTAAAAAGTCCATTTTGCCACAATACAAAAACCCCCCGAAAAACGGAGGGCTTTTGTTCCAAATTAAAAACTATTTCTTGCGCTTGGCAGCTTTACGCTTAGCCGGACGCTTAGCAGCTTTCTTCTT
>CAZSWO010000019.1:0-4741 GCA_964611115.1 uncultured Gammaproteobacteria bacterium
TACCGGCGGCGATCGAAAATGCTTTATGATGAGAACCCACACCTGCGGCGAACTGCGCCGCGAAGACAAAGACAAAAAAGTTATTCTGACCGGTTGGGTCCATAACCGCCGCGACCTCGGCGGAGTTTTGTTTATAGATTTGCGCGACCGCTACGGAATTACGCAATTAGTCTGTAAAGATCCGGTTTCGGTCCGTAGCGAATTTGTTGTTCGCGTTGAAGGCGTTGTTGTTGAACGTCCGGAGGAAATGGTTAATAAGGAAATGTTGACGGGCGCAATTGAAGTTAATGTTACGAAATTAGAAGTCTTAAGCGAATCCGAAGTTTTGCCTTTTGAAATAAACAGTGAAGAAAAAGCTTCGCAAACTAATGAGGCGCTACGTTTACAATATCGTTTTCTAGATTTGCGCCGTGCGAAGCTGCAAGCGATGCTTAAAACTAAAGACGATTATTTTACATTTTTGCGCGAATATTTTCATAAGCATAATTTTGTTGAAGTGCAGACGCCGATTTTGGCGAACTCTTCCCCCGAAGGCGCGCGCGACTTTTTAATTCCATCTCGTTTATATCCGGGAAAGTTTTATGCTCTGCCGCAGGCACCGCAGCAGTTTAAACAATTATTGATGGTGGGCGGTTTAGATAGATATTTTCAACTAGCGCCTTGCTTCCGCGATGAAGATACGCGACTCGATCGTCACTACGGTGAATTTTATCAGCTCGATATGGAAATGAGTTTTGCGGGGCAAGAAGATGTCTTTGCAATAATGGAACCGTTGATGATAGAAACGGTTGCGAAATTCAGTTCTAAAAAAGTAATCGGTCTCGAGGCTGACGGACGTTTCCGACGTTTGGCCTGGCGCGAAGCGATGGAAAAATACGGCAGCGATAAACCTGATTTGCGCTACGGACTCGAGATTAATGATGTCTCGGCAATTTTTAGCAATTCCGGTTTTTCCGGTTTTGATTCTGCGGAAAAAGTTTACGCAATGCGAGTTGATACAGCCGCTAACTTTAGCCGAAAAATACTTGATGAATTAAAAGAGTCAGTCGCCCGAAAGAATATAGCGACTTTTGCGACTTTGTCGGTTGAATCGGACGCTTCGATTAAAAGTTCTTTGTCTAAGGCAATTTCAGCGGAAATGTTAATGAAGGCCGCACAAAAAGTTGGCGCTGCGCCGGGCGACTTAGTAATCTTTGCGGCGGGAACCTGGCGTGAGGCCTGTGAAGCCCTCGGTATTATTCGAGTTGACTGTGCTAAGCGTTTAAATCTGGTTGATGCCGGTTTAGCGGCCTTTTGCTGGATTACGGATTTCCCAATGTATGAATATTCCGAGTTGAAACCCGGAACGATTGATTTTGGACATAATCCATTTTCGATGCCTCAAGGCGGGATGGAGGCGGTTAAGACTAAGGATCCGCTTGAGTTATTAGCTTATCAATATGATTTAGTGTTGAATGGTTTTGAAGTTTCTAGCGGCGCGGTACGAAATCATCAACCGGAATTATTATATAAGGTTTTTGAAATTGCCGGTTATCCGAGCGAAGAAGTTGATCGTCGTTTCGGCGGAATGATTCGCGCCTTTAAATTTGGCGCGCCGCCACATGCCGGCAACGCTCCCGGCGTCGATCGCATTTTGATGGTTTTGAATGAATGGGATTCGATTCGCGACATGTACGCTTTCCCGAAAGACGGACAGGGTCGCGATCTTTTAATGGATAGTCCGAGCGCCGTTGACCAAAATCAGCTTGATGATTTACAAATAACAATTAAGAAACAATAATTAATTTAATTTTATGATCTTAGGCAAACACAACAACGCGAAATATGCGTTTCTCTATATGCTCTCGCTGGTCGCTTTATTGTTTACAGCGCTCGGCGTCGGACAAATCCTTTTTAATGGAATTAATTATTTTATAAAAGATTTGCCGGGAATTTATTCGAGCGCGGCTATGCCGCTGACAGCGGCAATCTCGATGCTGGTAATTGCTGCGCCGATTTATTTTTTGACGATGCGATCCTTGGAAAATAGTTTAGTTAAAGGTAACCTCGACACCGACGCAGCGATTCGCCGCTGGCTGGTTTATTTCATTCTCTTTGTTTCGGCGGTTGTTATGATCTTCTGGTTGATATTTACATTGTCTAATTTTTTGGATGGTGAATTGACTTCTAAATTTATTTATAAAGTTTTGACCGTCTTTGTAATTGCCGGTGGAATTTTCAGCTATTATTTTTATGACATTCGCCGCGATTCGGCTAAAAAGAAAGATATGGTTAAACTAGGTTTTCTTATCGGTGGACTTGTTTTGACTGTCGGCTCTTTAGTTTTTAGCTTTTTCTTTGCGACATCGCCGGCGGAAGCGCGCGACCGTAAATATGACGAAGGTACATTAAATAATTTTTCTCAAATTGACAGTGCAATTAATAGCTATTACACAAAAACCAAAAAATTGCCAGATAACTTAGATCAGGCACGTCAGGAGGCCGCCTATCTTAATTCAGCGATTTTTCAAGATGCGGTCAGCGGCAAAATGTATGAATACAAAAAAGTTGATGCTCTTAATTATGAACTTTGCGCCGATTTTAGAACGAGCAATAAGGACGATAAGAGCCGCGCTATGTATCCGAATAATGAAGATCGCTGGCAGCACGAGGCCGGTTATCAATGTCTTAAATTGAAAGCGATTGATTATAATAATCAGGGTGGCGACGCCAAAACCGTTCCACTTAGATAATATGGATGAATTTGAATTGACCTATCTTCCGAAAGAATTGCCCGCCGGTTTAGGACAATCGCAGGCAAAAGAGATGCTCGATATTTATATTCCGGCGTCAGTTGAGCATCCGTATTTACGGATTAGAAAGTCGGGCTCGGTTTATGAAATAACCAATAAACGTCCCGCGGTTGCCGGCGATTCATCTCATCAAATTGAGAATACTATTTCTTTATCAGAAGAAGAATACAGTGATCTTTCGATAGTTCCCGGAAAACGGGTTGCTAAAACACGATATCTCTATCTCGAGAACGGTCGTTTGTATGAAGTTGATGTATTCAAGGGAGATTTAGCCGGACTCGTTTTAGTAGACGTTGAATTTAATTCAGCCGGAGAAAAAGAATCCTTTATTGCACCGAACTGGCTTGGCAGGGAAGTTACGCAGGAAAAGTTTTTAGCAGGCGGAATGTTATGTGGAAAAAAATATTCTGATATTAGTTCAATGTTAGAATCTTTGGATTATAAACCTTTGTTGATTAGTTCATGATTATTAAACTCGAACAATTCGAGGGACCGCTAGCGTTATTGGTTAAATTAATCGATAAGGCTGAGCTTGATATTACGCAATTAAGTTTAGCGAAGGTCGCCGATCAATACATCGCACACCTCAAATCAATGAATGATTTGAATCCGGAAGAGATCGCGGATTTTCTTGTTGTAGCTTCACGTCTTCTCTTAATAAAAGCCAAGGCTTTATTACCGTATTTATTACCCGAAGAAGAACAGGCGATCGAGGATTTCGAACAGCAGTTACGAATGTACAAAGAATTTTTGGAAGCTTCGAAAAAAATCGAGAAGATGCTCGCCGGAAAGCATTTTATGTTTCAACGCGAATTTAATCGCAAAGCCTTAGTTGCTAATCTCGGCATTTTTTCACCGCCTAAGAATCTGACTATTGCAATGATGGCGGAAATTTTTAAAACAGTTATCTTGAATATCAAACCCGTCATCGAGGAAAAACTTGAGGAGGGGATGATTATGATGGCGATAAACATCGAGGAGAAGATTAAGATGATTCAAGACACGGTAGTCGGAAAAATCCGTTCACGTTTTTCCGAGTTAATAAGTAAAGCCGAGTCCAAGGTTGAAGTTATCGTTAGTTTCCTTGCGATGCTTGAGTTGATGAAACAACGAACGATCAGCGCCGATCAAGATGAACTTTTTTCCGAAATTGAAATTTTTAAATTAGAATTAGAAAATCAAACTAAGATATGAACTTAAAAGCCTCATTGGAAGCCCTGTTGTTCGTCGCCGCTAAACCGCTCAAGGTTAAGGATTTGGCCGATTTAACGAAGGCGCCGGTTGAAAAAATCGAAGCGGCGCTCGCCGAGTTAGCGGATGAATGTCGCGATGGACAGCGCGGCGTCGCCCTCGTTAAGCAGTCAAACACGTATCAGATGGTGAGCGCACCGGAAGAAGCCGATTTGATCAAAGAATTTATCAAGGATGAAACTATGGGGGAATTAACTCGTCCAAGCGTCGAATCTTTGACGATTATCGCTTATCGCGGCCCGATTTCGAAAACCGACTTGGATCGTATTCGCGGTGTTAACTGCTCGTTGATTCTAAGAAACTTACTATTGCACGGTTTGATTGAAGCTAAAGAAGATAAGAAAAAAGCCGAAACCTATTATAGCGTAACGCTCGACTTCATTCGTTTTCTCGGCATTAAAGATGTAACTGAATTGCCCGACTTTAATCGTTTATCAGCCGACGATTCGCTCAATCGGATATTGGCCGGAGCGGAAGCCGAAGCTTCATAGTATGCCGGCATTAGTGGGCATTATTTTTCTCGCTCTCTATCTTGCGGTATTGAATTTTGTGCCGGGTTTTAAAAATCAGAATCAGAAAACCTTTGTAACTATTCCTGAGCGCTCCGTTCCAACGGCACTTGAGCAGGTAAAGCCGAAACTAGAGGCGGGGAGCGCCGTGGTTTTCGATACGGAAAGCGGAGCTCGCGTCTTTGATTA
>CAZSWO010000019.1:4841-7924 GCA_964611115.1 uncultured Gammaproteobacteria bacterium
GGTTTAAGTGAAGAGGAGTTTGTGGCTAAGATGAATTTGAAAGCTAAAGAATTGCGAATTGCCAATGCTAACTTTGCCGATCCGACCGGACTTAATCCGGAAAATAAAGCGACCGCGGTGGGAGTTGCTAAACTTGCTGAAAGGGCCTTGGCTAATCAAGAAATAAGCAAAGCTTTGAAAATATATAAGTTTCGTTTTAAGGTCTCCGAAAGCGTCGATCGAGAGGTTACTTCGACCAATCAATTGTTAGGTCGAGTTTTTAGTAAAAGCGTTTTGTTAGCCGGAAAAACCGGACACCTTGATGAATCGGGCTACTGTTTTGCCGGAAGCTTTAAAAGCGGTGAGCGTCATTTTATAACCGTGGTTTTGGGAGCGCCGCAGGACAGCCAGCGTTTCTCGGAAACCTTGGAAATATTGGACTGGACGCTCGGGGCCTATCTATGGGACAATAGTAAATAATATGTTTATTGTCGCTAACTGGAAAATGAATTTGTCGATCAAGGACAGTATCGCGCTGGCCAAGGAATACGGCAAGCTTTTTAAAAAAAGCTCGGCCAATATCGTAGTCTGCCCATCATTCACGAGCCTGCCCTTCGTATGTAAAATGTTAGAATCATCGCCGGTTGCCGTCGGTGCACAAGATGTTTTTTGGGAGAAGGCGGGCGCCTTTACTGGAGAAATTTCGCCGGAAGATTTAAACGAGCTCGGCGCCGAATACGTTATTATCGGACACAGTGAACGCCGCGAATATTTAGGCGAAGAAGATTGGATGATACGACGTAAGATTGAAGCGGCTTTGGCGACGCGTCATTTAACGCCGATTCTTTGTATTGGTGAATCAGCCGAGGATCATGAACAAGATGAACGAGAAGAAGTTTTATCGCGGCAGTTAGCCGAAGCGCTCGACGGTTTATCGCTCGGCATCGGACAATCGCTGATCGTTGCCTATGAACCAATTTGGGCGATCGGTACCGGCTTAGTTCCTGAACCCGAAGAGATTGCCTATGTGACTGATGTTATTCGTGTTTTATTGCGCCGTTACTTCGGCGAGCGATCGGATCGCGCCTGCGCGGTTCTCTACGGCGGCAGTATTGATGAAACAACTGTTGTTCCGATTATGAAATCCGGTGTTGACGGCTTTCTGGTCGGTAGCGCTTCGCTTAAAGCGCGCGAATTTTACCGCCTAGCCGAGCGTGTGATAGACTAAAAATATGAAACACGAAATGTCAAAATTAACAGCGCCGGCCGATGTTCCGGCTAATAAAAAGAACGAATATTTAAAAAATCTTCAGTTACTTACTAAGGGTACTGGTCGATTGTTTTTGTTTGCCGGCGATCAACGCGTTGAACATCTTAATGATGATTTTTACGGTGAAGGTATTCCGGCTGATGACGCCAGTCCGGAGCATATGTTTAGAATCGCAGCGTCGTCCCGCGTTGGCGGATTCGCGACGCAATTAGGTTTGATTGCTCGTTACGGAGCAAGCTATCCGAAGGTTCCCTATATCGTTAAGCTCAATTCTAAAACAAATATACTTTCTGAAACGCAGGCCGAACCCTATAGCGCCGCTTGGTTTGATGTTCGTGAAGTTGTTGAATTTGCCCGCCAATCAAAATTAACTATTCCGGCGGTTGGATATACTGTGTATCTTGGCAGTACCTTTGAAGCTGCAATGTTGCGCGAAGCGGCGCAAGTTGTTTGGCAGGCGCACCAAGCCGGTTTAGTCGCAATTATCTGGGTCTATCCGCGCGGTAAAGCGGTTGTTAATAAATTTGACGCACATCTTATTGCCGGCGCGGTTAACGTCGGTACGGCGCTCGGTGCTGATTTTATTAAAGTCAATCGACCGGAACCGATGTCGACCGAAGCATTGAGTGAAATTATAAGTGCGGCCGGACGATCTAATGTTTTGTTTGCCGGGGGAACAACGGTTGACTCAAGCGATTTGTTATCGTCGATCTATTCTCAGGTTCATCGTTTCGGCGCGGGGGGCGCCGCCTTAGGACGAAATATTCATCAACATTCTCTCAAAGAAGCGATTGCTTTGGCGAACGCCGTAGCGGCGGTAATTTATGATGGACAGGCGCCCGAAGCTGCGCGTCGTTTCTTAACTAAGAATTAATCATATGGAATACAGTATAGGAATTGCCATTGTAATTCTTTCCTTAAGTGTTGCCGGAATTATTGTTGGACGTAAATTCGGTTTGCTCGCGAACATCGATGTTGATCAGGTTGCGAGCGAACGAGCTCGAGTATTGAAACAACAAATTATTGCCGACCGTTTGCGCCGTCGTTTGAGCAAATGGAGTTTTTTGATTATTCGATTGGTAAAGCCGGTTTCGCGTTTACTGCGAAACGGTTTCGATTGGTTTTACGATGCGCTCAACGCGATGCAACGTTCTCAAGCTAACCGAGAGGCATCGCTTAATCAGGAGATCGATAAACGCATTGATGTTTTATTGTCCGAAGCTGAAGAATTGGTTTCTAATGATCGCCTTGAAGCGGCTGAAAAAAAGTATATTGAGATTATCGGTTTGAATCCGCATAACTTTTCCGCCTTTAGAGACTTGGGTGATGTCTATTATCGCAAGCAAAGTTTTGACGAAGCTAAGCAAACGCTTGAGCATGCTTTGCAGTTGCGGCGTCGGGATACAGTTGTAGAAGAAGGTGCTGAATTGAATCAAAAAGACATAGAAATGGCTCAGGTTCATTATCTGCTCTCTTTGGTATATGAAGAAACAGGGGAGCTAGCCAAAAGTATCACGGCGCTTAAGCGGGCTTTGAAAATCGAGCAAAATAGCCCCCGTTACCTTGACAGATTGATTGAAGTCAGTATAATTAAAAAGGACAAAATAACGGCTCTTGATGCCCTTAAAAAGCTCGAGATTGCCAATCCAGAGAATCAAAAGCTCGAACAATTTCGGACACGGATTGGCGAGCTCTAACCCTCCTTCACTGATGTTTCGGAGGGTGAATTATTTCTCGCCTTGTCATTCGCCGTTGTAGCTCAGCTGGTAGAGCAACTCCATGGTAAGGAGTAGGTCCGCGGTTCAAATCCGCGCAACGGCTCAGTATATGGGTC
>CAZSWO010000020.1:0-6689 GCA_964611115.1 uncultured Gammaproteobacteria bacterium
TATTTTACACTCAAGGCTTTGTAGATTGCGTCAGCGGCGACCGAGCCTTCGCCGACGGCTGTTACAACTTGATGAAAATTATTAGAGGCATTCGAGGAATCGCCGGCGGCGTACACACCCGGAATATTAGTCGACATATCAGGATTAACTTTTATATAACCGAAGTCAGTTGTTTCAACGCCGAGCTTTTTCGCGAGTTCAGTCTGCGGAACCAAACCGATTTCAACGAATAAACCGTCGACCGCAATATTCTCCGAACCATTATCAAGTTCAAGCGCTTCAAGTCTATCGACGCCGATTAAACTTTTAATATTTGCATTAGGAATTATTGTTACATTCTCGCGCTTCTTCAATTCTTCGCGCCACACCGGTTCACCTTTTAATTCCGGACCGCGAACAATAACGTAGACTTGTTTTGCAATATCAGCCATGTACAGCGCCGCGGAAATCGCCGAGTTGCCGCCGCCAACTAAGGCAACATTCAAACCGCGGAACAACATTCCATCGCAGGTCGCGCAATAGGCAACGCCTTTGCCGGACAATTCCGCTTCGCGATCAATGCCGAGATGACGATGCTTCGTACCCGACGTAAAGAGAACGGTTTTAGCCGTTAAGGTTTTTCCGCGCTTGGTCGTAATCGTAAACCCTTCTTTTTCTTTAACAACATCGGTAACGATATCGGATAAAATTTCGCCACCGGATTCTTTAACATGCTTAGCCATCTTATCCATCAATTCAAAACCCGTAATCCCCGGATCGCCCGGCCAGTTATAAATCTTATGTGCTTCGGTTGTTGTTCCGCCGAGAATATCGCCAATGACAACATTTTTGAGCGTATAACGCGAAGCGTAAATTGAAGCGGTCATACCGGCAGCACCGGCACCGATAATAATTACATCGTAATCCATAGTTTTAACGTTTATCGCCATCGCCATTGATCTTACCTCGTTTGGCACGGCTTGAAAGTTTTTTAATATTTGCTTGCGCGATGTCTTCAAGTTCTAATCCTAAATCTTTAGACAACATTGCGAGATACCAGAGTACATCACCGAGTTCATCTTTAATAGCTTGCTTATATTCTTTGCTCAGTTTGCCATCATGATCACGAAATATTTTTTTAATCTTACCGAGAACTTCGCCGGATTCGTTAGCTAACCCTAAAGCGGGATAGACATAGCGTTTACCGATAGAGGGGTATTGGGCGGTTTTTGAAGCTCTCTTTTCGTAGTCTTTAAAATGCATATATATGAATAGTTCTCCCATCATAGCAACAGATTGTAACTTTGGGCAATATAGCCTAGAATAGAACTATGACGCAGTATAAGAAATACGCTGAAACTGTTTTCGTCATCCACCTGCTTTGGACGTGGATGTCTTTGTTTCAGATTTTCTTCCTACTTTATTGGGGACTTGATTACGCACCCTATTTCTTCTTATACATCATTATCAACATCGTCGCCCCGCTACCCTGGCGCGGTTGTCCGCTGACTAAGCTAGAAAAACATTGGCGCGAAAAAGCGGGGCAAACAATTGATGCTAATTTAACCTTTAATCAACGCCTTTTCAAACGTCTTTTTAATCATACGCCCGCACTGTGGAAGGTTCATGTCGCGCACGGAATCTGTTACGCGATTTCCGCCCTCATTATTCTCTACAAATATTTAAATTAAAAGAAACGACCTAAGCCATTTCTTAATTTGTTGTTTCTGGTGACCGCTAGTGGACTCGAACCACTGACCTTTACGATGTCAACGTAACGCTCTAACCAACTGAGCTAAGCGGTCGCAATGTAGCATACAATAGCATGCTGATTTTGTTTTTTCAAGACATGCGCCCTAGCTCTCGAGCCGGCGCATTTTTTCCTCAATTCGAGCAATCAATTCCTCGGCCGCGAGCGGCAACTCCTCGCTTAATGAAATCGTCGCCGTCGTCCGCGTTCCCTTGGCTTCTAGCGGCTGAACAAGCGTAAAGACGTCGAAATTTTTTACGCTGTGCACAATCGCATTAATATCCTTGCGACCGTCGGCGTGTTCAATTTCGTGAACGAGAACAATAACCTGCGCCTGCGGCATGCTAACGATTAATTCATCAATGACATCAGCGAGGTTTTCCGGCTTAGTCTCGGTTGCTCTAAAGTCGGCTGCGCGAATCATCGACCAAACGATGCGGTTATCAAAAGCGCTTTGCAGATTCATCAACACCGAACCCCAAAGTTTAAGGACATTGATATGGCGCGAGCGGTAAACCGCATTAATGATCTCTTCGCGGCGCGCATCACGAACAATTAAATCGGCGGCGATGGCAAGCGTTTTAGGCGTTACGTTGGCCGTCTTAAAACTTTTGGTTTCCGCAATCAATCCGGCTAAGAGACAGGTCGCGATTTCCGAATCTATCTCTTCTTTTTTTACTTCAAACAATCCGTACAAAATTTCAGCGGCGGCAACCGCATTAACGTTTACATAATTGATTTGACCGTAATTATCATTCGAGGCTTGATGGTCAATGTTGATAAGAGTTGTTTCAAAAAAGAAGGCCGTATCGTTATCGTATAGTTCGCCGAGCGATTCGAGATCCGGCGTGTCGAGCGCAATGATAAGATCATAAGAAAATCCGCTGGAGCGGGACGTAATATCTTTGTTCGTAAAGAATCCGTCTTTCGGAGAAATAATAAAATCGAGTTTTTCTTTTTCAAGTTGGTATTCGATCTGTGCGACTTTAGCGCTGGTAATATTTAGTGAGATAATAAACTTTCGTAAGTTTTCAAGCCGCGGTTTGATGAAAGAAAAGCCGGGCAAGAATGAGTAAATCGAAACAGCCGACGGCTGCGAGGCAGCAACCTCGACTTTCTTACCGTGTTTTAAAAGCCAGAGACGCAAAGCCAGAGCCGATGCGACGGCGTCGCCGGACCAGGCACGATTAAAGACAATCAGAATATGCTCTGCTTTATCGATTGCTTCTAAAATTTGTTGTTCAATAGTCTTCATGAAAATGCAATCTACTAACCTACCGTATATAGTAGCAAGAGTCAAGGCAAATAGATTCTTGACAATCCTTGTTTTTATTATTATACTGGGTTTTACGGTTTTATTTTGTTCTGGTCCCATCGTCTAACGGCTAGGACGCCAGGTTTTCATCCTGGTAATAGGGGTTCGATTCCCCTTGGGACTACAAAGAAAAAGGAGGGAGTCGTAACATCCATGCGCCTGTAGCTCAGCTGGTTAGAGCATCGAGCTTATACCTCGAGGGTCCTTGGTTCAAGTCCAAGCAGGCGTACCATTATATATAATTCTATGGAGGGACAGAATTATCTTGTGGCGCTAAGCCATTTTCAACGTTTCGGGCCAAAACGCCTGAAGCTTTTGTTTGATTTTTTCGGATCATGGCAGGCGGTTTGGCAAGCGCCGGCGCAATTGCTTTCACAATGCGGCATTAAATCTGAAACAGTTTCTTTGTTTTTAGAATTTAGAAACAAAATTAGCCCCGACGCCTTACTTGAACAAATTACTAAGAAAGATATTAAGTTATTATTCCTCGATGATGAGTTGTATCCGCCGCTGCTTCGAGAAATTTATGATCCGCCCTTCCTATTATACTACCGAGGAACGATTGATGAAAAAACTTTTGCACTACCGCTCGCCGTTGTCGGTACGAGAAAAATAAGTTCTTACGGAAAAGAAGTGACCGAGGATTTTATTAAAGAATTAGTTAACTCAGAAATTACAATTATCTCGGGGTTGGCGCTCGGCGTCGATTGCCTTGCGCATGAGTCCGCCGTAGAGGCGGGCGGACGAACTCTTGCCTTTCTCGGCTCGGGCGTTGATGAAATATATCCGCGCACTAATTATCAAACAGCCAAGCGAATTATTGAAAACGGCGGCGCGCTCATCAGCGAATATCCGCCCGGAACCCTGCCTTTTAAAACTAATTTCCCGCGCCGCAATCGCTTAATCGCCGGTTCGAGTTTAGGAACCTTAGTTATTGAAGCCGCTGAAAAATCCGGCGCCTTAATAACGGCGCGCTACGCGCTCGAAGAAGGCCGCGACGTTTTTGCAGTGCCGGGATCAATCTATGCCCAAAGTTCACAGGGCCCAAATAACTTATTGCGCGCCGGCGCTAAAGCCGTTACGGGAGCCAATGACGTAAAAGAATCGCTCGGCATTGAAGCGGCGAAAACGCGCAGTATGCATCAAGCTCGACTACCTTTATCTAATGAAGAAATGGCAATCATCGAGTTGTTGGGTGCGGAAACAATGCACGCCAATCTTATTGCTCGACTTGCCAAAATGACAATCAATATGGTAAACAGTAGATTGACTATCATGGAAATGAAGGGTTTAGTCAAAGATCTCGGCGGAATGAACTATGTTCGGACGCGCCAACCTAAGCAATAAAATGAATCAATGAAACTCGTCATCGTCGAATCGCCTACCAAGGCAAAAACAATTTCAAAATTTTTAGGCAAGGGCTTTGCGGTCGAATCTTCATTCGGTCATATTCGCGATCTTCCGAAATCCGATATCGGTATTGATATTGAACATGACTTCAAACCGCGCTACATCATTCCGACCAAAGCCAAAAAGACGGTTACTAAACTGAAAAAAGCGGCTGAAAAAGCGACGGAAATCATTCTGGCGTCGGACGAAGACCGCGAAGGAGAAGCGATCGCCTGGCACTTAGCCGAAGCGCTTAAATTGCCGGCCGATAAAATCTCTCGTATCGTCTTTCACGAAATTACCAAAGAAGCGATTGAAGAAGCGCTGAAGAGTCCGCGCGGACTTAATCAGGATTTGATTGATGCGCAACAAGCCCGCCGCGTCCTCGACCGTTTAGTCGGTTACGAACTTTCGCCCTTCCTTTGGAAGAAAGTCGCGCGCGGTTTGAGCGCCGGACGCGTTCAATCGGTCGCTCTGCGTTTAGTTGTTGAACGCGAACGCGAAATCGAAGCCTTTAAAAGCGATGAGTACTGGAGCATTGAAGCCGAACTAAAAACTACCAAGGGCGAAACCTTTGTTGCCGAACTTGCAAAAATTTCCGGTAAGACGTTGGAAAAATTAGGCATTACAAATGAGACCGACGCTCAAAAAATTGTTGATAATTTAAAATCCGCCGATTATATCGTTTCTAAGGTTGAAAAGAAACGTACGACCAAGCAACCGCCGGCTCCCTTTACAACTTCGAGCTTGCAACAAGCCGCCAACCGTACGCTCGGCTTCAGCGCCAAACAAACGATGATGCTCGCGCAACAGCTATACGAAGGTATCGAACTCGGCTCCGAAGGTTCGATCGGTTTGATTACCTATATGAGAACCGACTCGCTTAACTTGAGCGAAAAGTTCCTAACTGAGGCGCATGCCTATATTATTGAAACCCTCGGCAAAGAGTACGCCGCGGAAAAACCGCGCCAATTTAAAACTAAATCCAAAGGCGCGCAAGAAGCGCACGAAGCGATTCGTCCTTCGGAAGCGCAGCGCAATCCGGACAGCTTAAAGGAATTCTTAGCGCCGAATCAATTGAAGCTTTATCGTTTAATTTGGCAGCGCGCAATGGCGAGTCAGATGAGCGAAGCACAGCTCGACCAAACGGGCATCGACATCGTCGCCGGCGACGGAGAATTCCGCGCTACCGGACAAACCGTCGCCTTCGCCGGTTGGCTCGCGCTCGCCTCGGAAAAAAGTCAGGAAACTCTTTTGCCTGAAATGAGCGAAAAAGAAAAACTGGAACTTATCGAATTAAAGCCGGAACAGCATTTTACCAAACCGCCGGCGCGTTATTCAGACGCTACTCTGGTTAAAGAACTAGAGAAGCACGGCATCGGTCGACCTTCAACCTATGCGCCGACAATTTCAACGATTGAAGCCCGCAACTACGTTATTCGCGATGAAAATAAGCGCCTGCAGCCAACCGACATCGGGAAAATCGTCATTGATTTATTGGTTGAACATTTTAAAACTATCGTTGATCTCGAATTTACTGCTAAGATGGAGGGTGAGCTCGACGAAGTTGCCGAAGGCAATAAAGCCTGGGAGCCGATTGTCAGCGAATTTTATGAACCCTTTCATAAAAACCTAACAGAGAAATACGAAGCAATTAAAAAAGAAGATATTATGCCTGAACAACTATCTGAAGAGGTCTGCGATAAGTGCGGTTCGAAGATGCTCGTTAAGACCGGACGCTACGGTCCGTTTTTGGCCTGTTCGAATTTCCCTGATTGTAAGAACATCAAATCAATGGCGAAAAAGTCGCCCGAAGAAGATGAAAAATTGAAAGCTTTAAACGAACAGCACAAAGATGTAGTTTGCGATAAATGCGGTTCGCCGATGGCCGTCAAAGTCGGACGCTTCGGTCCCTTCCTAGCCTGCACCGCCTATCCGAAATGTAAAAATATTAAAAATATCGCCGACCCGAATGCGCCTAAAATTCCTTGCCCGGTTTGCGGCAAAGGCAATATCGTCCAAAAGAAATCACGCCGCGGAATCTTCTGGGCCTGCGATCAATATCCTGATTGTAAAACCGCCTTTAATGCTCAACCGACCGGCGAGAAGTGTCCGGACTGCGGTTCTGCTCTGGTGGAAGGTAAGGACGGCCCGCGTTGTTCGGGTAAAGGTTGCGAGTACGGAAAATAACCCCTCCATTTAATTCACCTCTCCCCTAACCCCTCTCCACGCTGACGCGTGGCGAGGGGAGTTTTT
>CAZSWO010000021.1:0-4359 GCA_964611115.1 uncultured Gammaproteobacteria bacterium
GGTTTTCCGGAATTGAAGATGGCGAACTTTTATGATCTCGTAATGATGAAGCAGGCGCGTGAAGCGGCCCTAAGTCTCTTAGAGCAGGCCCCAAACCTTAGTTCCTTCCCAAAGCTCTTAGAAGAGCTGGGGGAGTGGGAAGAACGCGCTCATCTTGAGTAATCCTCCGCTAAAGCTTCGGATCATAAATTTCCTTAATAAAACCGCTATTTAAGCCCTTTTGAGGGCTTTTTTGGTGAGTATTGACAAAAATAGGTTAGTATGATATAATATGGTCATCATTCCTTTACGGAAGATTCTTTGAAAAGTAAATAAAATCAATAAAAATATAAAAACAAGGAGAAAAAATGTTTAATTCATTGTTGTCTAATCTTAAGGCTGGTTTAAAAACAGCTTTTAAGGGTGGTAACGATACTTTGGATACAGCAACTAGAAATATGATTTCGAAGTTCACCAAAGGCGTAGCCAATGTAGTTATTAAAAGATTTCCTAAGCTTGAGAAATCCACCGCTCAAATGGCTGGAACAAGCGCCATCCTTCTTGGATGGTTAATTAGACAGGGGACGAGACTTGGACCTTTCGGTGATAACTTTGTTACTGATGTAGCCCAAGAAATCGCCGATCGCTTGGATGATATTACGGAAAAAGATCCCAAAGCGACCCCCGAGCAATTGGCCGATAAGAAGAAACTAATGGCAAATATTGCCAAGCTACTTATCAATGCTCAGATTCGTTTTGCGAGTCATATAGATGTTGAAGCGTTTTTTGCGGAATTCAATATTTTAATGTCGCAGATGAACGAAAAGAATCAAATGGCTTTTGTAGAAATGTTATCAAAATTTAACGCTCGGGAAATGGCATCATTCATGACATTAACGACCGAAGAGAAGAAGAAATTCTTTTCGCCGTTTTTATCAAAAGATGATCCCTCCACAGACGTTGATCCAAAATCACTAGCTGATTTAATCAGATCAACAAAAGAAACAATGTCCTCAGCGTTCGATGAGATAGCAGAAGTAGCTACAACGGTAGCAAAGAAGATAGACGATCAATTTGTTCCCGGTTCTACCCTTAGTAACCAAGCCAAAAGGTTTAAAAGATGGGCAAATAACATTAAATAAAAATAAAAAACAGGAGATTATAACGTGAATAACTTCATTGAATTCGTAGTAGACATTTTTTCAGGTATTTTCACTGCGGTGAAAAAACTTTCGGTAAAGTACGGAGTAGTGCCAGTTGGTACTTTCCTGATAGCAATGTGGGGATCCATCTTTATGGCATCCGTGCTTTTCGGAGCATTTTGGTTAGCAGGGTCTAAAACCGGCGTAATAGTTCTTGGTATATCTTTCGGCCTGATTTTTTTAATGGGCTTTAAGACAGGAAAGTTATATGCCAAGATAATAGCTCACATCACATACACAATCTTCCGCTCAGACAGGTGGGCACGGGTTGCGTATGGTGAATTAACTGGCTTAGTGGCTCCGGCACAATTTATTTCTTTATTGTTTTCTTTTTTAGCAGCAGTAGCAGCGCTTAAACCTCTTAACTCAATGAGTATAGAAAGTTTAATGCTCTGGTCAGCGGTAGCAGTATTTTTCTATATTGTTTCCCACTACTTTGCTGGTAAAACATTAGCGGCTCAGATTATCATGATAGGAGTTGTAGTATTTCTTCTTATAACAAACTATTTATTTCCGATTCAAAGTAAAGCAGTGATTAATTGGGCTGAAAGAAAAACAATCGGTTCATCTCATAATGTAAACTTGACCGATAAAGAAGGCGATCTGATCCTGATTAAATCAGGCTCTCGTGTTTTCAGTGATGAAGATATGAACAAGCATGAAAACACAGAACAGGATATTAAAGCCAAGATCTTAGATGTAATAGAAGATGAAAAAAGCGGTGAACAGGTATATGAGGTCATTTTCCCAATCTCCGACGGTTTCTATGTCGGTGGAAAGGTATATTACATACCAGTTCGAACAACCGAGAACCTAAAACCCAAAGAAGAAGTGAAAGTCGAAACAAAACAAATTAATAATCAACAAACAGAATCACAACCACAAATGTTGGATGAAACCATAATCGGCAAAGTGGGAGATAAGGGCAAAGCATATTTTTCTGCTGATCAACCTTTTGAGATAAAAGAAAGGACTGAGGACGGTTTCATTTCAATTCCTATGCCATCTGGAAAAAGCTCCCGTTATTTTGAATGGGGAGGCAATATCCGAATCATTGGCAAGAGAAACGATGTAAAACTTATTAAAGTCACATACTAATAGAAGCTTATAGAAAATTCATAGGACGCTTATAAATATAAGCGTCCTCTTTTTTTTATACAGGGACATGTTATACTGTAGATATAATCTAAATCTATGATGAAACTGAAGATTAGTAGCCTCGCTCTTTTTGTAGCTATGTTTGTTATTGTTCCAACTCTGGCTCTAGCTCAAGGAGATCAAACCGCTGGTAATCAAACCGCCGGTAACCCTAAAACCCCTCAATCCGTTTCTCTTACTAATCCCCTTGGAGAGGGTACGACTGTGCCTAGCTTGATTGGTCGCGTTATCAACGCCGTTCTCGGCATCGTTGGATCTTTGGCTCTCGTAATGTTTATCTACGGCGGCTTTACCTGGATGCTGTCGGGCGGTAATAGCTCAGCGATCGAGAAAGGTAAGAATATACTTATCTGGGCCTCGCTCGGTTTAGTTATCATTTTTATCTCCTACGCCCTCGTCAGCTTCGTTATCAAGACGGCCACAAGCGGGGCTTGATTAGTTCAAAAAAACATGGTATATATGTACAAGTTGCAATTTGCTTTTGCAACTTGTCATTTTAGCGCTCATAGCTCAGCTGGTAGAGCAGCGCCCTTTTAAGGCGATGGTCACAGGTTCGATCCCTGTTGAGCGCACAATATATATTTCTGGCCGCCTTAGCTCAGCTGGTAGAGCAACGGTTTTGTAAACCGTAGGTCCAGGGTCCGAATCCCTGAGGCGGCTCAATTTTCTGCTATACTGTAGGCATGAGCCTTTTTCTCTACAATACTCTCTCTAGATCAAAAGAAGAATTTAAACCAATCTCTGACCCGGTTGGTTTATATACCTGCGGTCCGACTGTTTATAATTACGCGCATATCGGTAATCTCCGAACCTACGTTTTTGAAGATATACTGAAGCGTGTTTTGTTATATAACGGCTATACGGTCAATCACGTTATGAACGTGACCGACGTCGGACATTTAACCGGCGATCGGGACATGGGCGAAGATAAAATTGTGCAAGAAGCGGCTAAAGAAGCTAAGACGGCCTGGGAGATTGCGGATTTTTATTTGGCCGCCTTTAAAAAAGATTTGAACAATCTTGATATTATCGAACCGAATACCTGGTGCAAGGCGACCGATTTTATTCAGGAACAAATTGATTTGATAAAAGATTTAGAAAGCAAAGGTTTTACCTATCTAACTTCGGACGGAGTGTATTTTGATACCGCTAAATTTCCTGAATACAATAAGTTAAGTCATTTAAAACTAGACGAATTAAAAGAAGGTGCGCGCGTTGAAGCTAATGCTGAAAAGAAAAATCCAACCGACTTTGCGTTGTGGAAATTCAGTCCGTTGAGTAGTAAGCGAGAGATGGAATGGGATTCGCCCTGGGGAACCGGTTTTCCGGGTTGGCATATCGAATGCTCGGCCATGAGTTTACATTTCTTAAAAGATCATCTCGATATTCACTGCGGCGCCGTTGACCATATCAATATTCACCACACTAATGAGATAGCGCAATCCGAGGCCGTAACCGGTAAGCCATTTTTTAACTTTTGGCTGCACGGCGAATTTTTAAATTTAGGAGAAGGGGAGAAGATGGCGAAAAGCACTGGTAACTTTTTAACCCTTGATGCTGAAACTATTAATAAGCAGATTGATCCTTTGACTTTTAGATATATGTGTTTTCTGACTCATTATCGAAAAGCTATAAATTATAAACCAGAAGCTTTAGAGCAGGCGAGCGCCGCCTTAGTTAATCTACGCCGCGCCGTTGCCGCCCTAGGTAATGAATCGGGAGTAGTTGATGAAGCAACAAAAAAGGCTTTTAGCGAAGCAATTAACGACGATCTTAATATGCCCCAAGCTATCGCGATTGTTCAAAATCTTATAAAATCGGATTTAGCGCCGGCAATTAAGTTGGCAACGATTAAAGATTTTGATACCATTCTCGGTTTGAAATTAGTCGCCGCTGATTTACCGCAGGAAATTTTAGAATTGATGAGCGCGCGCGACGGAGCGCGGGCAATGAAAGATTTTGATACCTCGGATAAACTGCGCAGCGAAATCGAGCAGATGGGCTATATTGTTGAAGACGG